>NZ_JBEXGP010000004.1:0-320644 GCF_040607375.1 Micromonospora sp. NPDC005298
GTTCTTGGGCGCGAAGTAGAACAGTGTCGGGGCGACGGTGGCCGAGTTCATGGTGTTCTGACTGGCCGAGGCCATCTCCGACCAGTTCGTGAACAGCCCGAAGTTCATCGACCCCCACGACGTGCCGGTGTTGTGGGTGGTGGCGTACACCAACTGCCGGCCGTTGTACGGGGCCACGGTGAAGTCCTTCAACGACACCCAGCCCGACTTCGGGTTCGCCAACACACCCGTGGAGGACCACCGGTACGACGACGGCAGGCTGCACGTACCCGTCGGAGGCGGCGTGGTCGGGTTGCCTCCACCGTCGACCCGGACGAGCTGCCACTGCTGGTTGCTGCCGTTCCAGTCGTCGTACTGCACGATGTTGCCACCGTCGGCGGTCGAGGCGCCCTGCACCTCCACCACCTTGTTGCTGTTCCGGTTGATCAACCGGATGTAGCCGCTGTCCGAGTCGGCGAGCCGGAACTGCTGGTTCGTCCCGTTGCCGTCGCTCCACTGCACGATGTTGGCGCCGTTGGCCGTGGAGAAGTTGTAGACGTCCAGCACCTTGCCGGACAGTCGCGACTTCAACCGGTAGTAGCCGCCGCCCGAGTCCACGAACTGCCACTGCTGCTGGTTGCCGTTGTTCCGCGCCCACTGCGTGATCCGGGCGCCGTCGTTCGTCGCCAGGTTGTACACGTCCAGGGCCTTACCGCTGTTGCGGTTGACCAGCACGTACCAGGCATTCGTGTCGACCGTCGCCGCGGCGGCGGGCGATGTCACCGCCACGGCGGCGACACCACCGGCCACCATCGCCGCCACGCCGGCGGTGACGAGTCGCAGCAACCATCCCCGCCGCCGCCGCGACGGCGGTGCGATCGATGGAGACCTATCAAGGGCAGACATGATCCTCCTCCAGTGACCAGGAGCCGAACGGTTCACCCGACCTGGGCGCTCCGCGACGCACGGCCGGGCGCATGCAGCGGAGATGTTCGCGTTAACACGCCTCCGGCATGCCCTGACGCACGTGTGATTCGAGGTCGACGTAGCAGGCTCGCCCGGTAAGCCGCGGGTGCCGTCGTCCTTGTCCATCGACTGTGAGCGATAACATGCTGTTCGTCAAGTCGTAATCCACAAGGAACATTGCCGTCGCCGAAGCGGACCGACAGCGGGGGCGACACACCACCTACCCCTGGGAGGGGGCAGCGTGCGCCGCGGCCGCGCGCAACTCCTGGAGCACGTACGTGGCGGCCTTCTCGACGACCCGGACCCCCGCCTCACGGCTCACGTGATGGTCGGAGAGCACGGCGACCAACCAGTCGTGCCGATCCTCGACGATCCGGCCGATGCTGTTGACCAGCCAACGCCCACCGTCAGCTTCGGCGGTGTCCCAGCCGTTCTTGACGTACGTCCCCCGGTTGCCCGCCTCCCGCGCGGCGGTGACCCCCCACCGCTGCTCGGGCACCACCTTCGCCATGAGACCCATGACGAGACGACGGTCATCCGGGGTCAGCGGCCCGGTCGGCGCCGTCAGCGCGGTCAGCAGACGGATCTGGTCGGCTGCCGTGGTGGTGGTGCGCCCCCACTGCGAGTTGGGTTTGGTCTCCCGCAGGCCGAGCACGCGATTCGCGGCGGTGAGCCCCCGCGATCCCTCGATCTTCTGCCACAGCGTGCTCGCCGCGTCGTTGTCGCTCGACTCGATCATCGCCTCGGCCAACCCACGGGTCGCGGAGCCCAGGGCTCTGCCGGGCGGTCGCTGGCGCAGCAGAAGTGCCGCGAGGATGTTGACCTTGACGATGCTTGCGGTCTCGAAGCGTCTGACCCCGGCCGTCACCGTGGCCGATCCACGCCGATCCAGCGCGGCGACCGCCAGGTGACCGTCGTACCGCCGCACGTAGGCCTCGATCCGCGTCCTCGCCTGCCCCATCCAGTCGACGGCCGGTGTCGTGGGCACCGGTGGGGAAGGCGAGGCACCGGGCGAGGCGGTGCCGGCTCCGTCGTGACCGCGCGTCGCGCCGTAGGCGGCCGTCGCGACGCCGGCGAGGGACATCGTGACCGCCGAGACGACCCAACGGCGCGGCAACCGCGCGCCTCTCCGCTCAGCCAAGGCGGGCCTCCACTCTCGCCGCGATGGAATCCAGGACGGCCCGACTGCCCGGGTCCGGGAGGCTGAACGTCGAGACCATCTCCCCCCGCCTCAGCACCACGAAGTACGTGACGGTGGGCGGACTCGCCGCATGCTCGATCCCGCCCCGGATGAGCAGGCCGGTGCCCGCGCGGTACCGCGAGTCGACGATGGAGAACGAGACGTGCGATCCGAGCATCCGGTAGCTCGCACAGCGCGCCAGTACGCGGCGGACGTCCTCGACATCGCGCTCCGCCCAACCCGGCTCGAACTTCTCCACCACGTGGTGCGCCGGCGACGAACCGTCCGACGGGTGGTAGAAGCGCTCCACGGCACCCTGCCGGTACGACCTGGCCGGGTAGTCGTCGCTCCGGTAGTGGGGGCAGGTGCTCTGCTCCCACGGCCAGGGCGGCAGCCCGACCCGAGCGTCACCCTCCCGCCAGTTCGAGCCGAGTTCACCCGCCCCCAGCAGCATGCTCAGGTCACGCCACTGCGCGCTCGCGGTCTGCCGCTCACCGGACACGCTGCCCGGCTCGGGCCGCTGGCAGCCGGCGGCCGACAGCACCACCGCCGACAGCACCACCGGCAGGACGGCGACCCGGCGTCGACTCCCGCCGCACCTCCGGCCTCCACCCGTCCCTCTGCTCCACACGGACACGATGGACCTCCCCAGACCCACGAAACATGGCGCGTACGCGCCCGACCGCCACGCCCGCCGCGATCACCGTCGACCGGACGGGACCGCTCAGTGGCGCTCCTCGGCGAACAGCTCGAGACGGCTCTCGCCGAGCAACTCGCGCAGACGGCTGAGGGACCTCATGCTCTGGCTCTTGACCACTCCGGTGGACACGCCGACGACCTCGGCGACGGTCTCCACGCTCAGGTCGTCCCAGTACCGCAGGACGACGATCGCCCGGTCCCGCAACGGCAGGGTCGCAATCGCGTCCAGCAGCGTCATCCGCAGCTCCGCCGGATGTTCCTCGGCCCGCTCCGGCGGCTTCGGCACGGCCAACTCGTGGCTGGAACGACGCCGCTGCTGATCGATCACGCAGCGCAGCAGGATCTTGCGGGCGTACGCGTGGGGATCGTCGGCACGCCGGACCCGCCTCCAGTTGGCGTACACCTTGGCCAGTGTCGTCTGGGTGAGGTCCTGCGCGAGATGCCAGTCGCGGCACATCAGGAACGCGGCGTCGCGCAGACGGCCGCTGGCCGCCTGCGCGAAGTCGACGAAGTCCTCGTCAGCCATTCGACCGGTCCAGCGTCGAGAATCTCTTGGTCCCTGCGGCAACGATGTCGGCCGGCAGCTCCGTACCCCAGAGCGGGTTGGACGCGATCTCCACCGCCTCCTCCACGGAGAGTGCGGGGACCGCCGCCGGACTCCCGATGCCATCGCCCGCCAGGCAGCTGGAGATCAGCACGTCGATCTGCAGGCCTGCGTAATGGTGCACGGTCACCCTCTTCGCCGCCACGCAGTCGTCCGGCATCTCGGTCAGTTCCACCGTTCCCGGGGCCGGGCCGGCGCCGAGGTCGTCCTGGTAGATGGAGAACCGCAGCACGCCCGGTCCCTTGCCCCGATCCAGGCGAAGCTGGACGAACGGCATGCCGGGGCTCGCCCCGTCGCCCGGCAGGACCGCGTAGTCGCTCGTCCTCCCCTTCGGCAGAAGCCGGGTCAGCAGCTCCAGCGCGCCCTCCGGGGAGGCGGTCCGCGTCTCGCCGACCGGCTTTCTCCTGATCGTCACGGTGCCGAGCACCCGTGTCGCGTTCGCCGGCGCCTCCGACCAGCGGAGCTGGTGCTGGGACTCCACCCCGCCCGGCGCCATGGGGGGCAGTGGCCCTGAGGGGGTACCCACCGGGCCGTCCGGCGGCCCTAGACCCGGCCCGCCGGGCGGGCCGGCGTGTCCCGGGCCGGCATCGCCCGGGACGGCCCCGATCGGGTCGAACGGTCCGACGGCCAGCCCGATGACGAGTAGCAGCACGAGAGTCGACCCGCCGCCGAGGCGTGCCAGCCGGCGTCGGCGGCGCAGCCGGCGACCCTGCGCCATCGCCTGCTGGACCAGATCACCCAGCGGCGGGGCGGGATGCCTGGCCAGATCGTCCCCCAAGAGCCTGCGGACGTCGTCCATGTCCCGTTCTCCTCCTCGGTCGGTCACCGGCACGGCGACCCCGTCACCTGACCTGACGGGTTGGCCGGCCGGTTTGGTTACCGCCGGGCCGGTCGCAATTTCGGCGCGCCCGGCGGGCGGCCCTGCGACGCGGAGGAGTCACGGGGTGCGGCGATCGAGGAGTGCCAGCACCGTCGCCGCCGCGCTGAGGTCGTCGTCCTGCTGGCCCTCGCGGCCGGGCCGGTCGGATGACCGTGAGGCGCGCTGATCCCCGGACGGTTCCTGAGGACCGTTTTTCGCGGAAGGAATTTCGCCCGGCGGCGGCGGAGAGATGAGGACGGGAAGTGCTCCCACTAAAACGTATATCGCACCCCGGGGCTTGCCACAAGACCCGGGGGGCGGCGCAGAATCGTCGGCCGGAGCCAGGAACAAAGCGAAGAATCGGGACACCGATCCGTCCGGTGGAACGCCAGCGCCGGACGGACGTCTCGGAGGGGGCCGTGATGAACGAGCGGTATGTGGTGAGCCTGCGCGAGGTCGACGAGTCGCGGATCGCCCTCGTCGGCGGCAAGGGCGCGCAGCTGGGGGCGTTGTCGCGGGTCGAGGGTGTCCGCGTGCCGGCCGGCTTCTGCGTGACGACCGACGCCTTCCGGCTGATCATGGCCGAGGCGCCGTCGATCGAGGAGCTGCTCGACGGCCTGTCCCGGCTGGACCCGGACGATCGGGAGGCGGTCCGTACGGACAGTGCGCGGATCCGCCGGACCATCGAGGGTGTCGCCCTTCCCGACGAGGTGTCGGCGGCGATCGACCGGGCGCTCAGCCAGCTCGGCGACGACGCGGCCTACGCCGTGCGGTCGAGCGCGACGGCTGAGGACCTGCCGACGGCCTCGTTCGCCGGCCAGCAGGACACGTACCTGAACGTCATCGGGCCGGCGGCCGTCCGTGCGCACGTCAGCCGGTGCTGGGCCTCGCTCTTCACCGAGCGGGCGGTGACCTACCGCCAGCGCAACGGCATCGACCACCGCGCGGTCGACATGGCCGTCGTCGTCCAGAGGATGCTCTTCCCGCAGGCGGCGGGCGTCCTGTTCACGGCCGACCCGGTCACGTCCAACCGGAGGGTCGCATCGGTGGAGGCCACCTTCGGTCTCGGCGAGGCGCTGGTCTCCGGGCTCGTGAACGCGGACGCCTACCGGGTACGCGACGACCGCGTCGTCGACCGGGCCATCGCCGCCAAGCGGCTCGCCGTCCACGCACTGCCGACCGGCGGAACGACGCGCCAGACGATCAGCTCGCACCGGCAGGACCAGCCGGCGCTGACGGACGAGCAGGTCGTGCGACTCGTGCGACTCGGACGAGGGATCGAGGCGCACTTCGGCTGCCCCCAGGACATCGAATGGTGCCTGGTCGACGACGACTTCCAGATCGTCCAGAGCCGGCCCGTCACCACGCTGTTCCCCGTCCCGGTGTCCGACGACGGGGACAACCACGTCTACCTGTCGGTCGGTCACCAGCAGATGATGACCGACCCGATGAGGCCCCTGGGACTCTCCATGTGGCAGCTGACGGCCATGGCACCCATGCACGAGGCCGGCGGGAGACTGTTCGTCGACGCCACCCGGCACCTGTCCTCCCCCGCCGGCCGCGCCGCCTTCCTGGCGATGGTGGGGAGGTCCGATCCGCTGACCAGGGACGCCCTGGAAACCGTCCTCGACCGTGCCGAATTCGTCCCGGTGCTGCCGGACGCCGCTCCCGCCGGGCCGCCGCGGGGCCCGGCCCCCACTCCGATCGAGACCGACCCGGCCATCGTCACCGAGCTGATCGAGCGCAGCCAGGAGTCCATCGCCGCCCTGCGGCGCGACATCGCGACGGTCACCGGGCCGGCGCTGTTCGACTTCCTGCTGGAGGCCTTCCAGGAGCACAAGCGGGCCCTCGGCGATCCGCGGAGCATGCAGGTGATCATGGCGGGGATGGAGGCCACCTGGTGGCTCAACGACCAGCTACAGGAATGGCTCGGTGAGAAGAACGCCGCCGACACGCTCACCCTGTCCGCGCCGCACAACATCACCTCCGAGATGGGGCTGGCGCTCCTGGACGTCGCCGACGTCGTCCGCCCCCACCCCGAGGTGGTGGCGTTCCTGCACAAGGCCGGGGACGAGAGCTTCCTCGACGACCTGGCCCGGCTACCGGGCGGCCCGCAGGCGCGCGACGCCATCCAGGCCTACCTCGACCGGTACGGGATGCGCTGCGTCGGCGAGATCGACATCAGCAGGCCACGGTGGGTCGAACGCCCGAGCACGCTCGCTCCGCTCATCCTGGACAACGTCAGGAACTTCGAACCGGGCGCCCGTGAGCGACGCTTCGAGCAGGGACGCCAGGCGGCGCGGACGAAGGAACAGGACATCCTGGAACGCCTCCGGGAGCTGCCGGACGGGCATCGCAAGGCCGACGAGACCAAGCGGATGATCGACCGGGTCCGCACCTTCATCGGGTACCGGGAGTACCCGAAGTACGCCATCGTCAGCCGGTACCTCGTCTACAAGCAGGCACTCCTGGCGGAGGCCGAACGCCTCGTACGGGCCGGTGTGCTCCGCGCGACCGACGACATCTTCCACCTGACCTTCCACGAACTGCACGACGTCGTCCGCACCAACCGGGCGGACGACCAGCTCATCCGCCGACGCAGGGACGCGTTCCGGTCGTACCTGTCGCTCACCCCGCCCCGGGTGCTCACGTCCGAGGGCGAGGCGCTCTTCGGGGCGTACCGGCGTGACGACGTACCCGCCGGCGCGCTGGCTGGCCTCGCGGTGTCCGGTGGGACGGTCGAGGGGCGCGCCCGCATCGTCCTGGACCTGGCCGAGGCCGACCTCGAACCCGACGACATCCTGGTCACCGCGTTCACCGACCCGAGCTGGTCCCCTCTGTTCGTCGCGGTCCGGGGGCTGGTCACGGAGGTGGGCGGCCTCATGACGCACGGCGCGGTGATCGCCCGGGAGTACGGGCTACCCGCCGTCGTCGGCGTCGGGCAGGCGACCACGCTGATCCGCGACGGGCAGCGGATCCGGGTGAACGGCACGGACGGGTACGTGGAGATCCTGCCCTGACCGGACGACGCGCCGGGGGCGGTGGGTCAGTGTGAGTGGCGGGGCACCGCGCTGCCGCTGCCGCCGACGAGGAAGTCGAGGTCGGCACCCTGGTCGGCCTGGAGGACGTGCTCGCTGTACAGGCGCGTCCAGCCACGGTCCGCCGTCGGTCGGGGCGGTTGCCATCCGGCACGTCGGCGGGCCATCTCCTCGTCGTCGACCAGCAGGTCCAGTCGGCGCGTCGTCACGTCGACGTGGACCAGGTCGCCGGTACGCACCAGGGCGAGCGGGCCACCCACCGACGCCTCCGGGGCCACGTGCAGGACGCAGGTGCCGTAGCCGGTGCCACTCATGCGGGCGTCGGAGATCCGCACCATGTCGGTGATGCCGTCGGCGAGCAGCCGGCGGGGCATGGGCACGTTGCCCACCTCGGGGAAGCCCGGGTAGCCGCGGGGGCCGGCGTTGCGGACCACGATCACCGTCTCGGGGGTGACCTCCAGGTCCGGGTCGTCGGCGGCGACGACGTAGTCCTCGATCCGGTCGAAGACGAGCGCCGGTCCGGTGTGCGTGAGCAGGTGGGCCGAGGCGGCGGAGACCTTCAGCACCGCACCGGACGGCGCGAGCGACCCGCGCAGCACCACTGTCCCCGAGCCGGCGGCCTGGAACGGCTCGGCCATGGTGCCGATGACGTCCCGGTTCCAGCACCGGGCGTCGCCGATGTTGTCGGCCACCGTCGTCCCGCTGACGGTGACGTGGTCCAGGTGCAGCAGCGGGGCGATCTCCGCCATCACCGCCGGCACGCCGCCCGCGTAGGCGAAGTCCTCCATCAGGTACGCCCCGGACGGCATCAGGTTGACCACCATGGGCACGTCGGCGGTGAGGGTGTCGAAGTCGTCGAGCGACAGCGGTACGCCGAGCCGCCCGGCGATCGCGAGCAGGTGGACGACCGCGTTCGTGGAACCGCCGATCGCGGCGTTGACGCGGATGGCGTTCTCGAACGCCTGCCTGGTGAGCACCGAGGACAGCCGTTGGTCCTGCGCGACCATGGCGACGATCCGGCGGCCGGCGGCGTGCGCGAGCGCGTACCGGCGGGAGTCGACCGCCGGTACGGCGGCGGCGCCCGGCAGTTGCACGCCCAGCGCCTCGGTCACGCAGGCCATCGTGGAGGCGGTGCCCATGGTCATGCAGTGGCCGCGGCTGCGGGACATGCCGACCTCGGCCTCCGCGCAGTCCGCCGCGGTCATCCGACCGGCCCGCATCTCCTCGGTGAAGCGCCAGACCACGGTGCCCGAGCCGATGTCCTGGCCCCGGAACTTGCCGTTGAGCATCGGGCCGCCGGTCATCATGAGGGTCGGCAGGTCGACGCTCGCCGCACCCATCAACAGGCCGGGGGTGGTCTTGTCACAGCCGGAGAGCAGGACCACCCCGTCGAGCGGGTTGGCGCGGACGGACTCCTCCAGCTCCATCGCCAGCAGGTTGCGGTAGAGCATCGTGGTGGGGCGCATGAGGGGCTCACCCAGGCTCATCGCCGGGAACTCCAGGGGCAGGCCGCCGCTCTCCCACACGCCCCGCTTCACGGACTCGGCGAGGTCCCGCAGGTGGGCGTTGCAGGGTGTCAGCTCCGACCACGTGGTGGCGATGCCGATGACCGGACGACCGTCGAACACGTCGTCGGCGAATCCCTGGTTCCGCATCCAGGACCGGTGGATGAACCCGTTACGGCCCTGGGCACCGAACCACTCGCCGCTGCGCAGCGAACCGTCGGTCGTCGACATCGGCGCACCTCTCTCCTCGTGAGTCCGACCGCGAAGCCGCGGGACTGGTGACCTACCGGCGTGGTTGGTCCGTCCCCGGTTCCCATCTCCCGTCGACCCGCCGGGCAATGGCTGTGTGTTCGTCCCGCAGTTCCTCGGGGAGGATCCAGGCCGGGGCGTCCTGCCACGCCAGGGGGCGCAGGAACCGTCTGATCGACGTGGCGCCCACCGACGTGTGCACGGTGTTCGTCGACGGCCAGGGCCCGCCGTGGTGCTGTGCCCACGACACCCGGACCCCGGTGGGATAGCCGTCGAAGACGAGGCGACCCGCGCGGGCCGCGAGCACGTCGACCACTCGGCGCACGCCGTCGGCGTCGTCAGCCGGGCCGTGGTGGACCGAGCCGGTCAGTGACGGTGGGACGGTGGCCAGCGCGGCGTCGAGGCCGGCGACGTCGCCGTACCGGACGACCACCATGAGCGGGCCGAAGCACTCGTCGGCGATCTCGGCGGTCAGGCCCGGCAGGCCAACCTCCAGCAGCGTCGGCGCGACGGTGAACCCCGCGCCGGGCTCGACCCGGGCCTGCGCCGAGACGCGCGCGCCGGCCCGCTCGAACGCCGAGGCCCCGCTCTCGTACGCGTCCCGGATGCGCTCGTTGAGCAGGACCGCGCCGCCGCAGGAAGCGACCCGCTCCCGTAGCCCCTCGACGAGGCGGTCGCCGCCCGGGTCGGACGGGATGAACGCCAGGCCCGGCTTGGTGCACAGCTGGCCGCCCGACGCCGTGAAGGAGGCGAACAGCCCCTCGGCGATCAGGTCTCCCCGGTCGGCCGCCGCCCCGGGCAGGACGACGATCGGGTTCACGCTGCTCAGCTCGGCGTACAGGGGAATGGGGTCGGGCCGTTCGTCGATGGCCGCCTGGATGGCGCGGGCCGCGCTGAGGGAGCCGGTCAGGGCGGCCGCGCAGATCGCCCGGTGGCGCACCAGCGCACGGCCGGCCTGCTCGCCGTACACGATCGCGGTCACGCCCTCGGGTCCACCCAGCTCGCGGATGGCCGACCCGATCGCCTCGGCGGACGCCCGCGAGGTCAGCGGGTGTGACGGATGCGCCTTGAGGAGGGTGGGGCAGCCCGCCGCGAGGGCGGCGGCGGTGTCGCCCCCGGCGACCGAGAAGGCGAACGGGAAGTTGCTCGCGCCGAAGACGGCGACCGGCCCGAGGGGTACGAGCATCCGCCGCAGGTCCGGGCCGCGCCCCAGCGGTGTGTCGGCGGCGTGGTCGATGTGCGCCTCGACGTATCCCCCGTCGCGCAGCACCTCGCCGAACATCCGGAACTGGAGTGCCGCACGGGTGAGTTCCTGGTCGAGTCGTGCGTGGGCCAGTCCGGTTTCGGACTGCGCGGCCGCGACGAGGTCCGCCCGGCGGGACTCAAGTGCCGCCGCTGTCGCGTCCAGCATGTCCGCTCTGCCGCTCCGGCCCAGGTCGGACAGCCACCGCGCCGCCGCTGCCGCCCGGGAGGCGGTGGCCTCCAGAGTGGACTCGTCGGTCTCGACGAGGTCCGTCGCGCGACGCCGACCGTCGCGCGGGTCGACAGTGCTGACCACGTTCACAGCAGTCCTCTCCGTCCCAGATTGCCCATCAGATCGCGGATGCCGAAGTGCCAGGGCTCGCACTCCTGGGCGTGCCGCACCCTGTTGACCAGGGCGCCGAGTGTCGGGCAGGCGATCCGTACCACGTCGTCGATCTTGTGGGTGAAACCCTCGCCGGGGCGGTCCCGGTCCTGGATGGGCGCGAACATCGTGCCGAGCATCAGCACGGCGCCGTCGGGATACTGGTGGTGGGGGCCGACCAGCTGACGCACCAGCGCCTCCGGGTCGCGTGACATCCGGGTCATCTCCGAGACCGCCTCCAGGCGGAAGCCGTCGACCCCACGGATGGTCAGACCCACTTCCAGGCCGCGCACCCGGGCCAGGTCGAACCGTTCGTCGAACAGCCGGATCAGGGGACCGAGGGCGCACGAGGCGTTGTTGTCCTTCGCCAGGGGAAGCAGGAGCGCCGAGCGCCCCTCGACGTCCCGCAGGTTCACGTCGTTGCCGAGGGTGGCACCGACGATCCGGCCGCTGGACTGGATGACGAGCACGACCTCGGGCTCCGGGTTGTTCCAGGTCGACGTGGGGAGCACGCCCACCGGAACGGCGGTGCCGACGGCGGAGAGGATCTGACCCTTCGTGAAGATCTCCGCGTCCGGGCCGATCCCCACCTCCAGGTACTGACTCCACATGCCCTCGGCGACCAGCAGATCCTTGAGCCGCTGCGCCCGCGCCGAACCCGGGGCCAGAGTGTGCAGGTCGGCACCGATGTCGGCGACCATCCGGCCCCGGAGGTCCGCCGCGAGCGCCAGGTCTCCCCGTGCCCGCTCCTCGATGACGCGTTCGATCATCGAGACCGGAAAGGTCACCCCGGCGGCCTTGAGCGCCTGGAGGTCGACCGGCGCGAGCAGCCACGGCCGGGTGCGGTCGCGGGTCGCGGCGCCGGTGTTGGCCAGCACCGCCGCGAAGCTGCCCACCAGCGGCCCGTCCAGCCCGGCGACCGTCGCGGCGGGGTCGGGCAGCTCGCAGATGTCCCGAACGGTGGGGAACCGGTGGCTGATGTCGACGACCTGCCCGTCCCGGACGGTCACGGCTGAGGGGCCGTCGACCGACGGGTCCCAGATCCGGCCGACGAGGACGCTCTGCGCGGCGTCATCCGGCAGCGCTTCGGCGGCCGTCCCGAACCAGTCCTCGTCGGCCGCCCGCCCTCGGGGCTCGGGCACCGTCATGAACCGCTCCCCGGGTTGAAGAAGCACCGCTCGTCCCGGGACGGTGGTCGGAGGCGACACCACGGAACGCATTTGCAACGATCGTAGCGACATATGCAACGACGTCAAGGTGTTGTTGCGTATCGCGTCCGCTACATTGCACATTACGCAACGCTCAGCGCCGCGCAGCCGTCGCACGAAGGGAGACCTGGCCGGTGGCCCAATCCATCCGCCGCGCGATCGACCTGATCCGTCGATCCGCGGAACGCCCGCTGTCACTCACCGAGGCGGCGGACGTGCTCGGCGTTCACAAGTCCACGGCCCTGCGGATCCTGCGGACGCTGGAGGCCGAACGCTTCGTACGCCGCACCGGCGCCGGCACCTACGTGCTCGGAAGCGGGCTCATCGAACTGTCCGAACTCGCGCTCGGCTCGATGGACCTGCGCCAGTTCGCCGCCGCGCCCCTGCGGGCCCTGCAACGCGCGACCGGCCACACCGTGCACCTGGCCCAACTCACCGGCGACGAGATCATCTACATCGACAAGGTGGACAGCCAGGCGTTCGACGCCGTGACGCTGCCGTCCCGGGTGGGGCGTGCGGTGTCGGTCTACGCCAGTGCCGTCGGCAAGACGATCCTGGCCTACCTACCCACCGAGGACCGCGACCGCCTCCTCTCGCACGTCACCTTCGAGAGGTTCACCGCCACCACCCTCGCCGACCACGACCTGCTCGACGCCGAACTCGATCGGATCCGTGAACGCGGCTGGGCCGCCGACAACGGCGAGCACGACGCGTACGTCATGTGTGTCGCCGCGCCGATCCGGGATTCGCGTGGACGTGTCATCGCCGCCGCCTCGATCACCGCGATCGAGGTCATCGCCGACCTGGACCAGCTCAAGAGCAACCTTCCCCTGCTCCTCGCCACCGCGAACCAGATCTCGTCCGAACTCGGCTACACGGCCTCCGCCGACGGGAGCCGCGACGGCGTGTGACGCGGCGCGCGTCCCCGCCGCACGACGGCACCGGCGGGGACGCCACGCCGCGATGGTCAGGCCCCGACGCCCCGCATCGCCTCGATGACGGACTCCGCGACCTCGGCGGGCTGCGACACCGCCATCGCGTGGGAGGCGCCGGCCACCTCCCGGACCCCGCGCGCGTCGGCCCGTTCGGCCATGAAGCGATGCACGGCGACCGGGATGTTGCGGTCCCCGTCACCGAAGACGAACCAACTGGGCAACGTCTGCCAGGCCGGGGCCGCCGTCGGCAGACCCTCGCCGAGCGCCTGCTCGGTGATCGGCCGCTGCGTCCGGGCCATCAACGCCGCCATGTCGTCACTGACGTCGGCGGCGAACTGCGCGTGGTAGGCGTCCTGGCCGATCGCCACCTCGTTGCCCCCGCTGGACACCGGGTAGGAGACCAGGGTGTCGCCGAGCGTGCTGCCCGGGAACTTGGCGGACAGCGCCAGCGCCGACTCCCCCGTCTCGGGCGCGAACGCGTTGACGTAGACCAGGCCACGCACCGTCGGGTCGCCCGCCGCCGCCTCGGTGACGACCATTCCGGCGTACGAGTGGGCGACGAGCAGGACGGGGCCGCCGACCCCCCGGACGACGTCCCGCAGGTACGCGGCATCTGCCGTGACGCTGCGCAGCGGGTTGGCGGCGGCCACCACCGAGTAGGCGGAACCGAGCCGCTCGATCACACCGTTCCAGCTCGCCGACTCGGCGAACGCGCCGTGCACGAGAACGACTGTGGGCTTCTGATCCGACACGGCTGGCCGCTCCTTTGCTCCAGGACGAGGATGCCGAGGCGTCCCGCCCGACTGCGTGGGCGCGGCTGATTACCCGCCGTACGATCGGGAAACGTCCCGACCGGCCGGGTCAGATCGGGTCGGCGCGGCCGAGCCGCCAGTAGCCCATGAAGGCCACCGCCCGCCGGTCGAGACCACGCTCGACGACCAGGTGCCGACGCAGCGACCGGATGACGCCCGCCTCCCCCGCCAGCCAGGCGTACAGCGGCGACGGCGGCACCTGCTCGGGCACCTCCCAGAGGATCTCGGTGTCCACGTCCACGTCGGTGATGGGTTGCGCGGCCACCGGCGTACCCCCGGTCAGGAGTTCCCCCGTCGCCGCGGCGACGGCCGGCACCAGGCGGCTGCCGTGCCCGCCCGCGCCCCGGGGCAGCCACCGCACCTCGATACCCGGAGGCGTCACCAGCGGCAGCACGTCACCGGCGTCGGGCACCTCCAGCAGGACCGTGCCGCACGCGTCGAGCGGGAGGCGTTCGCAGATGGCACCGATGGCCGGCACGGCCGTCTCGTCCCCGGCCAGCAGCAGACGCCCGGTCGACGGGGGCCGGAACTCGACGCCACCGTGGTCACCGTCGTAGCCGGCGTCCGGGCCGAGGAGGGAGATCTCGTCGCCGGGGCGCGCCCGCCGCGCCCAGCGGGTGGCCGGGCCGCCGTCGCCGTGCAGGACGAGGTCGACGTCGACCTCGGACAGGTGCGGACGGACCGCCCGGACCGTGTAGGTGCGCAGCGGACTGCGCTCGGTCGCGGGCAGGGCGCGCCACCTCGCGTACCAGTCCGGGCCCTCGGGCATGTGCACACCGAGTTGGCCGGGCACCGGCAGCGCCAGCTTGATCCGCTGGTCGTAGCCGTTGTCGGCGAAGTGGTGCAGATCCGGGCCGGTGAAGGTGACCCGGGTGAAGGACGGGCTGAGCTGGCGTACCGCCCGGACCTCCACGGCGAACAGGCGCCAGGGTGTGATGGGCAGGGTCTGGGTCAGGCTGCTCGGCGCCGATCCGACTGTCATGAAGGGTAGGCTAACCTAAGCCGTTTTCACGGTCGCCGAGGGGGCGTCGGCCCGACGCGGATGCCGGTCCGGAGCCGTGCCCTCAGGAGGCTTCGCGCAGGCGCAGGTCGGCCAGCCACACCTCGGCCAGGTCGCTGAGCGCGACGCCGAGGACCTCGCTGAGGCAGACCACGGTGCCGAACGCCGGTGCCGGAAGCCGGCCCACCTCGATCTTGCGCAGCGTCTCCGGTGAGATGCCGGCCGCCAGGGCCACCTCGACCAGACTGCGGCCACCTCGCGCGACCCGCAGCGCCGCACCGAGACGCTGCCCCGCTGCGATCTGGGCCGGTGTGAGTGGTGGGCGGACCATGTCAGCAGGATAGATCCGCCCTCACGGACCAGCAACGCCGACCCGCCGGACGCGCCGACCTGCGTGGTATAAATATACCGCTACGGAGAGGGAGTGTTGATCGTGATCGAACTCAAGTCCGCCCAGGAGATCGGCCTGATGGCAGTCACCGGGCGGTTCGTCGGCGAACTACTGGCGGAGCTGCGCGAGATGGCCGCCGTCGGGGTCAACCTGATGGACCTCGAACACCACGCCCGCCGCCGGATCAAGGAGCGCGGCGCCGAGTCCTGCTACTGGGACTACACGCCGTCGTTCGGGCGCGGCCCGTTCCGTAACGTCCTGTGCCTGTCGGTCAACGACGCCGTGCTACACGGTCTGCCGCACCGGTACGCCCTGCGCGACGGTGACCTGCTGAGCATCGACATGGCCGTCGGGATCGACGGGTGGGCCGCCGACTCCGCGCTCTCCGTCGTCGTCGGCACCCCCACCCCGGACGACCTGAAGCTGATCGAGGCCACCGAGGTCGCCCTGGAGGCCGGAATCGCCGCCGCCCGACCGGGCAACCAGCTCGGCGACATCTCCGCCGCCATCGGCGAGGTCGCCCGCCGCTACGGCTACCGGGTCAACAACGAGTTCGGCGGGCACGGCATCGGCCGCACCATGCACGAGGCCCCGCACGTACCCAACGACGGCCGCCCCGGCCGGGGCATGAAACTCAAGCCCGGCCTGACGCTCGCCATCGAGCCGTGGCTCTGCCAGAGCACCGACCGGATCAGGTACGACGACGACGGCTGGACGATCCGGTCGGCGGACGGCTCGCGCACCGCCCACTCGGAGCACACCGTCGCGGTCACCCCGGACGGCCCGCAGGTGCTGACCCGCCGCCCCGGGCACGACACGAGGTCGGGCGACCGCAGCGGGCAGCCGGCCGCGACGAGCTGACGCCCGGCGGCAATCTCGATAGCCACACCGCCTCGATCGATGCGATGATCGACATCTGGGTCGCTAGCTCAACTGGCAGAGCAATCGGCTAGCGCGTCCGCCCTCCGCCCGGTGCGGCGATGGGCGCGCTTCCTTCTCTTCGGATCGAAGGGTTCGGGGTTCGAGTCCCCGGCGACCCACGTGTGCCACGGCGTCGACCGGCACCCGTCGGAGTCGACCGGAACGGAGGACCGCGTGCTCGCCAAGTTGCTCATCCAGAAGACCCTCCGCGTCCCGGCCAGCACGGGCGCGGCAGGCGACGGCACGCCGGTGGCCCGGCAGCTGGACGCGGCGCTGCTCGACGTCGGGTTCTCGGCGTCGCGGGCCCTGCTGGACCACATCGGCACACTGGCCCCCGCGCCGGCGATGGACCTCGCCGCCACCGTCGTCTCGGCGGTCCGCGAGCTCGTCGGCGACCACGTCCCGCACAACGCGTACTTCATCGGCTTCCCCGACGACGTGCCGGACACCATCGAATTCTGGACGGACCGGCTGCGCGCGGCGGTCCTCGCCGGCGGCGCGACCGACGAGCGCCTGCGAGAGGCCCTCGCCCGGGGCGAGGTGAACCTGCTCGACCTGCCGGCGTACGGCACCTACCAGCACACCTACGCCGAGCTGCTGGCCGCGCACGACGACCTGATCGGCGCGGCCGGTGACCGGGTGACCGTGCTGCGCCTCGGTGACACCGTCGACGTCGAGGCCGAACGGCTCTACCTGGCTCTGGCCGGCAGCGCGACGCCACTGGGCGAGACGGACCTCGCGCTCCTGGGCGAACTCGCGGTCGCCTGCGCCGACGGCCCCCAGCCCGCCGGGATCCCGGTCCGCGAGAACCGGGCCGTCCTCAACGGGATCCGGCTGGTCCTCGGCCGGCCGCTGATCGGTGTGGACACGACGACCGACGTGCTGCGCCTCGCCTGCCAGGTCTCCGGCGGGGACACCTCACTCGTGACACCCACGCGGTTTCGCGCCTTCAGGCGTCCGGAGCGGCGCGTTCTGCTGGCCGCGCTCGACACGGTCGTGGGCGCGAACGCGCACAAGCTCGGTGACGTCGCGCGCTACGCCGAGCGGTGGAAGCGGCTCGCCGAGCGGCTGCACCCCCACGAGTACGACAGGTGGCCGCACGCCCAGGCGGTGTTCGCGGTCGCCCGTGGCGAGCAGCGCGTACGCGGTCTCGCCGGCCGGGCGGAGGCGGCGATCAGCGCCGGCGCGATCGGTCCGGCGGCCTCGGTGCTGTCGGCCGCGCCCGGAATGCTCCTGCGATCCGCGGACCGGCTGCTGCGGCTGGCGTCACCGTCGGAGCGGTCCACTGTGGTCGACGCGGTCACCGGTGCGCTCGGCTCGGCGTCCGGGCGGGTGCTCCTCTCGCTGCGCGAGCACGTCGACAACCGGTCGGCTCCCGTGTCCGCCCGGATGTACGCGAGCCGCTCCCGCACCGGTTGGGTCGGTCCCGACGTACGTCCGCCGCTGCCGGCCGGGCTGGTGGCCGAGCTGTCGTCGTTGCTCGACGCCGAAATCGACGCCCGGCTGCCGGCGCCGGAACGGCCGCTGCTGGTGGATCCGGAGGTGCTCGACGTCGCGCTGCCGCTGTCCGGCAAGGCGTCCGAGGGCGGTTTCGCGGTGCTGCCGCGTGGCTCACGGGGGTCGGTGTCGGGTGAGTTGCTGCGCTTCTTCACGTACTGGCGCCAGACGGGTCGTCGCACCGACTACGACCTGTCGGTGCTGCTGCTCGACGACGAGTTCCACGGCGCGGGCCAGGTGTCCTGGACCAACTACCGCCGCGGCGGCGTCGTGCACTCCGGCGACGTGACCGACGCGGCGAACGGCGCGACCGAGTTCATCGACGTGCGGCTGACCGTCGGCGCGCGCTACGTGGTGCCGCAGGTGAACATCTACGCGGGCGAGTCGTTCGACGAGGTCGCCGAGTCGATGTTCGGGTACCAGACCCGCTCCCGGGACCAGCGCGGTGCGCCGTTCGACGCGCGGACGGTCCGGGCACGGTCGCAGATGCGTGGCCGGGGCCGGGTCGCGCTGCCGGTGGTGTTCGCCCGGACCGAGGCCGGTTGGCAGGCCGTGTGGCTGCACCTCTACCTGCGGGGCTTGCCGTCCTTCAACCGCGTGGAGGAGAACGGTTTCGGTACGGCCGAGCGGGTACGGGCACTCGTGGAACGGCGCTACCTCACCGTCGGCTACCTGGTCGACAGGTGGCGGGCACGGGCCGACGTGTCGACATGGGACGGACGGCTCCCCGAGGAGCCGGTCACCTTCGTGGGCATCGAGGCCCCCGAGGGTCTGCCCGACGGATCGGAGACCTATACACTTGATCGACTCAGCGAGCTGATCCCTGGGTAAGCGGCGACAGCCGAGGCCATGCGGGCGCTTCCTTCTATTTCCGTTCAACTCGGAAACCTCCGCGTCAGCGGAGGATGTGGTGATTCCAGTGCCCGCGCTCTCCTCGGCTCGTCCGCGAATCGCCGCCGACCCGACCGGACCCGACCCGATCAGGGCGGCGTCGCGTCGCGGCCCCGCCTACAGATCGTCGAAGGCAAGACCGCGCTCGGCGAGCGCGGTGGCCAGCATGCCGACCGCCCTGGGCCCGACTCCGTGCAAGGCCAGGAGATCGCGGCGGCTGTGGGTGGCCACCTGCGCGAGCGTGGTGATGCCGGCTTCGAGCAGTGCCCTGGTGGCGGGTCGCCCGATCGGCGGCAGGTCACCGGTCTGCGCGGGCGTGTCATGAGTACTCACGGCCTCACGATAGTTCGCGCCTCGCCACTGGTCCCGTACCGGCGGGCAGGCCCTGGGTGCGGTGACCGTCGTTAACGAGACCCCGATTCTTCACTCCGCTGTCACCACCAGACCCCCCCGGGTGACGTGTCGGCGTCCGCCTGCGGGGGTTGGCTGTCGGTCGTCGCACTTGATCCTGACCAGGAGCTGATCCCCGTGCCTTCCTCCCGCCGTACCTTCCTCGCCAGCGGTGCCGCCGCCGGCGTGGGCCTCGCCGTCGCCGGCGGCCTGCCGTCCCTGGCCCAGGCCAGCCCGGGCCGGCCGCAGCCGCCGGTCAAGGGCGGACATGCGCCCTTCCCGCCGCTCGTGGACGACCCCGACGGCATCCTCGCCCTGCCCGAGGGCTTCAGCTACACCATCGTCACCCGGACCGGCGTCACCCGGCTCGACCGCGGCCAGGGCACGACCCCGGCGGACCACGACGGCATGGCCGTCTACGACGCCGGCCACGGCCGGTACACCCTGATCCAGAACCACGAGATCGACCCGGGCGCCGAGTTCGGCGTCCCGCACGTCAAGGGGACGGTGTACGACCCGGGCGCCGTCGACGCCGGTGGTTGCACCGTGATCAGGACGGACCGTACCGGCCGGAACCTGGGCGAGTTCGTGGCCCTCTCCGGCACGATCTCCAACTGCGCCGGTGGGCCGACCCCGTGGGGCACCTGGCTCACCTGTGAGGAGACCGAGGACCGGGCCGGCGACGTGTGGGAAGAGGACGGTCGGTCCGGCGTCTACCAGAAGGACCACGGCTACGTCTTCGAGGTCTGGGCCGACGGCAGCGCCGACCCGAGGCCCGTCAGGTGCCTGGGCCGCTACTCCCACGAGGCGCTGGCCGTGGACAGGGACCGCACCCGGATCTACCTCTCCGAGGACGCCGACGGACCGAACGGCCTCTTCTACCGCTGGACCGCGCCGCGCGGCGTCAAGCTGGGCCCCGGCGTACTGACCCGCCTCGCACCCGACGCCGGTGTCCTCGCCGCCATGCAGATCATCATGGACGACGGCTCGGTGCTGCCGGACGTCGCCTACCTGACCTCCGCGCAGCTCGGCCGGCCCTTCCCCGTGCGGTGGATCGAGGTGCCGGACCGCGACGCGCGCACCACGTCCGTCCGCGAGCAGTTCGCCGACGGTCAGGTCACCCGCGGCCGCAAGTTCGAGGGCGTGTGGGGCACCGACGAGGGCGTCTACGTCGTCAACTCCTACGCCTGGGACGACGGCGACCTGCCGGCGGACGCCGCCCCGCACGACGGCATGGTCTGGTTCTACGACTACAGGGCCCAGACCATCCAGCTGGTCACGTACTTCCCGCACCAGACCGCCTCCGAGGAGGGGACGCCGGTCAGGTACACCGACCTCACCTTCGACGGCCCGGACAACGTGACGGTCACCCCGTGGGGCAGCCTCGTGCTCGCCGAGGACGGCTCGGGCGCCTCCCACGTGCTCAGTGCGATCCCGGGCGGCCCGACGTACGCGATCGCCCGCAACCAGCTCAACGACTCGGAGTTCTGCGGGCCGACGTTCACGGCCGACGGCCGGGTGCTCTTCGTCAACATGCAGGACCCCGGCCTGACGCTGGCCATCACCGGTCCGTGGGAGAAGTACCTGGGCTGACCCGGTACGCGGTGGGGGCCGGCGGACCGCAGGCCTCCACCGCCACCAGGCGAGCTGGTCTCAGGCGGGCACCGCCGCGTATTCGCGGTCGGTGAACAGGTCCACGTCGCGCGGGCCCAGCTTCGCCACCCGGCGGGCGTGCAGGGCGAGTTGCCCGCGTGCCTCGCCGAGGCGGCGGGTGGCGACCACCATCTCGTCGGTCGCCTCGAACGACTCCGTGCCGCTGGACGTCATGGCGGCGTCCATCACCCCGTTGAACGCGGTCATGAGCCCGTTCGCCAGGGCGATGCCGTCCTGGTCGCCGCTGGTCCAGATCTGCGACCAGGCGTCCTCCACGGTGGTCATGTCCCTGGCCAGCCAGTCGTGCAGCACCATCGGATCCAGCGGCTTCTGCCCTCCGAACAGCTGGTCGCCCACCTCCCGCAGGCCCGAGCGCCAGTACCTGGTCTGCCGCAGCGCCTCGACCTTGTGGGCCAGGCGCAGGGCGCCGGACAGCATGAGGACGTACGCGCGTTGAAGGTCTGTCTGCTTGCGGTGTCGCCGCCTCAGTCGGCTCTGCACCAGGACCAGGAACAGGGATGCGCCGGCGGTGATCGCGGAGCCGAGCAGAGCGGCGACTGTCGAATTCACGCCGACATGATGCCCGTCGATGGTGGACGCCGACGCGCGGGGTGGCTCCGCGCCGAGGTCGCACGCGACCGACCGTCACGTGACGCGGATGTGGCCGGCACTCTGGGCGACGGCTATGTTTGCGGCATGCACGATCGACGCGGCCGGGCGCGCGTCGGCGAGCGTCTGCCGCTGCCGACGATGCTGGTGCTTGCCGTGGTCGTGATGGTGCTCGCGGCCACCCGGTCGATCGGGCTGTGCATCGTGTTCCGGTCGACGCGACGGGCGATCCCCGGTTGTGTGCCGGCCTGGTCGGCGGACCGCGCTCCGCCGCGGCACGCGTCCGCCGCCGCCTGACCAACCCGCACCGGCTCGCGCCGGCCCGCACCCGCTGCCGGCCGCCGCGCGAGGTCCGTCGCGTCGCCCCTGGAGACGTCATGATTGTCGAACTGACCCCGCTGCCCGGCATCGGGGTGCGCCGCATGTTCACCACCGCCGAAGGCCGCCGCGTGGGGGTGGTCACGCACCATCCGGGCGGCCGGCGGGATCTCGTGTACGAGTCCCACGACGATCCCGACGCCACCTGCTCTCTGACCCTGACCCGTTCCGAGGCGGTGGCCCTCGCCGGGCTCCTGGGCATCCTTGACGTCCTGGACGTCGTCACCGTCGCGGACAGGTGAGGGACCGTGGCTGCCGTGCCACAGACGTGACACGGCAGCCACGCGGGGTGTCACCTGTTGTGCTTCTCCTGGCACGACACGCAGAAGCGGGCGTGCGGGAGGATGTCGAGCCGCTCGGCGGGGATGTCCTTCCGGCACTTCTCGCAGGCGCCGTACGTGCCGTCGCTGATCCGGCTCAGCGCACCGGTGATCTGCTCGATGTTGCGACGGGTGGCCACCAGCAGGGCGGCCCGGTGGTGGGCCTCACTCGGGTCGCCGGTGTCCGCGTTGAGCTCGGTCAGTTCCCGCAGCCGCGCCGTCTGCGTGGCGAAGTCGTCCGCCAGGGACGCTCGCAGATCGGCCAGCCAGCCTTGGTCGACGGTTCGGTGATCGACGCTCATGGTCTACCTTTCGAAGGAGAGGGCGTGGAAAAAGAAAAAGGCCGAAGCTTGACAGCTTCGCCCTGGCGGTCGTTCTGGGATGCAACGATTCCGCGGGGGGCCTCGGCCGGTTCGCGCCGGGCTCGCCAGCCGGGACGTGGGCGCGATGGGCAGCACGCGGACGACAGGCACGCGCATGCCGGCCATCAGGCGCGCCGCTGTCGCCAGACGGACAGCACCGAATGCCGCCACATCAGTGACGGCAGCGGAGCGGAACGTGACCGGAGACATGCCTCCACCATAGGGCGGAACCGCGGCAAAGCCAACGCCGGCTTTCAGACGTGCGGGGTGGGCCGGTAGGTGAGTTCCTGGGAGCGACCGTCGAGCGTCCGGCTCCCGATCAGTTCCAGATCGAAGTCGTCCGCCCCCTGGAAGATCGGCTCCGTTCCCGTCCGACCGGTGATCACTGGAAAGATCGTCACCTGGACGGCGTCGACGAGGCCGGCGGCCATCAGCGCCCGGTTCATCGACAGGCTGCCGTGCGAGCGCAGGGGAACGTCGGACTCCTCCTTGAGCCGGGTGACGACCTCGACGGCGTCACCGCGGACGAGCGTCGCGTCCGGCCAGTCGAGGGGTTCCGCGAGCGTGTTCGACACCACGGTCGCCGGGAGGCTCCTCATCCGGTCGACCCAGGCGTCACGGACCTCGGACTCCTCGGTGCTCGCGGCCAGCATCCGCGCGAACACCCGGTACGTGCTGGCCCCGAGGACCATGCGCTGCTCCTCGGTGTAGACGGACAGGCGGTGCGCCAGCAACTCGGGGCCCTGCTTGCCCCAGTAACCGCCCCAGTTGCCGCTGGCGGTGCCGAAGCCGTCGAGGCTGGAGAAGACGTCGACGGTGTAGGTGGCGGTCATGATGGTCTCCGTTCCCGGGTGAGTGCGGTACGACGGGTCCGCAGGTGGGCCCGCTCGGTCTCGTTGCTGGCCAGCGCGATGGCCTGGTCGTAGGCGGCTCGGGCCTCGTCGTCCTGTCCGACCCGGGCCAGCAGCTCGGCCCGGGTGGCGGGCAACCGGTGGTAGCCCGGCAGGTCGATGCCCTCCAGCGCGGCGAGGGCGACAGCAGGTCCGTGCACCTCGGCGACGGCGACCGCGCGGTTGAGCGCGACGACAGGCGTCGGCGCGAGGGCGAGGAGCTGGTCGTACAGTGCCAGGACCTGCGGCCAGTCGGTGCCGGCGCCGTCGGTGTGCACCGCGTTGATCGCGGCCTGGATCTGGTACGGGCCGGGCCGGTTGCGCCGCAGGCAACGACGGACCAGGTCGTGGCCCTCGGCGATGAGGGCCGGGTTCCACAGTGACCGGTCCTGGGCGGCCAGCGGCACCAGGTCGCCGTTCGCGTCGAGCCGGGCCGGGCGGCGTGCCTCGGTCAGCAGCAGCAGGGCGAGCAGGCCCAGCACCTCGGGCTCGTCGGGCATCAACGCGGCGAGTTCGCGGGCGAGCCGGATCGCCTCGGCACACAGGTCCGTCCTGATCAACGGACCGGCGGTGGCGGCGTAGCCCTCGTTGAACATCAGGTAGAGCACGGTGAGGACGGGCGGCAGCCGGTCCGGCAGCTCGTGTTCGGCGGGTACCCGGTAGGGGATGGCGGCGTCCCGGATCTTCCTCTTGGCGCGCACGATCCGCTGGGCGACGGTGGCCTCCTGGATGAGGTACGCCCGGGCGATCTCCGGCACCTCGAGACCACCGAGCAGGCGGAGCGTGAGGGCGGTCCGCGCGTCCGGGGCGAGCGCCGGGTGGCAGCAGGTGAAGATGAGCCGCAGCTGGTCGTCCTTCACCGGTCCCACCTCCTGGGGTTCGTCCTGGTGATGCAGCAGCAGTGCCTGGGCGTGCCGGGCCTCGCGGGTCGACTCTCGGCGGAGCCGGTCGACGGCCCGGTTGCGGGCGGTGGTCACGATCCAGGCGCCCGGGTTCGGCGGCGGGGTCCGCCACTTCTGCAACGCGGTGGTGAAGGCGTCCTGGACCGCCTCCTCGGCGAGGTTGATGTCACCGAGGAGGCGGGCCAGGGTGGCGACGCAGCGGCCGTACTCCGCGCGGTAGATGCTCGCCAGGTCCATGTCCGGTCGACGGCTCCCGCTCAGGCCTGGGACAGGTCGTCGAAGGGGCGCACCTCGACCGGGCCGCAGGCCGCCGCGCACTTCCCGGCCCAGGCCAGCGCCTCGTCCAGGTCCGCGCATTTGATCACCCAGAACCCGGCGATGTGCTCCTTCGTCTCGGCGAACGGCCCGTCGCTCATGGTGGTCGCGCCGTTCTCGATCCGGACGACTGTGGCGCTGTCCGGCGGCCGGAGCCCTCCGCCGAAGACCCAGGCACCCGTCGCCTGCATCTCGTCGTTGATCCGGCCGGTCTCCCTGAACACGATCTCCATCTCCTCGTCGGACGGGTCCGGTGCGCCCTCGACGACGTGCACGGAAAGCAGGTACTGCTGCATGACGGTCCTCCGGTAACTCGGTGGTGGGTTGACGACAGGTCAGGCGGCCAGGCGGCGGGCCACAGCGGGGATCACGATCGCGGCCGCGACCAGGTGGGTGAGCATCAGCAGCGCCTTCGTGCCCACGCCGGCGTCCGCGATCAGGTCCGGCACCAGCGACAGGGCCGTCAGCATCACGGTCGTACGGACGAACGTGCGGCGCGGGCGCCGGGCGAAGCGGGACATCAGCGCGGCGACGACCACGCCGATCAGTGAGAACGTCGCGGTCAGCACGCCGAAACCGGACACGGGGATCGGGGAGCCCCCGACGTCCAGGCTGACCCCCGCCGCGTGGCCGGCCGCGGCGACGGCCATGGTGGCGGCGCTCGCGGCGACCGTGGCGACGACACCGGTCCGGGTCACCGCGCCGACGGTCGACGTGGTGGCGGGGGTCGTGTTCGCAGTGGTGGTCATCGTGCCCTCCAGCGGGTGTGTGGCCCGTCTCGTGCCGGGCTCTCACCAGGGCTACGAACGGCACCTGCCCCGATCGACACGCACGCCCAGATTTTTTTCGACGATCACCGGTGTCACCGACCGTCGAGCAGCCCTCGCCCGGCCATGAAGACCCGCAACGTCTCGGCGTCCTCGGCGGACATCAACCGGCGAGGGATCACGGTCGCCGGCATCCGCCCCACATACACGATCCAGAACTCGCGGGTGTCCTTCACGTGGCTGACGCCGTCCCAGGCGATGCCGCCGGACTCCGAGCCGCTGCGCATCATGATGTTGTCGTCGGTGATGTCGTAGGCACCCTCGACCGCGTAACGACCGGAGCGGCGCCGGGCCCGCAACACCACCCACGGCCGGTACAGCGTCGACAACACGCCGCCCACGATCATCGCCAGCCACAATGGCGAGGCCTGCTCGCTCCAGCCGAACCCCCGCGAGGCGGCCAGACCGACCGCCCCGACCGCCGCCAGTGCCGCGCCGACATAACCGAACCTGCGCAGCCGGACACCACCGAGCGCGGCGGCCACCCGGCCCGGGTAGGTGGGATCGGCAGGTACGCCAAAACGGATGTGCACGCCAGAACGATAGTGCCGCCGGTGACCGGTGGTCAGCTCATCGCCACCTCACCGGCCCGGGACGGCGGCGAGGCGAGGTCACGTCCGGCGCCACACCCGGAACGACTGCTGCAGACCCCACGCCCCGTCGGACCGGCGCGCCTCGTTGCGCCACCGGAAGGCGTCGGACCCGATGTCGAAGAAGGTCCAGCGCAGGTCGCCACCATCGAGCACGATGTCCCCGCCGACACGCGAGGCCAGGAACGTGTGCACCCGGCGACGTCCCGGACCCACCCACGTCGAGCGCCAGACGTCCGCACCCGCCGAGGGATCGGGGAAACGCACACTGACGCCGTGTTCGACCCCGGGGAGGATCCAGACGTCCGTGGTCGCCTGGCCGCCCAACGCGTACCCGAAATGCCACTCGCCTCGCCGTACCGTCGTCGAGCCGTCCGGCTCGTACTCCGTGCAGTCCAGGTCCCAGGACCCGGCGAACTGTCCGAACAGGCTGAGGTCGACGCCGTCGGCGGGACCGTCGGCGAGATACGCCGCACCCACGGACACGATCGGTTGGATGTCCATGCCGGCACCGTAACCCGCATCACCGGGTGGGTCAGCAGCCGATCCGGCTGGACCCGACCGCGACGTCGTCGTACCAGAGGGTGTCGGCTCCCCCGCCGTAGCTCTCCCAGCCCAGCTTCAGGTCGGTGAGCTGCGGCCGCCAGGTGCGGTTGTACCACTGGCCGTCGATGTCGTGCGTCGGTGCGCCGTCCGCCGTGAGGCCGGTGACGGCGGTGCCGTCCAGCCAGGTACGGAGCTGACCGGCCGAGCCGTCCACCATGAACTCCAGGCAGGCCCACCGGTTGGTGGGCAGCGGCAGGCTCTGCGCCACGCCGGCTGGGCTCTGCTCGGGCAGGGTCGCGTCGTCGGATGCGCGGTTCCACTGCAGGGCGCCGTTCTGGCCACCCAACCGCAGGTCCCTGTTGCCGTCGGCGGCGTCGGCCATCGTCACCATCGTGGTGTGGTCGGTGGGCTGGGCGGTCGTGTGCCGTACCCAGATCCGGGCGTAGCGGACACTACCCACGCTGCTGAGGTTCTTCGCGGACCGGATGAAGACGTGGTTGCAGTAGCCCGCGGCGCCGTTGATCCGGACCGCCCGGCTCCCGCTGTGCGTGGTGGTCGTGTCGATGGTGGCCGTGCCGGCGCCGGAACAGTCCGGGCTCACCACGGTCCAGTCCCCGGACGGCGTCGAGCCGGTCTGGTTCTCGAAGCCGTCACAGAGCACCGCACCGGCGCAGCCAGCCGGCGGCGGCGTGGTGGGCGGGGGCGTCGTCGGCGGCGGGGGCGTGGTGGGCGGTGGCGGGGTGGTCGGCGGGGGCGTCGTGGGTGGGGGCGTCGTCGGCGGCGGGGTGGTCGGCCCGGCGCCGTTGCACGGTACGCCGTTCAGGCTGAACCCGGTCGGCGCGCCACCGCTGGTGCCGAACGTGCCCTGCACCCCGAACTCGGTGGAGCCACCGGCCGGGACGCTGCCGTTGTACGACATGTTCCGGGCGGTGACCGTCGAGCCGGACTGGCTGACCGTGGCGCTCCAGCCGTTCGTGACGCGCTCGTCCCCGGCGTACGTCCAGGTGACGGTCCAACCGGACACGGCGGTGTCGCCGGGGGAAACCTTGACGGTGGCGGTGAAGCCGCCGGGCCACTGGTTGGGCGTGTAGTCGACCCGACAGCCCTGGGCTGCCGTTGCCGGGCCGGTGAGCAGGGCCGTTCCGGTCGCGGTCACGGTGGCGGCCAGCCCGGCGACGACCGCCAGGGTCAGGGCGGGGCGGGCGCGGAAAATCGTCATGGGAGGTCCTTCTGGCATCAAACGAGCTGGACGGAGGCGGCGTGGCGACGCGCGCCCGTCAACGGACGCGGCGCGACAACGCGCCCTGGGTGCGGTGCGGCGGTGCGCGACAGCGACTGGTCGGCGCGTACGACCGATGTGCCCGGCTCGGGGTGGACCTGTCAGCCGCCGACGGCCCGGTCCCCCGGACCCCGGCGGCGCCCACACCCAATCTATTGACGAATCCCGATCCAATCAAGCCTGCGCCGGTGCTGTCGGCCGATCGCCCGACCGGACACCGGCGCGGGCGGCACCGACCGGCTCAGGACGAGCGGAGCCGCTCGCGGAACCAGGCCCGGTCGGGGTTCACGAAAGACTTGCCGGCGAGCACGACGGTGGGCACGGTCTCGTTGCCCCGGGCCAGCGGACGCCCGATCGGGACGTCGCCGTCCGTACCCGTCAGCTCGCGCAGTGGGAACCAGGTGGCGAACGTGGTGGTCTCGGTGGGGCCGTATCCGTTGATCACCTCTGGCGCGGCCGGGACCTCGCGGGCGTGCCGGACCATGCGCCGCGCGTGCGGCAGCGCCAGGCGCTCGCCTCCGACGAGGACCTGCCGGAGGCCGTCGAACGTCGTGACGTCCAGGTCGACAAGCTCGTGAAAGAGCGAGGTCGTGACGAAGGCGACCGTGACGCGCTGACGGCGCAGCAGTCCGGGCAGGTCGGCGAGTACGTCCATCCGGGGCGGCGCGACGACCAGCCGCGCACCGCAGAGCAGCGCCCCCCATATCTCGAGCGTCGACGCGTCGAACGACAGCGCCGACCAGTGCAGGAACGTCTCGTCGGGTTCGAATCGCGCGTACGCCTGGCCGCAAACCAGTTGCACGACGTTGCCGTGGGTCACCTTCGACGCCCTTGGGCGTGCCGGTGGTGCCCGAGGTGAACATGACGTACGCGACGTGGGGAACTGACGGCGGGAGGACGGGCGCGGCGACGGCCGGGCGCAGCACGGCGCCGTGCTCGTCGACGACGCCGAACCGCGCCGGAAGGACGTCCCGCACGGCCGCCGGGGCGACCACCAGTCCGACTCCGGCGTCGCTCAGCATCGTCGCCGCCCGTCGCGTGCCGAGGTGCTCCGGCTCGACCGGTACGTACGCCCCGCCGGCCTTGAGGATGCCGAGCAGGGCGACGATGGACTCCACCGAGCGCCGCACCGCCACGCCGACCCGTGCGCCGGGGACCACGCCCGCGTCCCGGGGCCGGCCCGCGAAGGCGTCCGCGGCGGCGAGCATCCCCGCGTAGGTCAGCTCACGCCGGTCGTCCACGACGGCCACGTGCCGCGGGTACGCACCGGCGACACGATCGAACTCGGTGCCGATGTCGGCGCTCGCGAACGGGTGCCCGGTGGGCCCCGCCACACCGTCGCGCGCGTCGACGTCGCTCTGGACCACGTGCGTCATCACTCCTGCACCCCCGTCATCCGTACCGGTAGTCGGCTCACGCCGCTGAGAAAGTTCGACCGGATCCAGCTCACCTCTCCGGCCAGGTCGATCCGGCCGGCGCGCCGCAGCAGCGTCTGCAACAGCAGCCGCAGTTCGAGGCGTGCCATGGAGGCGCCGAGGCAGTAGTGCCGGCCGGCGCCGAAGGTCACGTGCCGGTTGGGCGTACGGGCGACCTCGAAGGCGTCCGGCCGGGCGAATACCGCCGGATCCCGGTTGGCCGCGACGTTCCACAGGATCACCGGGTCGTGTCGGCGGATCGACCGACCGGCGACCGTCAGGTCGCGCACCGCCCGGCGGGCGACGTGCGTGACCGGCGTCGTCCAGCGCAGGATCTCCTCGACCGCGGTCGCCAGCAGGCTCGGATCCCGGCGGATCGCCGTGAGCTGAGCGGGATGCTCCAGCAACGCCAGCAGACCGGTGGCGATGGACAGCCGGGCCGTCTCGTCCCCTCCGATGATCAGGTTGTAGCAGTTGAGCAGTAGCTCCTGATCGGTGAGCGGGCCGCCGGCCACGTCGGCGCGGGCCAGCATGCTGACGATGTCGTCGCCCGGGGTCGACCGGCGTTCCGCGGCGACGCGTGCGTAGTACTGCAGCAGCTCACCCTGCGCGATCTTCGCGCCGACTCCGCCGTCGTGGGAACGGTCGGAGGACATCGCGGTGGCGGTCAGTCGTAGGATCTCCGCGCGGTCCTTCTCCGGAACCGCCAGCAGCTCACAGATCGCCGTCAGGGGGATGACGGCGGCGACGTCCCCGGCGAAGTCCACGGTTCCACGAGCCACCGCCCGGTCGACGGCGATGGCGGTGGCGCGGGTGATGGCAGCCTCGACCGGCCGCAGACCACGGGGGCTGAAGCCGCTCCCGAGGAGTTGCCGCAGGGACAGGTGACGTGGCCCGTCGGAGACGACGAGCATCCGACCGGCCGCGGTGTCGCCTCCACCGAGCACGGTGTCGGCCATGTTCCCGGATTCGGAGCTGAGGGCGTGGGCGTCCCGGTAGAGCGACTCCACGTGCGCGTGGCCGGTCACCGACCAGAATCCCGGGCGGTCACCCGCGGCGGGATGCCACCAGAGCCGGCGCGCAGTCGTTCCCACACCTGGCGCAGGCCGGTCCCACCGCCGGCGTGCGAGTCGGGGTCCAGCAGGTCCACGCCGACCGGGTCGGACAGGACCGCGCCGTTCATCTCCATCCCCGTTCCTTCCCTGCTGCGGCGGCTCGGATCGGACCCGGAGAGCCCGACCGAACCCCACGGTGGCCGGTGCGGCTATCGGCGTCCTTTCACGGCTGCGCGACCCGGCGGGATACCGGCGAGATAGCCGTCGCTGGTGCGGTGAACCGGTCCGCTTGGCCCGGGAGAGGAGCGACCTGATGGCGGTACGCCCGACCGTTGAGGAGCTGGACGCGCGGTGGAACGCCACCGCCGCGCCGTTTCCGGCGGACCGGTGCCTGCACGACCTGGTCGCCGAGGCGGCGCGTCGGACACCCACGGCGACGGCTCTCGTCAGCGGACCGGTACTGCTCACCTACGCGCAGCTCGTGGCGGCGGATCGGCTGGCGCAGCGACTCCGGCACCTCGGGGTGTCGACCGACACTCCCGTGGCGCTCTGCGCCGAGCGGGGGGTCGAGATGGTCGTCGGCCGTGACGGTGGACGTGGCGGACCCGATCCGATCACCCGTCGTCGCGCTCGGCGCCCCCGTCGGCGGGACCCCGGTGCTGCTGGTGCACGGCAGCACGGGCACCGCCGCGGCCTTCCGGTCCGTGGCTCGGCACCTCGGTCAGCACCGGCCCTGTCTCGGCATCGAGGCCGAGGAGGTCCCGCCGGACCTTCCCGCGCCGAGCGTCGACGCCCTGGCCCGACGGTACGTACGCGCGATCAGGCACGTCCGGCCGGACGGCCCGTACCATCTCGCCGGTTGGTCACTCGGCGGCGCCATCGCCTGGTCGATGGCGGCCCGGCTGCGCGCCGAGGGCGACGACGTGACCCTGATCCTGATGGACACCCGACCCCCGGTCGCCGGCGCCGAGCCGACGGACCACGCCGAGGCGCTGTGCGACTTCGCCGAGACGTTCAGCCAGGCGGTCGGTGGTCGGCGCCTGCTGGTGGATCCGGAGCGCCTGCGGCGGTTGCCGGACGAGGACCGGCAGTACGCCGAGATCCTGCGCCGGTTCACCGATGCCGGCCTCGTCGACCCGGACGACCACGGCTACGTGCTGGGACGGGCGCGTACGGCCGTCGCGTTGACGGTCGCCGTCTCCGCCTGGCAACCCGAGCCCTACGGCGGGGCGGTCCACCTTCTCGTACCGGAGCGGCCGGGGGCCGTCCACCAACTCGTGGCCGGCTGGTCGCGTCACTGCGGCGGGGCGATCAGCGCCAGGTCCGTCCCCGGCGACCACATCAGCATGCTGGAACCGGCGAACGCGGCGCAGCTCGCCGATGCGCTCCGCCGGGTGGTCGTGGCCGCTGAGCAGCCGCCGCCCGGAGAGGAATCCCTGGTCGCGGAGCCGTCCGAGGGGTGTCGGCGGTTCGGGCGCAAGGACCCTTCGCTACGGTGATCCGACCGAGGGGGGTGGGACATGGCGCCGGAGCTGTCGCCGCGAAGGGCATGGGCGGTGCTCGTCGCGCTGTCCCTCGCCGCGTTCGCGTTCATCACGACCGAGTTGCTCCCGGTGGGTCTTTTGACCCATATCGCGCCCGATCTCGACCGGTCCCTGTCGCAGGTGGGCCTGCTGGTCAGCGGGTACGCCATCGTGGTCGTGCTGGCGTCCGTGCCGCTGACCCGGCTGACCCAGCGGGTACCCCGGCGTCTCCTGCTCGGCGTCACCATGGTCCTGTTCGCCGCCGCCAACGCCGTCGCCGCGCTCGCGTCGACGTACGCCGTGCTGGCCGGCTCCCGCGTCGTGACCGCGCTCGCCCAGGCGCTGTTCTGGTCCGTCGCCACGGCGACCGTGACCGGGCACTTCGCGGTCGCGGTGCGCGGTCGGGTGGTGGCGCTGTTCGCGACCGGGGCGACGCTGGCCCCGGTGCTCGGCGTACCCCTCGGGACCTGGCTCGGGCAGCAGGCCGGTTGGCGCACGGCGTTCGCGGTGCTGGCCGGGGTCGGTCTGGTGATCGCCGCCGCGGTGCTCGTCCTCCTTCCCTCCTATCCCCCGGCCGCCGGTGGAGCCGCCCGGGGCACCGCGCCGGACCGCCGCCGGTTCGCTCTGTTGCTGATCGCGACCGCCTTCGGCATCGGCGGCTTCATGACTCTGCAGACCTACGTCGCGCCGTTCCTGCTCGACGTGAGCGGTTTCGCCGACGCGGTGCTGGCGCCGCTGCTGTTCGTCTCCGGGGCCGCCGGCATCGTCGGCACCCTGGCCGCTGCCCGGACCCTGGACTCCCGGCCGGTCACCTCCCTGCTGACGCCGCTGAGCATCGGCACGGCCTCACTGGTCGGCCTGTACGCGCTCGGCGCGCTCCGGCCCGCCGTGGTCGCCCTCCTCGCCGGGTTCGGCCTCGCCTACGCGGCGTTCGGCTCGGCCGTGCAGAGCCGCATGCTGCAACTGGCCCCGGGCAGCACGGACATCGCGTCGGCCGGTGTCAGCACCGCCTTCAACGCGGGTATCGCCGGCGGATCGCTGCTCGGCGGCGCCCTCCTGCCCGCCTGGGGGGCGCGCCCGCTGGCACTTGTGGGCGGGCTGCTGACGCTTGTCGCCCTCACGCTGCTCGCGGTCGACGCGCGGCGGGCCGGCACCGCCGGGACGCCGACCGCCACCCGTCCCGACGGTTCCGCGGACACGTCGCAGAGCCGGACGCGACGATCGCCGACGCGGACCTCACCCTCGACCTGAACCGTCGCCGTACGCTCCGACTCCTGTACGGCACCGCTCGGGTGAGCGGTCAGACCGCCGCCCGCGACCACTGCTGGTTGGCGCCGGTGTTGCACGCGTACTGCTTGAGGACCACGCCGTCCACGGTCGATGCGGCCGGCACGTCCACACACTTGCCGCTGTGTCGTGCCCGGAGCTGGAAGTAGCTGCCGTTGGCGACCATCTGGAACTGCTGGTTGCCGCCGGTGCCGCAGGTGTACTGGACGAGTTCGGCGCCGTCGGCGGTCGAGGCGCTCACCACGTCGAGGCACTTTCCGCTGTGCCGGCTGACGATGCGCCAGTAGCCGCTGCCCGCGTCCTGGAACTGCCACTGCTGCCAGGCGTTGCCGCCGTACGTGTACTGCCCGACGCGCGCGCCGTTGGCGGTGTTGGGTTGCTGGACGTCCATGGCCTTGCCGCTGTGCCGCACGGTGATCCGGTAGAACGTCCCCGTCGACGGCGGGGGCGTCGTGGGGCCTCCCCCGATGGTGTCGCCCCACGCGTACCGGATCTGGTCGGCGCCGGAGGCATTGCGGATGGTGAGGTCAAGGTTGGTGCCGCTGCCGCTGAGGGAGAACATCGAGTACCAGTCGTACCCGATGGTGCCCGGCTTGCCACCGAGGGCGGGCCAGTAGGTGCCGCCCATCTGGTTGTCGCGCATGACCTGGGCCATGGCGCGGATGTGGCGGACGAAGTTGTCGGTGCTGCCCGCGTCGGCGTAGTTGCGGCCGTCGTTCATGGGCGCGCCGAACTCGGTCGCGACGGCCCGGGAGGCGCAGTTGCCGAGGCGGGTCTGGATGTGGCTGCGGAAGGCGTCGTAGGTCATCGCGCCGTAGAAGAAGGCGTAGTGGTGGAAGGACAGCAGCGTCGAGGCAAAGCGGCTGTCGTTGCAGACGTCCCGCAGGTCCTGACTGAAGCCGGTGCCGCCGATGAGCACCCGGGCCGGCACCGCAGAGTAGTGGTAGCTGAGCCAGTTCGCCGCGACGTCGCGCCACTCCGCCGAGCTGTAGCCGTGCGGTTCGTTCATCGGCTCGAAGTAGACGTTGGGATTCGAGCCGTACGTGTTGGTCACCGTGGACCACATCGCGTTCCACGCGGAGAGGTTCGTGATCCTGCCGCCGGACGCCGCGCCGTCCTCCCAGTACGCCAGGATGACCTTGAAGCCGCGGGCGGTGGCGGCGTCGATGGCGCCCCGGTAGGCGTCCCACCAGTCCGTACCCACGGTGTGGGTGTTGATGGGCAGCCGGACGGTGTTGACGCCCATGGCGGAGGACATGTCGTCGTAGAGGGCGTTCGCCTTGGCCCGCACCGTCGCGTTGCTGTCGGAGGCGCTCAGGCCCTGCACGACGAGCGGCCCGGTGCTGAAGTTGTCACCGAGCACCGCCCAGTTCATGCCTCGGAATCCGCTTGTCGCTGCCGCGGCCGGCGCGGCCACGGTGACGACGACGCCGACCATCGCGGTCAGCACGGCCACCAGGGCGGACATCGTCCGTCGATGTGTTGCCACGTCGGAACTCCTTGGAACGGGGACCAGCCTCAGCTGGTCACGCGGAAGGTGGCGTCGGCGCGGCTCTGCGCGTCGGTGACCGGATCGAGCCGGAGCAGGTAGTTGTAGTGCCTGATGTACCGGTCCGGATGGCTGTAGGACTGGAACGACGTCCACGAGGAGTTGGCGAGGCCGACGACCTGCCGGAACGTGGCGTCGGCGGCGAAGGTGGCGGTGCCGTCGTTGGCCTCGAGCCGGAAGTCGAACCCGTAGTGGCGCAGGTAGTGGCCCGGGTAGTTGACCGACTGGAGGGAGACCGTGCCGGAGCCGGTCAGGCCGGGCACCAGCCGCCACTGGCCGTCCTGCGCGGGGCTCACGTTCGCGTCGATGCGGGCGTCGTAGTCGGCGTGCCGTACGTACCGGTCCGGGAAGTTGTACGACTGGATCCGGTTGACGGCGGTGGCGGGCCAGCGGGCGAGCACCCGGCTCTGCTCGGCGGCGGTCAGGTTGAGGATCGAGCCGTGCCGCTTGCGGGTGCCACCCATGGCGTACGAGCCGGACGCCGGCAGCCGGTAACTGCCCGGGCTCGACGGGTCGGTGGTCAGCACGGGCAGGTAGCCGCGACCGCTGGCGTACTGGTCGAGGTAGAGCACCCATTCGTTGCGGGCGTTGAACCGCATCCACATCGGACCCTCGACCTGCGAGCCGGTCAGCCCGATGCCGGACAGGTTCCCGATCGTGGTCCAGGTGCCCAGGAGGGAGTTGCTGCCTTCGAGGGTGATCTGGCCGTCGCGGGAGGCCCGGACATAGCGGTAGGCACCGACGCCGGCGGGCACCTCGACGATCTGCGTGTCGATGATCTCCTGGCCACCGGGCCGGTCGACGTACACCTGGGGGGTGGTGATGCTGCGGAAGTTCGCTGTGCGTGCCTGGTAGATGCGGTGCTTGGTCGCCCCGTTGAGCGGGACGTTCGTCGCCCAGTACAGGACGTAGTCGCCTGTCGCCGGGTTCCAGATCGCCTCGGGGGCCCACGCGTTGCGGCCGTCGGGGATCGCGCCGGCGACGTTGAGCAGCCACGGCGCCGACCAGGTGACCAGGTCGGTGGACTCCCACACGACCAGGTTGCGGCTGCCGTTGTTGATCGCGGCCGACCAGTCCTGGCCGCAGCCGATGCACAGGTCGGTGGCGATGATCCAGTACCTGTCGCCACCGGGCGAGCGGACCAGGGCGGGGTCGCGGACGCCGCGGGTGCCGACAGTGGACCGCAGGACGAGCCCGCCGTTGTTCAGGTCCGTCCACCGCAGCCCGTCGGTGCTGTGCGCGAGGTAGATCTGCTGGTCGGTCGACGACTCGCCGGTGAAGTGCGCCATCAGGTAGCCGACTGTCGGGTCGAGTGCGGACGCCTGCTTCGGCATCGCCGCCGACCAGGTGGTGAACAGCAGGCACGCGGCGACCGCCACCGCACAGATCCGGGCGAGAGATTTCCGCACTGGCCTGTCTCCTTCTCGCGCGCACGCACGTCGGCGTTAGCGCTAACAGCGTGGGAGCCTCGCACGGCTCAGGGACATCGAACCATCTCGTTACATTCGTGTTGCGGACAAGTGTTAGCGACCGCATCAGGAGTGTCAAGGGATCGACCATGGTCATTGGACAACGCGTGACCCCCAGGTCCGGGGCAGCGGCTCCGGGTCGCGACGCCTAATCTGCCCGGCATGACGGGGACGATCGACTACGCCACGGCGGGTCCACTGACGAGGATCGACCCGGCCCACGAGCCGGCGCTGACGAACGTCCCGAGCGGGCCCGTCGAGATCTGCCGCCTCGTGCGCGGCCTCGTCATCCAGCCCCGAGACGCCACCGGCCTCGGCATCGCCGACGAGCGGTTCGCCGAGAACCAGCTCCGTCCGGTCGCCGGCATGATCGACGCCCTCCTCGCCCTCGACCCGGCCCCGCTGACCGTGCCACGCGACCCCGACCGGCGACTCATCGGCACCTGCCGTCACTTCGCCGTGCTCAGCTGTGCCCTGCTGCGCCACCGCGGGATCGCGGCCCGAGCCCGCTGCGGCTTCGCCACGTACTTCCAACCCGGGTACGGCGTGGACCACTGGATCACCGAGTACCGGCACGACGGGCGGTGGGTGCGGATCGACTCCGAGGTCCTGGGCCTCTCCGTCGTGGCGACACCCGAGAACCTCGCCGCTGGCGAGTTCCTCACCGGTGGGGAGGCGTGGACGGCCTTCCGTACCGGCCGGATCGATGCCGCGCGCTTCGGCGTGCACGGCACCGACAACTGGGGGCCCGCGGAGATCCGGGGAAACGCCATCAGGGATCTCGCCGCGCTGAACCGGGTCGAGACGCTGCCGTGGGACGAGTGGGGCCGCATGGAGGCCTCCTACCAGGGCAGGACCGGCCCCGACTACGACGACCTCATCGACGCGATTGCCGCCACCTGCGCCACCGACGACGCCGGCCCCGTCGCGGACCTCTACGCCTCGGCGGACCTCGCGGTGCCCCCCACGCTCCTGAGGTGACAACCGGGCGGCGGTGGCTCAGTGGCCACGGAACGCCTCCTCCAGCCACCAGGACGCACGCGCCGAGCTGACCTTGGCGTCGACCACCAACGGCCGGGTACGGGGACCGGCGAGCCATCGGCGTACCGGCCCGAGATCGTCGACGGTTCGGACGGTCACTCCGTCGCAGCCGTAACCTCGGGCGATCGCGGCCAGGTCGGTGTCCGGGAAGGTGACCGCCTCCAACGGGTACCCGTCCGGGCCGAAGTGGTGCACCTCGGCGCCGTACGCCGCGTCGTTGTAGATCACCACGACGAGGGGTGCCGCCAACCGGACGGCGGTGACCAGTTCGGTCGCGGACATCACGAACCCACCGTCGCCGAGCGCGGCGACGGTGAGCCGGTCCGGTCGGGCGACCGCCGCGCCGAGGGCACTGGCCAGGCCGAGCCCGACCGACTGGAACGCCTGGGTGAAACAGAATCCGGCCACGTCCGGCACATCGAGCCACATGGACGGGTAGCCCATGAAGTTGCCCGAGTCGACCACCACCGTGCGGTCGGGCGGCAGCAGGTCGTCCAGGGCTGCCGACAGCGTCCTCGGGTCGATCGTCGCCGGTACGCCGCCACCCTCGTCCTGGTAGGGGACCGTCCGCCACCGGCCGTGGTCGCGAATGCGCTGGGCCAGCTCGGCCGTTCGCCATCCGCCGTCCACGGTCCCCGTCGGGTGGTCGCCCAGCCCACCGAGCGCCGCCTCGGCGACCGCCGCCACCTCGCCGGTGACCGTCAGGTCGACCGGGCGGTTCACCCCGAACGCGGCCGGGTCGTGGTCCACCTGGACGACGACGGCCGAGGGCGGGATCAGTTCCCCGTGCCGGGTGGTCCACATGTTCAGCGTGCTCCCCCACGCGACGACCAGGTCCGCCGCGCCGATCAGTTCGGCGGCGAGCGGGGTGGCGAAGCCGCCTGCCACGTCGAGGTTCCACGGGTTCCCGGCGAACAGTCCCTTCGCCGCCGCCGACACCGCGAGCAGCGCGCCGCACGCGTCCGCGAGCCGGATCAGCGGGTCCTGTGCCGTCCGGGCGCCCCGCCCGGCGATGAAGACCGGTCGGCGGGCGGCCCGGAGCGCGGCCAGTAACGGCTCGACCCGCGGGGCGGCGGCCGGGGTCGGCGCGAGCGCCGGGACCGGGCCGGACCACGGTTCGGTCGCGCTGTGCTGCACCTCCAACGGCAGGCCCAGCACCACCGTCGCACCCCGGGCGGCGGCCCGGTACGCCGCGTCCGCGTCCTCGGCCGCGTGCGTCGCGCGTACCCGATGGAAGTCTGCCCCGACCGCGGCGGCGAGCGCCGGCAGGTCGATGAAGAAGTTCGACCGCGGCGCGGTCGCCTCCGGGGCCAGGACCACCATCGGGGTACGACTCTTCGCGGCTTCGGTGAGGCCGGTCAGCGCGTTGGTGACACCCGGACCCTGGTGCACCGACAGCACGCCCACCGTCCCGGAGGTGCGGGCGTACCCGTCGGCCATGCTCGCCGCGCCGCCCTCGTGGGCCGCCGCCACGAACCGGGCGCCGGCCGCCACCAGGGCGTTCGTGACATGGAAGTTGCCGCTGCCGACCACCCCGAAGACATGCCGTACGCCGTGCCCGTACAGAACACGCCCGACCACCTCGGCTACCAACATCCGGGGTCCGGTCCTACCGTTCGACAAGCGCGAGTACCCGGCACGGGCTGCCGGAGCCGGAGACGATCGGCAGCGGCCCGGCGATCACCACCGCGCCGGTCGCCGGCAGCTGCGCCAGGTTGCGGAGCTGGGTCAGGCCGTACTTCTCCTGGCCGAGCAGGAACGAGTGGCACGGGAACGGCGGGTCGAACGAGTGCGCCGCGCCCGCGTCGGTGCCGACCGTCTCCACGCCGACGCCCTGGATCGGCGACTCCTCGGCCAGCCAGCGGGCGCACTCGACGGAGATGCCCGGGGTACGGCCCGCGTTGGCGTACCGCTGCGGGTCGTCGCCGTACGCGTCCCAGCCGGTGCGGTAGAGCAGCCAGCCACCGGCGGGCAGGGCACCGTGCGTCGCCTCCCACGCCTTGACGTGCTCGACCTCGAGCAGGAAGTCGGGGTCGGCGGCGGCGTCGGCGGTGTGGTCGATCACCACGGCCGGGGCGATCAACTGGCTCACCGGCACCTGCGACACGTCCGCGCCCTGCTGGCCGCTGACCCAGTGCACCGGGGCGTCGAAGTGGGTGCCGGTGTGCTCGCCGGTGGAGAAGTTGTTCCAGTACCAGGCGGGACCACGGTCGTCGTACCTGCTGATCTCGCTGAGCTGGAACGGCCACGTCTGGCCGAACTGCTCGGGCAGACCGAGGATCGGGGTCTGGTCCGACAGCGGAGCGGTGAGGTCGACGACCTGGATCCGGCCGCTTGAGAGAGCGGCGACAAACTCCTGCAGCACCGTCATGCGGCGACGGTACACCGCGTCGTGATCCACGCTGGACCGTCGAACGGAGGGTATGTGGGCGACTGGACGTCAGGTCACCGCGCTGACAGGTACCGGTCGGTGGAGGAACAGCCTGTGTGATCCTGCCGGGCGATGCGGTTGCACGGACGCTGATGGTCGTAGTGTTCCGGTATGGCACAAAGACTCGTCAGCGTGTGGCAACCCTTCTTCCTGGCCTGCGAGAGTCAGGGCGCGGCCATCGATGCCGCGACCGAGTTGGAGGATCTCGGCTACGCACGGATCTGGTTCTCCGGCGGTTTCGGAGAGAACGTCGCCCCACGCTTCCGGGAGCTCCTCGACGGGACCGCGCGCATCGGGGTCGCGTCGGGGATCGTGAGCATCTGGCACTCGTCGCCCTCCGAGGTGGCGGCGTTCGCCCAGGAAGCGGAGCGGGCACATCCCGGCCGGTTCCTGCTCGGTCTCGGCGCCAGCCACGCCGTGGTGGTGGAGGGCGGCGGCACCGACTACCGCAAGCCGTACTCGAGAATGGTGGAGTACCTCGGCGGCCTGGACGCCGCCGGGCTCCCTGCCGAGCGGCGCGTCCTGGCTGCGCTCGGCCCCCGGATGCTCGGACTCTCCCGCGACCGTTCGGCAGGGGCGCACCCGTACTTCGTCCCCGCCGAGCACACCGCCGAGGCCCGGACGGCGATCGGACCGGACCGGCTGCTCGCTCCCGAGGTCGCGGTGGTCCTCGACGCGGACGCCACCACCGCCCGTGCCACCGCGCGGCAGTACACGAGCGGCTACCTCGCACTGCCGAACTACACGAACAACCTGCGGCGATTCGGCTGGACCGACGACGACTTCGCCGACGGCGGCAGCGACCGCCTCGTCGACGCCCTGATCCCGTGGGGCACAGTGGAGCAGGTCGCGGCCGGGCTGGAGAAGCACTACCAGGCCGGCGCGGACGAGGTGGCGATCCAGGTACTCAACGGTGGCGACGCAACGACGTTCCCCGCCGACGCGTTCCGCGCTCTCGCCGCAGCCCTGATCTGACCCCCTCCCAGGGCCGACGAAGCGTCAGGGTGTCCAGCGCACGCCCGGGTTCACCCGCCCGGACCAGTCGAAGAGCGCCATGTTGTCCCACTGGTTCCCGGTGCCGTTGATGTTGGCCGGGTCCCAGCCGTTGCCGCGGACGGCGTACCAGGTCGGTTCCCAGTAGAAGACACCGACGGCACCCGCGTTGCGGGCGGTGTTCTGGACCCAGTCGAACTCCTGGGCCTGCCCGGACCAGGTCGCGCTGATGCCGTCGCAGGTCGCGTCGCCGATGGCATTGGGCTCGCTGTCCGCGTTGTTCCGGGTGAAGGGGTACGCGGTTTCCACGATCACCACCGGCTTTCCGTAGCGGCCGCGCAGGTCAACGATGTTGTTGTAGAGGTTCGTCAGGCTGCCGTGCCACATGCAGTAGTAGGACAGTGCTGTCATGTCCCACTGCACGCCCTGGGCGCGGATGCCGTCGTAGAACCAGCGGGCGTTGGCGTTGCTGTCGGCGTTCGCGGTGTGGATCATCACGGGGATTCCGCTGCCGCACGCCTTTGTGGCGTTGTAGCCCTGCTTCAGCAGGCCGGCCAGCGGGGCGAAGTCGTTGTTGACGACCCTGCCCTCGTTCCACAGCATCCCGACGTTGATCTCGTTGCCGATCTGCACACTGTCCGGCGGGGTGCCCTGCCTGCTGAGGCTGGAGCAGACGTCGTAGGTGAAGGCGTACACGTCGGCGCGCAGCTGACTCAGGCTGTGGCCGGCCCACGCGGCCGGCTTGTACTGCTTGCCGGGGTCCGCCCAGGTGTCGGAGTAGTGGAAGTCGACGAGCACCTTGAGGCCCTTCGCCCTGGCCGTCGCCGCCTGCGCCAACACCCTGCTCTTGTTGTTGTAGCCGCTGACCGGGTTGTTGAAGACGCGCAGTCGGACGTAGTTGACGCCTACGGACTTCAGGATGTCCAGTGGGTCGCGGGCGACACCGCCGGCGTCGTAGTACCTGGCGCCCACATCCAGGCTGCGCTGCAACGAGGAGACGTCCGCGCCCCGCATGCTGAGCGTGTTCACGGCCGAGGCGGGCGCGGGCGTACCCGCGAGCGTGGCGGAGACGGCGAGCACGCCTGCCGCGACAGCCCCGACCACTGCCCGGGCGCCACGGCGGGATGCGACCGAAGGTGTGCTCACGGGTCTTCCTTTCACAGCTGACGGGCCACGCTCAGCCCACGGTGCACGCGGCGCCGTTCAGTGAGAAGCCGGTCGGGGGCGTGTCGCTGACACTCCACCGGCCCTGGATGCCGAAGGTGGCCGAGCCGTCCGGCGCGAGGACGCGGTTCCAGTCGACGTTGCGGGCGGTCACGACGGCGCCGGTCTGGCCGACCGTGGCGTTCCATCCCGAGGTGACCTGCTGGTCTCCGGGGAAGCTGAAGGTGACGGTCCAGCCGTCGATCGGCGCCGTCCCGGTGTTCTGGACCGTCACCGCGGCCACGAAACCGCCAGGCCACTCGGACTGGTTTCGGTAGGTCACCCGGCAGGTCGAGGGCGGCGGGGTGGGCGTCGTGGGCAGGGTGACCGTGTTGGACGCGATCGACACGTTTCCTGCGGCGTCTTTTGCGCGGACGTAGAACCGGTTCCGCAGCGGATTCGACAGGGGTAGCGACACCGTGTACGTCGTCTCCGGCACGGTGGCGGCAAGCCTCGACGTGAACCAGCCGTCGAACTCGTAGACGTTGTACCCGAGCACGCCGACGTTGTCCGTCGACGGGGACCAGGACAGCGTGGCGGTCGAGGCGGTCACCTCGCCGAGGGTCAGGCCCTGCGGCGCGCTCGGCGGGGTGGTGTCCGGGCCGGTGTCCGTCACCGGCGTGACCACTGTCAGCAGGTTCGACCCGGTCGAGCGTTGCCCGAGGCTGTCCCGGGCGATCAGTCGGAACGAGAACTGCGCGCCCGGCCCGATGTAGTTGGTGATCGTGGTGGTGGTGACCGCACCGACGGTGGCGCTGTAACCCAGGTCGCCGAACTCCTGGTAGTACATGATGTCGTAGCCGGTGATGGCGCAGCAGTTTGACGTGGCGGCCGTCCAGGTGAGGGTGATCGACCCCGTCCGGACCTCGCTGGCGGTCAGGTTCGTGGGCCCGCTCGGCGGCAGCGGCGAGGTGTTCGGTGTGCTGGGCGCCGCGGTCGGCGTCGGCGGCGCGGTCGCGGCCGGCTCCGCGGCCACACCGGCCGCCGGGGCGACCCCGGGGTACGCGGCGGGCGTCGCGGTGCCGGCGTCGGCCGCTGGTGCGGCGCTCAGAGCAGTGCCGAGCGCCACCGTCGACAGGGCGACAGCGGCCACCAGCAGGCGGAACGGCGGGGACGAGGAGACGCCTCTCATACGTCGACAATGCGGCAACACATCGATGATTGCCAACGTATCTCAGCACTTGGTCGGCAGGCGCACCGGAGCGACGCGGCACCCGCCCTTCGACAACAGCGGCGGGAACCGCGTCGCTCCGCTCACGAACAGGCCGGTCGCGGTTCGTCAGGAGACGGGTTCGAGAACCCACTGACTGGTCCACCAGTTGGCGGGCGCGGCGCCGTACTGGATGCGGCCCGTCATGTTTTCGGTATGGGCGTAGGTGCCCTTCCAGCGGTTCTTCAGGCGCAGGCGACCGTCGACGGACTCCTGGACCCACTGCGCCGACCAGTAGGTGCCGGGCACCGCACCGGTCTGCACGTTGCCTGTCTGGTTCTCCACGTGCAGGTAGTTGCCTGTGGCACGGTTCTTGAACCGGACGTGACCGTCGACGTTCTCGACGGCCCACTGGGCGGACTGGTCGGTGGTGGCGGCGGCGGCGTACCTGGCGGTGCCGCTGCCGTCGTCCTTGGCGTACTGGCCGGTCTGCCGGTTCTTCAGCCGCTGGTAGGACAACGGGTAGCCGCCGTCCTTCTTGTAGACGCGGAGGTAGTCGACGCTCCAGGTCTTGGGCCAGACGTCGTTGTGCTGACCGGAGCCGGCGTCGGTGTAGATGCCCATGATCAGCCCCATCGGCATGTTGGGGGCATCGTTGATCGTCCGGTAGAGCTGGCCGTCGTAGTAGAACTTGATGTCGGTGGGAGACCACTCCATGCCGTACGTGTGGAACTCGGTGGTCGGCGACCCGCTGGGAACGGGGGCGATCGACGCGTACGAGCTGGACAGGAAGTTCGGGTCGCCCCAGCCGTGGGCGGCGATCCGCCAGTTGTTCGGCTCGGAGAAGAACGTCTCGACCATGTCGACCTCGGGGTTGCGCGAGGCGCTTGAGGTGTCCCCGGTGCCGACCAGCCAGAGGGCCTGGTGGCCACCTCCTCCGACGTTCGACTTCTTGGCGCGCAGCTCGACGTAGCCGTACTGGAACGTGTAGCCGTTGAAGTCGGGCTCGTGGTGGTTCAACGGCATCGAGCTGTTGAACTTGTGCCAGTAGTCCTTGTTGTAGGTTTGGATCGAGGAGATCTTGACCGTGCCGTCGTACTGCGGATTCCACGCCGGGGTGTCGGCGTCGAGCCGCTGGGTGAGCACGCCGTCGGCGATCGTGTAGCGCGCCTTGGCACCCAGCTCGCGGTTGGCGGGGGAGGTCCAGTGCGGCAGGTAGTAGGGCAGCCAGCGGTTCGTGTCGAGGGTGCTGACGTTGAACTCTTCGGAGAAGTCGAGCGTGTAGCCCGGCTTGGCGAGCGGGCTGGGCGGGGTGTCTGCTGCCTGGGCCGACGGGGCGGTGACGACGCTGGCGAGGGTGACACCGAGGATCATCGAGCTGGCTGCGGCAAGAACTCTTCGAAGGCGATGCGCCACGCGGCACTCCCGGATATCGAAAGAAATGTTCTTTCGAATATGCGGGTGAGCCTCGCCGCCGTCAAGAGCCGTCCGTGAAGAGCTCCGCGCGGACCGCGTCCCGGGCGGTCTCGACCGCCCCGATCGCCACCGCGTCGTCTCCGAGAGCGGAGATCGCCAGGCCTGGCAACTCGTACAGGATCTCGGCGAGGTGACGCCGCACCGGCTCCATCACCGTCTCGCCGGCGCGCGCGATGCCACCGCCCACCACGACCAACTGCGGGTCCATGGCGAGAACCATCGCGCCCACTCCCTCGGCGAGCGCCCGGGCGTAGTCGTCGACGGCCTGGACCGCGCGCCTGTCCCCCCGTCTGGCCTGCGCGAAGACCCATTCGCGGGAATTCATGCCGGGAGCCACCCCCGCATCGGAGAGCAGTTTTCGGGGAGCCGCCTCCCAACCCAGGCCCGGGTGTCGACCGATCTCCCCGGCAGCCCCACGGCCGCCGCCGAACGGCCTGCCGTCCACCAGGACGCCGACGCCGAGGCGGTGCCCGGCATGCACGTACAGGACGTGGTCGACGCCCTGCGCGGCACCGACCCGGTGCTCGGCGAGGACCGCGAGGTTGGCGTCCTTGACGGCGCTCACCGGACAGTCCAGGCGGGCGGTGAGCTCCTTGGCCAGCGCCGTGCCGGTCCAGTCCGGGATGGCAACGCTCAGTCGCACGACGCCGTCGGCGATGATGCCCGGGGAACCGGCACAGGCCGCCCACAACCGCGGCGAGTCGGCCGGCATCGTGCGTCGCAGCAGGTTGACAGCGGCGTCGATGCGGCCGGCGGGCTCCAGATCCGGGTCGATGGCGGCCCGAGCGGCCGCCACTTGCGCGCCGGCAAGGTCGGTTATGCGCACCGACACCGCGTGCGCCCCGATGTCGAGGCCGGCCAGGATGCCCGCGTCCGCGGCGAAGCGGTACCGCTGCGCGGGCCGCCCTCCGGTCGGGGCGTTGTCGAATCCGTCCAGGAGCAGCAGTCGGGACTCGACAAGTGAGGTCAGGATGCCCTGCACGGTGGGGCGGGACAGCCCGGTCTCCCGGGAGACACCGCTGATGGTCAGCGAAGGCCCCTCGTAGAGCAGTCGCAGCACACGACGCGTGTTCAGGTGCCGTAGGGCGCTCTGGTCCCCACCCGGAAGAGCGTCACGTACGGTCATTCGCTGCCCCTTGACGTGGGTTCCTCGACGGCTCACTATAGCGAACGCAAGTTTCCTTCGAAACTACTCCTGCCCTGGGAGACCTTATGAAGTCCATGACATCCGTCAAGAGTGCGCTCAGCGCGGCAGCGGTGCTCCTCGCGCTCGGAGCGTGCGCCCCCGGCAGCTCGCCCGACGGAGAACCGGCCGCCGACCCGAACGCGCCCGTCCAGACCGGCGTTCCGAGCGGATCTGTGGAACTCAAACTGATCGCCACCCCCGAGTCGGGTGCCGCCATGAAGGACATCATCCCGGCGTTCCAGACGAAGCACCCCAACGTCAAGATCAATTACGTCGACACGACGTACGACGACTACAACAAGTCGCTAAACCTCGCGCTGTCCAGCGACACCTCGCCCGACATCGTGCTGCTCAACGCGGTGGGCACCACGGTCAAGGACCAGCTGATCCTCAACCTCCAGCCTTATGCCAAGGCGTACGGCTGGGAGTCGGCGTACCCGGCCGGACAACTCAACCAGTGGCGGGTCGCCAAGGACGGCACCACCCTCGGCTCCGGCGACCTGTACGCGGCACCCGCGTCCTTCTCGCAGGTCGGGCTCTTCTACAACAAGGCCAAGTTGAAGAAACTCGGCATCGCCGCGGCTCCGGCCTCACTGGAGGACCTGGAGGCCGCTCTGGCCAAGGCAAAGGCCGGCGGTGAGACCCCGCTCCAGCTCGGCAACAAGGAGGGCCACGCCTCCTTCCCGATCCAGCTCATCGGCCAGTCCACGGACGGCCCGGCCGCGTACGCCAAGTGGGTCTTCGGCGAGGGCGGAGCCACCTTCGACACCGCCGGAAACACCAAGGGCGCCCAGAGCATCACCGACTGGGGCACGAAGGGCTACTTCTCCAAGGACGCCAACGGCATCGACCTCCAGGGTGCCGTGGACAAGTTCACCAAGGGCGACGGCGTCTTCTTCGTCGACGGCTCGTGGGACTCCAAGAAGATCGGCGACGCGCTGCGGGGCGACGCCGGCTTCGTGCCCTTCCCCGGCCCGAAGGCCACCGCCATCGGCACCTCGGTCGCGTACGGGATCTCGCGCAAGTCGAAGAACGCTCAGGCCGCTGCCGCCTTCCTGGACTTCCTGCGCGGCCCGGAGGCCGCCAAGGCCTCCTTCGCGCAGGGCTTCCTGCCCTCGGACGCCTCGACCGTGACCGCCGAGCCCGGCACGATCTCCGCCGAACTGGTCGCCGCGTGGAACAAGGTCAACGCCGACGACGGGCTCATCGGGTTCAACAACAACGCCACCGCGACCATGAACGACACCCTGGTCGCCGAGACCCAGAAGCTGGTCGCCGGCAAGAGCGACCCCGCCACGTTCATCCGGGCCGTCCAGGCGGACTGGGCAAAGACGCATGGCTGACGGCCTCGCGAACAGCGCGGCCGTCCGGGACCGCACCGTCGTCGCATCCGCGACGCCGGTGCGGGCCCGGCGGTCGCGGGCACGACTCGTACCGCTGCTCTACACCGCGCCGGCGCTGCTCTTCTACGCGGCCTTCGTGATCGCACCGTGGGTGCACAGCCTGTGGATCTCGTTCTGGAACTGGAACGGGATCGGCGTCGCCACCTGGGCCGGGCTCGACAACTACCGGGAGATCCTCGCCGACCCGGCGCTGCGGCTCTCCCTGGTCCACGCCTTCGGGCTGATCATCTTCTACTCGGTCATCCCGATCGGTCTCGGGCTGGTGCTGGCGGCGCTCGTCGCGAACGTGCCGTGGAAGGGCATGCCCTTCGTCCGCACCGTCATCTTCCTGCCGCAGATCCTTCCGCTCGTCGCGGTCGGCAGCGTGTGGAAGCTGTTCTTCGACGACGACGGGCCGTTCAACACGTTGCTGCGCGAGGTCGGCCTGTCCGACCTGACCCGGGCCTGGCTGGGCGACTTCACCTGGGCGTACCCGGCGGTCGGGGTCGTCGGGACCTGGGTCTCGACCGGGCTCTGCTTCCTGCTGCTGTACTCCGGAATCGGCAAGATCGATCCGGCCCTGTACGAAGCCGCCCGGCTGGACGGTGCCGGCGCGGTCCACGAGTTCTGGCACATCACCGTGCCGGGCCTGCGCCGGGAGATGTCGGTGGCGGCGACCGTCACCGTGATCGCCGCCCTGGCCAGCTTCGACGTCGTCTACGTGATGACCGGCGGAGGCCCCGGCGAGTCGACGATGGTGCCCGGCGTCGCCATCTACCGGCTGACCTTCACCGCCGGACAGGTCGGCACCGCCTGCGCGCTCGCCGTCGTCCTGTCCCTGTTGACCTGCGCGGTCATGTTCGCCCTGAACCGCCTCACCCGGGAGAAGGCATGATTCGGTCGCTGACCCGGTTGTCACTGCTGGCTGCCACAGCCTCGGTGCTCGTCCCCTTCTACGCGATCCTCGCCGCGTCGCTGCAACCACAGGACAATCTCAGCCCGGGCCTCGCGTGGCCGTCGGATCCGCAGTGGCACAACTACGCCGACGCCTGGTCGACCGGCGGGTTCGGCGACCTCATGCGATCCAGTCTGATCATCGCGCTCGGCGTCGTACCCCTCGCACTGGTCCTCGCGACACTCGCCGGCTACGGCCTGGCGATGATGCGACTCGCCGTGCGGGGGCCGATCTTCGCGTTGCTCATGCTGGGCCTGGCCCTGCCGTACGAGTCGATCGTCATCCCGCTCTACTACGACCTCAAGTCGATCGGCCTCCTCAACACCTACTGGGCGGTCATCCTGCCGCTCATCGGGGCGTTCATGCCGTTCGGGGTGTTCTGGATGCGCAGCCACTTCGAGTCGCTGCCACCGGAACTGACCGAGGCCGCCGAGATGGACGGCGCGTCCAGCAGGCAGATCCTGCGACTGGTCCTGCTGCCCACCGCACGGCCGGCGCTCACCACCCTCGGCCTTCTCTACTTCATGTGGGCGTGGAACCAGTTCCTGCTCGCGCTGATCCTCATCCAGGACCCGGCGATGCGTACGGCGCCATCCGGGCTCGGCAAGTTCATCCAGGCCTACGGCCGCAACATCCCGCTGCTCAGCGCCGGAACGATCATCGTCATCGTGCCCGTGGTCATCCTCTACCTCTTCTTCCAGCGCCACTTCGTCAAAGGCATCCTTTCCGGCGCCATCAAATAGGAGACACCTGATGTCCATCACTCTGGCGATCGTCGGTGCCGGAGCGCGAGGCGCGGCCTACGCGCGGCTCGCCGCCGCCACCACCAAGGCCACGATCGCGGCTGTCGCCGACCCCGACCCCGCCCGTCGCATCGCCCTGGCCGACGAGTTCGACGTACCCGCCGAGCGCCGCTTCGCCTCGTGGGAGGACCTCGCCGCCCATCCCCGGCTCGCCGACGCGGTGATCGTCGCGACCCCCGATCGCGGGCATGTCGAACCGGTGGTGGCCCTCGCCGGACTCGGCTACGCGATCCTGCTGGAGAAGCCGATGGCGCCGCTGCCCGAGCAGGCGGAGCGCATTGTCGCGGCGGCCGTCGACAACGACGTCCTCCTCGCCGTCTGCCACGTGCTGCGCTACACGCCCTACTCGCGGATCCTCAAGGGGTTGCTCGACACCGGACGGATCGGCGCGATCGTCAGCATCGACCACCTGGAGCCGGTCGGCTGGTGGCACCACGCCCACAGCTACGTACGCGGCAGCTGGGCGGTGGAGGCCGAGTCGTCGTCGATGCTGCTGGCCAAGTCGTGCCACGACATCGACTGGCTCGGCCACCTCATCGGCCGGCCGGTCCGCCGGGTCTCCTCCTTCGGCGGCCTCGCCCACTTCCGGCCGGAGAACCGCCCGGCCGGAGCGACAGCGCGCTGCGTCGACTGCCCGGTCGAACGATCGTGCGTCTACTCCGCGGTCCGCATCTACGAACGGTTCCTCGGCGACCCTGTGCACGAGGCGTGGCCGCTCGGCGTGCTCACCGACGACGTCAGCGCGGACGGCGTCCGCAAGGCCCTGGCGGACGGCCCCTACGGCACCTGCGTCTACTCGGGCCGCAACGACGTCGTCGACCACCAGGTGGTGAACCTCGAGTACGAGGGCGGCGTCACCGTGGCGTTCACGATGACGGCCTTCACCGCACTCGACTTCCGCAAGACCCGGATCTTCGGCACGCGCGGCAGCATCGAGGGCGACGGCCGGGCCCTGCGCGTCCACGACTTCCTCACCGACACCGTCGAGACCATCGACCTCGACCCCGAGGGCGACGCCTCGGCCGCCGACGGACACGGCGGGGCCGACGGGGCACTCATCGAGGCGTTCATCGCGGCGGTCGCCACCGGGGACCGCTCACTTGTCACCTCCGGGCCCGAGGAGAGCATCTCCTCGCACCGGGTCGTCTGGGCGGCCGAGCGGTCCCGGGCAACCGGCAGCGTCGTCGAAATCGGTCCCGTCACGGCGGCGTAGGAGGCCACGCACCTGACGGACCCGGGGCGATCGAGCGACGATCGCCCCGGGAGGACGGCACCGTGCACCCACATCTGCAATGGATGGTCAGCCGTCGTCGACGTGTTCCGCCACTCGGTCGGGTGTGCACGAGAACGCGCGACCCAGCAGATGGACGATGCCGGTCAGCCCGTCGACCGCATCGTCTCCACCTAGGCCGCCGGTTCCAGTACGACGACCGGGATCTCGCGGGTGGTCTTGCGCTCGTAGTCGGCGAAGCCCGGGTACGCGGTCTTCTGCGCGCTCCAGATCCGTTCGCGCTCGTCCCCGGTGGCAACTCTCGCGACCAGATCGACCTTGTCCGTGCCGATCTCGGCCTGGGTGCGCGGGTGGGCGAGCAGGTTGTGGTACCAGTCGGGATTGGTGGGCGCACCGCCCTTGGACGCGAAGACGGCGTAGCCGCCGTCCACCTTCTGGTACATCATCGGGTGCACGCGAGGCTCGCCGCTCTTGGCGCCGACCGTGTGCAACAGCAGCAGCGGCGCGCCAGCGAACTGGCCTCCGACCTGCCCACCGTTGGCGCGAAACTCGGCGATGATCTTGTCGTTCCAGTCGCTCATGCTTCTCCTCGACCCCGCGCACCCGTTCCTTGGACACGATTCTGCCAGTCTCCGGGCGCAGCGGCACCGCGGACGCGGGTTCGCTTCGCCTTGGTGTGCCGTCGTGGACGCGGCTTGCGGCGGCGCGGTCGACTCCCGAACGGGGCCGACCAGGCGCGACACCACCGCCCTCGCCGGGCGTGTCCGCCGCGGGCCCCGGTGCCGGTCGGCATCGGGTGCGCCCATGCGGGAGCGGGTTATCCCTCGCCGACGGGTCGGCCGCGCACCACCAGCTCGTCGATCTCCAACCGGCCGACGCGCAGCTCCCGCACGACCGCCCGGCGCACAGTCAGCCGCCCGATGACCAGAGCCCCGACGGCCACGGCCCCGACAGAGACCGCCCCGACGGCCAGCGCCCCGACCGCGACGGCCCCGACAGAGACCGCCCCCGCAGCCCGCGCGCCGGTAGCCGAGACGCCCGTCGCCACCGCGCCGTTGGCACGCGTCCCCGTGAACCGCATCAGGCGAACATCACGCTTCATTCCCCCATTGTCCGCGCAACCCCGATCATCCGCTCCCTGGTTCCGCCACCCTGCGGACCCGCCGACTCCAACGCCGGCCGTCCGGCTGCCCGACGCCGGGCAGCCAGATGGCCGCACGTCAGGCGTCGGCGGCGGGCTTCAGCACATCGAGGCACCACCGGCGGAAGGTCGTCGGCGTGCTCCGTTCGGGGGTACGGGTCACGCCGTTGTCCAGGCCCTCGTTCTTGGCCACGGCCATGTCGAGCAGACCCTGCGCGATGGCGTCGGAGAGGCCGGCCCGCAGCGAGTTCTCCTTGAAGGCCGGTCCGGGGACCTGCTGGTAGCGGACGGGACGGCCGAGCACGTCGGCGATGATCGCGGCCATCTCGTTCTGGGTGAGGTCCTCCGGGCCGAGGACTGGCACCTCCTCGAAGCCGGTCCAGGTGTCGTCGCGCAGCAGGCGCGCGGCCACCGCGGCGATGTCCCTGGTGGCGACCGTGGGCGCGGACAGGTCCGGCGCGGCGGGGCCGTACAGGACGCCCTGCTGCGTGATCGGGGTGAGCTGCCACAGCACGTTGTCCATGAAGGACGGCATGGTCAGGGCCCGGTACGGCACGCCGGTCCCGGCGATCAGGTCGTCCATCGCCAGCGTCCCGGTGACGTGCCCGGCCCGGTCGGCCATCGGCGTGCCGCGCCCCAGCGCCGAGATGCCGACCACGCGCGGGACGGCGGCCAGCGCGTCGAGCACCGGCCGGGTGAAGCCGGAGTAGGCCTCGTCCAGGCTTGTCGAACGCGGGTCGGCCTGCACCAGCCAGAAGACGGCAGTGGCGCCGGCGAACGCCTCGGCCACGACGGCCGGGTCGCGGTGCGAGCCTCGGACGACCTCGACCCGCTCGGCCACGCCCGGCGCCAGTCGCGCGGGGTCCCGGGCCACCACCCGCACGGGCGCGCCGGCCTCGAGCAGACCCTGGACCAGGTGGCCGCCGATGTGACCGGTCGGAGCGGTTACCACAATCATTGCTTTCATCCCTGTTCGGTGGGAAAACTGACGTCCTCAGTCAACGCCGACCGCGCGCCGATCGGAAAGACCATCTCCCTCTGGATTGATACCGTGGCGGTATGAGTGATCTGGAGACTCGCCAGCTCCGCTACTTCGTGGCGGTCGCCGAGGAGCGGCACTTCGGCCGAGCCGCCGAACGGCTCGGCATGGCCCAGCCGCCACTGTCGCGCGCCATCCGCGACCTGGAACGGCAGCTCGGCGTGCAGCTCCTGATCCGCACCACGCGGCAGGTGGCGTTGACCCCGGCCGGCGAGACGCTGCTGGCCGACGCCCGAGTCGCGCTCGACGCCATCGGCACCGCCCAGCGCCGGGCCCGCCGAGCCGGGCAGGAGACACCGGCTCTCCGGCTGGCGCTCAAGGCCGACTACGACGGCGGGCTGCTACCGCTGATCCTCGACGCGTACGACGTCATGCCGGTCGACCTGCTGCTCGGCGGGCGCGGCGAGCAGGTGCCGGCACTGCGCGACGGGCGCGCCGACGTGGCACTCGTACCGGCGCTCGACGACGAGGACGGGCTGGACAGCGAGCTGCTGCTGACCGGGCCGAGCATGGTGGCGCTACCGGCCGCCGACCCGTTGGCCGCGCGGACGGCCATCCGGCTGGCCGACCTGACCGGCCGGCGACTCCCGGACGGTTCGCCGGCCGAGCGCGCCCGCATGACGAGCACCGGGCGGCCGCTGGACCTCGCGCAGATCTTCAACCTGGTCGAGGTGGGCACCGCCGTGTGGTTCCTGCCGGAGTGGGTGGCCCGGCGGTACTCCCGGCCGGGCACCGCCTTCCGCCCGGTGCCGGAACTCGAACCGGTGACGCTGAAGGTGGCCTGGCCGGCCGCGTCGCGCTCGCCCGCGGTCGCGGCATTCGTACGGGTGGCCCGGCAGATCGCGGAAACGCCCGAGAGGCATCTGCTCCGCAGCTAGCCGCCTGCACCGTCATCGCGCCCGGTCAGCGGCACGTGCGGACCCTCGTCCGGCCGGGACCGCTCGGCGAGGAAGTGATGCAGCGCGGCGGTCAGGTCGTCGGGATTCTCCTCCGCGACATGGTGTCCGGACTCGATCGGGCCGCCCCGGAGATCGTTGGCCCACCGCCTCCAGATGGCCAGCGGGTCACCGTACAGGCTCTCCAGGTCGTCCCCGGTCGACCAGAGGAAGAGCGTCGGGCAGGCGACGGTACGGCCGGCACGCATGTCGGCCTCCTCGTGCTCCCGGTCGACTCCGAGGCCGGCGCGGTAGTCCTCCAGCATCGCCCGTACGGTGGCGGGATCGTGGATGGCCTGCCGGAACTCCTGGTGGTTCTCGACTCCCATGCTCTCCGGCCGTGCCCTGCTCGCGTACCAGGCGTCGGGATCGGCGGTGATCACCCGCTCCGGCGTCTCGGGCTGGGCGAAGAAGAACCAGTGGTACCAGTCGCGGGCGAAGGTGGCATCGCACCGGGCGAGGGCCTCGCTGATCGGCACACCGTCGAGAACGACGAGGCGGCTGACCGCGTGGGGATGGTCGAGCGCCAGGCGCAGCGCCACGTAGCAGCCCCGGTCGTGACCGACGGCGGAGAATGTCGGGTGGCCGAGGGCGTTCATCAGCCGGACCAGGTCCGCCGCCACGGCTCGCTTGGACTGCTGCGAGTGGTCGGGGAGGATGCGCGCCTTCCCGGAGCGCCCGTAGCCGCGCATGTCCGGGCAGACGACGGTGAACCCCCGATCCACCAGCTGCGGTGCCACCCGGTGCCACGTCGATCCGGTACGCGGATGCCCGTGGATGAGGAGGACCGGATGCCCCTGCCCGGCGTGCCGGACCCGAAGCTCCACCTCCCCGACGTCGATCCGCTCGTCCACGAAGTCGTCGAACACGAGCGACAAGTGTCCAGACGTCCCGGCGGACAAACGTCCGCTCGGCGACGTGCGCGGACACCGAGGGAACCCGGGTGCCCTGTCCCGGCGCGGCGGCCCCGGTTGCCAGCGGATCTCTGCGGCGTTAGGTTGAATTGCCATCGATGAACATCAACATCGCGAGGTACGGGGGACCGCATGTCCACGTCTGTCACCCGCCGCACCGTCCTGGCCGGCGGCGCCGGCGCCGCCATCGGCCTCGCGCTGCCCGGCCCCGCCGCCCACGCCCACGGCGACCACCCCACAAGCGTGCGGTTCACCCTCGACGCGAGGACCCTCGACGGCGGCGAGCAGGTCACCTCGGTCACCCTCGACACCGGCCGGCTCGGGCCGATCGACCCCGCCGCGCTCACCCCCGGCACGTTCACCGTGCACGCCAGGGCCACCTCGCCGATCCCTGTCGCTCCCGGCGACCTGATCTTCAGCGAGTACGACCTGGACCGGGCGGTGACCGAGGCCCGGCTCGACCGGCACGGAAACATCGTGCTGGAGCTGAGCCACGCCGAAGGTCAACTCGGCGGTGGCACCCTCGGGTACATCGTCAGCAGGGGCCGCAACGTCCGGCTGAACCTCGTCTACACCATCACGCAGAACACCCCGCTCGTCCGGCGCCACGGCTCGCCGCTCACCATCACGCGCTTCGTGCAGGGCCGACTGTCGAACCCCGAGGTGGACGCGTTCACCCATCACGTCTCCGGCTCGGGCCTGAAGTACCGGCTGTACTCGCCGGAGCGTTCGCCCCGCCACGGGCGACGACCACTGATCCTCTGGCTGCACGGCGGCGGCGAGGGTGCCTCACTGCCCGACGACTACTACGACAACGAGACCACGCTGCGCGCCAACCGGGGCGCGCTGGGCTTCGCCACCCCGGAGGCCCAACGGATCTTCTCCGGCGCGTACGTCGTCGCTCCGCAGAGCACCTCCTACTGGATGGAGGACGGCCCTCGGTTCGCCCCGCTGATCCGCGAGATCGTCCGGGACCTCGTCCGCCGCAAGCGTGTCGACCCCGACCGGATCTACGTGGTCGGTTGCAGCAACGGCGGCTACATGTCCCTGGAGATGACAGTCGCCTATCCCGACCTGTTCGCCGCCTCGGTGCCGATCTGCGGCGTTGTCGAGCCGCTCAGCGGGGAGGGCCCGCCGCTGATCACCGACGCGGAGCTGGCAAAGATCCACACCCCGACCTGGCTGGTCACCTCGCGCGACGACGACACCGTGCCACCCGAGACCAACACGATCCACGCCCACGACCTCATCCCGGGATCACTGCTCACCCTGTACGACCACGTCGTCTGGAACGGCTACCAGTTCCCCGGTCACTGGTCCTGGATCTACGTGGCCCGCAACGACCCGAGCAGCAACGGCACCCACATCTGGCAGTGGATGGCCCGCCGTCACCGGTGATCAGCCGTCCGGGTTCGAGCGGGAGGGTCGTACGCGACCAGGGCGCTCAACATCGGTGCTGCCGGCGGCCCCGTCGTCGCTGCGGCGACCCTCGGGACCCATGCCGGCAACGTTGGCCCGGTGTGGGTCAGCGGCCTTCTGGTCACCGTCGCACTGCTCATCGCCCTGCCGCTCCGGCGATTCATCACACCCCGCGTCGGTCAGACGATTCGTTGACCACGCGAACGCCCCGTCGGAGACGCGACACGTCAGCCATGTGCCAGCCTGATGGCCATGTACACGGAGACACGCGTCGCGCTGGTCTGCTCCTACGACAGCGACGCCGATGCCGCCTACCTCTACCTTGATCACCCGATTCCGGCGGCGGGGGTACGGCGAACGGTGCCCTTCGACCCTGCTGACGGCGAGTACACCCTTGACCTCGACCCCGAGGGTCGTGTCGTCGGCCTGGAAATCCTCGGCGCTGGCACGCGGTTACCGCCCCCGCTCCTGCGGGCGATCCTCAACCAGACCCAGGAGCAGGGCGAGTGACGTACCCCTGGTAGCTCGGAGGTTTTCGATCGTGCGCGTCGCGGGCCGTTGCCCGTCCGCCTCCCCGTGCGGCCCAGGCCGCTCCGATGCGGCGGTCGGCACCGTGCCGCGGTGTCAGTTGCCGGCGCCGAGGTTGGCCATCATCGCGGTCGGGTAGCGGTCGCCGCGCGCCGCGCCGGTCGGCACCGCGTTCTCGATCTCCGCCAGGTCGTCCGCGGAGAGCGTCAGGTCCGCGGCGGGCAGGGCCTCGTTCAACCGATCGCGCGTACGGGCGCCGACGAGCGGGACGATGTCGTCGCCCTGCGCCGCCACCCACGCGATCGCCAACTGGGCCACGGTGCAGCCCTTCGCCTCGGCCACCCGGCGCAGCGCCTCCACCAGGGCCAGGTTGTGTTCGAGGTTGTCACCCGAGAACCGCGGCATCCGTCCGCGGTTGTCGCCCGGCCGCGCTTTGGTGTTCTCCCAGTGCCCGGAGATCAGGCCTCGGCTCAGGACGCCGTACGCGGTCATCCCCACACCCAGCTCCCGCAACGTCGGCAGCACGTCGGCCTCCGCCCCGCGCGAGATCAGCGAGTACTCGATCTGCAGGTCGGCGACCGGGTGTACGGCGTACGCCCGGCGGATCGTCTCGGCGCCCACCTCGGAAAGACCCACGTGCCGCACGTACCCGCCCTCGATCATCTCCTTGATCGCGCCCACCGTGTCCTCGATCGGCACCTGCGGGTCGAGGCGCGCCGGCCGCAGGATGTCGACGTAGTCCACGCCCAGCCGGGTCATCGAGTGGATCAGGAAATTCTTCACCGCCTCGGGCCGGCTGTCCTGCCCGAGGAAGCCGCCGCCCGGCGCGAGCAGCACCCCGAACTTGACGCTCAGCACGTAGCTCTCCCGCGGTCGACCGCGTAGCGCCTCGGCCAGCAGCATCTCGTTGTGACCCGCGCCGTAGTGGTCACCGGTGTCGATCAGCGTGAGCCCCGCGTCCAACGCCGCGTGCACGGTCGCGATGCTCTCGGAGCGGTCAGCGACGCCGTAAACGCCGCTGGTCATCCCCATCGCGCCCAGACCCAGCGCGCCGACGACCGGACCGGTCTTTCCCAAGGTTCGTTTCTGCATGTCCCCACCTTGCGCCCGGTTGCGGACGGCCGGGAGCGGACCGTTCATCGTAGGAGCGTGACTCCCTGTTCCGTGCCCCGCGCGCGAGGGACCATGGAGAACATGCAGCGTGAGAACCTGGCCGACTTCCTGCGCCGCCGCCGCGAGGGCATCCGCCCCGCCGAGGTGGGCATCGCCGACGGCCCTCGCCGTCGCACCGCAGGCCTGCGGCGCGAGGAGGTCGCGATGCTGGCCGGCATGTCGGTGGACTATGTCGTACGCCTCGAGCAGGGCCGCAGCAGCCAACCCTCCACCCAGTTGCTCGGCGCCCTGGCCCGCGCCCTGCGCCTCTCCGACGACGAGCGCGACCACCTGTTCCACCTGGCCGGCCACCAGCCCCCACCCGCGGCCGGTGTGGCCCGGCTCGCCCGCGCCGGCCTGGTCCGCATGCTCGACCTGCTGGGCAACACGGCCGCGCTGGTCATCTCCGATCTGGGAGAGGTGTTGGCTCAGACCCGCACCTCCACGCTGCTGATCGGTGATCACACCGTGTTCACCGGCGATCGGCGGTATCTGGCATACCGCTGGTTCACCGAACCCGACTCCCGCCCCCTCCATCCGTCCTCGGAACAGGAACGCCATTCCCGCCAACTGGTGGCGGACCTGCGTGCCGTCGCGGGCCGCCGCTCCGGCGACCCGACGGTGACCGGGCTCATCGCCCGGCTGGAGGCGGCGAGTCCCGAGTTCCGGCGTCTGTGGGCCGAGCACGAGGTCGGCGTACGGCGGGCGGACCGCAAGACGCTCGTGCACCCCCGCGTCGGGCCGATCGTGATGGACTGCGAGACGCTGGTGACACCGGACCTGGGCCAGGAGCTTGTGGTTCTGACGCCCGCCGACGCCGAGTCCCGCGAGCGACTCAACCTGCTGCACGTGCTGGGCACCGAGGAGTTCGCCGCCGGCTGAGCGGCGGCCCTGCCGCCGGAGCTCGTGCGGCCTCGCAGCCTGTCCACGCCCGGTTCAACGCCTCGGCCTGGCCTGGTCGCCCTGGTGGACGTCCGTCCCCTCGACGACGAGCCGGCCGCCCCGGTACCCGCGGAGGCGACCGTCCACACCGACCACCGAGCCATGCTCGCCGCCGTACGCCCCGAGGTGGTGGATAGAGCCGGTCGCCGCCGGCCAAGCTCGACGTCGAGTCCCGCACCGCCGCCGTCGCAACCGCCACCCAGTTCGGGCTCATCCGACGCTGATCTGGCTGGCCGCAACGCGCGCAACACGTTCGGACACGCGGCGACGTCCGCCGTGTGGCCCTCGGCGGGGCAATCAGTCGGTGCGACCAGGGGTCTGCTCCCCTGCGGCGGGCCGGTACCGGACGTTCACGACCACCGTGGGTGGGCGGTCGCCGACGTGCCGGAGGGTGATCGGTTCGCCGCCCGGGTTGTCGAAAAGCCTGATGCCGTCACCGAGCAGGACGGGTGCGATATGGAGGTCGATCTCGTCGATCAGGCCGAGGGCGAGCAGCTGGCGGCCGATTGTCGGCGAGTGCACCTCGAGGTTCTTGCCGTCGGCCGCCCTCAGCCCGATGCGTACGGCCTCGGCCGGGTCGCAGTTCAGGAACGTCACGCCTTCGGTCGGCGTGGCGTCCTGCGGGTGGTGGGTGAGGATGAAGAACGGTCCGCTCCAGGCCCCGCCGTACGGGCGGGCGTTCGCGGCGTCCCATCCGGCGCGGCCGCCGAGTACGGCGCCGGTGGTCGTGACGTACTCCTCGATGAGGCCCGGGCGGGACAGCGTGCCGGTCATCCAGCCCATCGCGTGGTCCGGTCCGGCGACGAAGCCGTCAAGTGACGTGGTGAAGTGCCACAGCACCTTTCCGTTCGCCGTCTGCGGCTCGGTGTCGTTCACTACTGAGTTGGTCATGGTTCTTGAGACTGGCGACGGCGCGAAAGTTCATCGGTCCAGGTAGGGCGGCAGCACGAAGGCGGGAAAGAGCGCCGGCTCGTGGAAGGAGGTGAGTTCGGCGATGCGGCCGTTGCCGATCCGCAGCACCCCGATGGCGAACGGCAGGTAGGGCTGCCCGGCTGCCGACCGAACGTAGCCTGCCGCACCGAGCTGGCCGTTGGCCGATACTTCGAGCAGTCGCATGGGCCCGCCGTACTCGGCTGAGCTGGGGTTCCAGCGTCGCGCCAGAGCGTCGAGCAGCGACCGTCGGTCCGAGAACCATTCGGGGTACGGCGGCATCGTCGCCCGCACGTCCTCTGCCAGGAGTTCGGCGAGCTGGGCGAGATCGCCACGCTCGACGGCCGACATGTACCGGCGCAGCAACAGTCGGTCGTCGTCGCTTGGCGGTGCGGTCGGCGCCCAATCCGTACGGCCCGGCGGCAGGTGGTCGCGCAGGGTCGCGCGGGCGCGTTGCAGCGCGCTGTTGACCGAGGCGGCGGTGCCGTCCAGCGCTTCGGCCGTCTGCCGGGCCGGCCAGCCCAGCACGTCGTGCAGGATCACCGCGGCGCGCTGCCGGGGCGGCAGTTGCTGGATCGCGGCGAGGAAGGCCAGCTCCATGGTCTCCCTCGCGACGGCCGCCGCCTCCGGCTCGTCGGACTGCGAGGCGACCGGCTCCCGCACATGGTCGGGGAACGGCTGCAGCCACGACGTAGCTCCGGCGTCGCCTCCAGCGGGCGAACCAACCTGGTACGGCAGCAGTCGAGGTGCCCGGCTGGCGAGGACGTCGAGGCACGCGTTGGTCGCGATGCGGTACAGCCAGGCGCGTGCCGAGGAACGTCCCTCGAAACCGCTACGGCCGCGCCACGCCCGTAGGAACGCCTCCTGGACCAGGTCCTCCGCCTCCTGGAACGAGCCCAGCATGCGGTAGCAGTGGACCCGCAACTCGGCCCGGTACCGCTCCACCAGAGCGACGAAATCCCCGTCGTCCATCCGGCGACAGTACTCAACGGCGGTGGAACCGATCAGAAATCGTCCGCCACGTCGTCAGTTCTGGTGGCCCTCCCGCACCACTGGAAGGATGGATGACCATGACCGACGCTAGACCGCTGGGCGCCAACGAGGCCACGTTCATCGCGGCGGTCCGCTCGGGCGACACGGCGCGGTTCGCACGATTCACGGAGCGGCACCGGCGTGAGTTGCAGGTGCACTGCTACCGGATGCTCGCGAACTACGAGGACGCCCAGGACATGACGCAGGAGACGTTCCTGCGGGCGTGGAACAAGCGAGAGTCGTTCAAGGGTCACGCGGCCCTGCGGACCTGGCTGTACCGGATCGCGACGAACGCCTGCCTCGACTTCCTGGCGAAGCGCAAGGACCGCACACCCGTGACCGCCGAGCTGCCGGGCGCGGGCTCGGAAGTGCGATACCTGCAGCCCTACCCGGACCGGATGCTCCCGGAGGACCCGCAGGAATCGGCGGTGGCGCGCGAGACGGTCGAGCTGGCGTTCATCGTCGCCGTCCAGCACCTGCCGCCCCGGCAGCGGGCGGTGTTCATCCTGCGCGACGTCGAGGGCTGGCCGGCGTCGAAGGCCGCCGAAGCCCTCGATCTGACCGTCGCATCGGTGACCAGCGCCCTGCAGCGGGCGCGCGTGACGATGCGCGAGCAGCTGCCCGACCGCCGCCTCGACTGGCGGAGCCCCGCCGCGCACGAGCTGTCGAACGACGAGCGCGTCGTGGTGAAGTCGTATATCGAGGCCCATGAGCGCAACGACCTCGGCGGACTGATGTCCCTGCTCCGCGACGACCTGCGCTTCGCGATGCTTCCCGAGGCGGGCACCTCGGTCAGCACGGCCAAGGAGGCGGTGGACGGCTGGGTCGCCAATGGGCTTTTCCAGCCCGGCTACGACGACTGGCGCGGTATCACGACGACGGTCAACCGAACGCCTGCCGCCGTGCTGTACCTCCGCAGCCCCGACGACCCGGAGCACCGGCTGTTCGCGATCGCGGTCCTGCACATCGTCGACGGGAAGATCGCCGAACTCACCGGATTCGACGCCAGCGACAAACCTTGGCTGGACCTCCCCCCGACACTGTGATCACACAGGTCCGCTCATCGGCGAGTCCAGCGCACGGGCCGGCGTGACCGAAGGCGCCGCGGAATGAGCACCGCGACCAGCAACACGACAGGACGAACGCACCGCCCCGCCGGCGTCTGCCGGCGGGGCGCGCCGTCACGTCCGAAGGTCATCGTCACCATCAACGACGCCGTCGTCCCTCGTCAGGAAGATTCGATCCGGCCTCACGAATCGAGCGGCTGACGCGTGCTCACCGCCTCGTCTCGTATCGGGTCAGCACGACACCGCCGGGAAATGCCCGCCTCTCCAGGAGGTTCAGGTGCACCCAGCTGTCCAGCGCGGTGAAGAACGGCGTACCGCCGCCCACCAGGACCGGGTAGGTGACCAGCATGTACTCGTCGATCAACCCGGCCCGCATGGCCGCCCCGGCAAGCGTCGCGCCGACGATGTCCATCGGCCCGCCGTCCTCGGCCTTGAGCCGGGTGATCTCGGCGACCGCGTCGCCGGTGACCAGGCGGGTGTTCCAGTCGACCGTGCTGGTAGTCGAGGAGAACACGACCTTCGGCATGTCCCGCCAGCGGCGGGCGAACTCGATCTCCGCCGGCGTGGCCCCGGGCCGCTCGTCGGCGGTCGGCCAGTGGGAACTCATCGCCTCCCACAGCTTGCGCCCGTACAGCGCCAGGTCCGTCGCCCCCACCCGGTCGGACCACCACTGGAACAGCTCGTCGCTCGACGACGAGTCCGGCCCCTCACCCTCACTCCAGTCAAGGTGGCCGCCGGGCGCGGCGATGTAGCCGTCCAGGGTCACATTCATGCCAAAGGTCAGTTTCCGCGTCATGCCAGCCTCCCGTAGGTTCGATCTCACAGGTACAGACGGGCGCGGCGCGGGAACCTAATCGGAGTACCCGCATTCAAGGCCGGACGCGGGCGATGGTGGCTCACACTGCTACTCCCCCAATCCCGGGCGCGGCCGTGGCATCGTCCCGCCGACTTGGCTGCACCATCCCGAAGCGCACCCGAACGGGTACCCTTCGGACGCTCAAGCACGAAGCCGAGGTGTGCCTCACATGGCCATCCCGGTTCCCGTCGGTGGTGGGAGGGCAGGCCATGCCTGATCTCTCCGTCATCCCGGAGGCTGCTGCGCCCGGAGGGCGGCGCTGGCTGCCGAGGCTTCTGCGTCAGACCGCGTTTCGTCGTTACTGGTCGGCTCAGACGGTGTCGCTGTTCGGCGACCAGGTGACCACCCTGGCCATCCCGCTGATGGCCGTGTCGGCCACCGGTGCCGGGCCGGCGCAGATGGGTCTTCTGACTGCCGCCGGTCTCGCGCCGAATCTGCTGCTCTCCGTGATTGTCGGTGCGTGGGTGGATCGCTACCCGAACAAGCGCCGCCTCATGATCGCTGCGGACGTCGGCAGGGCGCTCCTGCTCGCCGTCGTCCCGGTGCTGTGGTTCACCGACGTCCTGACCCTGCCGCAGTTGTATGTGATCGCGTTCGCCCTCGGCACCCTGTCGGTGATTTTCGAGGTGGCGTACAGCAGCCTGTTCGTCGCTCTGGTGGATCGCCGCGACTACATCGAGGCGAATACTCTGATCAACGGATCTCACGCCATGTCGTCGGTGGCCGGCCCAAGCGTCGGTGGCATTCTCGTGCAGGTGTTGAGCGCGCCGATCGCGGTTGTCGTGGATGCATCGTCGTACGTCGTGTCGGCGATGTTTCTCGCCCGGACCAAGGCGATCGAGTTCCTGCCGTCCACGGAGAGGGGTGGACTGAGCAACGCTGCCGCTGGCCTGCGGTATCTTGCACGTTCGGCGCCCCTGCGGTCCATTCTGTTGGCGAGCACGACGCTCAACTTCTTCAACTACATGTTCGAAGCGTTGTTCATTCTTTACGTCACCACCGAGCTGGATGTCAGCGCCGGAATACTCGGGCTCGTCATCGGCGTAGGTGCTACCGGCGGGTTGCTCGGCGCCGTCATCACCGGACCTCTCACCCGCCGGTTCGGGATCGGCCCGACTCTCCTGGCCTCTTATGTCATTTTTCCCGCCCCGCTGATCCTGGTGCCGTTCGCGACCGGCCCCTACCCCGTTGTGCTGGTGATGTTGTTCGTCGCCGAGTTCGTGTCCGGGGTGGGTCTCGTGATGCTCGACATCAACGCGGGGTCGGTTCAGACTGCCGCGACACCGACGTCGATGCTGGCCCGCATGCAGGGCTTGAAGCGCACCGTCAACTACGGCATCCGCCCGATCGGAGCGCTGCTCGGCGGTGCTCTTGGAGTCGCGTTGGGTCTGCGGCCTACGATGTGGGTCGCGGCGATCGGGGCGCTCCTGGGTGTGCTGTGGATCGCCCTTTCCCCGCTCCCGAAGATGCGTGTCTTACCGCAGCCCGATCTGGAGTAGTGGCCGCGCCCGGGTCGCGTTGCGCTTGCCCGGGTCGATCGGTAAAGGGCTGCAACGCCCGCGGGTACGGTCCATGGTCGCCTACGCAATCGGCGACTCGGCAGTCACGAAGTTCCAGAGATTAACGACGGCGACAACGCCCCGACGCCGCGGGCCCACACGCTGGCCGCTTCGGCTTAGTCGGCCGACTGCTCCAAGGAGCGACCCAACGAATCCCTCTGCTAACTCGCGTTCCTGGCCATAGAACCCGCAGCCAGACGCTCCGGACGCGGCACGGCCTTGCTCAATGAATCCGGTAACGGGCTTCTGACCCTCACGAACTGAGAGTGGGCGATGCTGGTATCGAACCCGCGACCTCTTCGGTGTGAACTCTCGATGAGACGTTCGGGTCAGGCTCGATGCGAGGTCAGACGGCCTGCCGACGCGTGTCTCGGCTCGGTTCGGCTGGCACGGTTGCTGTACTTCGCTGCTGCACTGCTGGCGTAGACGGGTCGGCCTCCCTGGTCCAGCCGAGGAAGCGGCGGTGCAGCACGCCGGCCGACGTCCAGGGCAGGTCCTCAGTGGCCTGGACGAGGTAGGAGCCGAGGTAGAGGGCCAACGACACCGGTGCATCCGAATACTCCGCGCGCAGTTCCCGCCTACGTGTCGGGCATGGCCAGGGAAGGTCGCAGCCGCCACAGCTCCAGACCGGCACGACCGGGCCGTGGGTGGTCACCGCGCACCCTCCAGGAACCGTGCAGTGATCGCCCGCGCCTGCCAGCTGGTCGCCCATTCCACCTGCCAGCACGGGTACGGCGTGAGCGGCGCCCACCACGCTCGGCAGCCGACACACATGCCGTCGGGCCCTCGGACGTGCACCGCGAGGATCGCCTGTTGCTGTCCGCTGGTCACTGCTCGTCCTCCTGTGGCCAGTGGCCACGATTGATCGGAATCCGGTGTCGGGCGCGGCACGGCAGGTCAGCTCCGCAGCGGCAGACGCGCCGCCACAGCAGCCACGACCACACCGGCCGGTGCCTTCGGGCAAGAGTCAGCGCGGTGGCAGAAAGGTATTCGTCATACGAGACGCGCCGCACGGACCCTCCCTCCCTCCCTCGCGAATGAGGGCGGCCTCCTGCCCTCGAATCTGAGAGGGACGCGGCGACCAGGCGATACCCGCACCGCCCGCCGCATCCCGTGAGCAAGAAGCTACGGTCGGTCGCGCAGCGGAATGGGTAAGGTTCCTACCCCTCGATCACGAGAGCAGCCCGACCTTGACGGCGAGGTCACGGGCATCGTCACGGGTGGAGCGTGGGCCATCGAGCAGGTCCAACGTGATCTGGCGCGCGTACCCGTTGAAGCGGATCGTCTCCGGCGCCGACTCGTACGCCTGCCGCAGGGTCTTCACGGCCACTTCCTTGTCGTCCTTGCCGTAGTGCGCCCGAGCGACCTCGATGAGGTGGCGTGCCCGGCGCGGTCTCGACGGGATCACCGCCGAGTCGTGGCGGCGTGCCTGCCGCACCGCCTCACCGGCCTTCTGCAACTCCACCGCCACAGTCACCGCGTGGGCACCCATGATGACCCGAGAGAACGACGTCTGCGGCTGATAGAAGCCCTCCGGCAAACGCTGCGCCACCATGTCCGCGCGATCCCAGTATCGCCAGGCCCGACCTTCCTCCCCGGCACGAGCGGCGGTGTACGCGGCCTCGAAGTTGAGCGCCCCCCACAACGCCAGCAGGTTCGTGCCCCCGTCGGCCGCTCGTGGCTCCAGAGCCGACAGGACGTTGTGCGTTACCGCCATGGCGGTGCCCCAGTCCCCGGCGTCCCGATGCACCTGGCACAGGAACCACGCCGCGCAGGCCACCGCCTCCGGGTCACCGGAATCCTGCGCCGCCACCATCGCCCGGTCCGCGACCCGCCACAGCAGTTCGGCGGCCGGTTGGTACGCAAGAAACATTTGCGTCAGCCCGAACGTCTCGGCCAACAGCGACTGCGCCTGCCGACGCTCAACGCCCTCATACACCAGCGCGGCGCGCTGCACGTCGTGCAGAAGCGTCGGCAGCAACCCACCCAGCACCGTCCGGTGATCGGACGCCTGATGACGCGCCCGCCACGCCGCCGCAAGCCGCTCCCTCAAGCCGGCCAACGACTCCGGCTCAGCGTCGTCGGGGAGCATGACGCGGTTCACCGCGTCCCGCACCGACGCCAGCGCCGGATGCTCCGGCCCATTGACCACGGCCGACCGGTGGCTCAGCTCCCCAGCCAGGGCAGACACATCGACCTTGAGCGCACGCGCGATGCGATCCAGCATGTGAATGCGCGGCGGCAGGATCCGATCGGTCTCCACCGCCTTGACCCACTCGGCGCTACGACCCACGAGCCCACCCAGCACCGCACGGGTCTTCCCGGACCGCTCCCGATAGACCTTCAACCGCTGCCCGAAGGTCAGCTCCGGCAAGGAATCCATCCCGAACCTCCTTGTAGCGCGGGACGCCGTCACCGGCCTCAAGGCCGCCGTGGCACCAACGCTACCGACCTACCTGCGGCCGCATAACCCCGAAGACGCTGGCACGCTGTCCGGTGCCGCCGCCAGCTCGTCGACACGGTTGCCGCCCGCTCCCTACGCCGCGCGGGCTCGTATCCGCGCGGCCCTGGCGGCGGAGCGTGCGGCCCGGTTGCGGGCCGCCTTGATAGACGTACAGAAAGTCCTCCCACCGCCGGCAGCCGGGCTCGTCCGTCAGGGCATGCTGGTCGCATGCACACCCCGTGGCGGGCCAGCGGTGAGGTGTTCGCGCAGATTCTGCGGCGGCACGGCGTCGAGCCGGATTCTGTGACCGATGTCGAGGCGGCATGGGGTGCGTTCGCTGAGTTCCTACAATCGGACATCGCCGGCATCGACCCAACTCCGGACTCCGACGCAGACGGCTTCATCCGGCCAGTGGGGCCGACGGTCCTGGAGCGACAACCGCCTGATTCTGACCTTCACCCGGCAACTGGCGATTGCAGATGTCGGTGACCACGACGATCCCTACTGGCAGCCCGAACTATGGCAGCTCGACTTGGAGATGGCCTTCGACGACGAGGCCGACTTGATCGGCCTCGACAGCCTCCACGTCCAGGACACGGGGTTCGAATTCGCGCCCACCGGACCGCAGCGCGCCGCAGCGCTGGCGGAAACCTGGGCGATGGCGCAGCGGCACGCCCCTGTCCGGGCGGCCTGGACCGACGTTCTGAGCGCGCCGTCCGGGCGCGTCCGCACCCGTCTCCGACGTCGGACGCTGAGACGTAGTCCTCCGTCGCCGGCCCCTGACGTCCGGCCCGGTTGCTGTCGCCATAGCTGTCGACGGCAACCCGCTCGGTCCTGTCCTTGATTTGCAGGCGAGGGCGTGCCACGTACGGGGCTGAATGGTGTCTGGATGCTGACAGAAGGCGACTCAATTCCTCGCCAGCCGCCGGCGCCAACGTGCCAGGGACGACCCGGGCTCATCACACCTGGCCGCCCAGGTGGTGGGCGCTCTCTAGGCCGAACACCGCCCCCAGGTCGAGCAGACCCGAAGAAGGCGATCATCAGCACCCACGTCGCCGAGATCATTGACCAGATCACGCCGCATTCGCTGGGCAATCTTGGTGTGGCGGACGCGGCTACACTGACGCCTCTAAATCTCCGGCTCGGCGACGGAAACGGAGGCGCGATGGCTAATCCGCTGTTGGACGCCGAGGATGCGCGGGAACGCCTGGAGGCATGGCAGGCCAATGCCGTGCGCCGGGCCGCCGACACGCAGGCCGCCGCTGCCGGCTTGCGCGCGCTGCGGGTCGCGGCCACCGACGCCCACGGGATCGTCGAGGTCACCGTCGACTCCACGGGGGCGATGGCCGACGTCCGGCTCTCCGCGCGGGTGCAGCGCGTGAGCCTGGAGCAGACGCAGCAGGCGATCATGGGCGCCTATCGCAACGCGCGGGTCAAGCTCGCCGAGGCCGCCGACGAGGTCGTGCGGGAGACGGTCGGCGCCGACTCGGCGACCGGCCGGGCCCTGCTGGCCGGATTCCGGACCGTCGACACCGAGGACGAAGAGGGGCGTTACTGATGTACGGGGGATTCGAGGTCGACGTCGAGGCCCTGCGCGCGCACGCCGCGGCCATGTTGGCCATCCACGACCGCTTCGCCGCCGTCAAGGCCGCGAGCGGCACCATCTTCCAGGCCGACGATGCCTACGGGCAGCTCTGCCAGTTCTTGCCGCCCATCCTGGAGGGACGCCACCGGGACCAGGACAAGGGCGTGGACATGCTCGCCGAGAACATCGCGCTGCTCGCCGCGGGAATCAAGAAAACCGCCGACGCCTACGAGCGGACCGAGGAGTCGACCACCGACGGCTTCAACTCCTTCCACTCCGCGACCTGAGCCGGCCCGGCGTCCCCTCATGAGCAACCCACTGGTCGCCACGACCTCCGACATCCCTTCGACCAGCGCCGCGCACCGCGACGGCTGGACCGGCCTGCCGCTCGCCGACGACTACATGGGCATCAAGGACGCCATCGACTCCGGCAGCTGGATCGACGGCTCGATCGCGGGCTTGGGCGCCGCTCTCGACGGGGCGGCCATCGCCATCGACCCGTTCAGCACGCTCCTGTCGATGGGCATCGAGTGGGCCATCGAGCAGGTCGAGCCACTGAAGCAGGCACTCGACTGGCTCGCCGGTAATCCCGAGACCATCGAGACGCACGCCATGACCTGGGACAACATGGCCAATGAGTTGTTCTCCATCGCCGAGGACCTCAAGGCGCGGCTGGTTGGCGACCTCGACGGATGGCAGGGCGCCGCCGCCGACGCCTACCGCGACATCCTCACCATCAACATCGACGTCGCCGGGATCTTCGCGGGCACGGCCGCCGGCATGGGTGCCGCGACCCGTGGCGCCGGAACCGTGGTGCAGATAGTGCGGGAGGTCGTGCGCGCCTTCATCGCCGACTGCATCGCCAAGGTCGTGGTGTGGCTGGCCGAGGTGGTCTTCTCTCTCGGCGTCGCCACACCGCTGGTCGCCTCCCAGCTCGCGATCGCCGTCGTCCGCTGGACCGGCCGCATCTTCGGCTGGCTGATGGGCCTGATCACCAGCATCTCCGCCCTCCGCGCACTCCTCGACGTCTAGGCGGCCCTCGATGCGACAACTCATGGCGGCTCTGCGGACCACCGCCGTCCTGGTGGTCCTGTTCGCTGTGGCGGGCCTCCACAACAAGCACCCGTCAGGCCCCACCCCACCGCACGGTGGTGACGACCCCAAGCGTGCCAAGTTCAACCCCGGAATGATGCCCAAGCGCGTGGGAGCAGCCCAGCAGCACGGCCTCAAGCGCGCCGGGGAGGGCCACCCGAAGGACGCCGACACATCCGAGCCCGAGACACCTAAGAGGACCAACCCCTGGGACGACCCCGACTTCGCCGACGCCAGGTACGACATGCGCCGCTTCGGTGAGATGGGCGAGGGGGCGATGGACAAGATCTGGGACGGCGACGGCCTGGGCAATGGCAACCACAGGCCCTCCTCCACCGAGCCCGGCAAGACGCTCTTCCCGCCCGGCACCACCAAGGAGCAGGTCGAGGGCTGGTTCAAGAGCATCGCCACCAACCCAGACAGCCCCCCTCAGGCACGTGCCAACGGCGACGGCTGGCGCGTCACCGGCACCCGCGACGGCATCACCTGCATCGTTACCCTGGACAAGGACGGCAGCATCTCCGGCGGCTTCCCCGTCAGCGGCCAGGGCGTCACCACCAACCCAAAGGCCTAGCCACCGAACCTACGGGAGACCCATGGAAGTCAACGATTACTATCGGCGCAGCCGCCGGGTCACCGACCAGCTCGCACCCAGGATCAGCCCGAATCACCGGCCGTTCGTCCTGACCGCCGCCGGCGCCGGGGCCTGGGACCTGGCGATCACGGAGCTCGTCGGCGCCCTGTCGGAGGAGGACGTCGTGATCACCACGGCGGAGAAGGACGCGCTGCGGGAGCTCATGGAGTACCTCCGGGAGCCTCTGACCTACCTGGAGCAGATCCGAACCTCGGACTGACGGCCGAAGCGTAGATCGGAAGGAAGGCGACCACACCCCCGCCTCATCGACGCCTGCTGGCATTTCGGCCGCCGCGGCGCGAGCAATGCGACGAGGCGAGAGCAGCCGCCGGCAGGGCGTGGCGAAACCGACCTCGTCGTCATCACCCGCTACGGCACACCGATCGAGCCGCGCAACTTCCAACGCTCCTGGCAACCAGATGCGACAAGACGAACGTCAATGAAACAGGACGCCGCACCCACTCTGCGCTGCCGAAACGTGGAGCCGCAGGTTGTGGTGGGTGCAGCTACGGCCCGTTGGGTGCGCAGCTTGTCCTCGTCGTCAGTTTCCACGGCAGCGAGTCTCGCAGAGCTCAGCTCCAGTCTGTACAGGCTCGCGCGGTCCCGCATCGCAACCCACGACACCGGCTGACAGCTCAACCGGCAGCCCAACCGTCATCACGGTGCCAAGCGCCCTGATTGCGGCCGATCCGTGCACGTGATCATGAGCTGGGGCCGACTCGACGGCTCAACCGTCGGTGACCAGAGGCGTGAGATGAAGTCACGCCAGAGACCGCCCGTGCCTGATGGCTGCCCGTATTGTCGAGGACCTGCACAAGTCGATGACCAGGATGTTTCCTCGCTACGATCAGCCTGGGCACTGCAGCCGACGACATTGACGATGTGAAGAGTTCGCTTCCCGTGTTGCTTGAACTTCATGGTCATCGCCACCGACCTCGGGCTTGACGTGCGCGCGGACTGACGGCAACGTCCGTTGCCCCCATCATGGCCGAATGCTCGTCGCTTGGGGTCAAAGCACATACATCAGGCGATGATCGGCGGATGCTGTCCACGGGGGACGCCGGCCGAGCCGCCTAGCTCCGCCAGGAGGGCGTCCACCGCGGGCCGCTGCGGCGTGCCGCCGAGGGCGCGAGTGACTGCGAAGATGCGTCGCTCGGTGACCGGCTCAACCAGTGGCTCCACGTGCACCCCGAGTGGCACGTGGCGCAGCGCCAGCTCCGGCACCAGCGCGGCGCCCAGCCCGGCCGCGACGAGGTCCAGCGTGAGCGCGAAGTCGACGGCACGATGCCGGATGTCCGGCTCGAAGCCGGCGAGCCGGCAAGCGTGCAATGTGGACCGCAGGCACGGCGTGTGCTCGGCGCTGGCGATCCATGGCGCGTCGCTCAGCTCGGTCAGCCGGCCGGTGTGACGGCGCCACCGGGCCGGGGTGATCAGGTGCATCGGGTCGGTGGTGACCGGATGCCGGTCCAGGTCGTCGACCAGCGGCGCGGGCACGTGGTCGTATTCCTGCAGCACCGCCACATCGAGGGTGCCGGAGCGCAGGTCGAGGCGGCTCTGCTGGTCTTCGGCCTCGATCACCCGCACGTCCAGCTCCGGGTGCTTCGCCCGCAGGCGGGCGGCGGCGGGAGCCACCAGCGCGCCGGCTGCGGACGCGAACGCGCCGACCCGCACCGTACCGCTGACGCCGTGGCGGAGCGCGGCGAGTCCGGCCACCGCCTGCTCCACCGCGCCCAGCACGTCCTTCGCGTGGCTGGCCAGAACCTGGCCGGCCGGGGTCAGGACGATCCCGCGCCCGGCCCGCTCGACAAGCTCGTGCCCGGCCTCTCGGGACAGCTGGACGAGCTGCTGCGAGACCGCCGACGGAGTGACGTGCAGCGCCGCGGCGGCGGCGGTGACGCTGCCGCGCAGCGCGACCTCGTGCAGCACGCGGAGCCGGCGTACGTCAAGATTCATGTAGCCACGCTACAGCAGCAATGAAGAACGTTGAACTGGTCCTTAAGCGTTGCCTCGGGCAGGGTAGCCGGCATGAAGGCATCACACCGACTTCTCGCCCTGCTCGTCGCGGCTATCTGGGGCGTCAACTTCGTCGCCATCGAGCTGGGCCTGCGCGACCTGCCGCCGCTCGTGCTGACCGCACTGCGCTTCGTCGCGGCGGCAGTGCCGCTGGTCTTCCTGGTGCCGCGCCCCAGCGCCCGGCTCCGCTACGTGGTCGCCTACGGGCTGGTGCTCGGCGTCCTGAAGTTCGGTGCGCTGTTCACGGCGCTCGCGGCTGGCATGTCGGCCGGTCTGGCCTCGCTGGTGCTGCAGGCGCAGGCCCTGATGTCGGTGCTGCTGGCGGCGGCGGTGCTGGGCGAGCGACCGGCGCGGGCGCAGGTGGCCGGCGTGCTGGTCGGATCGGTCGGGATCGGCTTGCTGGCGATCCACAGCGGCGGCCACGCCTCCATGATCGGCTTCGTGCTGACGCTGTTCGCGGCGGCCAGTTGGGCCCTGGCAAACCTAGTCATGCGGGCCAGCGACGAGACGCGACCGCTCTCGCTGCTGGTCTGGTCGAGCCTGGTGCCGCCGTTGCCGCTGCTCGGCCTGGCCGGCGTTATCGACGGCGGAGAGGCGGTGCTGGATGCGATCACTGGTTTGTCGTGGCGCGGGCTGCTAGCCGTGGCGTACGTCGCGTACGTGTCGACCCTCGTCGGCTTCGGTATCTGGAACCGGCTGATCGCCCAGTACTCGATCGCGAGAGTGGCGCCGTTCAGCCTGCTGGTGCCGGTCTTCGGGCTCAGCGCGGCGTGGCTGCTGCTCGACGAGCCCGTCGGCCCGATAGAGCTGGCCGCAGCCGCGACCGTCCTCGCCGGGCTGGCGCTGGTGGTGCGGGGTTCCACAGCGGACCACAACAACGCCGCGGATGCGAGCGAGGGTCGCGAGCCCGCGCGCGTCACGCAGGGTTCGATCACGGCCGATCTCACGTTCGCGACCGGGCTCCCTCGTGACGATCTTCGACTTTGACTACGGCGAGCCGTGGGGTCAGGGCGTGACGACGGGGCCAGGCACCTATCGCGTGGCGGACAACTCGCCCGTGGCGTTCGTGGATGCGCTCGCAGCGTGGGTACCGCTCGCCCATGAGGAGTTGGTCACGACGGCACGCCGATACAACGCCGTCATCAAGTACAAGGATCTCGGCGAGCACGTGCAGGACCCTGGCCAAAGCCAACGACGAACGGGCCTGCGCCGCCGCCCTGCACCAGGCGGAACAAGCCCTCGACCGGGCCGACCGCAGCACCGAGCCGCAATGGCTCAGCTACTTCGACGAGGCGTACCTGTCGGCCAAGTTCGGCCACTGCTTCCACGCCCTTGGCCGCAACACCCACGCCGAACGCTTCGCCGCCCGATCCCTACGCATGGACAACCGCTACGTACGCGGCAAAGCCTTCAACCTCGCCCTGCTCGCCAGCGTCCACGCCCAGCAGGGCGATCCCGACCGAGCCTGCGCCATCGGCGCGGAAGCCCTGACCCTGACCGCCCAGCTCCGCTCCGCGAGAGCCGTGGGCTGCCTCCGCGACCTGCGAACCCAACTCGCCCCGCACCGGCGACTACCCGCCGTCCGGCACTTCACCGGCCGCGTCGACGCCACCCTCGGTCCCCGACGCTGAGCGTCACAGCTCTCCCCGGGCTTTACGCGCGACCAGCTCCAGCACCGCGATCACCGTGCCGGCGCCGACGATCTCACCCCGGGACACCAGCCCGTACGCCTCGTCGAGCGGAATCCACGCGACCTGCTCCGCCTCGTTCACGTCCAAAGGTGGGCCGATTCGCTCAGCCTTACGAGCCAGGAACAGGAGGTTCTCGGCGTCGGCAGTGGCGACCCACGGTTGGAAGGACAGCAAGGGCTCCACCCCTTGAGGCCGCCAGCCGGTCTCCTCCTCGACCTCCCGCACCGCGCACTGCGCACTGCGCCGGATGCTCCTCGTCGTCGACGTAGCCACCGGGCAACTCCCACACCCACCGGTCGAACACGAACCGGTGCCGCCGCATCAACAACAGCCGCTGCTGATCGTCGACCACGGCGACCATCGCCGACCGGGGAGCCCGGATCACGTACTGCTCGAAACGAACTCCGTCCGGCAACTCCACCTCGGCAATGCTCAGCCGCGCCCGGCGGGAGTCGTCAACCACCCGCTCACCGTGAATGGTCCAGCGGGTCAACTCCGTCGTCTGCTCCTGCTCCTTCACTCCGCCAGTATCCGCGCCGGACCTCACCACGCACCGCATGCCCGGTTAGACAAAGAGCCGTACGCCGCCCACCGCATCGTGTCGAGCGATGCCTGTTCTGCACCCTTTCGCGAGGTAGCTGGTCACGCCTTGCCAGCAAACTGTCCAGCAACGCTGATCGCTGTGGCCGCGACCGCCGAAAGCATCCCCACGATCGCGCCCAGGGTCGTCAGTCCTTCCCTGGGTGACGCCCAAAGCCCGCGGTTCATTTGACGCCAGGCGTTCGGGACGATGGTCATCCTGAGCTTCTGCCACTTGTGCTGCCGCTTGCTGCATCCGAGCAGGAGGCCAGTCGAGTTGTTCCGGCAGAGGGTCCCGTCCCGGTTGACGGCGCAGCACCACACAGGCGCTTGGAACAGGAAGAAGCCTGTCACCAGCATGGACATTACGAGCAGCGCCAGCGGCCCCACAGAGCGAGTCCACCAGGCCGTAACGAGGATGATGAACGCCAGATAGCCCCAGTACCGCCCCAGATCCTTCATGGTGATCGAAAGTAGCGGACCATTGACGCACGGTAACCGCCATCTGTCCGGCACCCGACTCGCAGCCTGCCGGCCATCCCCTGGCGCTGGGCCCTTCGCCGGGTGTGGGCGAACCGGGTTAAGGCCGCCTTCCCTTTACCTCAGCTGCGCAAACGTCAGGTATCGACCGCTGCCACTAAGCGTTCGCCCGTTCCGATGCCTGGTTCCGGTCCAGCCAGCGCTGACCCTCGCTTGCTTCGACCAGCGCCACGGGATGGACAGGGCGGGTGTCATGGTTGCGGGGTACCGGACGCGGGACTACCGGATCAAAGTTCAGGGACGCAGGGTGACCTTGCCGGTGGTTCTACGGGCGAGGACGTCCTCGAAGGCACGGCGGGCGTCCTCAAGGGGATATGCGGCATCGGCCAACGGTCTCAGCACTCCGGCAGCGATGAGCGCGAACATCTCGGTTAACGGCTCCACATAGGTGCCGGGAACCGTGAGGGCCGGTCGCAGCCAGAAGCCCGTCACGGCGGTGTTGCGATCCGCGAGGGCACCCGGGTCGACGGGCGGACGGCCTTCGCGGGAGGCATTGCCGAAGGTGACCAGGCGTCCGAAATTCGCCAGGATATCGAGACCGGCGCTGAAAACTCGTCCGCCGATCGACTCGAGGACGATGTCCACTGGCCTGCCGTCGTTGGCGTCGAGGACCCGCTCGGCGTAACCGTCCGCCTCGCTGGACACGGCGACGTCCGCGCCGAGCGAGAGCGCCAGGTCACGTCTGACTTCCGTGGAGGCCGTACCGATGACGCGCCCGGCACCGAAGTGCTTGGCGAGCTGCACAGCGAGCGAGCCGACACCGCCGGCCGCGGCGTTGACGACGACCGTCTCGCCGCGGTGTATCCGCGCGCAACTCTTCAGTACGTGCCAGGCGGTCAGCCCCTGGACGAGAAGCGCGAGCGCCTCGGCATCGCTCACCCCGTCGGGCACCGCCACGGCGTCCGCGTCTTCGACGACCGCCCGCTCAGCGAAGCCACCACCGCCGAAGATCGGCGCGAGCACGCGGCGACCGTCAGCGGTCCGCCCGACCACCTCTGCGCCGGGGATGAACGGCAGTTCCGGTGCTGGACGATAGGACCCGGCGATGCGGCTGGTATCGGCGAAGTTGACTCCTGCCGCGCTCACGTCGACAAGTAGTTGACCATCGCCTGCTACCGGCTCAGGCACGTGGACAAGATTCAGTACTTCCGGGCCGCCGAAACGGGCGCACTGCATGGCTCGCATGGTCCGCACCGTATCCCGCGCACGGTGCCAACCGGCCAAGCACATAGGCAACGACGCCGCGAGCGCCGAGCTGCTAGGCAATGACCGAAGCCCCACCCCTGCCGCGCCGGCGAGCTTCGATCGCGGCCACGGTGCGGACCCAACCCAGGCAACACCCCACGCCGAGCCCTCATCTGCCGCCGACCGCGCGCCCACCAGCCGCTACCGCCCGACTCTGCCGAGCAGAGTGCACTCGATCTCGGCAGCGCAACGCGCTCCGGCCGCGAACACATTGGACGGCAGATCCCAACCGTGGCTGCCCTGTTACCGCTGGCACGTCCGCCGCCGAAAAAGCTCACGCCGACGCGTGCGGGGCGGAGCGGAGACGATCATGCCCGACGGATTCATGGTCCTACCAGCGCCGATCATCGTGGGTGCAGACACACTCGGGGCCCAGTTCACAGCCTCGATCTCCGGCTTGGACATCGTGCTTACGTTCCCGCGCATCAACCCGACCCGCGACCGCAAGCCGGCTGTACAAAGAATCTACCGGCGCGTCCAAGCGGCGCGGCCAACGCGCTCATCGCTCCGACAGCCGATCTCCCCAACGATGTGGGAGAGGCTGCCGCAGAGGCTGGGGAGTCTCCGCCGGAGGGCGCCACAAGATAACGGCCGTGGCGTTTACCGGGCGGATCAAGGCTGCGATAGACGCTGAGACCGCAATCAAGCATGCGAAGTGGATAGTCAGGCAGATCGGCCGCTCCCGGCCGTGTGAGGGGTGCCCGGGGTCCAGGGATGCGACGCTGGTCGTCAAGTAGCTGATTGTAGTTCTTCTGGGTGAGCAGGGCGTAGATCTCGCGGACGGCAAGGTCGTCCTCGTCCCGCTACCACCCGCGGTCGCTCGGGCTATCGACCAGGCCGTCAACGACCGCACCGCCGGGCCGATCCTGCGCAACACCCATGGTCGGAGGATGGACCGGCACGCCGCCACCCGCCGACTCAAGCACCTCGCCCACACAGCACGGACTACCACGCGCTATGACCGGGCCCGCAAGAACCCCGACCGGCATCCCGACTACATCCTCGCCGCGTACATGGCCTCCGGAACATGTTCAGCCGCTCACGGCTTTGCCGATGACAGCACGTCTGAATCCTGTTGAGGTCGCGACGCGGCAGCTGCGGTTCGTAGCTCAGGCAATGCGCGTGGCGGGATGGCTGTGTTCGCGGTGGGTGCCGGGTCGAACTCGTCGCGGTTTTGGGCGATTTCGGCCTGGTGGTCGCGGACCCAGCGCACAAGGCCGTCCACGGCGTCGCTCAGTGAGCGGCCGAGTGGCGTAAGGGCATATTCCACCCTCGGGGGTACTTCCGGGTATGCGGATCTGGTCACCAACCCATCGCGGGTGAGTGCGCGCAGCGTCTGGCTGAGCATCCGCTGGGAGATGCCGGCGATCTGCCCGTGTAGCGCCGTGAAGCGCAGCGGACCGGACGCCAGGACCGTGATGGTCAGCAACGTCCACTTGTCGCCGACCCGCGCCAGTACATCACGGACGAGCTCGATCGTCTGTACACAGTCCGGGGCGACCCCGCGCTGTGCGAGTTCGGTGCCAAGGAGGCTTGTCATGGCCTTTGGGTTCCTCATCCGTCAGTAGCTGACTTCAAAGTGCGTATTGGGAAGCCGGACTAAATCCGGTGGACCCACGTTTCTTACTGATCGTAACTGGCCTGCGGCCACCCACTCTGTGGCCGTGACAGCGGAAGGAAGGGCATGGTCCGGCATGACACGTTCACGATCTCGCGGCACCTCGATGTGCCGCCGGACGAAGTCTTCACGGCATTCGCCGACACCGAAGTCAGGCGGCGGTGGTTCCGGCTTCCGGGCAGCGGAGCCTCATCCGAGCATGACTTCCGGGTGGGCGGTGGGGAGACGGCGCGTAGCACCTTCACCGGGCTGGACACCGCGCCCGAGCTGCTGGAGTACCGGTCGCGGTACATCGACATCGCGAACGCCCACCGGATCATCTACGGCTACGAGGCCGTCGTCGATGGCGTACTGCGATGGACCTCGCTGGTCACCGTCGGGCTCGCCGCCGAAGCGGACGGCACCCGCCTGGACTGGACCGAGCAGGTGACCTTTGTCAGATACACGGGGGACGGCGGTGTGGACCTGGCACACCTGCGCGGCGCGAGCGTGCTGCGGTTGAACGGCCTTGACGCGGCCCTGCAACCCGAACATCCACGTCAGCAACTGCGGCGAACCCGCGTATCGGACGGCGCCATCGATTCGCTCGGCACAACATTCCCAGCCGTCAGCAACCGGCGGAACGACAAGAAGGACCATGCGTGACGAACATCGGAGTCATCCTCGGCAGCACCCGTCCCGGCCGGGTTGGCCATCAGGTGGCCGAGTGGGTCGCCAAGCAGGGCAGCCAGCACGACGGCATCAACGTTGAGGTGGTGGACATCAAGGACTACGACCTGCCGGTTTTCGACGAGCCGCAGTCACCGCTATTCGGCTCTTACGCCCACGCCCATACACGGCAATGGAGCACCAAGGTCGCCGAGTTCGACGGCTATGTCTTCGTCACCCCGGAGTACAACCGGTCGATCCCCTCAGCGTTGAAGAACGCCATCGACTACCTCTATGCCGAGTGGAACAACAAGGCGGCAGGCTTCGTCTCGTACGGCAGTAACGTCGGCGGCGCCCGCGCGGTGGAACACCTGCGCCTCATCACCGCGGGTCTCCAGCTAGCTGGCGTACGCACTCAGGTCAGCCTGTCACTCGCGACCGACTTCGCAGCGTTCGCAGCGTTCACCCCCGGCGATCGCCACAACGCCATGCTGCACCAACTCTTCACCGAGGTGACCGCCTGGACCGACGCGCTCGCACCACTGCGCCGAGCCTGACCACACTCGACCTCTCACCACGACAGGGGCAGGCCACCGCACCGGCGCTGGCCTGCCCCCCGCGACGGCGCCCGGAAACGGACTCAAGTGCTCGATCGGACCACACTTCAGCCGCACGATTTGCCGCGATTCGGCGACGGCCCACGTCCACCGATTACTCATCGTGAGCAACGGACGTACGTCGCCGGGGGGCGACCGGCGCCGCAAGGTCCCCCAGCGCCACTCGCCCGAGCCCATGCACATTTGGCGTGCCTGGCTCTGCACCGGACCCGTACGCCGGCCAGCAGGGCTACGTGGTGTCGGTTCCGGCTTCATGCCGACGCCACTGCGGGTTCTGGTCGATGGCCTCGGCGGGGGCCAGCTCGGCGGCCCGGCGCAGTCGCACCTCGGCCCCGGCCGAGGTGGCGCCCTCAGCGACGGCTTCAGCGAGGGCGTGAACCGTGCCCGTCGAGCTGTAGTAGAAGACTGCGACCTGCACCGTCATGTCGGCTCCAGTCTGTGTAGCATTGATTATGCGCATAACGGTTATGCGGATAATCTTATGCGCATAACGAACGCTGTTGTCAAGGAGGGTCCATGGATCCCGAGTACGCCGACGCCCTCAACCAGGGAATCCGTCTGCTCAGCCTGCGTCACCGGGCCCGAGCGGCGCAGTTGCTGGCCCCGCTCGGCCTGCACCCCGGTCAAGAGGCCGTGCTGCTCGAGCTCGACCGGACCGGCCCCCTTATTCAGGCTCAGCTCGGCGAGGCGCTGGGCTGCGAGCCCCCCAGCGTCACGCTGATGACTCGAAAGCTGGAGGCCTCGGGCCACATCCGGCGCACCCCCGATCCGGCCGACAAGCGCGCCACCGTCGTATCGCTGACCGACAGCGGCAAAGCCCTTGCCGACCAGATCCGGGAGCTGTGGGTCACCCTCGCAGAGGAGACGGTTCGCGACCTGCCCGCCGCCGCGCTGAAGCAACTGCCCGGCATCCTGCACACCATGTCCACCAACGTCGACGGCAGATCGTCTGCCTAGTCGATACCTGCCGCGCGGCCAACTGATGGGCCTTCACAACGACCGTTTCCGATAGATCTCACCCGGATCCGCACCGAGTTCGGCAGTTGAGGATGGAGCGGCCGGGCCCGTTCGCGGGCCCGGGTTGCTCACAGCGGGCCTAGGACCTCCTCGGGTGGCGCATCAAGCGAGAGCGTCTCGAGGACATTGAGCAGCTGACGTTCCTCGTACCGGAAATGGCTCTCCATAATGGCTGCGATGCCCGCGATGTGACGATCCAACTCGGCGACCGGTGCGGCCCGATTGACTGCGGCCTCTAGGCCGGCGAGCAGGTCCGCGATCATCGAGTGGTCCTGGGTGAGGTCGCGGAGCACTGGCTCCAGTTCCCGGGTGGACCGCCCTGATCGCCGGGAACAGGGTGTGGCCCTCGCCCCGATGGTGCCCGTCAAGGGCAACGCAGAACCCGTGGCAGTACAGCAGCATGTCACGCGTGGCCGTCCCGTCGGGCCGGCCTTCGGCAGCCGCACTGCGGGTGAGGTCGAGCGCCTCGCGCAGGCGCGCGTGCACCTGGCGAAGCTCACGGCTCCAGGCGATGAGCCTGGTCGTCTCGCGCTCAGTCACGCGAAGACAGGTACGGGCGTGTGATCAGTTCGATCGCGTGACCTGCGGGGTCCTTGAAGTAGACCCCGCGGCCGCCATGCTCGGTGTTGGTCTCCCCCGGCCGCTTCATCTGCGGGTCGGCCCAGTACGTGATGCCTCGCTCCTCGATATACGCCAGGCATCGCGCGAACAGCTCATCGTCGACGAGGAACGCGTAATGCTGCATCTGGATGTCCACCGGCGGCTCAGCGAACTGGAGCAGCACACCCTCGTCCAGCAGAACATTGACGAACAGCCCCCACGAGGGTGCCTCCGGAAGCTCAAACAGCTCCCGGTAGAACGCGGCCGACGCGTTCTTGTCCCTGGCGGCAATGATGGTGTGGTTGAACGTGACTGTCATTCGTACCGTCTTTTCGGTCGATCCGAAGACCCGACCGGAAGCCCACAGCGTCCACCAGCCGCAACGATGACAAACCCTCGAAGGCGCCGTCGCCCCGGATCCCGCACGAGAAACGCGTACCTCGCGTCGATCTCGGCGTGGCGGCTGAAGTAGCCAAAACCTCCGGGGGGTAGGCCCATCTGGGGCGCATGCGAAGGCTAACACAGCGCGAGAGCAAGATCGAGTGACGTCCGTCCACGCCGACGGCCGGAACTGTAACCCCCATCCCGGGAAGCCGTCGACTCAACTGTTCGACCTGCCGGGGTCCGGTTCCGCCGCACAGAGTTGACCCGCGGCAACGTAGAGCCGCAGGCAAAGGTGCGTGCAGTAGAGCGCCGGTCAATGCGATGCGATAGCCCCGTGACTCCAATCCGCACTAATCTGCCGCCGTCGTACGCGCCCTGACCATCGCCGTCCGTTACACGGGTGGCGGGCGCTCCGGGCGGCCGGGCCTGCCGAGAAATGCAAGTGTCGCCGTGATTGCTCTCAACCGGCTATTACGTAGCAGCGGTCACCCCCATGCAGGGCTTGGAGGTCGACCAGCAGGTACGACAGCAGCCCCATCCTCGGGTCGGAGGATCGGGTCCCCTGGCGATCCCGATCCTGTTAATCCTTCTCGCGTACCTGCTGGTCACGCGGGTCGAGACGAACGGCAGGGCCTTCGAGGTGGACTGGAAAGCCGTCGCGTTCCGAATGAGGCATTAGTCCGCACCTGATGGCTTCAACGAGCGTCGTGCTCAGGACCAACTCGCGCCACCCGAGGCGACCGCTGCGGCCGTACCGCAGCCCGCCGACGGGACCGCCCAACCTCCGCGAGGAGGTTGGGCGGCCCGTGACACAGACGCGCGGCGGTGCGGTGTCGAGTGGGCACCGCACCGCCGCGCTACCTTCTGCACCTGACGGACCATGCCGCCGCCGAGCATCCCTGATGCAGGCCGTCCGCGTCCGGCTCGCCAACGCGCGGGCCACCCACTTCGATGCGGTCGCCCTGAAGATGCCCATCTTTGCAGCGACGTGCGCGATGGGCCGAGCGCGGCAACGTTCGACCAGACGCCGGCGTCCTTCAACACGTAGAGGTGCGTTGGCGTGTGTCATGGCGTGGCCTGAGCTTTGCGGAACGCGTGGTGTCGGGCCCCGACGACGATGAGCAGGCTGGCAGCCCCGAGGGCGGCGGCTGACACGGCGACCACGGTGACGCCTGAGTTTTGCAGCAGGAGGCCACCGATGATGCCACCAAGGGCCATCGCGGCGTTCCAGAGGGTGACGAGGACCGCTTGCGCGGTGTCAGCAGCAGCGCTCCTGCGCCGCATTCCGGCTTGTCCGGCTGCAGTTTGCAGCAAGGTCGGGGCACCGCCCCACCCCAGGCCCCAAAGAACAGCGGCGATCCAAACGATCGAGTGTGTTGTGGTGACGGCAAGAGCTGCGGTGGCGAGAGTGAACAGCACCGCGCCGGCGACCATCAGAGCCCGTAGCCGGCGGTCGACATGGCGTCCGACGTACCAAATGCTCGCCAGGCATGCGACATCGAAAGCAAGGAGGACCGCGTCGGTCGCTGACCCGAGCCCGGCGTGCTGTAGGTAGGGAGCGATGTAGGCATAGATGATCGTGTGCCCGAGAACGAACGTCGTGACCGTGACCATGATCGCCGCGACACCGGGCACCGCCAGGGTCTGCCGCAGGGGCGACTTCGCTGATTCTGGTGCGGGGCCCGAACGGAGGGGGTCAGCCTGTGCAATGGCGGGTTGCCCCACGCCGGGGACGGACACGCTGATCCAGCCGATGACGGCAAGAGTAACCAGGGAGACAGCGCCAAACGCCGCCCGCCATCCCGCCTGTTCACCGATCAGCGTGCCGACCGGAACCCCCAAGGACAACGCCACAGGGATCCCGGTCATCGCCACGGCGATGGCGCGGCCTTCCAAGCCGGTAGGTGCGATACGACGGGCGTAGCCAGCGAGGATCGCCCACGCCAGGCCCGCCGCCACACCGGCGAGGAACCGGCCCGCAAGGAGGACGATGTATCCCGGTGCAGCCGCAGTCAGCGTGTTGGCCACCAGGAAGACGGCCATGGCGCCGAGCAGCAGTGGTTTCCGCGGAACAGATGCTGTCACCCTGGCGAGCGGGATCGCGGTCAACGCCGTACCGGCCGCATAGACGGTGACGGCCTGGCCGGTAGCACCTGAACTGGTGCCCAGTGAGGCCGACATCTCGGGCAGCACACCGGCAGGCAGAGTCTCCGTCAAGCTCGTGATGAAGACGGCAGTCCCCAGTGCCAACAGCGCCGACCATGGCAGGCTGACCTGTCGCGTACGAGACTGCGTGTCAGAAGACGTGGTGGTCATGGACCGAATCTTGGAACCTTCACATAGATGTGATGGTCAAGTCTAGGTGCACCGAGTAGCTTCGGCGGGTGTGAGGATCGGTGAATTGTCGCGACTGACGGGGGCGTCCCGTCGGCTACTTCGCTACTACGAGGAGCAAGGGCTGATTGTCCCGGACCGGGGCGAGAACGGGTATCGGGAGTATGACGACCGCTACGTGGACCGGGTCAACCAAATCCGTGGCCTGCTGGATGCGGGGCTCCCCACTCGCATCATCAAGCAGATCCTTCCGTGCCTGGACAAACCTCGATCGATCTACTTCCCCGATGCAACACCGGAGATGCTGGCCTTGCTGGCCGCCGAGCGGGACCGGCTCACCGAGCGGATCGACGTACTCATCCGCAACCGTGATGCGATGACCGAATACCTGACTGAAGTCGGACAATGCCGAGCGCTGGCGCCCGGCAGCTCTCACGGAACACCGAACTCCCCGTCGGTGGTGTCAGCAACGTCATGACCCACAACAACTTGTTGTACGAGGCTGGACGTTAGTGACGCCTGCCCGGAGACGGGACGCTGGGGACTGACCACCGCCGCGTGCTTCGCTCGCCACGACGTCGACGATCCGCGGCTCGGCCAGCCGTTGTGCCTCGACTGCTACGACCACGCCCACCAAGTCGTCTGGAACTACTTCTCCGGCGAGCTGTGGCGGCGCACCAAGCAAGCCGCCGATCGGCACCTCGCCGCAACGTGCCGTCAACGTGGCATCCCCAAGGTCGGCATCGTCACCGCCTCCGGCAAGGCCCGCTGGGTGCCGCCCGTGCGCGTGTCGCACGGCAAGGTCGCCGAGGTGCAACGCCGCGCCGCCGTGCACTTCCACGTCCTGCTGCGCCTCGACGGCGTCGCCCCCGAGGATCCGAACGCCCTCGTGCCGCCACCGGCCGGCATCACTGTTGACGACCTGGAGGCCGCCCTCCACGCCGCCGCCCGGCAGATCGCCGTCACCACGCCACCGCACCCCGACCAGCCCGAAGGATGGCCGATCGCCTGGGGCGAGCAGGTCGACGTCCGCCGGATCAAAGCCACAAGCGGCGAGCTGACCGAGAGCAAGGTCGAGGCCTACCTTGCCAAGTACGCCACCAAGGCCACCGAAGCCACCGGGCACTCCTCCAACCGCCTCACTCCGGCCACCATCGACGACTACGCCGATCCCGATGGCGACCACACCGCCCGCCTCATCGACGCCTGCTGGCACCTCGGCAGGCCTACCCATGCCGGTATGGTCAGCGGGGCCACAACCGACGACGACCGTCAAGGCAGCCTTGACGCCGAACGCAACATCTACGGCGGCTTGCGCCGCTGGGCGCACATGCTCGGCTTCGGTGGCCACTTCCTCACCAAAGGTCGCCGCTACTCCGTCACCTTCGGCCTGCTCCGCGACACCCGCGCCACCTACCGCCGCAAAGAGGACGACGACCCGCCACACACGATCACCGTCGGCACCCTCACCTACAGCGGGTTCGGCTGGCTCACCGAAGGTGACGCACTCCTGGCCAACACGGCCGCCGCCCAGCGGCGCCAGGCCAGACGCATCGGCCGGGAAGAACTCGCCCACGAAGCCTGGCTCACCGGGGCCGCTGCATGAACCAGAACCTCCGCCCCCGCTGGTACTCCCCTGCAGAGGTCGCCGTCCTTCTCGGCTTCGGCATCTCCAAGGCCAAAATGAAGATCGCTACCGGCGAGCTGCGCTCCATCAAGGACGGCAAGTACCGCCGCATCCTCCCGGAGTGGATCGACGACTACATCCGCGAGCAGGTCGAACGCCAGGAGGCCGCCTGATGCCGGGCCGCGCCCGAGCCAACGGCGAAGGCTCCATCTTCCCGTACCGGAACGGCTTCGCCGCGTACGTCTGGGTCACCAAGCCGGACGGCAGGCGCACCCGGAAGTACGTCTACGGCAAGACCCGCGAAGCGGTGCACGACAAGTGGATCAAGTTGCACCAACAGGCCAAGGCCGGACCGGTGGCGACCAGCGTTCGACAGCTTCCTCACCTACTGGCTCAACGAGATCATCGAGCCCAACCGCGCGCCCCTCACCTACGCCACCTACGAGACGTTCGTCCGCCGCTACATCTCCCCTGGCCTCGGGTCCAAGCGGGTCGACCGGCTCCAGTCCCGCGACGTGCAGACCTGGATCAACCAGGTGGCCCGGACCTGTCAGTGCTGCGCCCAGGGCAAGGACGCCGCCCGCCCGAAGCAGAAGCGGCGCTGCTGCGCGGTCGGCCGCTGCTGCCAGGCCGTCCCGTCGAAGCGGACGGTCAGCGACATCCGGGCCGCACTGCGAGCTGCCCTCACTCACGCCCAGGCCGAAGACCTCATCACCAAAAACCCGGCCGTGGCGGTCACCCTGGCCCCGGTTCGCCGTCGACGAGGCAAGTCGTGGTCGAGCGATGAGGCTCGGAAGTTCCTGGAGTCCGCCCGCCACGACGAGGACCCGCTGTACGCCGCCTACGCCTTGGTCCTCGTGACCGGCCTGCAAGGGCGAGGCCCTGGGACTGACGTGGAAGGACGTCGACCTCGACGCTGGGGAGCTGACCATCGGTCGCCAACTGCAACGGGTGCACGGGCAGCTCCTGCACCGCGACACCAAGACTCAGGCATCCGACGCCACACTCCCCCTGCCCGACATCTGCCTGACCGCTCTCAAGCTCAGACAGCAGCAACGCGATGAGGCTGAAGCTGCCGCAGGCAAGGCCTGGCACGAGACCGGACTTGTCTTCACCACCCGCTACGGCACACCCATCGAGCCGCGCAACTTCCAACGGTCGTGGCAGGCGAGGTGCGGAAAGACCAACGTCACGCCGATCACCGTCCACGACGCCCGCCGCACCTGCGCCACGCTGCTTGCCGACCTCGACGTCCACCCCAGAGTCGCCATGCAGGTGCTGAGGCACGCCCGCTTCTCCGTGACGATGGAGATCTACACGCAGGTATCAAACAAGGCGACCAGTGACGCCCTCAAACGCCTTGGCGATTCACTCGGCCACTGACGCCGTTGCTGTACTTGGCTGCTGTACGACAGCAGAAAGGCCACCTCCCGAAGCCGGGAAGTGGCCTTTGACCTGCGTGGGCGATGCTGGTATCGAACCAGCGACCTCTTCGGTGTGAACGAAGCGCTCTCCCACTGAGCTAATCGCCCTCAGCGCCGTTGACTCTACCCGATCGTGGAACCGGACCGGAAATCCGGGGTCAGTGCGTCGTGAGGTAGTCCATGGCTTCGGCCACCACGTCGATGCCGAGGCTGTACTTGAGGGACAGCCAGACGACGGTGCCCACGAAGATCAGCCCGACGGCACCGAGGACGGCTCGCACCGGCAGTGACTGTCGAGTCACCCATCGTGTCCACCCCTGGACGTGTCGGCGGGTGAAGCCGAGCAGTCGGCGGGCCCAGTGGAACTCGACGGCCCAGATGCCGAGCCCGCCGATGACCAGCAGCCAGCCTGGCCCGGGTAGCGGGATGAGGGCGATGCCGATGGTGACGACGAGCGCCCCGGCGATCGCGATGAAGATCTTGAGGGCGATCCGGCCGGTGGGGTTGGCTCGGATGAGGTCCAGGGTCGTCGAGATCCGCTGTCGCCAGTGGGGGCGTTGCGGCGGCTTCCCGGCGACGAGGACGTCGCCGGAGCGATCGTCGTCGGGCGTCGTCCGTCCGGGTCGCTCGGACTGCTCCTTCGGCACTGCGTACCCCCGCTTTTCGGCTGCTCGGACCGCGACGTTCGGCGGGCCGGACGCCGCTGGCCCATCCACTGAGGATCGGTTCGTGACCATTTCACCCCCCAGTGTCGCTCGGGCCCGTCACTGCAACGGCCGACTGGACGTTACCGGAGTAAGTCGACGACTGAACCACCCGATGCCGGGCGGGATCACGCACTGGGCAGAACCGGAAATCCTACGTGAATCACCACATTCACGCGGCCTTTCCGTCCCCCTTCCCACCACTGGGTGAAGTCAGCGTATGGCGGAGCGTAGCCAGGAGTAGCACCTGAGTATGGGAAAAGCGGGACACGCGCGTTCCGCAGCGGTGCCGGGGGGAGAACGTCCATGAGTGTCATTCGACCGACGACCGTAGAGGTCGAGACGTCGCTAAGGCTCGTCGCACCTGACGCCACCGCCTTGCCGGTGCGTGCCAGTCTGCGCTACGACCCTGCTGACCCGTATGCGGTCCATGTCCTGTTCCATGCCGAATCGGCAGGGGGCGAGGCGGTGAGTTGGTCGTTCGCTCGCGAACTCCTGGTCACCGGTCTGGACGAGCCGGCCGGCATCGGGGACGTGCGGGTCTGGCCCTGGGCCACCCCGCGCGGCGACTTCGTCGCGCTGGCCCTGTCGTCACCGGACGGCAACGCCCTCTTCGAGGTGCCGCGCAGCGTCCTGGTGCGGTTCCTTCGACGGACGTACGTCGTCGTCCCGCGCGGCCGCGAGGCCGAGCACCTGGACGTCGACACGGCGGTGAACCGGCTGCTCGCCGGTCGCTGATCACCGCCGGGAAGAGCAACACCGGCCACACCGGGGCCGCGCGGACCTGCCGAGTCCGCGCGGCGCCGGCACACCAGGGGGTACGCGGACAGCCCGCCCCGGGTCGGCCGGTGCTCAGCCGCGCGTGGTGATGCCGCCGTCGACGGGGATGACCGCGCCGGTGAGGTAGGCGCCGGCCCGCGACGAGAGGTAGATGGCCGTTCCGGCCATGTCCTCGGGCCGGCCGATGCGGCCCAGCGGCACCTGCTGTTCGATGCTGGCGCGGCTCGCCGGGTCGTTCAGGGCGAACGCCATCATCTTGCTCTCGAACGGGCCGGGCGCGATGGCGTTGACGGTGATCTGCTCGCCGGCGAGCTGGTGGGCGAGACCGCGGGTGAGCATGTGCACCGCCGCCTTGGTGGCCGAGTACGCGTACACCTCCATCCACGGCACGCGGATGCCGTCGATCGACCCGATGTTGATCACGCGGGCGGGGTCGTCGGCGCTGGCGGCGGCGCGCAGCGCCGGCAGCAGCGCAGTGGTGAGGCGGAACACGGCCTTGACGTTCACCGCCCAGAGCTTGTCGAACGCGGACTCCGGGTACTCCTCCAGCGGCGCACCCCAGGTGGCGCCGGCGTTGTTGACCAGGACGTCGAGGCGTTCGACACGGTCCCGCACGGCTGCGGCCAGCGCCTCGGCGCCGGCGTCGTCGCTCAGGTCGGCGGGGATGGCCTCGCAGCGCCCCTCGGCGGAGAGGTCCTTGGCGACCGCCTCGCAGACGTCCGCCTTGCGGGACGAGATGATCACGTGGGCGCCGGCCCGGACGAAGCCCTGGGCGATCATCAGACCGATCCCCCGCGAGCCGCCGGTGACCAGAACCGTCTTGCCTTCGACCGAGAACAGCTGCGTCATGCCCATCCCATCGCGAGTTGGCGGGGCCCCCGGCGGTGTCGGGCGGCCGGCGGGGCGCCGGGCGGACCGCGGACCGGACGGCGCTACCGCCGGGTAACGTAGCCCGGTCGCCCGGATCGGGACAAGCCCGTCGTCCCGAGACGGCCATCTCGCCCGGGACGGGATGCGGTGACCTGCGGTTCGGGCTACCGTCGCAGGCGATGGTCCCCACCGATCCCTCCCCCGCGCCATCGATCGGAACGGCGTCACTCGTCCCCGACGAGATCGCCACGTTCGCGTTGGCCGACCTGACCCGCGACCGGGTCTGGCGTCGGCCGGTGCTCGTCGAACGGGAGTTGTTGATCCTCACCACCCGTGGGCACGGCGACGCCGAGCTGGATTTCCACCTACTGCCGTGCCGGCCGGGCACGCTGCTGCGGGTCCGCGCCGGTCAGGTGCTGCGCTGTCCCGGCCCGCAGTTCGACGGCACGGTGGTCGGGTGGGACTCCGAGGCGTTGCGCGGGTTCGACGTCGACCCGGACGCCCCGGCGGCGTGGCGGCAGCTCGCCGGTGAGGACGAGGACGCGGTGATCAGCGAGGTCAGCCAGTTGGCGGTGGACTGTCAACGCCACGGCGACCGCCCGGCCGGCCGTGCGCTGCTGCGCCACCAGCTCGCCGTGCTGCTGCTGCGGCTGACCCTGCCCGACGCGGACCACGCCCCGCCCCGCCCCGAGGTGGAGACGTTCCACCGTTTCCGGCGCGAGGTGGAGCACGGCTACCAGCTCACCCGGCGGGTGGAGGACTATTCGGCGGCGCTCGGTTGCTCGGTACGCACCCTCACCCGGGCCTGCCTGGCCGTCACCGGCAACAGCGCCAAGCAGGTCATCGACGAGCGGGTCGCGTTGCAGGCCGCCCGCCTGCTCGCCGCGACGGACGAGCCGATCGCCCAGATCGGCCGGCAACTCGGGTTCTCCGAGCCCACCAACTTCGGCCGCTTCTTCACCCGCGAGGTCGGGATCAGCCCCGGGGCGTTCCGAGCCGCGCGGGAGCAGCCGCCCGCCGGTCGGGTGGTCCGCCCCCGCCCACCGGCCGACGGCGCCGGCGTCAACGCGGGACGTTTCCGCTTCGGTGGCACCGGCGAACCGGTCAACGGCGGCCACGGCACCCGAACCGGGTCGCCCGCCGGCCCTGGTGCCGGCACCGGCCGGGCATGATGGCAGGGTGCAGATCTCCGCGCGCGGCGACTACGCGGTACGGGCGGCGCTGAGCCTCGCCACCGCGTACCCCTCACTGCTGTCCACCCAGGCCATCGCCGCCGAGCAGGACATGCCCCGCAAGTTCCTGGAGGCCGTCCTGGCGGACCTGCGCCGGGCCGGCATCGTGCGCGCCCAGCGCGGCGCCGAGGGTGGCTACACCCTGGCGCGCCCGCCGCGCGAGGTGACCGTCGGCGCGGTGCTGCGCGCCGTGGAGGGCCCCCTCGCGGGGGTACGCGGCCTGCGGCCGGAGGAGACCCGGTACGAGGGGTCGGCGGAGAACCTGCCCGGCCTGTGGGTGGCGGTGCGCGCCGCCGTGCGACGGGTCGTCGACGAGGTGAGCCTCGCCGAGATCGTCAGCGGTCGGCTGCCCGCCCACGTGCGCAAGCTCACCGCCCTGCCCGACGCCTGGGAACCGCGCTGACGCGAGGCACCGTCCTCAGCGGCCGAAGAGCTCGCGCAGCCAGGAGAGCTGTTCGGCCTGCTGGTGCGCCGTGCCACCCTCGTGGTCGTTGAACTCGTACACGCGCACCTCCTTGTCGCCGCCGTACCGGTGGTAGGCGGCGAAGCAGGTCGACGGCGGGCAGGTCTGGTCCATCATGGCGATGGAGAACAGCGCCGGCGCGGTGGCACGGGCCGCGAGCACGGCGGCGTCGACGTACGACAACGTCCGGAACACCTGGTCGGCGCGGTCGCGGTACAGGGCGAGGTACTCGGCGACCTCGCCGTACGGCCCCCGGGGGGCGACCCGGACGGCGCGCGGGAAGTCACAGAGGAAGGGCACATCGGGCATGGCCGCCGCCACGTCCGGGACCAGCGCGGCAACCGCCAGTGAGAGGCCGCCGCCCTGGCTGATGCCGGTGACGGCGATCCGGGCCGGGTCGACGGCGGGATGCTCCTGGGCGGCCCGCGCGAACCGGACCGCGTCGGTGATCAGCCTGCGGTAGTAGAAGTCGTCCGGGTCGGTGACGCCCCGGGTGAGGAAGCCCGGAACGGTCCCCGCCGGATACCGGTCCGCGTCGGCGGTGGCCCCGGGTGCGGCGCTCCAGCCCTGACCCCGGGTGTCCATGATGAGGTGGGCGAAGCCGGCGGCGGCCCAGAACAGTTTCTCGTGGGGCAGGCCACGGCCACGGCCGTACCCGAGGTACTCCACGACGCAGGGTAACGGCCCGGTGGCGTCCGCCGGCAGGTGCAGCCAGCCGTGCACGGGCTCGCCACCGTGGCCGGCGACGGTGACCGACCAGGTACGGATCTGGGTCAGACCCGTCTCGACGGGCTCGTACGTCGCCGCCGACGGTTCGTCGACGCGCAGCGTCCGCTCCCAGAAGGCGTCCAGGTCCTCCGGAACAGTCAGTTCCGGTCGGTACGCCCAGCATTCGGCGAGGGTGAGATCGCTCAGAGCCACAGCGCGGCCTCCGTCACAGCAGGATTGTCGATGGGGGTGGGGTGCACTACCGGGCGCCGGCCATCGCCGACGCGAACCAGCCGGTGATGGTGGTGGGGTGGGTGATCGCCGTACCCACGACGACCGACCACGCCCCGGCCCGCAGCGCCTGTGCCGCCTGGACCGGGGTGTGGATCCGGCCCTCCGCGACCACCGGCACGTCGACGGCGGCGGCGAGGCGGGCGACCAGGTCCAGGTCGGGTCCGGGCTGCTTGGTGGTGTACGCGGTGTAGCCGGCCAGGGTGGTGCCGACCAGGTCGGCGCCCGCCGCGGCGGCGGCGATCCCCTCGGCGAGGGTGGAGCAGTCCGCCATCACCAGAGCCCCGGTCAACTGGTGGACGGCGGCGATTGTCTCGCCGAGGCTTCGCCCGTCCGGCCGGGGCCGTGCGGTGCCGTCGAGCGCGACGACGTGCGCGCCGGCCCGGGCCACCGACAGCGCGTGTTCGAGCGTCGGGGTGATGAAGACGTCGTCGTTCCCGTCCTTCCACAGCCCGATCAGCGGCAGGTCGACCGCGTCCCGGATGGCCGCGATGTCCGCCAGACCCTGGGCGCGGATCCCGGCCGCTCCGCCCTGGGCGGCGGCGAGGGCCACCCTGCGCATCGTGTCCGGGTTGCGCATCGGCTCACCGGGGTACGCCTGGCAGGAGACGACCAGGCGGTGGCGGATTCCTTCGATCAACGCGTTCATGACATGTCCGTCCAGGCGAGTGTGGCGGCGCCGAGAAGTGGGGCGTCCGCGCCGAGGGTCGAGGCCAGCACGGGCACGTCGCCCAGGGTGGGCAGGGTCTCGCGCCGCACGGCGTCCCGAAGTGCCTGCCACCATGGGTCGCCGAGGCCGGTGACCCCGCCGCCGATCACGACGGCACCGGGGTCGAGCATGTTGACCAGCCCGCCGACCGCCGAGCCGACGGCGGCACCGCCGAGCAGGACGACCTCCCGGGCCGTCGCGTCGCCGTCCGCGGCCCGCGCGGCCACCGCCCGCAGGTCGTCGACCCGCTGACCGGTACGCCGCACGTACTCCTCGGTGAGGGCGGGGCCGGACGCGATCGCCTCCAGGTGGCCCTGCCCGCCGCAGGTGCAGGGCATCTGCCCCGCGTACGGCGAGGGCTGGTGGCCGGCGTGACCGGCCGTCGAGTGGGCTCCGGTGAGCACGGCGCCGTCGACGACGAACGAGGCGCCGACACCGGTGCCGACCGCGATGAAGAGAACCGTCTCGTGGCCGGCGGCCACGCCGTGCCGGGCCTCGCCGAGGGCGTGCGCGTGCACGTCGTTGATGACGTGCACGGGTACGCCCAGCCGCTCCCGCAGTCGTCCCCTCAGGTCGGTGCCGGCCCAACCGGCCAGGGCGTCGGTGGCCGAGAGCACCAGGCCGGTACGGTGGTCGATCACGCCGGCGCTGCCGACGCCGAGGGCACCCACGCGGACCCCGGTGGCCCTCGACCGCAGGCGCTCGACGAGATCGGCGGCGGTGTCGAGGATGGCCGTCGCCCCGGCTCGACCGGGGGTCGCGGCGGTGAGCCGGTCGGTGACCTCACCGTCGCGCGTCACGATGGCGGCAGCCGTCTTGGTGCCCCCGATGTCGAGCGCGGCGACGACCGGGGGCGTGCGTACCGTCGACATGGCTAGATGAGCCCCGCCAGCTCCAGGTGTCCCCGCACCCGCGCCGTCTCGTCGGCGTCGAGCGGCCGCAGGGGCAGTGACACCGCGTTGCTGTCGATGACACCGAGCAGCGCCAGGGCGGTCTTGAACGCGCCCACCCCCCGGGTGGCCCCGGCCGCCGTCGCCGGGTCGGCCGCGTCGACGATCCGGAACAGCCGGGTCAGGCGGTCCTGCTCCGCGCGGGCGGCATCCCAGTCACCGTTCACGCAGGCCCGGTGCAGGCGCACGTAACCGGCCGGGTCCACGTTGCCCAGTCCGGGGACGGAACCGGAGGCGCCGGCGAGCATCATGCCGTCGACCACCACCTCGTGGCCGGTCAGCAGGCTGAAGCCGGAGTCCGGCGCGCTGTCGACGATCGCCAGCACCAACTGGCGGAAGGAGACGTCGTCGCCGCTGGAGTCCTTGACGCCGGCGAGGACGCCGTCCGCCGCGAGCCGGCTCAGCAGGCCCGGCGAGAGCTTGGTGTGCACGCACACCGGGATGTCGTACGCGAGCAGGGGCAGCTCGACCGACGCGGCGAGGGACCGGAAGTGCCGCTCGACCTCGTACGGGCCGACGATGGCGTAGAAGGGCGCGGTGGCCACCAGGCCGTCCGCGCCCAGACGCGTCGACGCGTCGGCCCGGTCGAGGACCCGCCGGGTGGTCGGCTCGATGCAGCCGGCGATGACGGGTACGGCGCCACCGACGGTCTTCACCACGGTCTCGAGAGCCTGGTCCCGCTGGCTGTCGGTGAGGAACACCGTCTCGCCGGAGCTGCCGAGGGCGAAGATGCCGTCGACGCCGGCGCCGAGCATCCGCTCGACGAGCCGCTCCAGGGAGGCGACGTCGACCGCACCCTCCTCGGTCAGGGGGGTGACGACCGGCGGCACGACTCCGGCGAACCGCGGGGCAGGGGTGGTCACGCTGTCTCCTCGACATGTAGGGGGGTGGTACGGCCGGTCGCTGCTCTGGCGAGCTCGACCAGCTCCGCGTTGCTGGATCCCGCGGACACGGGGTGGTAGCACCGGAACTCGTGGGAGCCGTCGCCGCCCGTCTCGACCGGCGGCATCTCCGTGGCGCAGACGTCGGTGGCCTTCCAGCAGCGGGTGCGGAACGGACATCCGCTGGGCGGCCGGGTGGCGAGCGGGACGGGCCCGACGAGCGGGATCGGATCGAGTGGTGAGAGCAGGCCCGGCGTGGCGGAGAAGAGCGCCCGGGTGTACGGGTGCTGCGCGACCTCGGGAAGACCCGCGGCGGGTGTCTGCTCCACGATCCGGCCGAGGTACATGGTGACCACCCGGTCGCTGATCCGCTTCACGGTCTGGATGTCGTGCGACACGAAGACCATCGCCAGGTTCAGCCGCTCCTTGAGGTCCAGGAGCAGGTTGAGGATCTGCGCCCGTACCGACACGTCCAGGGCGCTGGTGGGCTCGTCGGCGATGACCAGTCCCGGCTCCAGGGCCAGCGCGCGTGCGATGGACACCCGCTGGCGTTGGCCGCCGGAGAGCTGGCTCGGCAGGACGTCGGCGACCGAGCGGGGCAGGCCCACCAGGTTCATGAGTTCGGAGACCCGCTCCTCGCGCTGCTGGCGGGTGCCCCGACGGTGCACGTCGAGCGGGTCGCGCAGGATGTCGCGGACCGGCATGCGCCGGTTCAACGACGTGGCGGGATCCTGGAAGATCATGCCGACGCCGGCTCCGATGTGCTGACGGCGTTCCGCCGCGTTCATCGACCAGACGTCCTTGCCGGCGAAGGCGACAGTGCCGCTCGTCGGCCGCTGGAGACCCACCAGCACCTTGGCCATCGTGGACTTGCCGCAGCCGGACTCGCCGACGACGCCGATGGTCTCGCCGGCACGGACGGTCAGGTCCGCGCCGGTGAGGGCGTACACCCGCTCGCGGCTGAACATGCCGCCCCCGCCGGTGCGGTGGACCACGTGCACGTCGCGCAGCTCGACGATCGACTCGCGCGTACTCATCGGGTCAGCTCCTCTTCCCTGACGGCGACCGCCGGGTGGTGGCAGGCGTAGCGGTGCCCGGCGACGCCCTCCAGGCGGGGCGTCTCCTCGCGGCAGACCTCGGTCGCCATGGGGCAGCGGTCCGCGAACCGGCAGCCCGGCGGGAAGTCGGCGGGCGACGGCACCACACCGCGGATCTGGGTGAGCCGCTCCGCGCCGGCCTCCAGGGAGAGCACGGAGCCGAGGAGGCCACGGGCGTAGTGGTGCGCGGGCGCCCCGACCACGTCGGCGGTGACACCGCTCTCGACGATCTGCCCGCCGTACATGACCACGACGCGGTCGGCGACGTCGCTGACCAGCGCCAGGTCGTGGCTGACCAGGATCAGCGCGAAGCCCAGCTGGCCACGCAGCCGCAGCAGCAGCTCCATGACCTGCGCCTGGACGGTGACGTCGAGGGCGGTGGTCGGCTCGTCGGCGATGATCAGGCGCGGGTCGCGGGACAGCGCCATCGCGATCACCACACGCTGCCGCTGCCCGCCGGAGAGTTCGTGCGGGTACGCGGACAGGGTGCGCTGCGCGTCCAGACCCACGAGTTCCATCAGTTCCTCTGCGGACCGGGTGCCGCCACGACTGATCATCTGGGCGAGCTGGGGGCCGATGCGCAGGGACGGGTTCAGGGCCGAGAGGGCGTCCTGGTAGACCATCGCGATCTCGCGGCCCATCAGGGCGCGGCGTCGTTTCGCGCTCAACGTCAGCAGGTCGGTGCCGGCGAAGCGGACCTCGCCGCGGACCCGGGCGCCCTGCGGCAGCAGGCCCATCACGGCGAGCGACGTGAGGGACTTGCCGGAGCCGGACTCCCCCACCAGGCCCAGCACCTCGCCGGGGCGCACGTCGAAGGTCAGGTTGTCGACGATGTCGACGCCCCGATGGCGCCCCTCGAACCCGATGGACAGATTCCGGACCTCCAGGACCGGCTCACCCTGCGGGAGCGGACGGGCCCGCTCGCGCAGCCGCTGCGCCGCCTCGGGCAGGCCGGGCAGCTGCACCATCTCACCGGAACCGGGCTGCGCCTCCTCCTGCGCGTCACCGGTCTTCGTCGCGGTGGCACGTCGCGCCGCCGGGGCGGCCCACGCGTCGGACATGCCCTCGGAGAGCACGTTCAGGGCGAGCACGGTCAGCAGGATCAGCAGGCCGGGGAAGAACGTGGCCCACCAGCCACCGATCTGGACCATCTCCTTGCCGAAGGCGATGACCGAACCCCACGAGGACGCCGCCTCCTGGGGCGCGAGCCCGCCGCCGATGAAGGACAGGGAGGCCTCGAACACGATCGCGTCGGCCACCATGACGGTGACGAACACGAGGATCGGCGCGGCGCAGTTACGCAGGATGTGCCGCCACAGGATGTGCGGCCGGCGGGCGCCGATGATGCGTTCGGCGGCGACGTAGTCCTCCCGGTACTGCGAGAGCACGTTGGCGCGCACGATACGGGCGACCTGGGGGACGAAGACGAAGCCGATCGCGACCACGAGGACCAGGAGGCTGTTCTTGCCGAAGGAGATGATCAGCAGGGCGCTGAGGACGATCGCGGGGAACGCCATGACGACGTCGAGGCACCGCATCACGACCTCGTCGACCGCCGGCCGGCTGGTACCCGCGAGCGCGCCCAGGATCGCGCCGACCACCAGGGCGATCCCGGCGCTGCCGAAGCCCACGATCAACGACCGTCGGGTGCCCGCGACGAGCCGCGAGAACACGTCGCGGCCGAGCTTGTCCAGACCGAACCAGTAGTCGCCGTTCGGGCCGGTCAGCGCGGGACCGAGCCCGGCCTGCGCGGGGTCGTGCCGCAGGATCAGCGGCGCGAAGACGCCCACCACGACGATGAGCAGGACGAAGCTCAGGGCGATGCGGGACGTGACGCTGAGCCGTTTGAAGGCGATGCCGGGGACCGACAGCCGGGCGGTGAGTGTTCGACGCATCAGTGGGCTCCGCGCAGTCGAGGGTTGGCGAAGAGGTAGAGGATGTCGACCACCAGGTTCACGACGACGAAGCAGATGGCGATCGTCAGCACGGTCCCCTGCGCGAGCGCCGTGTCGTTCTGCTGCACCGCGCTCATGATCTGGGTGCCCATGCCGGGCAGCGAGAAGATGGCCTCGATGACGACCGTGCCGCCCAGCAGGTAGCCGATCCGCAGGCCCAGCACGGTGAGCGGGTTGATGAGCGCGTTGCGCAGCACGTTGCGTCCGACCACCACGCGCGGCGGAAGCCCGGCGCCGATGGCGGTACGGACGTAGTCCTTGTCGAGTTCCTCGACCATCGACGTCCGCACGATCCTGGCCAGGGAGCAGCCGACCGGCACGGCGAGCGCCAGCGCGGGCATGGCGAGGGACTGGAGCCACATCGAGAACGAGTCGCCGGGGTTGACGTACCCGCCGGTGGGGAAGATCGGGCGGCGGACCGACAGTTCCTGGATGAGCAGGAGGGCCAGCCAGAAGGACGGCATGGCGATACCGGCCATCGAGACGAACCGGATGACCTGGTCGGGCCAGCGGTCGCGGTACAGCGCCGCGGTGATGCCGAGGGCCAACGAGATGACGAGCGCGCCGACGATGCCCAGGGCCGTGAGCTGGATCGTCAGCGGCAGCGCCGTGGCGATCTTGTCGGCGACCGGGACGGACGGCGGGAAGGTCACGCCCAGATCGCCCCGGAGCAGGTCGCCCAGGAAGTGCAGGTACCGCAGGGGCAGCGGGTCGTCCAGGCCGTTGGCGGCCTTGAACGCGGCCACCTGCGCGGGCGTCGCCTGGTCGCCGAGGACGGACAGCGCGGGATCGATCGGGGAGAACTGCATGATCACGAAGACGAAGATCGTGATGCCCAGCACCAGGGGTATCAGTGTCAGGAGTCGTCGCGCGACCAGACTCAGAACGCTCAGCATGGTGTCTTTCTCTCGTCGAGGGCCGCCGGGGCGTCCCGCCCAGCCCGAGGGACAGAGGGCTGGGCGGGACGCGCAGGGGCCAGGGTGGGGCCCCCGAGGCGGGCTCAGCCCTTTCGGCTGGTGCCCAGGAAGTACAGGCCGGTGGTCGACGCGCCCGAGAAGCCGTCGAGCTTCGACGGGTCGTACGCGGTGACGACCTTGGTGTGCAGGATCGGGTACAGGGGGACCTCGTCGGCCACCTTGTCCAGAGCCTGCTTCCACAGGGCCTTGCGGGCCGCCTCGTCAGGGGTCTGCGCGGCCTTGTCGAGCAGGTCCGCCATGGCCTTGCGGTCGGCGGCGTTCCACCGGTACCGCTGACCCGGCCAGGTCTCGCCGTAGTAGAACCAGCGCAGCAGCAGGTCGGTGTCGACGCCGAAGACGCTCGGGTCGCCGGTGGCCATCAGCACCCGGAAGGTGTCCTTCGGGACGATGTCGCCGTAGATGGCAGACGAGGGCACCGTGTTGAGGCTGGCGTTGACGCCGATCTTCTTCCACTGCTCGATGACCAGCGGGGCGACATCCTTGACGACGGAGTTGTCGGTGGTGTCGAGCTGGAACGACAGGTTGGTGACGCCGGCCTCCTGGAGCAGGGCCTTGGCCTTGTCCAGGTTGTGGTCGTAGACGGTGGCGGCCTTCTGGTAGTCCTTGTTGCCCTCGTCCAGGTAGCTCGTCGCCGGGGTGCCGTAGCCGTTGAGCGCGGTCTTGATGACCGCGTCCTTGTCGATGGCGTAGTGCAGAGCCTGGCGTACGCGCTTGTCGTTGAACGGCGCCGCGGACGAGTTGAACATGAGGAAGACCTGGTTGAAGGCCTGCTTCGCCTCGACGGTGTACTTGCCCTTGAGCGAGTCGACATTCAGGTACGGCACCGACTCGATGGCCTGGACACGGCCGCCCTGGAGGTCCGACACCCGGGCCGAGGCCTCGGAGGTGGTGTTCCAGGTCATCGTCTCGACCTTGGCCGCGCGCGGGCCGTTGTAGTTCGGGTTCTTGCTGAGCTTGACGCCCGACTCCTTGGACGCGCTGTCCAACTTGAACGGACCGGAGCCGATCGGCGCCGTGTCGAAGGTCTTCGACGCGGCCACGTCCGCGGTCTTGGCCTTCGGCAGGATCTTGATCACGGAGATCCGCTCGGAGAACAGGGCGAACGGGTACTTCAGCTTGAACTCGACGGTCGTCGCGTCCTTCGCGGTCACCGAGTCGATGAACGACACGAAGCCCCGCATCAGCGGCGGGGCCTTGGGGTCCGCCGGCTTCAGCACGCGCTCGAAGGACCAGGCGGCGTCCTCGGCGGTGACGGGGGTGCCGTCGGAGAACTTGGCGCCGTCCCGCAGGGCCACGGTGTAGGTGAGCCCGTCGGCGCTGGCCACCGGGTCTTCCTTGGCCAGGGAACGGTAAGGTTCCCGGGTGACCGGGTCCAGATCGACGAGGCCTTCGAAGATGTGCTGGTTGACCGCCGTGGCGACCGCCGACGAGGCGTTCGCGGGATCGAAACCGCTGGAGAGGGTGAACGCCAGAGTGGTCTCGATCGAGGTCGCACCCCCGTTGCCGCCTTCGACGGCGTTGGTCGAGGCGGGGCCGCCACTGCACGCGACAAGCCCGAGTGCGAGGGTTGCCGCGGTGGATGCGACGGCCAACGAGCGGAACCGGCGCGGGGGGAAGCGCCGACTCTCCTTTGGCTCAACGGTGGTGCTCACGTAGCTGCCTCCATAGGCTCTTCATGCGCTCGCGTTATCGCTCGCGCTGAGGGATTCGAAGGTAATGGGGTCTGACGTCAGACATCTGATGCCGATAGGGTGAGCGTGTCAGATCCGTGAACGAAGGGCAAGTGGCAGATGACGACCATTGACGCGTCCCCGCTACGCGGTGCGGAGCGCCCAGGTCCCCGTCGGCAGGAGGTGGCGACCAAGATCAAGGATTACATCCTGCGCAATCGCCTCAAGCCGGGAGACATCCTGCCCACCGAGGCGGAGCTGTGCGACGCGGTGGGCGCGAGCCGCTCCAGCGTCCGCGAGGCCGTCAAGATCCTCTCCGCTCTCGACATCGTCGAGGTACGACACGGCCACGGCACCTTCGTGGGCCGCATGTCCCTCGCCGCGCTCGTGGAGGGCCTGACCTTCCGCGGCCTGTTGAGCGGCGAGGAGGACCACCACGTCCTGGGCCAGGTCGTGGACGTCCGGCAGACCCTCGAACAGGGGCTGGCAGCGCAGGTCATCACCGTCCTCGACGACGCGCACCGGGCGGAACTCTCCACGCTCGTCGACGAGATGGAGAACCTCGCCGCCCAGGGCATGGACTTCCTCGACGTCGACCGCGCCTTCCACGTGAAGCTGCTGGAGCCCCTCGGCAACGACCTGATCCTGCAACTGACCGAGGCGTTCTGGCAGGTGCAGGCCATCGTCGCCCCCACGCTGCGAACCGAACCGGAGGACCGGGTGATCACCGCCCACCGGCATCGGGCGATCGTGAACGCCGTCGCGGCCGGCGACGTGGCGGACCTCCAGGCCGCCATCGCCGAGCACTACGCGCCCATCCGGGCGAGCATCGCCCGCATCGCGCAGACCTGAACCGACGCCGCAAACGTCGCCGATTCGTGACCGTACCGATGCCGCCGGGCCGAGGTCGCGACGAGCCGGACGGCACCGCCGGCGCCCTGCCGGACGCGGATCGGCGCTGACCAGCGCCCCGGATCACAGCGCCCCGGATCACAGCGCCCGGCGGAGCCACTCCTCGACACCGGCGACGTGCACGGTGGCCCACGAGCGCGCCAGCTCGGCCTGCCCGGCCGTGATCGCGTCGACGATCGCCTGGTGTTGCTCGCGGGTCCGGGTGACGGCGCCCTCCTGCGTGACACCGCGCCAGATGCGGGCCCGGGTGGTGGGGCCGGACAGCCCGTCGAGCAGCGAGCACAGCACCGCGTTTCCGGCACCGACGGCGATCCTGCGGTGGAATTCCAGGTCGTTGGCGACCAGCACCTCGACGTCGCTGGTGTCGCCGACGTTGTCCAGGACGGCCTGGAGGTCGGCGATGTCCTGGGCACCCATCCGCTGCGCGGCCAACGCGGTGGCTGCGGGCTCGAGGATGCGCCGCACCTCGAGGAACTCCAGCACGGTGTCGTCGCGGTGGAAGTCCACGACGAAGCCGAGCGTGTCGAGCAGCAACTGCGGGGCAAGGCTCGTGACGTAGGTGCCGTCGCCCTGGCGGACGTCCAGGACGCCCATGATGGACAGCGCCTTCACCGCCTCCCGCAGGGAGTTGCGGGACAGGCCGAGCCGCCGGGCGAGGTCCGCCTCCTTGGGCAGTCGATCGCCGGGGCCGAGTTCGCCCGAGGTGATCATGCTCTTGATCTTGCCGATCGCCTCGTCGGTGAGCGCCATCGCTGCCTCCGCGTAGGGGTGAGCCGTTGCCGTGACCGCGAGGATTACACCCCGAGTTGGTGGACGCGCGCGGCGGCGCCCCCGGGAGCCGCGTCGGTGAACCGCGACGACACCTCATGCGGCGCGGCCAGGACCCGCCCGCAACTGCCGGCGCGCAGGCTGCGCGAAACATCGGGTGTTTCCGACGTCCGAACTCTGACATCTGATGTCTAGCAGGTGTCACTCTCTCCGGCAACACGTCGAAGACTTACGGATCCGGGCCATTGACAAAAATAAACATCCCACGTTAACTCCCCTCACATAGAGGAGGCCCTATGTTCGAGACCGGCAGTTCCCGGACGATCCTGCGGGCCGCAGCCACCTCCCTTCTCGTGGCCGCGTGCCTGACCCCCGTGTCCGTCAGCGCGGCTCCCACCGGGGCCGCCGCCACCGACCCCGCCCTGGCGCTCTGGTACGACGAGCCCGCCGCCAACTGGGAGAGCAACGCGCTGCCGCTGGGCAACGGCGCGCTCGGCGCCATGGTCTTCGGAGGCATCCAGACCGAACGCCTCCAGCTCAACGAGAAGAGCCTCTGGACGGGTGGACCCGGCACCGCCGGATACAACTACGGCAACTGGACCTCACCACGACCCGGAGCCCTGTCGGGCGTACAGGCCCAGATCGACAGGGACACCCGGATGGCACCCGGCGCGGTCGCCACCGCGCTCGGGCAGCCGACGACGGCATTCGGTTCGTACCAGAACCTCGCCGACGTGTACCTCGACATGACCGGCACCCCGACGACGGTGAGCGACTACCGGCGCGAGCTGGACCTCGCCGAGGCCACCGCCCGCGTCGAATACACCCACGGTGGAGTCACCTACCAGCGCGAGTACGTCGCCAGCCACCCCGGCAACGTGATCGCCGCCCGGCTGTCGGCCAGTCAGGCCGGGAAGGTCTCCTTCGTCCTACGCACCGTTCCGGCCCAGCCGGGCAGCACCGTCACGGTGGCGAACGGCCGGATCACCGTACGGGGCGCCCTGCCCGGCAACGGGTTGGTCCACGAAACCCAGTACCGGGTGGTGACCACCGGCGGCACCCGGACCGACGCTGGCGACCGGGTCACCGTCACGGGCGCCGACTCGGCGGTCGTCGTGCTGTCCGCCGGCACGTCGTACGCCGACACGTACCCCACCTATCGGGGCGCGGACCCGCACGCCCGGGTCACCCAGGCCGTCGACGCCGCGGCGACCTCGACGTGGACGGCGCTGCGCGCGGCCCACCTGGCCGACTACAAGCGGCTCTTCGACCGCGTCCGGCTCGACGCCGGCGGGCGGATGCCGACCATTCCCACCGACGAGCTGCGGTCGGCCTACACGGGTGCCGCTGGGCGGGCACAGGACCGCGCGCTGGAGTCGCTGTACTTCTCCTTCGGCCGGTACCTGCTCATCGCGTCGTCGCGCGGCGGATCGCTGCCGGCCAACCTCCAGGGCATCTGGAACAACTCCAACAGCCCGCCCTGGCAGGCCGACTACCACACGAACATCAACGTCCAGATGAACTACTGGCCGGCGGAGACCACGAACCTCACCGAGACCGCCGCGCCGCTGTTCGACTTCATCGACGCGCTGCGGGTGCCCGGCCGGGCAACCGCGCAGAACATCTACGGCACGACAGGCTGGGTCACCCACCTCAGCACCAACCCGTACGGCTTCACCGGTGTCCAGGACTGGGCCACCGCCTTCTGGTTCCCGGAGGCGGCCGCGTGGTTGTGCCAGCACCTCTACGAGCACTACCGCTTCACCCGCGACACGGCGTTCCTGCGCGACCAGGCGTACCCGGCGATGAGGGAGGCCGCCGAGTTCTGGCGGGCCAACCTGCGCGTCGACCCGCGCGACGGCAGGCTGGTCGTCTCCCCCAGCTACTCACCCGAGCAGGGTGACTTCTCGGCCGGTGCGTCGATGAGCGAGCAGATCGTGTGGGACCTGCTCACCAACACCATCGAGGCGAGCACCACGCTCGGCGTCGACGCCACCCTGCGCGGCCAGTGGCAGACCACGCTGAGCAAGCTCGACAGCGGCCTGCGGGTCGGCTCCTGGGGCCAGTTGCAGGAGTGGAAGGCGGACTGGGACAGCCCGACAAATGACCACCGGCACGTCTCGCACCTGTACGCCCTGCACCCGGGCCGGCAGATCTCGCCGTTGACCACCCCTGCCCTCGCCAACGCCGCCAAGGTGTCCCTCACGGCACGCGGCGACGGTGGCACCGGCTGGAGCAAGGCCTGGAAGATCAACTTCTGGGCCCGGCTGCTGGACGGCGGCCACGCCCACAAGATGCTCAGCGAGCAGCTCAGGAGCAGCACCCTCGCCAACCTGTTCGACACCCACCCGCCGTTCCAGATCGACGGCAACTTCGGGGCCACCGCCGGCATCGCGGAGATGCTGCTGCAGAGCCAGAACGGCGTGGTCGACGTCCTGCCCGCCCTGCCGGCGACCTGGCCCAGCGGCTCGGTCAACGGCCTCAGGGCACGCGGCAACGTGACTGTGGACGCCGAGTGGCGCAACCGCCTGGCCAGCCGGATCACCCTCACCGCCGGCAGCGGCGGCACGCTCACCGTCCGGAACCCGATGCTGGCGACCGTGCCGCTGGTGGACCTCACCACCGGGCAGGCCGTGCCGGTGACCCGCGCAGGTGACCGGGTGACGTTCGCGGCAGAGGCCGGGCACCGCTACCAGGCCGTCTCCACGGCCGCGACCGGCACGATCGCCGGAGGGGCGAGTGGACGCTGCGTCGACGTACCCGGCGCGGCCACCGCCGATGGCACCGCCCTCATCCTCTGGGACTGCTCCGGAGCGGCCAACCAGATCTGGACCCGCGAGGCCGACAACACCATCCGCAACCGCGGCAGGTGCCTCGCCCCCGCCGGCACCACGAACGGCGCCGCCGCCACCATCACCACCTGCGGCACCGCCACCAACCACCGCTGGACGTACGACACCACAGCGAGAACCCTGCGCAACCAGGCCACCGGCACCTGCCTCGACGCCAACGGCGGCGGCACCGCCAACAACACCGCCGTCATCCTCTGGCCCTGCACGACAGCCACCAACCAGCAGTGGCTGATGTAGCTCCGATCGGGCCGCCGGCCTACCGCACGCCACCCACCGCGCCGCCCCTCCCTGCCCGTTCTCGGAGAGGACATCCCATGACCCGTACCCTGCGCCGCCACCGTCCACGTGCGAGCGGGGCCGCCCTGACCACCCTGGCCCTGCTCACCACCTGCCTGGTCCAGCTCACCCCACCGGCGGCACCGGCCGTCGCGGCTCCGGGGGACGGCACGATCACGGGGGTGGCCAGCGGGCGCTGCGTCGACGTACCCGGCGGTGCCACCACCGACGGCACCGCACTCATCCTCTGGGACTGCACCGGCGCCACCAACCAGATCTGGGCCCGGCAGGCCGACACCACCATCCGCAACCGCGGCAAGTGCCTCGCCGCCGCGAGCACCACAAACGGTGCCGCCGCGACCATCACCACCTGCGGCACCGCCACCAACCAACGCTGGACCTACGACACCACAGCGAGAACGCTGCGCAACCAGGCCACCGGCACCTGCCTCGACGCCAACGCAGGCGGCACCGCCAACAACACCGCCCTCATCCTCTGGCCCTGCACCACAGCCACCAACCAGCAGTGGCGGGTCGCCGCCGCCGACTACCAGCCGCTGCTCGACGTCGGCTTCAGCGGCACGTTCACCTCCGCCACCGGCTACACGCCGTCGACCGGTGAGCTGGTCGACGGGCAGCTCACCCGACTGGCCGGCACCGAGACGACAAGCGGGACGTCGGTCACGCTCACCGGCGGCGGCACCGGCATCGGGTTCGCCCCACGGATCCCGGTGACCAGCACGAAGTACGTCAACAGGAGCCTGCTGGCCGAGGCGGTGGTACGCCGTCAGAGCGGCGCCACCCTGACCTTCGACACGGTGCTCAGCCTCGCCGGCGGTGGCTACTACCGCTACGCCAACGGCTCGCAGACCACCACCGAGTTCGGCATGTACGGGCCGGACGCGCCGTACCACGACACCCGGCAGAGCGGGCCGAACCTGGCCGACACGCAGGACACCCACGTGGCACTGGCCTACGAGTACGTGAGCGACGCAGCGGCCCGGCTCGTCGCGTACGTCAACGGCTGTCAGGTGGGCACCACGGTCACCACGCCTGTCGCCGCGGCCAACGCGTCGCAGGGTCTGCTGACCTTCGGCAACGACGCCGGCACCCGTAACCGGGGCTGGCACGGCACGGTGGACGCCATCGCCCTCGCGACGATGACCGGCGCCGCCGGTCCGGCCGACTTCCAGCTCGACGCGCCGGTCTGCGGGGGCACCCCGCCGCCGCCCGGCTGCGCGGGCAATCCCGGCACCAGCGGCCCGGTCGCCCCGGCCACGGTCATCACCGTCGACAGGTGCGACACAGTCGACCGGATCCGGCAGAAGGCAGCCCAGGTCGTCCCGTCGGCCGCCCAACTGGCCTGGCAGCAGCGGGAGCTGACGGCGTTCCTGCACTACGGCATGAACACCTTCACCGACGTCGAGTGGGGCAGCGGGAACGAGGACCCGGCCCTGTTCAACCCGACCGCGGTCAATCCCGCGCAGTGGATGGACGTGCTCAAGCGCAACGGGTTCAAGCAGGTCATCCTCACCGTCAAACACCACGACGGGTTCCTGCTCTACCCGTCGCGGTACAGCACCCACTCGGTACGCAGCAGCCCCTGGTGGGGTCGTACCAGCCAGAGTGACGTCCTGCGCGCCACAGTCGATGCCGCCCGCGCCGCCGGGCTGGCCGTGGGCTTCTACCTCTCCCCCGCCGACGGCGCGGAGATCCCCGGCCGACGGGGTGGCGACCGGTTCGGCAACGGCAGCGCCAAGCGGGCGGTGACCATCCCGACCCTCGTCGCCGGTGACACCCGCACCCCGACGCAGACGTACGCGTACCAGGCCGACGACTACAACTCCTACTTCCTCAACCAGCTCTACGAGCTGCTCACCGAGTACGGGCCGACGGCCGAGGTGTGGTTCGACGGCGCCAACCCGTACACCGCGTACCCGCAGCCGTACCAGGTCACCGACTGGTACCGGCTGATCCGGGCACTGCAACCGAACGCCACGATCGCGATCAACGGCCCGGACGTGCGCTGGGTCGGCTCTGAGTCCGGGGCGTTCCGGGCCGACGAGTGGAGCGCGCTGCCGTTCCGGGGCACCGATCCCGGTGCGCTGAACCGTGACGACGACATGCTCGCCGGTGCCGCGTCGAGCGACCTGGGTTCCAGTGCGCTGATCGGCCGCAACCTGGGCTCGATCACCTACCTGTCGTGGTACCCGGCCGAGGCGGACGTGTCGATCCGGCCCGGCTGGTTCTGGCACTCCGGCCAGAACGGCTCGGTCAAACAGCCGGACGCTCTCATGCGGCTCTACGAGAACGCGGTGGGCCGCAACGCCAACCTGCTGCTCAACGTCCCGCCCAACCGGGCCGGTGTGATCGACGCGCCGGACGTCACAGCCCTCGACGGGTTCGGCACCGCGCAACGCGCCAGGTACGGCCGGGAGTTGTTCGCCAAGGCAGGAGCGACAGGCACCCACGCCGCCCTCACCGACGCGGCCCTGGGCACCTACTGGTCGCCCGCGAACGGGGCCACCACCGGCGCGGTCGAGCTGACCGCCTGCCGGGTCCGCACGTTCGACCGGGTCCTGGTGCAGGAGTCGGTCGGCAACGGCCAGCGCGTCGAGGCGTTCGCCGTGGACGCCTGGATCAACGGTGGCTGGCAACAGGTCGCCTCCGCCGGAACGGTCGGCTACAAGCGGATCGTTCCGTTGTCCACCCCCGTGACCAGCGACCGGCTGCGGCTGCGGGTCACCGCCGCGCGCGGCGTACCACAGGTCGCGGCGCTCACCGCGTACGCGACCGACAGCACCGCCAACCCGGCGTCCTGCTGATCTCCAGCCCCTTTCGAGAGGAACGGTTCATGCGTCTTCGAGGTATCAGCGTCACCGGAGCGGTGGGAGCACTTGCCGCCGCACTGCTGACCGTGCCCGCCACGCCGGCCTCTGCCGTGCCGGGTGACCTACAGGTGATCCCGGCGCTCAGGCAGTGGACGGCGGGCACCGGCAGCTACACGTTCGGTACCGCGACCCGCATCGTGGTCGACCCCGCGTACACCGCCCAGCTCAACGACGACGCGGCGACCTTCGCGGCCGACCTGCGGGACCTGACCGGACGCACGGTGCCGGTCGCCACCGGGAGCGCGGCTGCCGGCGACATCCGGTTGACCCTGGGCGGCAGCCAGCCCGCCGAGGGGTACACGATGACTGTCGGGTCGAGCATCTCCATCCAGGGCTCGACCGACGCGGGCGCCTTCTACGGCACCAGGACGGTGCTGCAACTGCTCAAGCAGTCCACCACCGTGCCCGCCGGCACCACCACCGACGCTCCGACCAAGTCCGAACGCGGTCTGATGGTCGACGTGGGCCGCAAGTACTTCTCCGTCGACTGGCTCCGTCGGCACGTCAAGGAACTCGCCTACCTGAAGATGAACCGGTTGCACCTGCACCTGTCCGACACGTTCGGATTCCGGCTGGAGAGCACCACCCACCCGGAGGTCGTGTCCGCGCAGCACTACACGAAGCAGGAGATCCGCGACCTCATCGCCCTGGCCGCCAAGTACCACATCGAGGTCATTCCCGAGATCGACATGCCGGGCCACATGAACGTCATCCTGGCCAACCACCCGGACCTGCAGCTCACCGACACCAACGGCAACCGCGACCCCTACTACCTGGACCTGTCCAAGCCGGGCGCCTACACCCTGACCCGGGACCTCATCACCGAGTTCCTGCCGCTCTTCCCCGGCCGGTACTGGCACATCGGCGCGGACGAGTACGTCGGCAACTACGCCGCCCACCCGCAACTGCTGACGTACGCCCGCGCCACGTACGGGCCGAACGCCATCGCGAAGGACGTCTACTACGGCTTCATCAACTGGGCCAACGACATCGTCCGCGCCGGTGGCAAGACGACGCGCATGTGGAACGACGGGATCGGCACCGACGGCACCATCCGGCCGGCGTCGAACATCCACGTCGAGGTCTGGTACAACTACGGCATCACCCCGCAGGCCCTGGTGGACCGGGGGCACACCATCTCCAACCAGGCGTGGGATCCCACCTACTACGTCCCCGCCGTCAGCAAGCCGAGCGTGACGTGGGCCTACGAGACCTGGACGCCGGAACGGTTCCAAGGCAACAACACGGTGAACGATCCGTCGCGCAACCTGGGCACCGTGGTGCACGTCTGGTGCGACTACCCGGACGCGGAGACCGAGGACCAGATTGCCGCCGGCATCCGGACGATCCTGCGCGTCGTCGCCCAACAGACCTGGGGATCGCCAAAGCCGGCGGCCACGTACACCGCCTTCAGCACCATCATCGACCGCATCGGGCGGGCTCCCGGCGGCCCGGCCGTGGCGACAGGCAACCTGGCGCTCAACCGTCCGGCGACCGCGTCGTCCACCGAGACGGCAGCCTTCCCGGCGTCGGCGGCCGTGGACGGTGACCTGAGCACCCGCTGGTCGTCGGCCTACACCGATCCGAGCTGGATCCAGGTCGACCTCGGCAGCAGCCAGGAGTTGTCCCGCGTGGCGCTGCGCTGGGAGGCCGCCTACGCCAGGGCGTACCAGATCCAGACCTCCTCCAACGGCACCACCTGGACCACCGCGGCGACCGTCACCGCCGGTGACGGCGGCACCGACGAGCACGTCCTCAACACCACCGCGCGGTACGTGCGCATGCAGGGCACCCAGCGGGCCACCACCTACGGCTACTCGCTCCTGGAGTTCGAGGTGTACGGGCCGAAGCGGGGCGCCATCACCGGCCTTACCAGCGGGCGCTGCGTCGACATCCCCGGCAGCAACACCACCGACGGCACGGCGGTGAATCTCTGGGACTGCAACGGCGGCGGCAACCAGACGTGGACCCACCGCAACGACGGCACCCTCACCGCCCTCGGCAAGTGCCTGGAGCCGGCGAACGGGAACCTCACCGACGGCACCGCGATCGTGATCCGCGCCTGTTCCGGCGCCGCGTACCAGCGCTGGACCTACGACGCCGCGTCGAGCAGCTACCGCACCGGTGGCAAGTGCCTCGACGCCAACGGCGGCGCGACCGCCAACGGCACCCGCCTCATCCTCTGGCCCTGCACCAACGGCGCCAACCAGCGCTGGAGCACCCCCACCGTCTGAACCACCGATGGAGGCACGATGCAGCACGCCACGCCCCTGCCATCCTCGTCGACAGCACGGCTACGGCGGCTCGTCGTGCGCACCACCGTTCTGGGTCTGGTCGCCGGGGCCGTCGCCACGGTCGGGGGCCAGCCGGCCCCGGCCGGCGCGGCGGTCCCGGCCGATCCGACCTACACCGAGGCCGCCGGGCTGGTCTTTCCCGGCGTCCAACCGGGTGCGGCGACGGCGTCGCTGTCCGGCGGCAGCTTCACAGTGGCCAACGCCGTGCTGTCGAGCACGTGGAGCGTGCTCGGCAGCACGGTGTCGCTGACCCGGTTCGACAACCGGGCGGCGAACACCACGGTGCCGATGAGCCTCCGTGGCCTGTTCACCCTCACCCTCGCCGACGGCAGCACCATCACGACGGCGAACACGAGCGTCTCCGCCGGTCCCGTGGTCAGCGACCTGCCGGCGAACGCCGCGTCGGCACGGCTCGCGGAACGCTTCGCCGGCAAGGCGGTCACCACCACCTTCCGGTACGGCGGCGGCAGCCGGACGCTCGACGTGCAGTGGCAGGTTCGGCTGCGCGGCGGGGCCAACTCGGTGCAGCACAGCTTCACTGTGCGTTCGGTGGCCGGGACGTTCGACGTGAACTCCCTGCGCCTGGTGGAACTCGGCCTGACCAACGCACGGGTCCTCGGCAGCGACGACGGCAGTCCGGTGGTGCACGGCGCGGCCGGCGGCGAGACGGTGTTCGTCGGCATCGAGAACCCGATGGCGAAAGCCACGGTGAACGGGTCCGCCGTCGACATCACGGTGCCCCGCGCCGGTGACCTCACCGCCGGCGCGTCGTGGGTCTACACCGCCTCGACCGGCGTCTCCCCGGCCGGGCAGCTACGCCGCTCGTTCCAGTACTACCTGCAACGCGAACGGGCCCACGACCGGCGGACGTTCCTGCACTACCAGAGCTGGCTGGACCTCAAGCCACCCGGCGAGGTCATCAACGGCGCCGAGCTGACCCGGGCCATCAACCTGTTCGGCACCCAACTGCGCGACCGTGGTGCCACCATCGACAGCTTCTGGGTCGACGACGGCTGGGACTATCTGCGTTCACCCCGGGTCGACGAGACGAATCTGCACGTGTGGTCGTTCGACCCGACCCAGTTCCCCACCGGCTTCGCACCGCAGAAGGCCGCCGCCGCGCGGTACGGCGCGTCGATGTCGGTGTGGATGTCACCGTTCGGCGGGTACGGCACCAGCGCCGCCACCCGCCAGGCCGTCAACGCGAGCAAACCCGCCGACCAGCGGTTGGAGACCCACAGCGGCGGCCAGTTCGCACTCGGCGGCGCCCGCTACCACGACCGGTTCCGGTCGGTCGCCTTCGACATGATGGACAACCAGGGGGTACGCGGCTTCAAGCTCGACGGCATCGGTGGCGGGCTCTACCAGTCCGGCCCGAACGCCACCTACATCGCCGACTACGAGGCCCTGCTCGGGCTGACGGCCGAGCTGCGGGCGCACCAGAGGGACGTGTTCGTCAACGCGACGGTCGGCACCTGGGGGTCGCCGTACTGGCTCTGGTACACCGACTCGATCTGGCGCGACGGGCACGACGCGGCACTGACCGGTGCGGGCAGCGCGCAGCAGCGCTACGTCAACTACCGCGACTCGGAGACGTTCCGCAACGTGGCCGCGCAGAACCCGCTGTTTCCGATCCCGAGCCTGATGAACCACGGGGTCATCTTCTCCGACCGCACACCGCAGTTCACCGCCGACTACGACCTGACCAAGCCGAGCGTCCAGGCCGAGGTCTCGCAGGACATCCGCGCCTACTTCGCGCTCGGGCTGAGCCTTCAGGAGCTGTACGTCCGCAACACGCTCGTCGACGCGAGCCGGCCGGGCGCGGCCTGGTTCTGGGACACCGTGGCGGCCAACGCCAGGTGGGCGCGCGCCAACCAGGGACTGCTCACCGACGTGCACTGGGTCGGCGGTGACCCGGCGGCCGGCGCGGTCTACGGCACGGCCGCCTGGAACTCCTCGGCCGGCGCGTCACGGGGGATGCTGATGCTGCGGAACCCGTCGGCGTCCGCGCAGAGCTTCAGGGTCAACCCGCAGACGGTCTTCGAGCTGCCCGGTGGAACCCACCAGCGGTACCGGTTCGCCGAGCGCGACGGGCGACGCTCCGGCTTCGTGTCGGGTCCGGCCGCACCGGTGAGCGTCACGCTCGCGCCGTTCGAGGTCGCCGTCTTCCAGGCCACGCCGACCGACGAGCCGATCGGCGGCGGCAACAGCCCGCAGCTGCCCCGCACCGGTTGGACCGCGACGGCGGACAGCGTCGAGACCGTCGGCGAGAACGGCGCCGCCGCCAACGCCATCGACGGCAACCCGGCCACCATCTGGCACACCCGCTACGCCGGCGGTGTCGCCCCCATGCCGCACCAGCTCACCATCGACCTCGGCGGCAGCTTCCGCGTCGACAGACTCGACTACCTGCCCCGTCAGGACGGCGGCACCAACGGCACGATCGCCGACTACCAGATCCAGACCAGCACCGACGGCACCACCTGGACCCAGATCGCCGCCGGCACCTTCGACGCCGGCAGCACCCTGAAGACGGCAGGTTTCACGCCCACCACCGCCCGGTACGTCCGCCTGCGCACCACCCGCGCCGCGAACGGCGCCGGGTACGCCTCCGCCGCCGAGATCAACCTGTACGGGTCGGCGGACTGACCGGACGTCACCGTCCCGGGGCGTCCCCTATCGTCGCCCCGGGACGGCGGCACCTGTCGCCCTCAGCGGGCGAGGACGTGCACGACGATTGCCACACCGCCGACCATCACCAGCGCGCCGACGGCAGCCAGCGGTACGGCCCCGCCGGGGCGTCCGGCCCCGGTGGGCGGCCGGACGGCGCGGTACCGGCGTCGAGCCAACGCGGCCACCGCGACGGCGAGCGGTGCGCAGGCCAGCACGATCCCCGCCGCGAACGGACGGGTCGGCAGCAGTTCCCGGCCGACGGCGACCAGCACGGCGGCCGTCGCCAGCGCCGTGCGCAGCCACGCCAACAGGGTGCGTTCGGCCTGCGCCCCCCGGTCGGCGAGACCCGGCGGCTCCCTCACATCAGCACCACGACATCAGATCAGCACCACGACGGCGATGGTCACGCCGGCCACGACCACCGCCACCGCCGACACGGCAACGACGGGGGTGGACGGCAGCGGCAACTGGAGCCGCAGCGCCCGTTCGTTGCGGCTCCACCGTGGAAACGCCTCGGCGGCCACCCCGACGGCGAGCACCGCGAGCACGACAGCCGCCCACTGCGAGCCCTCCGTGCCGAAGGCCTTCACCGCCGCGGCGGCCACCATGAGACCCAGCGCGGTCCGCAGCCACGCGAGGAACGTGCGCTCGTTGGCGAGGGTGAACCTCGGGTCCGGCTCGGTGCCCACCCCGTAGACCCGACGTGGCCAGCGGCGGTCGGCCCGTCCCGTCGGCTCGCTCCGGGTGACCGACTGGTCCGTCACCCGGCGACCGGTGCCGGGGGCTGCCACGGGGTGTCACCACACTCCCGCTGGACGCGGGCGAGCTCGTCGGTGAGCGTCGCCCGGATCCCCGCGTACGCCGGGTCGTCGTAGACGCTGCGCATCTCCCACGGGTCGGCCCGCAGGTCGAACATCTCCCACTCCGGCTCCTGTGCCGTCGCGGAGGTGCCGGGCAGACCCAGCCCGTCGGCGTAGTAGTAGACCAGCTTGTGGTCGTGGGTGCGGACGCCGTAGTGCGCCCACACGTGGTGCTCGTCGTCGTCGTGTTCCCAGTAGCGGTAGTACACCGACTGCCGCCAGTCGTCGACGTCCTCGCCGCGCAGCAGCGGTCGCAGTGAGCGCCCCTGCATGCGGGGATCGGCCGGCACGCCCGTGTAGTCGAGGAACGTCTGGGCGAAGTCGACGTTCATGGCGAGGGCGCCGGTGGTGGAGCCGGCCGGGATCTCCGCCGGGTAGCGGATGAGGAACGGCATCCGCAGCGACTCCTCGTACATGAACCGCTTGTCGTACCAGCCGTGGTCGCCGAGGAAGAAGCCCTGGTCGGACGTGTAGACGACGATGGTGTCGTCGGTCAGACCGTGCTCGTCGAGATAGTCGAGCAGGCGGCCGACGTTGTCGTCGACGCTGGCGACGCAGCGCAGGTAGTCCTTGATGTACCGCTGGTAGGTCCAGAGCGCGGCCTCGTCCGGGTCCAGGTGCGGTGGCAGCATCTCCTTGATGTCGTTGGCGGTCAGGTCGCGGTCCACCCGCATCCGGGCGGCACGGGCGGCAGCGGCGTGCCCGGAGTGGTCGTCGTCGAACGAGCCCGGCACGGCCACGTCGTCGACGTACATGTCGCGGTGTTTGTCGTCGGGTTCCCAGTTGCGGTGCGGGGCCTTGTGGTGCACGAGCAGGCAGAAGGGCCGCTGCGGGTCGCGCTGGTCGAGCCAGTCGACGGCCAGGTCGGTGATGATGTTGGTGCAGTAGCCGGGGCGGACCTGCTCGGTGCCGTCCATGCCGATGAACACCGGGTCGCGGTAGCGGCCCTGACCGGGCACGACCTCCCAGTAGTCGAAACCTCTGGGGTCGTGCTCCGGGCCGTGCCCGAGGTGCCACTTGCCGACCAGCGCGGTCTGGTACCCGGCCCGGCGTAGCAGCTCGGGAAAGACGAGCTGCCGGTTGTCGAACTCGGTCGACAGTGTCTGCACGCCGTTGACGTGGTTGTAGGTGCCGGTGAGGATGGTGGCCCGGCTGGGCGCGCAGAGCGAGTTGGTGCAGAAGCAGTTCTCCAGCAGGGCACCGCCGGCCGCGATGCGGTCGATGTGCGGCGTCTCGTTGATCTTGCTTCCGTAGGCGCCCACCGCGTGCGCGGCGTGGTCGTCGGCCATGATGAAGACGATGTTGGGCCGCACGGGTTGGTCCTTTCTCACCGGGTTCAGGACGCGTACGCGGCGGCGTCGTAGTAGGTGCTCGGGTCGACCGCCTCCGGCAGCTTGCCCAGGTCCTTGAACAGGCCGTTGAGGCCGGTGAGCCAGCCCGCGACGGTGCCGTCGGTGGACTTGGCGGCGAGTTCCGCCGAGGGCAGGAACCGGGCGTTCGTGGCCTCGGCGCGCAGTTGCTCGACCGGCGCGGACTTGAGGAACTTCGCGGTCACCTCGACGGCGCGGTCCACGTTCGCCACCCGCTCGTCGTTGGCGGCACGCAGCACCGCGAGCACCTTCTTCACCAGCTCCGGCTTGCCCGTCACCACGTCGGTGCGCCCGACGTAGGCGGACGGGAAGCTGATGTCCGGGTAGAAGTCGTCGTTCTTGGCCAGCTCGGCGAGGTTCGGGACCCGCTTCTTGATGGTGCCGATGAGCGGGTACCAGATGCCCGCGGCGTCGATCTGGCCGGACCCGAACGCGGTGACCACGGTGCTGGGGTCCATCGTGACCTTCTCGACGTCGTCGATGGAGAGCCCGGCGCGGCGCAGGGCCAGCCGCACGATCATGTCGCCGGAGGTGCCCTCCGGTACGCCGACCTTCTTGCCCTTGAGCGCGGCGATGGAGGTGATGCCGGGCTGGGCGATGACCCGGTCGGCGAAGCCGAGCGAGTTGATGGCGATGACCCGGGCCTTGCCTGAGGCCGGCAGCCACATCGCGCCCGGGCCCAGGTAGCCGAAGTCCAGATCGCCCGCGCCGAGCGCCTGCACCTGTAGGGGACCGTTGGTGAAGACCTTGAGGTCCGGCTTGAGCCCGTGCTGGGCCCACAGCTTCTTGTCCTCAGCGATGGCCATGAGGCTCGCGCCTGTGAAGTCGGCGATGTAGCCGAGCTTCACCGCTTCGGTGGCGGAGCCGCCGGTTCCGGACGTGTCGTCGTCGCCGCAGGCGGCGAGGGCGGCGGTGGTGCCGAGGCCGACGAGGCCGGTCAGCATGGCACGACGGGAGAGAGGGCTCATCGGGATGCACCTTCCTGGGGGGTCTGGTGGTAGACGGCGCGCCAGACCCGGTTTCGGATCCGGGAGAACTCCGGGGAGAGGCGGACCGCTTCGGTACGCGGGTAGGGCAGGTCGACGTCGATGACCTCGTGCACGCGGCCCGGCCTGGCGGCCATGACGACGACCCGGTTGGCGAGGTAGACGGCCTCGTCGACGTCGTGGGTGATGAACATGACGGTGCGTCGCTCGGTGCCCCAGGTGGCCAGCAGCTGATCCTGCATCTGCACCCGGGTGAGGGCGTCGAGGGCGCCGAAGGGCTCGTCCATGAGCAGGACGCCGGGGTCGACGGCGTACGCGCGGGCGATGGCGCACCGCTGCCGCATGCCACCGGACAGCATCCGGGGCAGCGCGTCGGCGAAATCGGTGAGGCCCACGAGGTCGATGAAGTGCTGCGCCCGTCGTCGCCGTTCGGCCCGCCCGACCTTGGCGATCCGGAGACCGAACTCGACGTTGTCGCGCACCGTCAGCCAGGGGAACAGCGCGTACTGCTGGAAGATGACGCCGCGTTCCGGGCCAGGCCCCCGCACCGGTCGGGAGTCGACGAGCACTTCACCGCTCGTGGGTTCGACCAGGCCGGCGGCGATGTTCAGCAGGGTCGACTTGCCGCAGCCGGACGGGCCGACCACCGTGACGAACTCGCGGTCGGCGATGTCCAGGTCGACCTCGCTCAACGCGTGGAACGGCTTGCCGCCCACCTCGAACGTGCGGGTGGTGGAGCGGAAGGAGATCTTCTCGGTCATCGGCGTTCCTGCCATCCGGTGAGGCGCTTCTCGGCGGCGAGCAGGAGCCGATCCATGACCAGGCCGAGCACACCGATGGTGATCAGGCCGACGAAGATGCTCGGCAGGTCGTAGTAGATCTGCGCCTGCTGCATCCGGTAGCCGAGGCCTTCCTGCGCGGCGATCAACTCGGCGGCGACAAGCGTCGCCCAGGCCGCGCCGAGGCCGACGCGCATGCCGACCAGGATGAACGGGGTGGACGCGGGGACGACCACCCGGCGGAACACCACCGCGTCGTTGGCGCCGAGCACCCGGGCAGCGTTGATCATGGTCTTGTCGACGTTCACCACGCCCTGGAACGTCGACACGACGCAGGACAGGAACGCGGCGAGGAAGATGACGAAGATCTTCGGGGTCTCTCCGATGCCCATGAGCAGGATGGCCAGCGGGATGACGGCGAGCGGCGGGATCGTGCGGAAGAACTGCACGTAGGGCTCGATCAGCCCGCGCGCCGTCCCGTACCAGCCCATGAGGAAGCCGACCGGGATCGCCAGGGCGCTGCCGAGCGCGAAGCCGATGAGCACCCGACGCAGGCTGGCGAGGCTGTCGTCGAGCAGGGTGCCGTCCATGATCAGCTCACCGGCGCGGACGGCGACCTCCTGCGGGCCGGGAAGGCCCGAGACCCCGATCCGTGCCAGCACGGTCCAGATGCCGATGCCCAGCGCGACGGCGAGCACGTTCCACACCAGCAGCGGTACGGCGCGGCGGGGTGGCGACGCGGCAGGGGTGGTCTGCGGCCCCCGGGGCGGGGACGGTTGAACGTCTATCGCCACGGTGGTGCTCCGTAGCCCAGCTCGGACATGGGGCCCCTTTCCGGTCGGCGGCGCTGAAGGTAAGCGAATCTTTGGGGACGCGGCGAATCATGTCAACCCTTCGGACTAAAAAGCCCGAGCTGGGAGCGCTGCGCTGGTTCATAAGATGTCAGATGTCCGGTCGGCAGCCTAGGGCCGCCCGCGCCCCGTGACAACGCCCGGAACGGCGTGGGCCTCTTTTGTCCGGGCCATTGACTAAATTGAGCGGCTTGAGCAGACTGCGGCTACCCGAGGAACCAGTCCCCCGGCCAGCCGGGCGACGGACGGAGGAGTCCCATGTCGATTCCGCGCTCCCGCCACACCACCGGATCCAGACGCCGCCTGATCGCGGCGAAGCTCGCGGTGGTGCTCACCGCGTCGCTCCTCGCGCCGCTGACCTCCGGCACTCCGGCCCTGGCCGCGCCGGCGAACCTGGCCCGCGCCGGCACCGCCACCGCGTCGAGCGTCGAACTCGACCGCGCCGACTTCGTCGCCGCGCACGTCACCGACGGCGACCGCACCACCCGCTGGTCGTCGAAGTACCAGGACGACAACTGGGTCCAGGTACGGCTGGCGTCCGCCGCACGGGTCGACCACGTGACACTGACCTGGCCCAACGCGTGCGCCCGTGACTTCAGCCTCCAGACCTCGACCGACGGCGCGGTCTGGACCACAGTCACCCGCCTCCAGCGCGACACCTGCCCCCGCACCGACGTCATCGCCGTCAACTCGTCCCAGCCGGTGTCCTACGTCCGGATGCAGGGCCACCAACGGTGGGCGGGTTACGGCTACTCGATCTCCGAGTTCGAGATCTGGGACGGCACCGCGCCCGCGCCCGCCCCGTCACTGGGCCTGCTGCCCAAACCGGTGTCGCTCGCGGAGAACGGCGGCACGCCGTACACCCTGAACCCGAACACGCCCGTCGTCGCGGTCGGGTCGCAGGCGACCGCGCCCGCCACCTACCTCGCCGGGCTGCTGCGCCCCGCCACCGGGTACGCCCTGCCGGTGGTCACCCAGAGCACCGCGCCCGCGCCCATCGTCGTGGAGGTGGGGGCCGGCAAGGGCCCGGTCGGGCACGCCGCCGAGGGGTACCGGCTCGTCGTCACGAGCGGCACGGTCCGGATCAGCGCCGACACGGCGAACGGCGCCCTCAACGGGGTGCAGACGCTGCGCCAACTCCTCCCCCAGTGGGTGGAGTCCGACACCGTCGTGGGCGCCGCGTGGACGGTGCCGGCGGTGACCATCACCGACTACCCGCGCTTCGCCCACCGCGCGATGATGCTCGACGTCGCCCGCAGCTTCTACCCGATGAACGAGATCAAGGCGTACATCGACAGCGCGGCGCAATACAAGATCAACCGTCTGCACCTGCACCTGACCGACGACCAGGGCTGGCGCATCGCCATCGACAACCCGGCGAGCAACCCGGCGGGCATCGACTACGGTCGGCTCACCTCGGTCAGCGGACGCACCGCCATGACCTACAACGACAGCGGTCAACTGATGGGCACCGAACTGGGTGTCACCGGCTTCTACACCCGGGCCGACTACGCCGAGATCGTGCGCTACGCCGGCCTGAACGGCATGACGGTCGTCCCGGAGATCGACATGCCGGGGCACACCAACGCGGCGCTGCACGCCATCCCCCAGCTGAACACGGCGGGCGCCCAGCCCAAGCCGGCACCCGGCCAGCAGACCGCACCGGCGAACGGCACCGGCAACGTCGGCTACTCGACGCTCGACTCCGCCAGCCCGACGACGTACGAGTTCGTCACGCAGGTGCTGGCCCAGATCGCCGCCATGACCCCCGGGCCCTACCTGCACATCGGCGGCGACGAGGCGCACGTGACCAGCCACGCGAACTACACCACGATGGTCGACGCCTTCACCGCGACAGTCGCGTCGCTCGGCAAGACAGTTGTCGGCTGGAACGAGTACGCCGGCACCGCGCTGCCCCGGAACAACTCCGTCGTGCAGTTCTGGAACGGCGACCGCACGGCGGTGGCCAACGCGGTGACCGGCCGGGGCGCCCGGGTCGTCCTCTCCCCCGCCGCCCACACGTACGTGCCGCAGAAGCAGGATTCCCGCCAGCCGCTCGGCGGCACCTGGGCGTGCGGTGGACCGTGCGGGCTGGACCGGCACTACAACTGGGACCCGGGCACCTTCATCCCGAACATCGCCGAGACCAGCGTGCTCGGTGTCGAGTCGGCCCTGTGGGGCGAGTTCATCCGCCGCGTCGGCCAGGCGCAGTACTACAGCTTCCCGCGCCTCATCGCCACCGCCGAGGTGGGGTGGACGCCGCAGGCGCAGCGCGGCTACGCCGACTTCACCACGCGCCTGTCCGTGGCCGGGGGGCGGTTGACAGTCGCGGGTGTCAACTTCTTCCCCACCGCCGACGTGGCGTGGCGCCAGCAGGCGATCGGCCGGTCCACCGCCGTCGCCGTCGGCGCACCTGCCGGCGCCACCTGGACGGTCACCGCGCCCGGGTCCCGCAGCACCGATCTGGCCGCCACGGTCACCTGGAGTGACGGGCGGGTGGAGTCGTTGACGCCGACCGCGACGCGCGAGGCGAGCATCCCGGCGATGCAGGTCAACAGCGCGTTCACGGTCGTGTCCCGCCGCACGTTCGGCGCGGCGGGGACGTACACCGGGACGTTGTCCGTGCGCTCGGCCGGACTGGCCCCGGTCCAGGCGTCGCTGAGCGTCACCGTCCGCGCCACCTGACCGCCAACCGGCGCCGCCACCTCGCCGGGTGGCGGCGCCGGCCACCGCGCCGTACGTTGCCGCGACGACACACGGGGGCAGGCGTCGGTCATGATGGTGCCGTGATCGAACGCCCGGATGCCATGCAACGTGTGCGGCTGGCGCACACGGAGGCCCTGCTGGCTCAGCTCCGCAGCGCCGGCCCGCTCAGTCGGGCCGACCTCATCCGGCTGACCGGGCTGTCACGCACCACCCTGTTCGACATCATCGGCGACCTCATCGCCCGCGGTGTGGTCGTCGAGCGGGAACCGTCGCTGTCCGGCCAGCGGGGCCGGGGACGGCCGTCCACCACCGTCAGCCTCAACCCGTCCGCCGGCCGTATCGTCGGCATCGACCTCGGCCGGGTGACGATCACCGTCATCGTCGCCACCCTGGGGCACGACATCCTGGCCCGGGGCAGCCGTCCCGTCACGCTGGCGGCAGGGCCGGCACGGCGCGCCAACGCCGCGATCAAACTGATCGACGACCTCGTGCAGGAGCACGACATCGACCTGCGCGCGTTGGAGGCGATCGGCCTCGGCCTGCCCGGCCTGGTGGCCGGCCGGGGCGGTCCGGCGGGCGGCGGCCCGTCGGTGGCCGCGAAGCAGGTCAGCACGCGCATCCAGGACCGGTACGGCGTCGCCGTCGTCACCGACAACAACTCGCGGCTGGCCGCGCTCGCCGAAGGCACCTGGGGTGCGACCCGTGACGTGCGGGACGCCATCTACGTCCGGTGGAGTGACGGCGTCGGTGGCGGGCTGATCGTCGACGGCCGACTCGCCCGCGGTGCGAACGGCGCGGCCGGCGAGATCGGCCACGTCAGTGTCGATCCCGACGGGGATCCGTGTCCGTGCGGTGGTCGTGGCTGCCTGGAACTGCTGATCCGCCCGTCGGCGCTCATCGAGCAGTGCGCCCGCCGTGGTGTGACAGTCGCGGATCCGGCCGACCTGGTGGCCCGGGCACGTGCCGGCGAGCCGACCGTCCAGGACGTGGTGCGGCACGGCGCGACGCTGCTCGGTCGCGTCCTGTCGGGCATGGTGGTGCAGTTGGATCCGGGCAAGGTGGCCATCGGCGGCACCCTGGCCCACGCCGGCGACGTGGTGCTCGGGCCGGTCCGCGCGGCGATCGCCGAGCTGGCGATGCCCCGGCACACCCGCCGCCTGGACGTCGTGCCCGCCCAGTTCGGTGACGAGGGTGGCGCCCTGGGCGCCGTCGCGGCCGCCCTGCGGCTCAACCTGGCCGAGCCCTCGCCGGCCTTCCCCGGCTAGGGCAGCCCGCGTGGCGTCTACGGCGCCCCGGGCAGGAGCGTGAGCAGGCGCTCGACACCCTCGGTCACCGCGTCCCGGCCAGCCGCGAGGTAGCCGCGCGGGTCGCGGGAGTGGGGCAGGGCGCCACGGACCGCGTCGGTGAACGCCACGTTGAGGGCCGTACCCACATTGATCTTCACCATGCCCTGGGCGACGGCGGCACGGATCTGCTCCAGCGGCACCCCGGAGGAGCCGTGCAGGACCAGCGGTACCGGTACGGCGTCGCGGATCGCGGCCACCAGGTCGAGATCCAGCGAGGCGGTCCGGTCGGCCATCGCGTGGGAGCTGCCCACCGCGACGGCGAGCGCGTCGACGCCGGTCTCGGCGACGTAGCGGGCGGCCTCGGCCGGGTCGGTGCGGACCCCGGCGGTGTGGGCGCTCGCCGGGGCGTCCGGTTTACCGCCGACGTAGCCGAGTTCCGCCTCCACCCACAGCCGCTGGTCGTGCGCCCACTCGGTCGCCTTGCGGGTGGTCGCCACGTTCGCGGCGTACGGCAGCGCGGACGCGTCGACCATCACGGAGCTGAAGCCCGCGTCGGGCGCCTGCTCCAGCAGGGTGATGTCGTCGACGTGGTCCAGGTGCAGCGACAGGGTGGCGCTGGACCGCCAGGCGACCTCGGCCGTCGCGGCGGCGATCGCCGACACGCCGGAGTGGTAGCGCGCGGCGTTCTGGCTGATCTGCAGGATCGCGGGACGTCCGGCACGCTCCGCCGCGGCGGCGATCGCCTGGGCGTACTCGATCGTGATCACGTTGAACGCGAGCACGCCGGTGCCGGCGGCCTGGGCCGCCGCCACCAGGTCGGCGGTGGGAACGAGGGTCATCAGTGGTCCTCAGGCGACCGGCGCGGTGAGGACGACGGATCGGGTGAGCAGCCGGGGCTGGTCCGGGTGCAGACCGCGACGCACCGCGAGCTCGACCGCGAGCCGCTGCGCGGTCGTCAGGTGCGCCATGGCGTCGATGTCCTCGTGCACCACGATCGCCCCGGTGGCGGCCAGGTCGCCGAGGAGCCCCGGCACCACCGGCCCGAAGATCCAGACCACGGACCGGTGGTCCACCACGCTGATCGGACCGTGCCGGAACTCCATCGCCGGGTACGACTCGGCCCACATCTGTGCCGCCTCCCGCAGCTTGAGGGCCGCCTCGTGCGCCACGCCCACCGTCCAGCCGGTGCCGAGGAAGGTGAACTGGTCCCGCCCGACCACGGCCGGGTCGAGCCGCGTACCGAGCTGGGCCCGCGCCTGGTCGATCGCCCCGGTCAGGTCCGTACCCAGGCCGGCACGCCAGAGGGCGAGCGCGGTCGTGGCGAAGCGGGTCTGCACCACGGACCGCTCGTCGGCGAAGTCGAGGACGACGCAGTCGCTCACGAGCCGGGTCACCGGCCGGTCGGCGTCGGTCGTGAGCACCGTCGAGCGACTGCCGGGCGGCAACTGCTCGAGGAGTCGGATCACCTCGGTGGTGGTGCCGGAACGGGTGATGGCGACGACGCGGTCGTACCGTCGCCCGGTGGGGAACTCCGACGCGGCGAAGGCGTCGGTCTCCCCCTGGCCCGCCGACTCCCGCAGCGCCGCGAAGCTCTGCGCCATGAAGTACGACGTGCCGCAGCCCACGACGGCGACCCGTTCGCCCGGCTGCGGCAGGGCCCGTGCCACGCCCGGCCGGGCGGCCAGATCCACGGCGCGACGCCACGTCTCGGGCTGGGAGGTTATCTCGGAGGCGACGTGCGACACGGTTCCTGCTCTCTGTCGGTGCGGTGCTCTTCCAGGTCGTCGACGGCGGTTCCGGGCAGCAGCCGGGAAGCGACCGCGTCGTCGTACTCGCCCGCCCACGGGCAGGCGACGGCGGCCGCCGAGACGGCCGCGCCTCGGGCGAGGACGTCCCGCCAGGGCGCACGGGTGAGGAGCCCGTACGCGAGCACGGCCGCGAGGGCGTCGCCGGCGCCGGTCGGGTTGCCGACCACCCGTTCGGGCGCGCGGGCGTGGTAGGCCCTTCCGCCGTTGACCGCCACGAATCCGTCCGCGCCTCGGGACACGACGCTGGCGTCGGCGCCGAGCCGGACGAGCCGGTGCGCCACCTGCACGGCGTCGTCGCGGGTGCGCACCGGGCGGCCGAGCAGCTCCGCCGCCTCGTGGACGTTTGGTTTCACGAGTGTCGGCGCGGCGGCCAGCGCGTGGCGGAGCGCGGCGCCGTCGGTGTCCACGATGGTCCCGGCCCCGGCGGTCCGGGCGATGGTGACGAGATCGCGGTACGCGGTCTCGGGGACACCCGGTGGCCGGCTGCCGGACAGCACCACCACCCGTGCCGCCCGGACCCGCTCGGCGAACACGTCCCGGAACGACTCCCACTGGGCGCCGGTGACGCGCGGGCCCGGTTCGTTGAGGACTGTCGCCGTGCCCCGCCCGAGGACGGTGACCGTCCGGCGGGTCTCCGCGTCGAGGCGGGTGAACCACGCCGGTACGCCGGCCGTGGCCAGCTCGGCCTCGATCTGCTCCCCGGCGGCGCCGCCGGCCAGGCCGAGGACCATCGTCTCGGCGCCCAACTGCCGCAGCACCCGGGCGACGTTCAGGCCCTTGCCGCCTGCGCGGGAGACCACGTCCGTCACCCGGTGGGACGTGTCAGGCACCAGGTCAGACACGGTGTAGGTGATGTCGAGGGCCGGATTGAGCGCCACCGAGATGATCAGGTCGCCGGGCACCCCGGACTCCGGCGGACCGCCGTCCAGGTCTCGTCTCATATCGCCCTCTTCCGGAAGATGCCGGCCACACGAGCTCGCCTGATCTTTCGTGACATCCAGACGCCAGAATCACTCAGGATGTTGCAGACCCTAGGAGCTGGCACCGGCGGCGTCAAGGTCGGTGTGAGCGCTCAGACAGGCCGGTGCGGCGCGTTTCCGGCTCCGCCGAAGATTGCACCACCTTGCACGGGTGTCTCTTGACGGGCGTCGATATGGCTCGTAAGTTCGTCCGACATCTGACGTAGGACAATCGCCAGCCGTCCGAAGGACCACCCAGGATCTCCACCGCTCTGAACGATCGGGGTACGTGACTGTGTTCTCATCCCGCAAGCGGCTCCTTCCTCTCGTACTCGCCTCCCTGCTTGCCGGCGTGGGCCTCCAGGTCCCATCGGCGGCGCAGGCGGCCAACCCGACGCCCCCGGTCGCGCCGAGCGTCCGGGAGTGGACCGGAGGGACCGGCGTCTGGACGCTGGCGCCGTCGTCCCGGATCCTGCTGGACCCCGCGCACGCCGCCCAGTTGTCATCGGCCGCGACGTCGCTGCGCGTCGACCTCGGCGCGATCAGCGGTGCCGACGTACCGGTCGTCTCGTCGGCGACACCCGCAACCGGCGACATCCTGCTCACCCTGGCGAGCACCGACGCCGGCATCGGCGATCAGGGCTATCTGCTGACCGCCGGCCCGACAGTCGTGATCCGCGCGAACGCGGCGGCCGGCGTGTACTACGGCACCCAGGCCCTGCTGCAAATGATCAAGCAGAGCGCGACGAGGACGACAGTGCCGGCGGGGACCATCCGGGACTACCCGCAGTACCGGGACCGGGGGGTGATGCTCGACGTCGGCCGGCACTTCTACGAGATGGACTACCTGGAGAACCTGCTCCGCCGGATGGCGTGGCTACGCCTGAACACGCTGCGCCTGCACCTCACCGAGTGGAACGGCTTCCGGCTGCGCAGCGACCGGTACCCCTCTCTGGCCTCGGCGCAGTCCTACAGCAAGGCGGACCTGCGCAGGTTGCAGGATGTCGCCAAGCGGTACCACATCACCATCGTTCCCGAGATCGACCTGCCGGGGCACGCCACGGCGATGACGACGTACGACCCGACGATGCGGTTCACCTGCCCGTCGATGGACATCGCGCCCTGGCCTGGCGGGTCGAACGGCGGCTGGACGCTCAACCTCACCAAGGACAACGCCCGGACCTTCGTGATGAACCTGCTGTCGGAGTTCGTGCCGCTGTTCGACGGCCCGTACTTCCACATCGGCGGCGACGAGTACCAGACCGACGCCGCCAAGAACGCCTGCCCCGAACTGGTCAGCTACGCGCGGGCCCGCGGCTTCCCCTACCCCGGTGACGTCTTCACCGAGTTCATGAACCTGATGAACGACAAGGTGCGCTCGTACGGCAAGACGACCCAGCTCTGGAACTGGTGGGAGACGAACGGTCAGCAGACCAGCATCAAGCCGGCGACCAACATCGTCCTCACGCCGTACACCGGGTCGTTGAGCTACTTCTACAACCTGGGCCACACGGTGGTCGGCGTACCGGAGAGCACGTTGTACGTGACTCCCGGGCTGAACCTCTACGTCAACACGAAGAACGTCTACGAGAGCTGGACACCGGACACGAACGCCAAGGTCAACGGCTACCAGATGGCCCGCTGGTCGGACGCCGTGGAGCACCAGACCGACGAGTGGTTCGACCAGTACGCGAAGCGGCCGGCCGAGGTCCTGGCCGAGCGCCTGTGGGGCGGCCCGAGGTCGGGCACCGTGGAGGCGTTCTTCGCCCGCGTGGACGCGATCGGGGACGCCCCGGGCGTGCCGAGCGTGGTCCAGGTCAACGACAACACCACGGGCACCGGCGACAACCAGTTCAGCTACTCGGGCACGTGGTCCTACGGTGCCAACGGCGCTCAGCAGTTCCAGCGCGACGACCACTACAGCAGCACGCTCGACAGCGCCTACCAGGTGCGCTTCACCGGCAACAGGATCAAGCTCTTCGCCGCCCGGGCGGCGAACCACGGCCGGGCTGGCGTCTCGATCGACGGCGGCCCGGAGACGGTCGTCGACCTGTACTCGCCCACCCGGGTGGACCAGGCGATGGTCTTCACCAGTGGGCAGCTCGCGCAGGGCCCGCACGTCCTGAAGGTGCGGGTGCTGAACAGCAAGAACGCCGGCTCGTCCGGCACGGCGGTCACGGCGGACAAGGTCGAGGTGTCCACGGCGGCGACCCCGACCGCGGTGTTCGACCCGGCGACGGAGTACCGCGTGGTCAACCGCAACAGCGCCAAGGTCCTCGAGGTGCCGGCGGGCAGCGGGGACGGCGGCGGTGCCATCCAGTGGTCCAGCAACGGCGCGGCGCACCAACGCTGGACGGTCGCCGACGCCGGCGGCGGCTACTACCGCGTCGTCAACCGCAGCAGCGGCAGGGTGCTGGACGTGTCCGGCTCGTCCACCGCCGACGGGGCGAGCGTCGTGCAGTGGACGTACCACGGCGGCGCGAACCAACTGTGGAGCGTCATCCCGGTCGGAACGAGTTACAAGATCATCAACCGGAACTCCGGCAAGGCGCTCACCGTCGCCGACGCCGCGACCAGCGACGGCGCCGCCGTCGTCCAGTCGACCTACCGCGGAGGTACCGAACAGCAATGGACCATCACCCGATGAACGGCCGATCGAGGGCACATTCGGGCCCGGCCGCCCGGGCCGGCACCGCCGCCACGGTCGCGCTCGTGCTCCTGCTGAGCCTGCTGATGCCGGTGTCGACCGCGCAGGCGGCCACGGCGACGCTGAACTATCCGGTCAACCAGGCCTTCAACGGCAGCAGCACCTTCCTCGACAGGTCGGCCGACGTGTCCCGGGTGGCGACCCTGACCCAGGGGGCGATCGCGGTCCGGTTCCGGTCCACGAGCACCGCCGTCGCGAAGAGCTTCTTCAGCGCCTCGCACACCGCCGACGACTCCAGCAACCTGTCGTTCTCCCTCAACGGCGGCTCGGTGTACTTCGAGAACCGGGAGAACGGGGCGTATGCCACGCAGGTGACGTCCACCGGCGGCCCCTACAACGACGGCGTCTGGCACACCGCCATCCTGACCGTCGGGTCCGAGGGCACCCGCCTGTACGTCGACGGGACGGTGCGCGCCACGAACCCCTCCACCCGGTTCTTCGCGAACGTCCGCGACCTCAACGGCATGTGGATCGGCCGCAACGTCGACGCCCAGGGAGCCCAGTGGCACTACAGCGGTGACCTGGACTACGTGCGCGTGTACGGCACACCACTGTCGGCGGGCGAGATCAACGACCTCAGCATGCGCATCGACTACACGATCCCGTTCCTGGACCTCAAGGACGACACGCGCCGTCAGGTGCTCACCGACCGCCAGGCCGGGCAGTACCTCGGGCACCCCGACACCGTGCTGCTCGACGACGGGCGCACCATGTTCGCCGTCTACCCCATGGGCCACGGCACCGGTCAGATCATCCTGAAGCGCAGCGACGACGGTGGCCGTACCTGGACGGGCCGGCTCCCCACCCCGGCGAGCTGGGCCACCAGCAAGGAGACCCCGACCCTCTACAAGGTGGTCAAGCCGAACGGGGTGACCCGGTTGCTGCTGGTCAGTGGCCTGCCGGCGAGCCCGGGCGGGTTCAAGACCGCGTACTCCGACGACAACGGCCGATCCTGGTCGGAGTTCACCCACCACTTCGCCGACGCCGGCTTCGCCGGTTTCGTCGCCCACGCCACCCTGGTCCGGCTCAAGAAGGCCGACGGGTCCTGGGACTTCCGGTACCTGGGCGTCTTCCACGACGGCGGATTCAACAACTGGAAGACCTACCTGACCTTCGACGCCGCGGGCAACGCCGTCTGGAGTACGCCGACCCGACTGCTCGCCGCGCACAACGCTATCGAGAAGTACGCCGGCCTCTGCGAGATCGAGATCATTCGCTCGCCGGACGGTCGCCAGCTCGCGCTGCTCGCCCGCGCGCAGAACAAGCGCACGAACGCCATGGTCGCCTTCTCCAACGACGAGGGGAACACCTGGACCGAGCCGCGCGAGATGCAGGGCGCCCTCATGGGCGAGCGGCACGCCGCGACGTACGACCCGGCCACCGGTCGGCTCGTCATCACCTTCCGCGACATCATCCGCAACAGCGTGAGCAACACCGGGGCGTGGGTGGCCGGCGACTGGGTGGCCTGGGTCGGCTCGTACGACGACCTGGTCAACTCCCGGGAGGGGCAGTACCGGGTGCGGTTGCTGGAGGACTTCACGCCCTCGGTCAAGAGCGGCGACACCGGCTATGCCGGCAACGTCGTGCTGCCCGACGGGACGTTCGTGCTGACGTCGTACGGCTACTTCGACCCGGCGGACACGAGCTACCCGTACATCATGACCGTCCGGTTCAGCCTCAAGGAACTCGACGCCCTGAACGGCTCGTTCGACCCGAACGCGAGCTACACGTTGACCAACCGGGCCAGTGGCAAGGTCATGGAGGTCGCGGTCGCCGCACCCGGTGACGGCGGCGACGCCGTCCAGTGGGCCGACAACGGTGGCCTGCACCAGAAGTGGTCGATCGTTCCGCTCGGCAACGGGTACCACCGCATCGTCAACCGCCGTAGCGGCCGTGCTCTCGACGTGGCCGGCAACTCGACCGCCGACGGCGCCGACGTGATCCAGTGGACGTACACCGGTGCGGCCAACCAGCAGTGGCGGATCACGCGCGTCGGCACCCACGTCACCATCACGAACCGCAACAGTGGTCGAGTGCTCGATCTCGACGGAACGATCACGGACAACGGCGCGGACGTCGTCCAGCGCACCGCGACCGGCGCGACCCGCCAGCAGTGGTCACTGTCCTAGTCGGCACCGGCACCGACCCCGTCCCGGGGATGTGGTGATGGCCCGTCGGGCAGGGCGCCAACCCTGTCCGACGGGCCACAGCCGCGCGAGGTCAGCTCCCCGACGCGGTTCCGGTGACCGTCAGGTCAGCCATCGTGGTCCACGGCCCCCGGCCACCGGCCTCGCTCAGGGCCCGCAGACGTAGGTACCGGCCGGTGCGGGCGGCGGTGAACGGCACCACCTTCTGCGTCGACGTGTCGGCGAACGTCCCCGAGGCCACCGGCGTGCCCCAGCTGCTCGGGCTGTCGGAGACGTACACCTCGTAGCGGCCGATCCGGCCGTTCACTCCCCCGTCCTGCCGGGGCAGGTACCGCAGCCCGTCCACCTGGTACGTGGCGCCCAGGTCGAGCTGGATCTCGTGCGGCAGCGGCGCGGGCGCCGACGACCAGGCGGTGTGCCAGAAGGTGGCCGGACTGCCGTCGAAGGCGTTGGTGGCCCTGCCGTTCTCCGCGCTGGTCTCCTCGCTGTCGGCGTACACGAGTCGCCAGTTGTCGCGCGGGATCGGCGGCGGCGTCGTACTCGTGCCGGGGACCGGCAGCACGGCGCCGTCGATCCGGGTCTGGAACGCGGTGCTCCGCGACCCGGCCTTGATCCGCAGAACTCCGTCCGCGTAGAACCAACCGCTGCTCGCCGAGTCGTACGCGGCGCGCGTGGCGAGCGCCGGCAGCGTCCCGCCGGCGACGGTGACCGTACGCGGGGCGGCAGCCAGGTGCGCGGTGAACTCGTAGGAGCGCGACGACGGCTTGCCTGCGTACGTGCCGGTGGAGGCGCCCACGTCGACGGTGACCGTTCCGGTGCCGGACGCCGGCGCCACCATCTGGACCTGCTGGGTGGCGTACGCCCCGTTCCGGTAGGCGCGGGTGACGCCGTCGTCCTCGTAGAGCGTGAAGCTCGACGTGCCGCGCGGATACAGGTCGTAGGTGAGCGTGGAGACCGGCTTCTCGCCCGTGTAATTCATCTGCGGCCACATCGGCACGATGGAACCGCCCTTGACGAACAGGGGCAGCCGGTCGAGCGGTGCGGCGTACCCGTTCAGCGTGAGCGGCCCCTGGTAGACCCGCCCGGTCCAGTAGTCGGTCCAGGTGCCGGCCGGCAGGTAGATGCCGTCGCGCAGCTCGGTGTCGGAGACCACCGGCGCCACCAGGAACGCGTCGCCCGCCATGAACTCCCCCGACGTGGCGTTGCCCCGGGCGACCGGGTCGTTCGGGTACTCCAGCACCAGGGCCCGGGTCGCCGGCACGCCCGTCACGCTGGCCACCCGGCTCATCGTGTAGTGGTACGGCATCAGCCGCATCTTGAGCTGAAGGTACCGGCGGTTGATCGACAGGTACGGCTCGGCGTAGCGCCAGGGCTGCTTGTCCTGGTAGCCGGGTGCCGGGTTGGTCGCGCCCCAGCCGGACATCGTCATGAACGCCGGCGTGAACGACTTCCACTGGAGGTCCCGCACGTAGGTGTTCGGGCTGCCGCCGAAGATCCCGTCGACGTCACCGGTGGCGTAGTTGAGACCGGACAGCCCCGCGCCGGCGACCGCCGGCACGGTCCACCGCATGTCGTCCCACCGCCCGTACGTGTCACCGGTCCAGACGACTGCGTTGCGCTGGGTGCCGGCCCAACCGTCGACGGTCCACACGTAGCGGCGCGCGTCGGAGTTGCGTTCGATGCCGTCCACCGCCTGTTGCACGCCACGGAAGGCGTTCTGGTAGCCGCCGCCGATCCACCCGACGTCGGTCTTCACGCCGCGGGTGCCGGCGGTGCCGACCTCGTAGTCGATTGACGACAGCCCGGTGGAGGTCCACAGGCCGGTCTGGAAGCCGAGCGCCTTGGCACCGGCGACCGTCGACGGCAGGTCGGTGTAGCCGCAGCCGTACCCGTCGTTGGGCAGGATCCAGCCGGACGGCATGTCCTTGGTGCGGGCCTCCCGCGCGTACGACAGCACGTCGGGAGTCCGCTGGTGCCCGGCCCGGTTGTGGTCGCCCTGGTAGGCGGGGTTGGACGCGTTGAAGCAGTCGGCGTTGCCGAGTTCCAGGCCCCACATCGGGCTCAGGAACGGCTTGCCGGTCACGTCGGTGTACGCGCCGAGCACCCCCTTGAGCGAGTCGCCCACGAAGTAGTAGGCGTCGAAGCGTTCCTCGTTGTGGGTGGTGGTCACCGGCGCGGTGAAGCCGTACGAGCCGGGCGCCCACGTGTTGCGCAGGACGCCGTAGCCGTTGGTGGACAGGTAGAAGGGCGCCGGGCTGGCGTTGGTGTTCTCCCGCCACTGGTTGTCCACGGCGATCGGCACCGTCTTGTCGCGCAACGCCCACTCGCCGAGGCGCAGGCCGGTGCCGTAGAACTGCTCGTCGGTGGCGCGGGCCAGCCGTTGCGTGGTGCGGCCGGCGGTCCAGTCGAGCGGTTGCGCCTCCCGCCAGATCAGCCGCCCGTCCGGGCGCTGGACCTGCATCGTCAGTGGGCTCTTGGTGATCTGGATGACCACCGCCGAGGTGGCGATGCGGAAGGCGGTGCCGTCGTCGGTCGCCGTGCTGGCGACCGCCCCGAAGTCGGTCCGGACGGTGATCTCGTTCGCCGCCGGTTCGGTGAAGGTGCCGTTGGGTGCGACCCAGACGCGGAAGATGTCCGCGCGGGCCAGGGTGAGCCGGATGCGGGCGGCCGTGCTGGTGGTGATCGTGTACGTGTTCCCGGCCCGGGTGAGGCCGGTCGCGCTTCCCGGTGTGGCCGCACGGGCGGGTACGGCGTGCAGCATCGCGGCGAACAGGATGAGGACCACGACGGCGGCCCGGACGGCGGTACGGCGGGTGTGCGCGGGCAGCGATGACCAGATCATCGTTTTCTCCCGGTGTGGTGAGGGACGATGCGGGCTCCGAGGGCGCCGGGCTGACGCGTCGGCGCTGGCCGGAGGCACGGCTGTCGATCTTGCGGCCGTGACCGGAGCGGATCACGCCATTCACGAAGGCCGATGGAATGGATGCTGCACCCGCTTGACTCAAGATGCAAGAACCCACCCGGGAATTTGCATCGAGTTACATCTTTGCCGGGTGCCCGTACTCGAACGAGTGCGCCGCCGGCCGGGCCGTCAGACCTGGAGGACCGTGACCCCCGCCTGTTCGACGAGGCTCACCTGCTGCGGGTCCGCCGCCCGGTCGGTGATCAGGGTGTCGATGTCGCCCAACGGGCAGATCCGGTTGAAGCTCCGGCGGCCCAGCTTCGAGGCGTCCGCGACGACGATCGTCCGCGCCGCGCTGGTCACCATGACGTGGTTGACCGCCGCCTCGCCGTCGTTGTGGGCGCTGGCGCCGTGCTGGTGGTCGATCGCGTCCACCCCGAGCACGACGACGTCCAGAGCCACCGACGCGAGCATCGTCTCCGCGATACGACCGACCAGCTCGTACGACTGTGGCCGGGCCGTCCCGCCGGTGAGCACCACCCGGATGTGCGGACGCACGATGAGCTCGTGGGCGATGTTCAGCGCGTTGGTGACCACCGTGGCCGCCGACAGCTGCCCGCTCGCGTCGGTGCGCAGCGCGAGCGCCCGGGCCACCTCGGTCGTCGTGGTGCCCCCGTTGAGCCCGACCGTGCTGCCCGGTGGGATGAGCGCGAGGGCGGCGGCCGCGATCCGCTGCTTCTCCGACGCCTGCCGCACCGCCTTGTAGCGCAGCGGCAGGTCGTAGGACACGTTCGTGACGACCACGCCGCCCCGGGTGCGGGTCACCAACTGCTGGGTGGCCAGCTCGTCGAAGTCACGACGGATGGTCGCCGTGCTCACGCCCAGCTCGCGGGCGGTGGACTCGATGTCGAGTTGACCCTCGACGGCGACCATCTCCAGGAGCCGGTGCCACCGCTCGCGCTGGTTCACGTCCCACTCCGGTCGCTCCGCCCACCCATGGGGCCATCTTTGCATCCTCGATGCAACGCCCGTACCGCACCACGACGCGGTGACCGGGAGGCGGGAACGGGCGAGGGTCGGCAGGCGTTCCGCGGCGGCCCCGCGCCGCGACAGGTCGCCCACCGACCCCCACCCACCCGTCCCGACCACCGCTGAGGCGGGCGTCAGGTGGCCCGGCGGCGTCAGGCCGGCGTGAGCCGCCAGTGCTGGGAGGCGCTGCCGGTGTCGGTCTGCTGGACGATCACCGCCCCGTTGGTGGTCGCCCCGCCGGCCACGGCCAGCACCTTTCCGGTCTGCACGTTCACCAGTTTCACGAAGTCGCCGGACGCCGTCACGACCCGCCACTGCTGGTTGCCGCCGCCGGTCGCGGTCCACTGGATGACTCGCGCCCCGTCCGCCGTGGAGCTGGCCTCGACGTCGGCGAGCAGACCCGAGCTGACGCTCGTCATCGTGGTGACGCCGCCCACCGCGCCGGCCATCAGCCACGCCTGGTTGGCCCCGCCGTTGGGGGTCCACTGGATCAGCTGCACGCCGGTGGCCCGGGACAGGTCCGGAACGTCGAGGGCCTTGCCGCTGGCACGGTTGACCACCGTGTGGCGGACGGCGCCCGACTGGCCGCTCAGGGTGGCCTCGAAGGAGATCGGCTGGGCCTGCACCTGGTGCAGGTCGAAGACGACGATGTCGTTGGCGCCGACCCGCAGCCACGGCGCCGGGCAGTACAGCCGCTGCTGCGGCCCCACCTTCCAGTAGCGGCCCAGGTTGCGGCCGTTGACCCAGACCACGCCCTTGGTCCACCGGGACATGTCGAGGTACGTGTCGCCGGTCTGGGTGAGGTTCACCGTGGCCTTGAAGAAGATGCCGGGCCGCGAGCTGTTGGTGATCACCGGACGGAGGCCGGCCACGAACGCCTCGTCGACGGGCAGCAGGTGGGTCTGCCAGTTGGTAAGCGTGCCGGTCAGGGTGCCCGCGTCGACAAGTGACACCCGTTCCGTGATGCCCTTGCGGTCGACGAGCGCCTGACCGTAGTTGTTGCGGCCCATGCCCTCCACCAGGATGTCGAGCGTGGGACTGCCACTGGCCGAGGTCTTCAACGCCAGCGGCGCGTCCTGCACGGTCACGCCGAGCGGCGTGGTGTAGGCCGCCGGGAGGCTGCTCCGGGACATTCCGCCCTGGTAGACGCCGTCGAGGAACACCGTGGCGTAGTCGCGCACCGACCTGATGTCCAGCGTCGCCCGGGTGTAGCCGGGCAGGACGCGGCGGTACAGCATGAAGCCGGAGTTCTGGCCGTACATCTCCATCGGTTGCGGGTTCGTCTGGGTCGACAACGCGGCCGGCAGGTTGTCCCACAGCGAGGCGTACGGCGCCGGCAGCACCGCCTGGCCGCCGGTACGCACGATGGTGGGGATCGGCGCCGGTACGGCCGGCAGCGTCACCCCGAGCGCCGTGCCGATGATCTCGCGGTAGGTCGGATACAGCCGCGACGGGCCGCCCTGTTCGGTGATCGGCGCACCGTAGTCGTAGGTGGTGATGTCCGCCTGGTAGCCGGACCCGTTGTCGGCCGCGTTCGCGCCCGCCGAGTACCCGAAGTTCGTGCCACCGTGGATCATGTAGATGTTGAACGACAGCCGGCCGGCCATCAGGCCCCGCAGCTGGCTGGAGATGTCGGTGTTCGATCCGGCGAAACCACCGTCGCCCCAGTGGGTCAACCAGCCCGGATAGAGCTCGCCGGACATGGCCGGAACGCTCGGGAAGGACTGGCGCGCGGCGGCGATGGCGGCCGCGTCACCACCGCTGAGCGCGATCGCGCCACCGGTGACGACAGTCCGGTTGCCCTGCACCTGGCCGAGGCCGTCCTCGGTGTAGAACGGTCCGGTGATCCCGGCCCGCAGCCACAGCTGCCGCAACTCCTCCAGGTAGACGGTGTCGCTGCCGTACGAGCCGTACTCGTTCTCGATCTGGACCATCAGGATCGGCCCGCCGTTGGCCACCATGAGCGGCTTGACCACCGCGGCGAGCGCGTTGATGTAGCGCGTGACGGCGGCCATGTAGTTGGGGTCGGCGGCGGTGCGGACCCGCAGCCTGATGCTCGGGTTACGCAGCAGGTACGGCGGTAGACCACCCAGGTCCCACTCGCCGCAGACGTACGGGCCGGGACGCAGCAGCACGTACATGCCCTCGGCCTGGCAGAGGCGGATGAAGCCGGCGATGTCCCGCCGATCGGTGGTGAAGTCGAAGACGCCCTGCCGTTCCTCGACGTGGTTCCACATCACGTAGATGGCGATCGTGTTCATGCCCATCGCCTTGGCCATCTGGATCCGGTGCCGCCAGTACTGCACCGGGATGCGGGCCGGGTGCATCTCGCCGCTGCGGATCTGGAACGGCTGGCCGTCGAGCAGGAAGTTGCTGCCGTCGGCGGAGAACCCGAAGGTCTGCGCCGCGGCGGCGCTGGCCGGGCCGCCCGACGCCAGCATCGCCGCGAACGGACTGAGCACGCCGAGGGTGAGGAGTTGGCGCCGTTCCATGGAGTCTCCTTCGGACAGGTGTCGCCGACGGCGGTCGCGGGCCGGGGGACGGGCCCGATCGCCGGAATGACGAAGGTGGTCGATGTCGTCGAGCCTGCCAGACGACGCAACATGATGTAAATATGTGCGCCCTATCCGGCATCTTCGATCAAAGAGCCGCTTCGACCCGGCCGTCCACCCTGGAGGGTCAGGTCGCCGTGCACCGCCACGCGTCGATCTATTGACGACCGGCGGGACGTCCGGTTAGCGTCCCGACATCAGATATCCGACGTCTTATGCCTTGCATCCCCCGTTCGTACCCCCGTCCCCCGGAAGGAATCCCGTGTCTCCTGTCCGAGCACTACCGCGCCGAGTGACAGCGGTCCTGGCCGCCGTCCTCGGCGTGGCCGCGATCCTGCCCGCCGCGCCCGCGCAGGCCGCCCCCGCCGGCGTGAGCGCCACCGCAAGCGCCGACTGCACGACCGGCCGACTCAACCTGCGGCTCACCAACGGCAGCACCACCGCGCAGACCTTCACCGTCACCTGGCCGGGCCGCACCAACTCGCCCTGGACCCGGACCGTCGCAGCCGGCAGCAGCAGCAACGACCTGTACTGGACCCTCCCGGCGGGCACCGCGTACACGCTGCGCACGACCACCCCGACCGGGCTCGACGACACGTCCGCCGGCATCTTCCACTGCGGCACCGGCATGTCCGCGGTCGCCAGCTACGACTGCACGGCCGGGCGGCTCCAGCTCGCGCTGGAGAACCGCACCACCACCGCCCGGGACTTCACAGTCACTTGGGCCGGGCGCACCGGATCCCCGTGGATCCGCACCATCGCCGCCAGCGGCAACTACCTGCACTACTGGACCGTCGGCGCCGGCACCGCGTACACCCTGCGGGTCACCGCCCCCGGCTTCGACACCACGGTGCGTGGCACCACCGCGTGCGGCCTGGCCGCCGGCACCCCGCAGATGAACACCACTGCGGTGCTGACCACCCAGAGCGTCATCCGCAACCTCAACGGCGCCAACGGCCGGTACGACGGAACGGCCGCCTCGGTGCGCATCCCCGGCATGGCCGTCACCAACAACGGCACGGTCATCGCCGTCGCGGACGCCCGGATCAACGGCTCGTACGACCTCGGTGGCGGCACCAACAACATCCAGATCGCGATGACCCGCAGCACCGACGGCGGGCGTACCTTCGACCAGCCGCGCATCATCCACGCGCCCGCCACCATCAGCGAGGGAGCGGGCGACCCCAGCCTGCTGGTGGACCGCCGGACCGGCACCGTCTACTGCTTCTACACGTACTCCCCCAGGCCGGGCATCAGCTTCTGGTCCGGCTCGTCCGGCCTCAACACGGCGAACGACCCGAACAGCCTGCACCTGCAATACATCACCAGCCGGGACAACGGCGCCACCTGGAGCGCCCCGGTCGAGCTGAACCCGACGATCAAGGTCGCGAGCTGGCAGCAGGCGTTCTTCTCCTCCGGGCACGGCATCCAGACGAGCACGGGCCGCCTGATCCAGCCGTTCGTCTACCGGGACGCGGCGGGTCTCACCCAGACCGCCAACGTCTACAGCGACGACAACGGCGTGACGTGGCGACGCGGTGGACCCGCCGGCGGGAACATCAACGAGAGCAAGGCCGTCGAGCGCGGCACCGGGGCCATCGTGCAGAACATGCGGCACAACAGCACCCGTAGCCGGTTCTACTCGACGTCCACCGACGGGGCTGTGACGTTCGGCCCGGCCACCGCCAGCGCGCTGCTGACCGACCCGCTCTGCAACGCCGACGAGATCTCCTACCTGCGCCCGTCCGAGGTGGGCGCGAACGGCGCGCCGGTACGCACCCGCACCGCCCTGTTCAGCAACAACGCGGCCCCGACCGCGCGCAACGACCTCACCGTACGGCTGTCCACCGACGACGGTGCGAGTTGGCCGGCCCGGGCGCTGGTCAAGCCGGGCGGCGCGGGCTACTCCACGATGGCCGTGCTGAACGACGGGACGGTCGGCAACCTGTACGAGGTCGGCAACACCGGCGGGATCTTCTTCGCCCGCTTCACTGTCGACTGGGTCAAGGGCGCCTGACCCCGCGACCTCGCGTCCCCGGTGCCGGCGTCACGCCGGCACCGGGGACGGTCCCGTTCCCCCGCTCAACCGTCGAGGGTGCGGACCACCTCTCCGGTGTCCAGCCGGGGCAGGCGTGCCGGCCCGGTGTGCGGGGCCGGATGCCCGAGGTTGAGCAGGAGCAGCACCTCGTGGCGACCGTCGGGAAGGAACTCCCGCTGCACGCCCGCGGCGTCGAACCCGGCCATCGGGCCGGCGGCGAGACCGGCGGCCCGGACGCCGACGATCAGGTAGCCGATCTGCAGGGTCGCGTTGAAGCGGGCCTGCTCGACCCGCGCCGCCCGGTCCGCCAGCCATTCCCGGGCCTGCGGACGGTGCGGATACAGCTCGGGCAGCCGCTCGTGGAAGTCCACGTCGGCGGCGAGGATCGCGGTCAGCGGGGCGCTGGCCGTCTTGGCCCGGTTGCCGCTCGACAGGTACGGCAGCAGCCGGGCCCGGGACTCCGGCGAGCGCAGCAGCAGCACCCGCAGCGGCTGGCCGTTGTACGCGGTCGGCCCGTACCGGATCAGGTCGTGGATCGCCGCGACCTGCGCGTCGGTGACCGGCTCGTCGGTGAACGGCCCGGCCGTACGGGCCTCTCGGAACAGCAGGTCCTGGGCGGCCCGGTCCAGCGCGAGCAGCTCGGACGTGGTCGGTGCGCTCACGCTGGCGCCGCCGTGGTGTAGCCGCCCCGGTGGTGCACCAGCGGGGCACCGTCACCGCCGTCGCCGAGGGCCAGCGGTTCGGCGATCACCAGCGTGTGGTCGCCGGCCGGGACCCGGTGCACGACACGGCAGAGGAGTCGGGCCAGCACCCCGCCGAGCAGCGGCACCCCGAACGGTCCCGGGGTCCAGTCCGGGTACGCGGCGAAGCGGTCGATGCCGCTGGTGGCGAAGATGGTGGCCGCGTCCCGCTGCCCCTGGGCCAGCAGGTGCACGGCGACGTGCTCGGCGCGGGCCAGCACCGGCCAGCTCGACGACGCGACCCCGAGGCAGAACGAGACCAGCGGCGGGTCCAGCGACACCGAGGTGAACGAGGTCGCGGTGAACCCGGCCCGCAGCGGCGCTCCGATCCCGCCGGGGTGGGCCGGGTCGGTGGCCCTCGCCACGGCGGTGACCACTGTGACGCTCGTGGCCTGCCGGCGCAGCAGCGCGCGGAACAGGTCCCGGTCGACGGGCCGCAGTCCGGCGGTGGCGTCCGCCGTCGGCCGCTCCACGGTGGTCATGCCGGCACCAGGGTCGGCGCGGCGTACGCGCTCGCCGGTCGGGGCAGCCCGTAGTGCTCGCGCAGCGTCCGCCCGGTGTACTCGCTCCGGAACAGCCCTCGGGCGCGCAGCACGGGCACCACGTGGTCGACGAAGTCGGCCAGGCCGCCGGGCAGGTGCGGCGGCATGATGTTGAACCCGTCGGCGGCGCCGTGGGTGAACCACAGCTCGATCTGGTCGGCGATCTGCTCCGGGGTGCCGGCGACGACCCGGTGGCCCCGACCGCCGCCGAGCCGGCCGATGAGCTGCCGGACGGTGAGCTGTTCCCGGCGGGCCAGCTCGGTGACGAGCTGGTAGCGACTCTGGTGCGCCTGCACGGTGCCGGAGTCTGGCAGCTCGGGCAGCGGCCCGTCCAGTGGCAGGCCGGTGAGGTCGACGCCGAGCATCCCGGAGAGCTGGGCGAGGGCGTGGTCGGGGACGATCAGCGCCTCCAGCTCGGCGGCGAGCGCCCGCGCCTCGGCCTCGGTGCCGCCGATCACCGGGGCGATGCCGGGCAGCACCTTCACCAGGTCGGGGTTGCGCCCGGCGGCGGTGACCTGCCGGCGCAGCTCGGCGTAGAAGCCCTGCCCGTCGGCGAGGGTCTGCTGGGCGGTGAAGACCGCCTCGGCGTACCGGGCGGCGAAGGCGATCCCGTCCGGCGACGAGCCGGCCTGCACCAGCAGCGGCCGGCCCTGCGGGCCGCGGGGGACGTTCAGCGGGCCCCGGATCTGGAACTCCGGCCCCCGGTGGGCCACCTCGTGCACCCGGTCGGTGTCGGCGAACACCCCGGCGGAGGTGTCGAAGACCAGGGCGTCGTCCTCCCAGCTGTCCCAGAGCTTGATCGCCACGTCGACGAACTCGGCGGCCCGCCGGTGCCGGTCGGCGTGCGCGGGGTGGCTGTCCCGGCTGAAGTTGACCGCCTCGCGCTCCTGCGCGGAGGTGACGATGTTCCAGCCGGCGCGTCCGCCGCTGAGGTGGTCCAGCGAGGCGAACTTGCGGGCGACGTGGAACGGCTCGTTGTAGGTGGTGGAGACCGTCGCGATGAGACCGATGTTCTCGGTCACCGCGGCCAGCGAGGCGAGCAGGGTCAACGGTTCGAAGACGGCCTGGATGTTGTGCCGGGGGTTCGGCCCGACCGACAGCCCGTCGGCGAGGAACAGCGAGTCGAGGGTGCCGCGCTCGGCGATGCGGGCCAGCTCCTGGAAGTGCCGCACGTCGGTGACCCGGCGCGGGTCGGTGCGGGGGTGCCGCCAGGCGGCCTCGTGGTGGCCGACGCCCATCAGGAACGCGTTGAGGTGCAGGGTTCGAGGCATGAGAGTGTCCTATCCGGCGGAGACGTCGACGCGCCAGGTGGAGAAGCGACGTTCGAGGGCGACGAGGAGCTGGTTGACGACCAGGCCGATGGCGGAGATCGTGATGATTCCCGAGTACATGTCGGGGATCGCGAAGTTGTACTGCGCGTAGTTGACGAGGTAGCCGAGCCCGGCCTTCGCGCCGACCATCTCGGCCGCGACGAGCACCAGGATCGAGTACGCCCCGGCCAGCCGTACGCCGGTGAAGATGGTCGGCACCGCGGCCGGCAGGATCACCTTCTGGAACAGCCGCAGATGGTCCAGGCCCATCGAGCGGGCCGAACGGATCAGCAGCGGGTCGACGCCCTTCACGCCGGCGATGGTGTTCAGCAGGATCGGCCAGGAGCACGCGTACAGCACCAGGGCGATCTTGGAGGTCTCCCCCAGGCCGAGGATGAGCACGAACACCGGCAGCAGGGCCAGCGCCGCGGTGTTGCGGAACACCTCCAGCAGTGGGCTGAGCAGTTCGGCGAGCGGCCGGTACCAGCCGATCAGCAGCCCGAGCGGTATCGCGGTGAGCACCGCCAGGCCGAGCCCGGCCAGGGACCGGGTCAGGCTCGCGCCGACGTGCTCGGCGAGCTGCCCGCTGCGCAGCAGCTCCCACCAGGCCACCAGCACCTCGGACAGCGGGGGCAGGAAGACCCGGTCGACCAGACCGAGCCGGGGAGCGCCCTCCCAGATCGCGGCCAGCGCGACGATCGCGGCCGTACGGTGCAGGACCTTCCCACCGACACCGAGCAGCCGGGCGGCCAGGCCGGGGCCGGTGGCGTCGCTTGTCGCGTCGGGCACGGCGGTCGGGGCCGCCAGCCGGGTGGGACGTTCGGCGATGTCAACCAACGCGGGCCTCCTCGGTGTGGGCGGTGCGGCTGCCGGTGGTGCCCTCGGCGGCCTGGGCCGCGCGTACCTCGTCGCGCAGCAGGGTCCAGATCTCGTGGCGGTGGTGCCGGAACGCGTCGGTGGAGCGCACGTCCTCGGCCGCGTCCCGGTCGCCCAGGTCGACGTCGATGACCTGCTTGAGCCGCCCGGGTCGGGACGTCAGCACCGCCACCCGCTGACCCAGGTACACGGCCTCGTCGATGCCGTGGGTGATGAACACGATGGTCTTGCCGGTACGCGCCCAGATGCGCACCAACTCGTCCTGCAACGAGTCGCGGGTCTGCGCGTCCAGGGCGGCGAACGGCTCGTCCATCAGCAGCACGTCCGGGTCGTACGCGAGACTGCGGGCGATGGCGACCCGCTGTTTCATCCCGCCGGACAGCTCGTGCGGGTAGCGGTCGGCGAAGCCGCGCAGGCCCACCAGGTCCAGGTGGTGGGCGATCAGGTCGGCGCGTTCGGCCCGGGGTACGCCCTTGGCCTCCAGCCCGAACGCGACGTTGCCGGCGGCGGTGCGCCAGGGCAGCAGCGCGTACTGCTGAAAGACGATGCCCCGGTCCAGGCCGGGCCCGGTGACCGGCCGGCCGTCGACGAGCACCTGCCCACCTGTCGGTTTGGTGAGCCCGCCGAGCAGGTCGAGCAGGGTGGACTTGCCGCAGCCGCTGGGGCCGACGACGACCAGGAACTCGCCGGGGCGTACACCGAGGGTCACCTGGTCCAGCGCGGTGACCGCGCCGGCAACGCCACGGCGGGTGGCGCGGACTCCGAAGGTCTTGCTCACCCGGTCGAACAGGATCTTGTGGGTGCTCACGCGCCACCCCCGTCCACGAACGGGTTGAACCGGTTGGTGAAGATGTCGGCCGGCTTCGGGCGGTCGCCCCTGAGTTCGCCCTCGGCGGCGAGCCAGTCGATCCAGGTGCCGAACTCCTGCTCGGTGATCACGCCGCCGCGTCCGGCGACGCCACTGCTCTTCCAGTACGCGACGAGCGACGGGTCCTCGTTGCGGCCACGCTTGGCGATGATGTCCCGCATCCGGGCGACCACGGTCTCCCGGGGTTGGGTACGGGCCCACTCGATGGCCTTGCCGACGCCGGTGACGAACGCCTTCACGGTCTCCGGGTTGCGTTTGATGAAGTCGTCGCGGAAGACGTACGTGCCGGCGCTGAACGCGCCGAGCAGGTCGTAGTCGGTGACGATGGTGCGGATGCCGCCACTGTCGACGGCCTTGTCGCGGATCACTCCGCCGAGCACCGCGACGTCGATCTGCCTCTGCCGCAGCGACTGTTCGGCGTTCACCGGCGGCAGGGCGACAAGCTCGACCTGCTTGATCTCGGCGGGGCTGAGGCCGCCGCGGGCGAGCCAGGTCTTGAGCACGGCCTCGGCGTGCGCGCCGAGGGTGTTCATGCCGACCTTGCGGCCGATCAGGTCGCGGGCGGTCCGGATCGGGCTGTCGTCGAGCACGTAGTAGCCCTGGAAGGTCTGCGCGTCGGAGCCGTAGTAGCTGACCACGGCGGTGATCGGCGCGTTGGCCGCGGCGAGCTTGACGATCGCGCCGTTGAACGCGCCACCGAAGTCGCTCTGCCCGGTGGCGGTGGCCTGGATGTCCTGCGGGCCACCTGTCACGTTGCCGATCCACTTCAGCCGGACGTCGCCGAGGTAGCCGAGGTCGGCGGCGAGTTCGGGGAGGGTGACCTGGCCGACGGAGCCCTGGTAGCGCAGCTCGGTGGCCTGCCCGGCACCGGCCTGGGCGTCGCCGCCGCAGCCGGCCGCGCCGGTGAGCAGGGTCAGCGCGGTGGCGGCGGCGAGGGTACGCAGGAGGGTACGACGGGGTGGGGACATGAGGAGTCTCCTGATCTGTCCACGGTGGGAGCGAGGGGACGCCCGGATGCGGGGCGTGGAGGCACGCCGCTCCGCGATGAGCGGGCGAGCGGTGTGAGTGCGGCGATGGGAGCCGAGCCGGGTGAACCGGTCAGCTCAACAGAGCGCGCTCGCGTGCCGGACCAGGTCGACGTGCACGCGAGCGGTGAGAAGGAGCTCGTCCCGCTGCGACATGACCTCATGCTGCCGGCAGTGGGATCGACAGGTCAACGGTCGCCCAGAAGGTGAGACTTGTATCGCCGCCGATGTTACGAAGCGCCCCCAGCAGGGTTTACCCTCGCGCAACACCTATCTGGTTACTAGAGATTCCAGCTCCGCGTCGTGTCACCGTCCACGCGGGACGGCGAGGGGGTTTCAGAAATCGCCGGTTCGGGAATGTTCGATCTCGACACGGCAGGGAACGGTGACGAGGGGAGTCCTCCGATGGGCCTCATGTTTCGCAAGCGCAAGAAGTACGGTCCGATCATCCTGAACTTCACCGAGAACGGCTTCTCCTCGTGGAGCATCAAGATCGGGCGCTGGTCCTGGAACTCCAAGGCGCGGGCGCACCGGGTCGACCTGCCGGGTCCGCTGTCCTGGAAGCAGGACAAGTCCCGGTCGTAGCCATCCCGGGGGTCGAGCGGGGTGCCGGTGATTCACCGGCACCCCGCTCGGCTGTCCGGCCACCTTCCACGCGGGCAACTCGCCGCCGGTGCACCACGCGGCGACGCCGAGGCCGGCGCTGGTCCGGCTGGTGGTCGCCACCGGGGCGTCGATAGCCGTCAAGCAGTTGACGGCCCGACGCGAGCGGGGATGATCAGCACGTCACCGCCGAGCCTGCCGTGTTCCGGGTCCCGGACCACCGCGCCGGAGTGCAGCAGGTCGGCGAGCGCACGGTTGGCGTCAGCGGCACGGTAGACGGTCGCGGTGAGGGTGTGCCGACGCAGGTCGGTGACCGGCAGCGGTCCACCCCGGCGCAGCTCGGCCAGCAGTTCGCGGCCCAGAGGTTGGAGATCGGGATCGCCGGTCACGTCGACGGTGACGCCCGCGTCGTCGCGGTAGCGGACGCCGAGCTCCGCGCCCACCGCCCAGAGCGCCTCGCGGACCGCCTCCAGACTCCGGTCCGAGCGACTGCCGAACGCGACGACGCCCGCCGTCCCGCCGTCCGGCAGCACCGGCGCCACCTCGGCGACCAGCGGGAAGCCGATCGCGGCGAGCGCGTCGCGGGCAGTGGCGCCCGCGTGCAGCAGCACCTCACCGGTACGCCCGTTCGCGGTGGCGGTGAGCACGTCGGCGCTCACCGCGCCGGGCACGGCCAGGAAACTGAACAGCGGCGAGCCGGCCGCGCCGGCCGCCTTCACCGCGACCGGCAGCCGGTCCGGGGCGCCCGGCAGCACGTGCACGGTCACCTCGGCGGGCAGCTCCGCCTCGATCGGTCCGAGTCGGGCCGGCAGGTCGGCGGCGCCGTCGGCAAGCACCAGCACGGTCACCTGCCGGCCGCGTACCTGGGCGGCGTGGTCGGCGACCACCCGCAGCGCGGCCTGGGCGGCGCCCTCGTCGACGCCGGCCAGCGCGACCGAGGCCCGCCGGGAGCGGTGCAGGGCCGTGGGCAGCCAGGTCGTCAACTGGCGGACCAGCAGCTCGCGGAGGAAATCGGTGGTCCGGTCGGTCGGCATCGGTCCGTTCTACCGTACGACCGGTCAGGCCGGGACGGAGATCCCCACCCCGCCCCGGGTCTGCCCGCCGTAACGCCGCCGCTCGGCGTCCAGGTCGAGCCGACCGATCTGCTTGCGGGCGGCGAGCGCGCTGTCGTCGAGCAGGTCGGCGGGGATCAGCCAGACGATCTCGAACTCCAGGCCATCCGGGTCCCTGCCGTAGAGGCTCTTGGTGGTGCCGTGGTCGGAGGTGCCGACCAGCGCGCCGGCGGCGGCGAGCCGCTCGGCGGTGGCGGCCAGCTCGTCGAGGGTGTCGACCTCCCAGGCCAGGTGGTAGAGGCCGACGGTGGACCGGCCGGCGGCCGACCGCCCGGCGCCGGCGCCGATCTCGAACAGGCCGAGGTCGTGGTCGTTCGTCGAGTCGGGGGCCTGGAGGAAGGTGGCGCCCCGGAAGCCGTCCGGGGTCATCGCCACCGGACGGAAGCCCAGCACGTCCCGGTAGAAGGCGACGCTGCGGGCGAGATCGCTGACGTACAGGACCGCGTGGTTGAGCCGGTGGATACCCATGACCCCAGAGTAGCGCCGTTTAGTTGAGCGTTCAACCATCGGGGGTATGATGGTCGTCATGACCCGCTGGTTGAACCCCGACGAGCAGCGCACCTGGCGCGCGTACCTCACCGCCTCGCGGGCGCTGATGGACACGCTCGACCGTGAACTGCAACGCGACGCCGGCATGCCGCACGCCTACTACGAGATCCTGGTCCGACTCTCCGAGGCCCCCGGCCGGCAACTACGGATGAGCGACCTGGCCGAGGCGGCCGGCTCGTCGCGCAGCCGACTCTCGCACGCGGTGGCCCGACTGGAGGCCGCCGGCTGGGTGCGCCGCGAGGAGTGCCCCACCGACCGGCGTGGACAGATCGCGGTCCTCACCGACGACGGATTCGCCACCCTCGCGGCCGCGGCCCCCGGCCACGTCGAGGGGGTACGCCGGCACCTGTTCGACGCGTTGAGCCCGGCCCAGGTCGACCAACTACGCCGGATCAGCGAAACGTTGGCCGAGCACCTGACCAGATCCTGACCGATCGACACCGCCGTGGGTCTTGTACTTACCGTCGCCGGTTGAGCACGATGGGGCGTGCCCTCCGGCTTCGGCGACCTCACTGATCAGGCGCACCACCTCGTGTCCTCCGGGGATCTGGCGGGCGCGCAGCGGCTGCTCTCCGACGCGCTCACCGACGCCGACCCCCGCCCGGCCAACGCGACCCCCGAGCTGGCCGAGGCCGCCAGCCTCCAGGCGCGCGTCCTGGTCGCCCTCGGCGAACCGCACTCCGCACGTGGTTGGGCCGCCTTCGCGTACGCGGCCACCACCCGGCTGCACGGCCGCTCCGACCCGCGTACGGTGGCCGCCGCCGCGACCCTGGCGGCGGTGCTGCACCGGGTCGGCAGCCACTCCCGAGCCGCCCGGCTCTACCAGGAAGTCATCATCGAGCTGACCGCACAGGACGGTCCGGAGTCGCTGCGGGTGCTCGCCGCGCACGCCGACCTGGCCACCGTCGAGTACGCGCGCGGCCAGTGCACGGTGGCGCGTGACCGCCTCCAGGACGCCTGGGAGCTGCACCGCGAGGTGTACGGCGACGGCCACCCCAGTGGCATCAAGATGCTGGCTCGGCTCGGCGCGATGCAGCGTGACTGCGGGCAGTTCGCGGAGGCGCACGACAACCTGGCGTTGGCCCGCGAGCTGTGCCGGCAGCACCTGCCGGCCGACGACCCGTTGGCGGCGCAGGTGGCGACGCTGGCGCGGGCGGCGGCGAACCCGGACCACGTCTGCGCCGACGAGCCGTCCACCACCGGGGACGCCCCGACGGTGCCCGCCGCCCGCGTCCCCCCGCTCGACGACGGGCCGGTCGAGTCCGGCTACCACCCGCCGCAGCAGGCCGGGTCGACGGCGACCGGCGGGGCCGTTCCGACCCCCCGGGCACCGGCCGACGAGCCGGGTGGGGGCGCTGCCTGGCCACCCGAGCCGGTCGACGAACCCGACCCGCCCGCCACCGGGACCCCGGTCCCCCCGTCGGTCGTCGGGCTGGCCGGCGCGACCCAGGAGCAGTCCGGGGTGTACCGGCTGCGCCGACCCGAGGGCGACCCGTACGCGCCACTGGAGCCGTACACGCCGTCGCGTCTGCTGCCGGTGCCCGTGCACCGGGCTCCGGGGCAGCCGCGCAACCGTCTGGTGCCGGTGCTGGTCGCCGGCGTGGTCGTGGTGCTGCTCGGGGCCGCCGCGGTGATCGCCGGGGTGGCGCGGGTCGACGGTGACGACGACCCGGCCCCGCCACCGGCCAGCGCCTCCCCCACCGCCGGCCCACCGGTGACGACCGCGCCGACCCCGGGTGCCGCACCGACCTCGGCTGACGCCGCACCGAGCGCCGCCGCGCCCGGCAGCCCGCCCGGCGCGGTGACCCTGCGCGACACCCGGGACAGCATCACGCTGCGCTGGACCTACCCAGCCGGCGGCGAGGGGCCGGTGGTCATCGCCGGCGGCCGCACCGGCCAGGAGCGCAACGTCTTCGCGACGCTGCCCGCCGGCACCACCAGCTACGTCATCTACGCGCTCAACCGCACGAACGACTACTGCTTCACCGTGGCTGTCGTCTGGTCCACCGACACCGTGGCCAGCTCCGAGCAGGTCTGCACCCGCAGGCGCTGACCCCGGCGCCCGTCACCTGTGGCCGTTGCCGTCCGTGGCCGGCAGCGCGGGCAGCAGGAGGCGCACCCGCAGGCCCGCCGGCTGGCCGTCGGCGTCGGTCAGGGCGATGCTGCCGCCGGCGCGTCGTACCAGCTCCCGCACGATGGCCAGGCCGAGGCCGGCGCCGCCGTCGTCGCGGGCCCGGCCGTCGTCGAGCCGCGTGAACCGGCCGAAGACCCGCTCCCGGTCGGCCACCGGGACGCCGGGGCCGTCGTCGGTCACCGTCACCAGGTGGTACGTCGCTCCCCCGGCCCCGGTCTCGACGTCCGCCTCGGCGGCGAGCAGCACGCTGCCGCGGGCGTGTCGGACCGCGTTGTCGACCAGGTTCGCCAGCACCCGGCGCAGCTCGTCGGCGTTCCCGACCGTCCACAGCGACCCGGTCGACGGTGCCACGGACACGGGCGGCGACGGGTAGCGCGCGGCGACCTCGGTCAGCAGGCCACCCAGCTCCACCGGGCCACCCCCGCGCGCCTGCGGCGCCTCGTCCAGGCGGGCCAGCAGCAGCAGGTCGTCGACCAGCCGGCTGAGCCGTTCGGTGTCGGTGAGCAGGTTGCCGGTCACCGCCGTCCAGTCGGTCCGGTCGGCGAGCCGCTGGGCCACCTCCAGCTCGGTCCGGATGTTCGTCAGCGGGCTGCGCAGCTCGTGCGCCGCGTCGGAGACGAACACCCGCTGCCGGACGCGCGCCGACTCCAACCGGTCCAGCATGCCGTTGAGGGTGACCGCCAGCCGATGGATCTCGTCGGCCGAGGCGGGCACCGGCAGCCGACCCGTCCCGGCGCGTCCGGTGATCTCCTCGGCACCCCGACGCAGCGCCTCGACCGGCCGCAGCGTCGCGCCCACCACCCGCCACGCCACCGCCGCCAGCACCGCCACCAGCAGCGGGAACGCCACCAGCAGGATGATCCGGACGACGTGCGTGCTGTGCCGTACGTCGGCCATCGAGCGGGCGACCAGGACGGTCAACGGATCGGCGGCCGTGCCGGCGGGCACGGTGACCACCCGCACCGGACCCGCGAGCCCGACCCGCTCCGCCGGCACCTCAAGCCGTTGCCGCCGGCCCGGGTCCAGCCGCTGCGGCCGGACCATCGGCACCAGCCGGTCCGCGTCGATGGAGGCGGCCCGGATCCGCCCCTGCGCGTCGACGACCTGCACCCGGACCTGCCCACCGGCCACCGGAAGCGGGTCCGGGAGCGCGTCCTCGGCGGCGAGCAGGGCGACCGCGTCGGCGGTCCGGAACGCCTCGGTGTCCACGGTGCGTTGCAGCACGAACCCGAGCGCGCCGAGCAGCACCACCCCGCCGAGCGCCAACCCGACGGTGAGGCCGAACACCCCGATCGCCATGAGCCGCCCCCGCAGCCCCAGCGCCGGCAGCCGGCCCCGCCACCGCCGGCCGACCCCGGTCACGTCGCCAGCCGGTAGCCGGCGCCCCGCACGGTCTCCAGCCGGTCCCGGCCGAGCTTGCGGCGCAGGTAGCCGACGTACACCTCGACGGCGTTCGGCGCGGTCTGGACGCTGGCGTCCCAGACGTGGTCCAACAGCTCGATCTTGGAGACGACCTGGCCGGGACGGCGCATCAGGTAGTCCAGCAACGCGTACTCCCGGGCGGTGAGCGTCACCTCGGCGTCGGCCCGGGTGACCCGCCGCCTGGCCGGGTCCAGCCGCAGGTCGCCGACCGTGAGCACGGTCGGGCGTTCCGGCGCGCCCCGGCGCAGCAACGCCCGCAGGCGGGCCAGCAGCACCACGTACGAGAAGGGCTTGGTCAGGTAGTCGTCCGCGCCACAGTCGAGGCCGTCGGCCTGGTCGTACTCGCCGTCCTTGGCGGAGAGCATCAGCACCGGCAGCCAGTGCTGCTCGGCGCGCAGCCGTCGGACCAGCTCGTAGCCGGACAGGCCGGGCAGCATCACGTCGAGGATCATCGCGTCGTACCCGCCGTGCCGGGCCGCGTCCAGGCCGGCCGGGCCGGTCGCCGCCACGTCCACCGCGAACCCCTCCGCCTGCAGACCGCGTCGCAGGGCGTCCGCCAACCGGGTCTCGTCCTCCACCACCAGCAACCGCACAGCTCAAGGGTGCCACCCGGGTCAACGCTGGCGGATCGGCGTCCTCAGCCCGTTCACAGCCGGGACCGGGCAGGATGGTGTGCAGGAGGTGCACCATGTCCGTTCTGAGAAGCCGACCCGTCCTGCGCTGGCTGGTCCCCGCGACCGCCGCCGTCGCCGTCATCGGCGGTGGCGCGGCCATCGGCACGTTCGCCGCCGAGGCCGAACCGAGCCTGCCGCCCCGTACCGCCGCCCAGCTCCTGGTCGACCTGCAGACCTCCCGGCTGGAGGGGTTGTCCGGCACCGTCGTGCAACGCGCCGACCTGGGTCTGCCGCCTCTACTCGGACTGGTGCCCGGCAACGACGTGACCACCCTGCTGACCGGTACGCACACCCTGCGGGTCTGGTACTCGGGGCCGGAGCGGCAGCGGGTCGCGCTGCTGGACACCCTCGGCGAGCAGGACGTGATCCGCAACGGCCGGGACCTGTGGACCTGGCAGAGCCGCACCAACACCGCCAGCCACCGCACCCTGGGCGACGGCACCGCCGAGAAGGCGGCGCCGGAAGCACGCGCGAGTCTGCCGGCCACCCCGCAGGAGGCCGCCGACCTGGCGTTGGGCGCCATCGACCCGAGCACCGAGGTCAGCGTCGGCCGGGCCGCCACCGTCGCCGGCCACGACGCGTACGAGCTGGTCCTCCAGCCGCGCGACCGCGACTCGCTGGTGCATCAGCTGCGCGTCGCCATCGACGCCGAGCAGCACGTGCCGCTGCGTTTCGAGGTGCTGGCCAAGGGCAGCGACCAGCCGGCCTTCGAGGTGGCGTTCACCCAGGTCGACTACCGGCGTCCCGACGCGGACCAGTTCACGTTCAACCCGCCGCCCGGGGTGACCGTGAAGGAGGACACCGCCGAGCGGCCGGCCGCCGGTGGCAGGCCCGAGCACGCCGCGCCGACCGGTGACCCCGGCGTACGGGCCGTCGGCTCCGGCTGGACGACCGTGCTGGTCGCCAAGCTCGACGGTGCGACGGGTGGCAAGCCGGCCGACGCCAAGCCCGCCGTGCCACCGGCCGGTGCCGCACCGGACGTGGACGTGTCGAAGCTGCTCGGCGGGTTGCCCGCGGTCAGCGGCGACTGGGGCAGCGGCCGACTGCTCACCAGCAGGCTGTTCAGTGTGCTGCTCACCGACGACGGCCGGGTGCTGGCCGGCGCGGTCACGCCGGAACGGCTCTACCAGGCCGCTCGCGGCTGATCTCTCCCTCGAACACGCGCCGGGTCGACCACTGGTCGGCCCGGCGCTTCGTCGCGTCGATCACGTCGGCCGTTCGGCTTGGTGTGAGCCGACGGAACGCGCTATCTTCAACAATTCGAGGGCACAAAAAAGAACGGCTCGAAAGCCGTTCCTGCAAGAGATTCTAATCTTTAGGGAGACGGCTTGTCAAGGCACTCCGGCGGTTCCGGTGAATTGCCGCTCGACGACGAGATCGGCCGCGAGCAGGAGTACGTCTCGATGCTCTACGACCGGCTGGACGGGCTCCGCGAACAGGCCGCCGACCGGCTCACCGACGCGCTGCGCAGCACCGGCGGCACCCTTCAGGACCGCTCCCAGCGCGACAGCTCGGTGGCCATGTACGCCGACCAGGTCGAGCAGTTCTCGGCCGTGGAGAACGGTCTCTGTTTCGGCAGGCTCGACGGCGACGACGACTCCCGCCGCTACATCGGCCGAATAGGCATCTTCGACACCAGCGGCGACTACGACCCGCTCCTGATGGACTGGCGGGCCCCCGCCGCCCGCCCGTTCTACCTCGCCACCGCCGCCAACCCGCAGGGCGTACGCCGCCGGCGGCACCTGCGGACCCGCCAGCGCAAGGTGACCGGGCTCAACGACGAGGTGCTCGACATCGACGCCGCCTCCCCCGGCGCGCACGAGGAGTTGACCGGTGAGGCGTCGCTGCTGGCCGCGCTGAACGCCGGGCGTACCGGCCGGATGCGCGACATCGTGGAGACCATCCAGGCCGAGCAGGACCGGATCATCCGCGCCGACCTGCCCGGCGTCATGGTGGTCCAGGGCGGCCCCGGCACCGGCAAGACCGCTGTCGCGCTGCACCGGGCGGCGTACCTGCTCTACACGCACCGACGGGAGCTCTCCAGCCGCGGCGTGCTGCTGGTCGGCCCGAACGCGACGTTCCTGCGCTACATCTCCCAGGTGCTGCCGACGCTCGCCGAGACCGGCGTGCTGCTGCGTACCCAGGGCGACCTGTTCCCCGGGGTGAGCGCCCAACGGACCGAGCCCGCCGAGACCGCCGCGCTCAAGGGTCGGGACGTGCTGGCCGAGGTGCTGGCGCTCGCCGTACGGGACCGGCAGTGGGTGCCGGACGAGCCGCTGGAGATCGAGGTCGAGCGCGAGGCGTTGACGCTCGACCCGGAGACCGTGCGGGCCGCCCGGGACCGGGTACGCCACACCGGACGCCCGCACAACCTGGCCCGGGCGCTGTTCGACGTGGAGATCGTGCACGCGCTCGCCGACCAGGTGGCCGAACGGATCGGCGCCGACCCGCTGGGCGGGGACAACCTGCTCGACGAGGCCGACCGGGCCGAGATCCGCCGGGAGCTGAACGAGGAGCCGGAGATCAGGGCCACCCTCGACCGGCTGTGGCCGGTGCTCACACCGCAACGCCTGCTCGCCGACCTGTACGCCGACCCGGACCGGATCGCCACCGCCACGCCGATGTTCACCGACGAGGAACGGGCGCTGCTGCACCGCGAGCCGGGTGGCTGGACGCCCGCCGACGTACCGCTGCTGGACGAGGCCGCCGAGCTGCTCGGCGAGGACGAACGGGCCGCCGCCGCCCGGCGGGACCGCATCCGCCGGATGGAGCGGGAGTACGCCGAGGGCGTGCTGGAGATCGCCCGGGGCTCCCGTTCGATCGACGTCGAGGACGAGGCCGAGGGTGGTGAGATCCTCGGCGTCACCGACCTGATCGACGCGGACCGGCTGCTGGAACGGCAGGAGGAGGCCGACCGGCTGACCACCGCGCAGCGCGCCGCCGCCGACCGGAAGTGGGCGTTCGGCCACGTCATCGTCGACGAGGCGCAGGAGTTGTCGCCGATGGCGTGGCGGCTGCTGATGCGCCGCTGCCCGAGCCGGTCGATGACCATCGTCGGAGACGTGGCACAGACCGGCGCGCTCACCGGCACGCCCTCCTGGGCCGAGGCCCTCGCGCCGTACGTGGCGCGGCGGTGGCGGCTGACCGAGCTGACGGTCAGCTACCGCACGCCCGCCGAGATCATGGCGGTCGCCGCCGACGTCCTGGCCGAGATCGACCCGGAGTTGCGTCCGCCGCGCTCGGTGCGGGAGAGCGGCGTACCCCCGTGGGACCGCGCGGTGCCCGACGGGCAACTGGCCGCGGAGCTGGTGTCGGTGGCCGGTCGGGAGGCTGCCGGGCTGGCCGACGGCCGACTCGGCGTGATCGTGCCGGCCAGCCGGGTGGACGAGTTGGGCGCGGCGCTGACCACGGCGCTGCCGGAGGCGGCCGTGGGCGAGCACCCGGAGCTGGAGAGTCGGGTGGTCGTCCTGACCGTCGCGCAGGCCAAGGGGTTGGAGTTCGACTCGGTGCTGGTGGTCGACCCCGACCGGATGGTCGCCGAGTCACCCCGTGGACGCAGCGACCTGTACGTGGCGCTCACCCGCGCCACCCAACGCCTCGGCGTCCTGCGCCCCCAACCCCAACCCCAGCCCTGACCCCGGTTGATCATGAGGTTGACGTGGCCTTTGATCTCTGCCAGCCACGTCAACCTCATGATCACGCGTCGGTAGGCGCCCGGTCGTCAGTCGCGGGTCTTGTCCTGGGTGGACTTGGCTGGTCCGGTGGCCGAGGTGGACTGGTCGCTGGTGCCGCCGCCCGTCGGGGTGCTCAGCCCACCTGTGGTGGCGTCGCCGGTCGTGGTCGGCGCGACGTTGCCCCGGTGCCGCTCGGGCTGCCGGGCCACCCGGCGGACGCTCGCCGGCCCGGCGGTGCCACCGGTGGTGGTCACCGCACCCTGCCCGGCGACGGGACCACCGTCGCGTAGCACGGTCGGGTCGATCGGCTGGTGCGCCGGATCGTACGGGTCCTCCTCCTGGATGATCCGTTCCACGTCCGTGCGGGGCAGCGTCACCTCTTCGACAGCTCCCTTGCCGTACACGCCTCCGGCGATCCGATCCTCGGCCTGGCGGGCGGCGTCCTGCCGCATGTCGTCCTCACGCACGATCATCACCTCGCAGAAGCTGTGGAACCCACTGCGTGCCCGGCCACCGGCCGGGCAAACCCGGCGCGGCCGGAGGTCGTCCACCCCGGTTCACCGGCAGGCAGCCCGCTGGCCGCCTGCCCGCCGCCGGAGCTGTCCATGCTGGCCGGCGACCGGTGGGAGACGCCCGCCGGCAGGAGGGGAAGACAGCGTGCGCACAGTACGCCGTACCGCAGTCGCGGCCCTGGTGGCCGCGACGGTGACGACCGGGCTGGCGGTGCCCGCCCAGGCGAAACCGCGACCGGACCGGACATTCGACGTGCAGGCCCACCGCGGCGGCCTCGGGCTGCGGGTGGAGAACACCCTCGCCTCCTTCGGCAACGCCCTCCAACTCGGGGTGAGCACCCTCGAACTGGACGTGCAGATCACCGAGGACGGACAGGCGGTCGTCACCCACGACCGGAAGATCAGCGGCGCCAAGTGCGTCGACACCGGCCCGGTGACGCCCGGCGACCCCGAGTACCCGTACGTCGGGAAGTACATCAACACGCTCACCGTGGCCCAGGTGCGCACACTCGACTGTGGTACGAGGACGCTGCCGGACAAGCCCGGCCAGCTCGCCGTGCCGGGTGCCCGGATGCCGCTGCTGCGCGAGGTGTTCGCCCTGGTCAACCGCTACCGGGCGAAAGACGTCACGCTCAACGTCGAGACGAAGGTCGAGGCCGGCGCGCCGAGCGAGACCGCCCCCCGCGAGCAGTTCGTCCGGGTCACCGCGGCGGAGGTACGCGCCGCCGGGCTGTTGAAGCAGGTCACCATCCAGAGCTTCGACTGGGGCGCGCTGATGCGGATGCGCCAGGTCGAGCCGAAGCTCCCGCTGGTCGCCCTCACCAACTACGACTTCCTCCAGACCGGTCAGCCGGGCGCCTCCCCGTGGCTGGGCGGGCTGGACATCGACGACTTCGGCGGCGACCCGATCCGGGCGATCCGCAGCTTCGGCGCCAGCGCGTTCTCGCCGGTGCACGGAATGCCGCAGAACGGCACGGTCACCGACCCCGGCTACCAGCCGTACGTCACCAGGAAGATGGTCACCGAGGCGCACCGCTACGGCATCAAGGTGATCCCGTGGACCGTCGACGACGTACCGACCATGGCCAAGCTCATCGACGACGGCGTGGACGGCATCATCACCGACTACCCGGACCGGCTACGCGGTCTGCTGGCGCAGCGCGGCTACCGGCTGCCGGCTGCGTACGCGGCGCCGTTCGACATCCAGGCGCACCGGGGCGGCCGCGCCACCCGCCCGGAGAACACCCTGCCGGCCTTCGCGAACGCGCTGTCCAACCGGGCCATCTCCACCCTCGAACTGGACACCGGCGTGACCGCCGACGGCGCCCTCGTGGTGCTGCACGACCGCACCGTCAACGGCTCGCACTGCGTCGACACCAAGCCGGTGCGGCGCGGCGACCCGTCGTTCCCGTACGTGGGCAAGGGAGTGCACGAGCTGACCCTGGCGCAGCTCAAGACCGTCGACTGCGGCACGAAGACACTGCCCGAGCTGCCCGCCCAGGTGCCCGCGCCGGGCGCCCGGATCCCCACCCTGGACGAGGTCTTCGCCCTGGTGAAGGCCAGTGGCCGTACCGACATCGCAATGAACATCGAAACGAAGATCAGCCCGGTGGTGGACGACACCGAGCCGTACCGCAGCTTCACCCGCAAACTCGTCGACGCCATCCAGCGCGCCGGCTTCACCAGCCGGGCCACCATCCAGTCGTTCGACTGGCGCACCATCACGTACGCCCGCCAGCTCGACAAGCGGATCGGTACCGTCGGCCTGGTCTGGCAGTACGGCCCGACCGAGTGCGCCACCGTCGCCGACGAGTGCTCCCTGGAGGCCGCGTACGGCGACCCGTCGGTGAAGAGCCCGTGGACCGGTGGGCTGGACTGGTGGAAGTACCGGGACCTGGGCAAGCTGACCCGGGCCGCGGGCGCCGGCACGGTCTCGGCCAACTGGCAGGTCCACGACCCGAAGCAGGGAACCGTCGCCTCGACCGACTGGTACCTGCGGGAGAACCCGGCGTACTTCCACGGACCGGACGTACGGACCCTCCAGACGCGGTACGACCTGAAGGTGATCCCGTACACCGTCGACGACGCGACGGTCATGCAGCGGGTCATCGACCTCGGTGTCGACGGCATCATCACCGACGACCCGGACCTGCTGGTGAGCGTGGCCGTCCGCAACGGCCTGCGCTGACGTGCGCTGACCCGACCGCCGGCCGGATTTTTCCGGCCGGCGGTCGGTGTTACCTCCTCGGCGGCCCCGGGTAGTCGGGGGTTGTCCCCGCCATGAAAGCGAACCGTGCCGTGGCCGAAACGCGGTAGCGGGGCGAGGGAATGCAGGTACGACTCATCGCATCCTGAGGAGGACCAGATGAGCACGCAGGCTGCTTCCACCCGGCCGATGAACCGGCCGATGAACGACCCGCAGAACCCCGCCACGATGCGGGACACGCAGCAGATGCCGGCCATGCGCGACGGGCACCGTGACCCGATGCCGTCGCCGGGTACGGAAACCAAGCAGGCGTTCCTGACTACGGAATTCTGGGTCTACGCCGCAGCGGTCGCGCTCGTCGTGATCTCCGCGTTCTGGAAGGGCACCACCGCCAACGGGTTGAACATCAACAACCCGAACCAGGCGTGGTGGTTCCTGACCGTCCTGACCGGCGGTTACCTGGTCAGCCGTGGTCTGGCGAAGGCTGGTTCGCAGCGCCGGTCCGGCAAGGAGCGGAACAGGCACTGACGCGTTCGGACGTGAACAATGGCCTCCGGGAGAATCTCCCGGAGGCCATTGTCGTGCGTGGACGGACTACTCGTCGCCGCCGAAGTCGCCGAAGTCGCCCTCGAACGCGTCCTCGATCATCTCGCCGGCGACCATGCCGCCGGCGACGCCGAGCGCCGCGCCGGCCACCATGCCGCCCATACCGGGGCCGCGACCGTGGCCGTGGCCGTGCCCGTAACCGCGGCTCGGGCCGTACTGGGAGAGCAGGCTGCCGTAGCGGGACGTCGTCTCGCGCAGCCAGCCGTCGACGACCTGCGCCCAGTCGACCCGGTCGACGTCGGCGTGCGACACCTGGAAGCGACCGAACGCGTCGTGCCCGGCGCTGAGGAATCCCCCGCGCTTGTCGCACTCGAGGATCACCTCGACGCCGCGCTGGCTGGTCACGAAGGTCAACTCGACCTCCTTGATGGTGCTCGCGTACTGCGGGGAGGCGAAGAACTCGATCTCCTGGTAGAACGGCAGCGTCTGCTGGACGCCGCGGATGTGACCGCGCTCCAGGTCGGCGTGCTTGAACCGGAAGCCGAGGCGCTGGAACGCCTCCAGGATCCGCTCGTGCACCGGCAGCGGGTGCACCGCCACCTGGTCGAGGTCGCTCTTGTCGACCGCGCGGGCCACGGCCAGCTCGGTACGCAGGCCCATCGTCATGCCGTGCAGACGCTGGCCGTACACGTCGGTGATCGGCGTCTCCCACGGGATCGGCAGCTGGAACGGGATGGACAGCTGCTGCTTCGGTGCGAGCTCGAAGCCGCCGCTGACGGCCATCCGGTGAAACTCGAGGGTGCCCGAGTACTCCGCGTCGTGCCCCTCGACCTCGACCCGGGTGACCAGGCCGATCACCACCTGCTCGATGGCCGCCGGGGCGTCACCACCGACGAGGTTGACCTGCCCGTCGAGGGTCAGGCCGGGCCGGGTGTTGGGGTTGGTCAGCACGGTGTCCACACTGGGACCACCCACGCCGAACGCGCTCAACATCTTCTTGAAGACCATCGGAACTCCTGTGCGACAGCCGACCGCTCCTCCGATGGAGTCGGACGTTGACTCGACGCGCACCTTATCCAGATGCGCTGTGAGGTGGCTGTGAAGCGCGAGACAGACGGTCGACCGGGTCGCCGGGGCGTTGCTCGACTCCTAGCTGAACGCACCGTCCTTGACGCCGAGGACGAACGCCGTCCAAACGTCGGCGGGGTAGACGAGGGTCGCCGCCGCACGGTCCTTACTGTCCCGTACCGCCACTCGGCCGGAGCCGTCCAGGACGGGCCCCACCTCGACGCAGCTACCGCCGTTGCTGTCGCTCCTGCTGCTGATGTGCCAAGCAACCTCGAACATGCTCTCGCTCATCACAAATCCTCCGCGATGCTCTTGATCAACGTCGTTGACTCGCTCTCGCTAAGCGCAGAATCCAGCAGACGACTGTAAGCGGATACGAATCGCTCAGCCTTCGGCGACTCCAGGTAGAGCCGCCCTCCCAAAGACTCCACGTAGGCAACCGCAGGATACGGCTCCGGCAGATGGAATATCCAGAACGTACCGTCGAGCCCTTGGTGCAGGGCCATGCCGAACGGCATGACTCGGATTGCCACATTGCCCAGACGCTGGGCCTGCGCGAGGTGGTGTAGTTGCCGACGCCACACCTCCGGCCCGCCGACCATCCTGCGCAGCGCAGCTTCGTCGATCACCGTGGAAATCATGAGCGGGCGGCGTCGCCGCAGAACTCCTTGGCGGGTCATCCGAAGCTCGACCCAGCGATTGATCGTCGCTTCGGTAACTCCCGGTTCCGCAGCGTTACGAATCACGGCCTCGGCGTACTCCCGGGTCTGAAGGAGCCCCGGCACCAGGGTGAGGTGGAAGCAGCAGACCTGCTCCGCGCGACCTTCGAGCCAGGGATATTCGATGAAGGAGGCGTCCACGACGTCGCGGTAGTCCTCGTCCCACCGGTCGGTGCGCCAAACCTCCTCGGCGAGCGCCAGCAGGCGGGCCCGCTCGGCCGCGTGATGAAAGCCGTAGAGATCCAACAGCGCGATCACATCACCCTTGCGGATCGGCCAGTCCGCGCGTTCGTAACGACCAAGGGCGGACATGTCCCGTTGCAGATGCTCGGCGACCAACTTCAAGGTCATCCCCCGTTCCTCCCGGAGGGTTCGCAATTGCTGACCGAGCCACTGCGCACGCAGGGTCCGGATGAACGGCTTGTGCGGCATGGTCCACCTCTCGATTCGTTGGCGAGCCCGCGTAGGAACCATTGCTCCAGCTCCGAGCGACTGGAAACGTGGCCTTCGGGTGAGGGTGATCGCCGGTCCCCGGGGACGCCCGGTGCAAACACGACAACCGCGGCTGTGCCAACAGCCGAGAAGGTGACGAGAGGCGGCCTCGCGAGTGGCAGTCGCATACCGGCTCTCGTCGGGTCTCAACTGGAGCGTCGGGATGTGCGAATCCCGGCTCCGAACCGACTTGACGAATAAGTACCACGGCAAAGGGCGCCTTGCGACCCTGACCCGCCCATCGGTCGACGACGCGTGAGGTGATGAATGACCCGAGGCACGCTCTACGACGGCACGTTCCACGGCGCCGCCCGGTTGGCCCGGCTGCATCCGAGCCAGGTCCGCGACCGGCAGTTCACCGTCGTCGGCTTCGGCCGGCGCGGGTTGGACCCCCGGGAGGTACGGCGGTTCCTGCACCGCGTCGCGCTCGACCTGGCGACGCTGCACCACGACATGGCCCGGCTCAGCGAGGAGAACGCCCGGGTCAAGCGGGCACTGCGCGACTGGCACAGCGCATGGCCCGAGCGGCGTCAGCCGTGAGCCCGGGATGGGAGCACCAGTACAGCGGGCTCTTCACGCCGCTGCCGAGGTTCGCCGTCGAGGCGTACACCGGGAGACCTCGGCATGTGATCCACCTGCCAGTGGCGGTCGCCGACCTGGCCGGGGCATTGGACCTGGCGCGGACGCTGGCCCGTTCGTTGGCCTCGACGCCGCAGGTCGACGTCGGCGGCACCACCGTCTCGGTCGAGGACGCGCAGCACGTACGACACCGGGTGTTCTGCGACCGGATCATGCCCGATCGTCGCCGGTGCGGGCTGCCGGCCGACCACCCCGCATCCTGCCGACCCGCCGATGACCTCTGAGCCCGCGCGCCCGGTCAAGCCAGGCGACGGCGAGCCGGGCGACCGGTCCGAGTGGCGTCAGGGCTCCACGACGACCAGTTCGCCGACCTGCTCGCCGATCGTGGTGCGGGCCTCGGTGGGTAGGCCGGCGTCGGTGATCAGCACGTCGGCGGCGTCCAGCGGGGCGATCGTGGCGATGCCGATGGTCTCCCACTTGGTGTGGTCGGCGAGCACCACCAGCCGGCGGGCGGCGCCGATGAGGCAGCGGTTGACACCGGCCTCCAGCAGGTTGGGTGTGGTGAAGCCGGTACGAGGGCTCAGCCCGTGCACACCCAGGAAGAGCAGGTCCACGTTGAGCGCGCTGATCGCCGCCTCGGCGACCGGCCCGGTCAGCGCGTCCGACGGGGTGCGGATGCCGCCGGTCAGCACGACGGTCTGGTCGGCGCGGGGGTTCTGGTAGAGCGCGTCGGCCACCGGGATCGAGTTGGTCACGACGGTCAGCCCGCGTACGTCGGAGAGCAGTGTCGCCAGCGCGGCGGTGGTGGTGCCGGCGGACAGCGCGATGGCCATCCCGGGCTCCACCATCGTCGCGGCCCGTTCGGCGATGGCCCGCTTCTCCTCCTGCTGGCGGATCGACTTCGCGGCGAAGCCGGGTTCCTCGGCCGACCCCGGCCCGGCGAGCGTGGCGCCGCCGTGCACCTTGTCGACCAGGCCGCGCTCGGCCAGCACCTCCAGGTCGCGCCGGATCGTCATGTCGGACACACCGAACCGGTTGACCAGGTGACTCACCCGTACACCACCACGCTGGCGGATCAGATCCAGGATGGCGGTCTGCCGCTGCTGGGCGAGCATCTGGGGAACCTCCTTCGCGGCGGGGACGTCCTGGCGATCAGACCCGATCCTCACGGACGACCGCCACCTCCCCGGCGGGCACCGTCAGCTCACCGGCGCAGCGGGCGCCGGTCAACAGCTCGACGCCGGACACCGGGAGCCGGATCTCCGCCCCGGTGTGGTTGATGACGAACAGCCAGGTCCGGTCGCCGCCGCGCCGTCGTACCACCTCCACGCCGGACGGCGCCGGCGCCGCCGGGCGGACGCCGGCCTCGTCGACGAGCCGGGCGACCAGCCGGTCGGTGGCCGGCTCGTCCAGCCGGGTGGCGACGTACCACGCGGCGCCGTCCCCGACCCGGTGCCGGGTCAGCGCCGGCACGCCCGGCAAGGGCCCATCGGTGTACGACGCCAGCACCTCGGCGCCCTCGGGGTGCAGCCACTCGGTCCACACGTCGGCGGTGCTCCCGTCGTCGAGGCGTACCCGCTCACCTTCCCGCAGCGGGAAGAACTCCTCGGTCCGTACGCCGAGCAGGTCACGGAAGGCGCCCGGGTAGCCGCCCAGCCGGACGTGGTCGTTGGCGTCCACGATGCCGCTGAAGTAGGTGAGCACCGCCGTGCCGCCAGCCTCGACGTACCGGTGCAGCGCCTCGACGTCGGCGTCGCGGACCAGGTAGAGGGTGGGTGCCAGGACCAGCCGGTAGCGGCTGAGATCGGCCGACGGATGCACGACGTCGGCGGTGACGCCGGCCCGCCACAGCGCGCCGTGCAGGGCGTTGAGCCGGTCGGCGTAGGTGACGTCGACGCTGGGGTGCGAATCCAACTCGACCCCCCACCACGCCTCCCAGTCGAACAGGATCGCCACGTCGGCGTCCACCCGACTGCCGCGTACCTCGGCGAGCGCCTTCAGGTCCGCGCCGAGCTGGCACACCTCGCGGAACACCTTGGTGTCCGCCCCGGCGTGCGGCACCAGGGCGGAGTGGAACTTCTCCGCGCCGGCCCGCGAGGCACGCCACTGGAAGAACAGCACACCGTCCGCGCCGCGAGCGACGTGCGCGAGACTGTTGCGGCGCATCTGCCCGGGGAGCTTCGCCACGTTGCGCGGCTGCCAGTTGACGGCGCTGGTGGAGTGCTCCATGAGCAGCCACGGTTCGCCGCCGGCGACGCCCCGGGTGTGGTCGGCGGCGAACGCCAGCCCGAGATGCGCCCGCGGGTCGGCGGCGGTCAGGTAGTGGTCGTTGGAGACGAGGTCCACGTCGGGCGCCCAGGAGTGGTAGTCCATGTGCTTGATGCCCAGGCCGATCATGAAGTTGGTGGTGACCGGCTGCTGGACCAGGGTCGCAAGCAGTGCGCGTTCGGCGCGCAGTTGGGCGCGCTGCTCGTCCGAGGAGAACCGCAGGAAGTCCAACTGCTGCGTCGGATTGGCGAAGGTCGGTGCGGTACGCGGCGGGTTGATCTCGGCCCAGTCGCCGTAGCGCTGGCTCCAGAACGCGGTGCCCCAGGCGTCGTTGAGCCGGTCCAGGTCGCCGTAGCGCTCGCGCAGCCAACCCCGGAACGCCTCGGCGCTGACGTCGCAGTAGCAGTGCACGTTGTGGCAGCCCAGCTCGTTGGAGACGTGCCACATCACCACTGCGGGATGTTCGGCGTACCGGCCGGCGACCGCGCGCACCAGCTCCAGCGACCGCTCGCGGAACACCGGCGAGCTGGGGCAGTACGCCTGCCGGCCGCCCGGCCAGAGGACCGCGCCGTCGGCCCGGCGGGGCAACGTCTCCGGGTACGCGCGGGCCAGCCACGGCGGTGGGCTGGCGGTGGCGGTGGCCAGGTCGACCTGGATGCCACCCCCGTGCAGCAGGTCCAGGACGCGGTCCAGCCAGCCGAACTCGAAACGGCCCGGGGTGGGCTCCAGCAACGCCCAGGAGAAGATGCCGACGGACACCAGGTTGACGCCGGCCCGGCGCATCAGCTCGACGTCCTCGGACCAGGTCTCCTCGGGCCACTGCTCGGGGTTGTAGTCGCCGCCGAAATAGATGCCGTCACCCTGCCATCGCCGCATGACAGCTGAGGGTGCACCCGGCGGTCCACGCAAGTCAACAGGTTCCAACATCGATTTCCTTTCCAACGTTTACCACGTAACAGCCGTGTCACGACTGGGTTATCAGCGCCGAACAGCCCTCTTGACAGCGCCCTGCGGACGGGTAGCTTGAGGCCCCAATGGCCGTTCGTGTTCGTCAATGTGGATTCTCGGTGGATCCTGATGTGTCCTCACGACGGCGGTTCCACCTTCACCACCCCTGACGACCCCTGGACTAGCACCTCTTCATCCGCAGGAGGCACAGATGTCCCGTCCCCGATCCCAAGCCGAGTACCTGGCTCGGCTCGTACCGCCCTCCGTCGCCGGCATCAACCGACGCTCGCTGCTGGCCGGCGCGGCCGGTACGGGCGCGCTGCTCGGCACCGGCCTGCTCGCCGGCTGCGGCGACGACTCCGGCTCCGGCGGGTCCAGCAAGGACGTGTCGCTCGGATCCAACCAGTCCGACCCGAAGCCCAAGGACGTCCTCGTGAAGGTCACCGACGGGTTCAAGACCTCGTCCGGCGTCCAGGTCGCGGTGAACACGGTCGACCACAACACGTTCCAGGAGAACATCAACAACTACCTCCAGGGCAAGCCGGACGACGTGTTCACCTGGTTCGCCGGCTACCGGATGCGCTTCTTCGCGCAGAAGGGCCTGGCCAGCGACATCAGCGACGTGTGGGGCAAGCTGTCCGGCTACTCCGACGCGTTCAAGAAGGCATCCACCGGCGACGACGGCAAGCAGTACTTCGTCCCGGCGTCGTACTACCCGTGGGCCGTCTTCTACCGCAAGTCGGTCTGGAAGCAGTACGGATACCAGGTGCCCACGACCCTGGACCAGTTCACCGCTCTCGGCGCCCAGATGAAGGGGGACGGCCTCACCCCGATCGCGTTCGCCGACAAGGACGGCTGGCCGGCGATGGGCACCTTCGACATCCTCAACCTGCGGATCAACGGCTACCAGTTCCACATCGACCTGATGGCCGGCAAGGAGGCCTGGACCTCCGACAAGGTCAAGAAGGTCTTCGACACCTGGGCCGGACTGCTCCCCCTGCACCAGCCGGACAGCCTCGGACGCACCTGGCAGGAGGCCGCCCAGTCGTTGCAGCAGAAGAAGAGCGGCATGTACCTGCTCGGCCTCTTCGTCGGCCAGCAGTTCACCACCGAGGAGCAGGACGACCTCGACTTCTTCACGTTCCCCGAGATCGACCCGTCCATCGGCGCCAAGGCGCTCGACGCGCCGATCGACGGCTACATGATGGCCCGCAAGCCCAAGAACGAGGACAACGCCCGCAAACTGCTGGAGTACTTCGGCGGCAAGGACGCGGCGGACATCACCGTCAAGAACGACCCGGCCACCCTGGTCGCCAACACGGGCGCGGACGTCAGCGGCTACACCGCCCTGCAGAAGAAGGCCGCGGAACTGGTCGGGTCGGCCACCGAGATCGCCCAGTTCCTCGACCGGGACACCCGGCCGGACTTCGCATCCACCGTGATCATTCCGGCGATCCAGCAGTTCATCAAGAACCCCAAGGACATCGGCGGGCTCACCTCGTCCATCGAGAACCAGAAAAAGTCGATCTTCACTGACTGACGGCGGAAGGGGGAGGACATCGTGTCCGACCTGCCCCTGATCCAAGCGGATCGCGCCGTGCCCCCGCCGGCAGCGACCACCTCCACGGGTGGTCGTCGCCGGCGGCTACGGCTCCTGTCCCGCACCGACCGCGTGGTCATCACGCTGATGGTGCTCGTCCCGCTGCTGATCGTCACCGGATTCGTCTGGCTGCCGGCGGCGGCCACCGTGCTGCTCTCCGGCACCAACTGGGACGGCATCGGCCCCCTCAACGAGATCGAGTTCGTCGGCGCCCGCAACTACAGCGACGTGGTGAACATCTACCCGCCGTTCGTACCGGCGGTCCAGCACAACCTGCTCTGGCTGGCGGTGCTGTTCGTGGTCGCCACGCCGTTCGGCATGTTCCTGGCCGTGCTGCTGGACAAGGAGTTGCGGGGCAGCCGCTTCTACCAGACCGCGCTCTACCTGCCGGTGGTGCTCTCGCTGGCGCTGATCGGCTTCGTCTGGCAGCTGCTCTACTCCCGCGACCAGGGGCTGATCAACGCCGTCTTCGGCAGCAACATCGACTGGTACGGCGACTCGAACGTCAACATCTGGGCGGTCATGGTCGCCTCCGGTTGGCGGCACGTCGGCTACATCATGCTGCTCTACCTGGCCGGCCTGAAGGGCGTCGACCCGTCGCTGCGGGAGGCCGCTGCTGTCGACGGCGCCTCGGAGAGGCGGACGTTCTTCCGGGTCGTGTTCCCGGTGCTGCGGCCCATCAACATCATCGTGCTGGTGGTGACGGTGATCGAGTCACTGCGCGCGTTCGACCTGGTGTGGGTGGTCAACAAGGGCCGCAACGGGCTGGAGCTGATCTCCGCGCTGGTCACCCAGAACGTGGTGGGTGAGGCGAGCCGGATCGGCTTCGGCTCGGCACTGGCGACGATCATGCTGGTCGTATCGCTGGTCTTCATCACCATCTACCTGGCGACCGTGATGAGGGAGAACCGGGAATGAGCAGCCGCCGGAAGCTGACCCCCGCAAGGATACTGCTGCACGGTTTCCTCATCGCCGTCGCGCTGGTCTGGCTCTTCCCGATCGCCTGGGCGGTGCTGACCTCCCTACGCTCGTACGAGTACACCGCCGTCAACGGCTACGTCTCGTTCGGCGGCTGGACCTTCGACAACTACGTCACCGCCTGGCGGACGGCGGAGTTCGGCAAGCACTTCCTCAACTCGGCGTACATCACCGTGCCGGCGGTGCTGCTGACGCTCTTCCTCGCTTCCTGCGTGGCGTTCGTCATCGCCCGGTTCAGCTGGAAGATCAACCTGGTGCTGCTCGGCATCTTCACCGCGGCGAACCTGCTGCCCCAGCAGGCGCTGCTCATCCCCCTGTTCCGGCTGTTCACCGAGGTGCCGCTGCCGGAGTTCATGAGCGACTCGGAGCTGCTGTACGACAGCTACTGGGGTCTGATCCTGATCAACGTGGCCTTCCAGTGCGGGTTCTGCGTCTTCGTGCTCAGCAACTACATGAAGGCGCTGCCCCGCGACCTGTACGAGGCGGCGATGGTCGACGGCGCGAGCATCTGGCGGCAGTACTGGCAGGTCACCATGCCGCTGTGCCGGCCGGCCCTGGCGGCGCTCGCCACCCTGGAGGTGACCTGGATCTACAACGAGTTCTTCTGGGCCACCGTCCTGATGCGTACCGGCGACAAGTTCCCGGTGACCAGCTCGCTCAACAACCTGCGCGGCGAGTTCTTCACCGACAACAACCTGGTCTCGGCGGGCAGCGTGCTCGTCGCGATCCCCACCCTGGTGATCTTCTTTATGCTCCAGCGGCACTTCGTCCGGGGCCTGACCTTGGGAGCCTCGAAGGGATGACGATCCTGCACCTGCGCCGCGCGCGGACCAGCCTGGTGCTCGACGCGCGCGGCCCGGGGCTGCCCCGGGTCGTGCACTGGGGCGGCGACGTCGGCGACCTCGACGACGAGGGGCTGCGTCAGCTCGCCGACGCGACGGTACCGCCGGTGGTGCCGAGCAGCTTCGACGAGCCGACCGTGCTGTCCCTGCTGCCGGAGGCGAGCGCCGGCTGGAGTGGCCGACCGGGGCTGGCCGGGCACCGCGACGGACGAGACTGGTCCACCTCCTTCCGCCTCGACGGGGTGGACGTGCGCGACATCGGCACCGACCCGGGCCACGTGGCAGCGGGCGGCGAGGCGGTGGGCGTACTCCCGGCCGACGGTGGGCACGACGGGCCCGGCGCGGCGCTGCTGACCGTGCGGGCGTCGGACCCGGCCGCCGGGCTGACCGTGACCGTCGAGATCACCCTCGATCCGCGCGGCCTGCTGACCGTCCGGCACCGGCTGCGCAACGACGGCGACACGGCGTACGAGCTGCGGGAGCTGACCCCGGTGCTGCCCGTGCCGGCGGTCGCCACCGAGCTGCTCGACCTGACCGGCCGCTGGTGCCGGGAACGGTCCCCGCAGCGGCACCCCTGGCAGCACGGCACCTGGGTCCGCGAGGGCCGGCACGGCCGCACCGGCCACGACGCCACGCTGCTGCTGGTGGCCGGCACCGCCGGGTTCGGCTTCGGCCACGGCGAGGTGTGGGCGGTGCACACCGCGTGGAGCGGCGACCACGTCACCTTCGCCGAGCGCCGTCCCACCGGCGAGTCGACGCTCGGCGGTGGCGAACTCCTGGCTCCCGGCGAGATCCGGCTCGGCCCCGGCGAGTCGTACGACACTCCCCTGCTCTACGCGGTCTGGTCCGACGCCGGGCTGGACGGGCTCAGCCACGTACTCCACTCTCACCTGCGGGCCCGGCCCGGACATCCGCGCTCCCCGCGCCCGGTCACCCTGAACGTCTGGGAGGCCGTCTACTTCGACCACGACCTGGACCGGCTGCGGGCGCTGGCCGACCGGGCGGCGCAGATCGGCGTGGAACGGTTCGTGCTCGACGACGGTTGGTTCCGCGGCCGGCGCGACGACACCGCCGGGCTCGGCGACTGGTACGTCGACGAGGGTGTCTGGCCCGACGGCCTGCGACCGCTCGTCGACCACGTGACCGGACGCGGCCTCCAGTTCGGTCTCTGGGTGGAACCGGAGATGGTCAACCCCGACTCGGACCTGTTCCGCGCGCACGCCGACTGGCTGCTGGCCGTGCCGGGGCGGCTGCCGCCGGCCTGGCGCAACCAGCAGGTGCTCGACCTGGGCCGCCCGGAGGCCTACGACTACCTGCTGGAACGCCTCGACGCGCTACTCACCGACCACCCCGGGATCAGCTACCTCAAGTGGGACCAGAACCGGGACCTCACCGAGGCCGGACACCACGGCCGACCCGGCGTGCACGGGCAGACCCTCGCGGTCTACCGGCTCCTCGACGAACTGCGCCGACGCCACCCCGGCGTGGAGATCGAGAGCTGCTCGTCCGGCGGCGCCCGGGTGGACCTGGCCATCCTGGCCCGCACCGACCGGGTGTGGGCCAGCGACTGCAACGACGCCCTGGAGCGGCTCGCCATCCAGCGCTGGACCGGGCTGCTGCTGCCACCGGAGCTGGTCGGCACGCACATCGGCCCGGAACGCTCGCACACCACCCACCGCGTGCACGACCTGGGCTTCCGGGCCGCCACCGCCCTGTTCGGACACCACGGCATCGAGTGGGACATCGCGTCGATCAGCGCCGCCGAACAGACCGAGCTGGCGGCCTGGGTGGCACTGCACAAGCGGCTGCGCCCGCTGCTGCACGCCGGGCGGGTGGTCCGGGTCGACCATCCGGACCCGGCCGTCTGGGCGCACGGCGTCGTCGCGGGCGACAGGACCCGAGCGGTGTACGCGGTGGCACGGCTGGCCACCTCGGTGGCACAGGTCCCGGGCGCGGTACGACTGCCCGGCCTCGACCCAGAGCGGCGTTACCGCGTACGGCCGGCCGACGGTGTACCGGCCCCGGCGACCATCAGCCGGTCCGCGCCGACCTGGCTGGCAGGTGGAGTCACGCTCACCGGCGCGGCCCTGGCCCGGGTCGGGGTGCAGGTGCCCGCGCTGCACCCGGAGCAGAGCCTGGTCCTGGAGGTCGACGCCGTCGACTGAGCGGATCGGCTTTCCCGGCGGCGAGGGGTGGTCCGGGGTGCCGGCACTAGCCTGGGCACCGACGATGTCACCTGACCACGAAGGACTGAGGGCGCATGGCGTACGTGCTGCTGGGGATCGCCATCGCCGCCGAGGTGCTGGCGACCAGCCTGATCAAGAGCACCGCCGGGTTCAGCCGCCTGTGGCCGACGCTCGGTTGCCTCGCCGGCTACGGGGTGGCGTTCCTGCTCCTGGCCCAGGCGGTCAAGGAGATACCGGTAGGTGTCGCGTACGCGCTCTGGTCGGGTCTGGGCACCGCGGCCATCGTGGCGATCGGTGCGGTGTTCCTCGGCGAGTCGGTCGGGTTGGTGAAGCTCACCGGCATCGCCCTGATCATCGCCGGGTGGTCATCGTGAACCTGGTCGGCGAGCACTGAGCACGACCGGCGTGGTGGCCGGGCCCGACGCGGGGCCCGGCCACCAGCCCGTCGGTCAGCTCGCCGTGCAGCTCACCACGGGCGCGGTGTTCGTGCCGGTCCACCCGCCGATGAAACCGAAGCTGGTGGCGGCACCGGCGGCCAGCCTCCCGTTGTAGTCCACGTTGCGGGCGGTCACCGTCGTGCCGCTGCTGGTCAGGGCCACGTTCCAGGACTGGGTGACGTTCTGCCCGTTGGCGAAGGTCCACCGGACGTTCCACCCGGTGATCGCGGTGGCGCCGGCGGTCACCCGCACCTCGCCCTGGAAGCCGCCCTGCCACTGGTTCGTCACCGTGTACGCCGCCGTGCAGCCACCGGCGGGCGGCGGCGTGGTGGGCGGAGGCGTCGTGGGCGGCGGGGTGGTGGGGGGCGGGGTCGTCGGCGGTGGGGTGGTGGGCGGGGGAACGCTGTCGTAGACGCTGGCCTGCCGGGAGGTCTGCCGGATGCCGTTGGCACCGTTGAAGAGCCGCTGACCCCAGGTGGTCAGGTTGGCCGGGTTGAAGGACGTGGCCAGATCGAGGTACTCGACGCCGCCGCCGTTGCCGCTCCACGACCAGCCCAGCCAGCCGATACCGTTGGCCTGGCTGTAGGCGAGGATGGTGTCCTCGTCGGGGTCGCCGTCGGAGTGGTTGAAACCGAACTCGCCGACCACGATGGGCAATCCGGCAGCCCGGAAGCGGCCCAGGTAGTCGCTGATCTCCGCCGCGGTGTCGAACACCCCGTACATGTGGATGGAGAAGACCGTGTTGCGGGCCGGGTCGGCGGCGAAGACCGAGGCCGCGTTGTCGCGCATGGTGAACGACCAGTCCTGCCCCCAGTTCGGCGCGTCCACCATGATCGTGTGGGTCAGCCCGGCGGCGCGCAGCCGCTTGATCGCCGCCGCGTTGTCGGTGGCCCAGGAGCCGTAGTTCTGGTTGCCGTACGGCTCGTTGCCGATGTTGACGATGACGTACTTCTCCTGGCCGGCGAGGACGTCGGCCAGGCTGATCCAGTAGTCCACCGCGCGGGCGAGGGTGATCGCGCCGCTCTGCTCGCCGTACCCGGTGGTGTCGTGCACCTCCAGCACACAGATCAACCGGTTGGCCTTGCACAGCGAGATGACGTTCGCGACGTCCGCGTTCGTGTTGCGGGTCCACCGGTCGCCGCTGGAGAGCACCACCCGCACGGTGTTCGCGCCGAGCGCCTTCACGTCGGCGAACGAGCTGGTCTGCTGCGGGTACCAGGTGTGCGCGTGGTTGACCCCGCGCATGATGAATTCGGCGCCGTTGGCGTCGTACAACTTGCCGTTGGCGACTGTGAAACCGGACGCGGCGCGGGCCGGCTGGCCGAACGCCAGCACCGCGACGAGCAGCGCGAGCAGGGCGGCGCCGGCGGCGGAGAGTCGAGTCTTCATGGCCTTCCTCAGGGAGGACCCCCGGTGCCCGACAGGGGTGGGACGTGACGGGGAAAGGCGGCTGCAGCCCGGCAGCCACCGCTCGGCTCCCGGCGGCGCAGGCATCAGCGTAGGACGATGGATTGACCGGCGCAACCGGTTCAGTGGCCACGGTCGGGCCCGCACAGCCGTGACGGCCCACGCGAACGCAGGCCGTCACGGGGCGATCACCCCCACCACAGGATGCGCGCCACACCGGCTCTTAACCGGTTAAGAGCGACCGTAGGCAGGTCGACGTCATCCGTCAAGCGCCACCGCCCGGGAACCGGACGGGAGGGTTGACGGCTGCCGACCTGGGTATCCCGGGAACGATCCGTCGGTGGAAGGGGAAACCAGGATGGTCAGCGTCGGCTACACCCTGATGGGCGAACAGGCCGGTCCCAAGCAGTTGGTCGACCACGCGGTCCGCGCCGAGGCGGCCGGCTTCGACCAGCTGGTGATGTCCGACCACTACTACCCCTGGCTGGACTCCCAGGGCCACTCCCCGTACGCCTGGTCGGTGCTCGGCGCGGTCGCCCACGCCACCTCCCGCGCGGAGCTGATGTCCTTCGTGACCTGCCCGATCCGCCGCTACCACCCGGCCGTTGTCGCACAGAAGGCCAGCACCATCGGCGCGCTCTCCGACGGCCGTTTCACCCTCGGCCTGGGCGCGGGCGAGAACCTGAACGAGCACGTCGTCGGCGGATGGCCGCACGTGCAGCAGCGGCACGAGATGTTCGAGGAGGCCCTGCAGATCATCCGGCCGCTGCTCAACGGCGAGACGCTCACCTTCTCCGGCAACCACTTCGACGTGCCCGACGCCTACGTCTGGGACCGCCCGGAGCGTCCAGTGCCGATGGCCGTCGCCGCGTCCGGTCGGCAGTCCGCGACGCTCGCCGCCGAGTACGGCAACGGCATCATCGCCACCGAGCCCGACCGCCGGATCATCGAGATGTACGACGACGCCGGCGGCGCGGGCCAGCCGCGCTACGGGCAGGTGGCCATCTGCTACGGCCCGGACGAGGCGGAGTGCCGCAAGATCGTGCACGACCAGTTCCGCTGGTTCGGGCTGGGCTGGAAGGTCAACGCCGACCTGCCCGGCCCGGAGTCCTTCGCCGCCGCCACCCAGTTCGTCCGGGAGGAGGACGTCGCCGAGGGCATCCCCTGCGGCCCGGACGTCGACGCGCACGTCGAGGCGTTCCGCAAGTTCGTCGACGCCGGATTCACCCACGTGGCGGTCCTCCAGGTCGGTGGGGAGACCCAACCGATGTTCCTGGACTGGGCGCAGGAGCAACTGCTGCCCCGGCTGCGGCAGCTGTGAGGTTGAGCCGACAGGGCCGTTTCGGGCCGGCCGAGTTGCGCCGCGCGATGGCCGCGCCCCGGCCGGCCGCCGGACTGGTCAGCGAATGGCGGCTCGTCGACGGTCTGCGCACCCACACCCGGCGGAGCGAGGACCCCGGCACCGGCGCACCACCTGTGGTCCTGGTGCACGGGCTCGCGGTCTCCCACCGCTACCTCACCCCGCTGGCCGTCGCGCTCGCCGCAACCCACCAGGTGTACGTGCCGGACCTGCCCGGCTTCGGACTGTCCGAGCGCCCCCGGGGCGCGTACGACGTGCGCCGGCACGCCGAGCACCTGGCCGCCTGGCTGGCGGCGTACCGGCTGCCGCCGGTGTGCCTGCTCGGGCACTCGTTCGGCGCGGAGGTGGCCGCCTCGCTCGCCGCCACCCACCCGGACGCGGTGCGCGCGCTGGTCCTGGCCGGGCCGACGAGTGACCCGGCCGCCCGGTCCCGCCGCGGGCTGTTCGGCCGGTGGCTGGTGGACACCGTGCGGGAGGCGCCGTTGCAGGCGCCGATCCTGGTGCGGGACGTGTGGAACGCCCGACCGTGGCGGGTCCTCGCGACCCTGTCGTACTCGGCCCGCAACGCCATCGAGGCCGATCTGGTCCGGGTCACCGCGCCGACCCTCGTCGTCGCCGGACGCCGTGACCCGGTCGCGCCGGCCGGCTGGCGGGACGAGGCGGCCCGGCTGGCGAACGCCGACCTGGTGGTCGTCCCCGGCGCCGCGCACAACGTGGTCACCACCGCCCCGACGGCGGTCGCCCACGCGATCCGCCACCTCCTCGCCCCTACCCTGACGAAAAGGTGAACCCATGCGCTTCGGCAACACGGAGATCCGCCCCCTCGGCGGCGGCCTCGGCTGCCTCCTGATGATCCTCTTCTCGATCGTCGCCTCGGTGGTGTTGACGGTCCTGCTCAACCTGGTGCTCTGAGGCCCGACCACGTCACCGGCGCAGACCCAGGGCGGTGAGCACCTCACGGGAGGCCAACCGGGCCGGGTCGAGCACCGACCGACGGATCCAGCGGGCCACCGGCGAGACGGTGGCCCGCCAGGCCGCCCTGACACCGCGCGCCACCGGCACCACCGTCACCGACCAGACCCACCGGACACCGAGCAGCAGCGGACGCAGCAGCAGGCGGTGGAGGAACCCCAGCACACGTCCGGCCGTCCGCCACGCGGCGACGACCAACCGGCCGCAGCCCGCGACGATCCACCAGATCCCGCGCAGCAGCCAGACGAGTGCGGCACCCGCAGCCCCGACGAGAACGCCGACGCCACGCCACAGCAGCCGTCCGGCGGGCGCGAGCACCTCACCCAACCACGTCAGCGGACGCACGACCAGGTGCCCGGTGAGCCACACCAGAACGCGCCCCAGCCCGACGAGAGGCGGACGCAACACGCTGCGGGCCACCCAGACCAGCGGTAGCCAGATCAGGGTGCGGGCCACCCACGCGAGGCCCCGCCCCGACCACACCAGCGGAATCCAGACCAGCGTGCGGGCCGCCCACACCAGCGGAAGCCACAGCAGGTGGCGGACGCACCAGACCAGCGGGGCCAGCAGCCAACGGCGCAGGAACCGGCCGACCGGCGTGAGCAGGTGCCGGTGCACCAGCCGGCCGGCAGCCTCGATCAGCTCCCAGAGCAGGCGTACCGGCAGCACCACGACCAGCGCCACACCGCGCGCGACGGCCGCGACGAGCGGGAGCGCGACGGCGGCCGGCTCTCCCCCGTCGCCGGACTCACCTGCCGTCGTGGACGAGCCGGGGCGGCCGGGCAGCGGCGGGTGGACGGTGGGTCGATCGGTCACGGAGGGCACGATAACGGGCCTGTGCCACCGCTCGCGGACCGTTCACAGTGGAGTGGGGTCCAGGTCCAGGTCGGCAAGCAACGGATAGTGGTCCGAGGCCGTGTCGGCCGCCCCGCCGCGGATCACCCGACAGCCCAGGACGCGGTCGGCCAGCGCGGGGCTGCCGAACAGGTAGTCCAGGCGCATCCCGGCGAACTCGGCCCCGCCGAAGCGGGTGGGCACGGTGAGGCCGTCGGCCTCCGGCGCCCCGGAGGCGGACGCGGGCCAGAGGTCGACCAGCCCGGCGGCCAGCAACCGGGCGATGGCACGGGTGTCCACCGCCCCGCCGGCCCGTCGCAGGTGCCGCCGCCGGTACAGGGCGGGCATCCCGGCCAGGCGCGAGGTGTGGTCCACTGTGGGGTCCAGCGAGTTGAGGTCACCGCCGATCAGCGTCAACGGCCCCCGCGCGCGCCGCGTCGCCGACACCAGCCAGTCGACCTCCATCCGCCGGCGCCCACCCGCGTACGGGTAGAGGTGGGCGCTCACCACGGTCAGCGGGCCTCCCGATGTCGACACCACGACGCGGGAGGCGGCGTGGTGGAACGGGCGGCGCACCGGCCCCGCGTCGACGACCCGGTACGGCGGGCGGACCAGCACCGCCACCGGCTGCCCGAAACAGGACCGGGCCAGGTGGGGCGTCATCCCCACCCGGCCCGCCACGGCTGCCGTCAGCCCGTCCCGGTCGAAGCCGCGCAGCTCCTGAAGGGCCAGCACGTCCGGTGCCTGCTCGGTGACGACCCGGACCACCTGATCCAGCCGGTCGGGGCCACCGCGGTCCCGACCGCCGGTACGGATGTTCCAGGTCATCACGCGCAGCACGGCGCGGCGCTCAGTCGGCCCGGCCGGCCCGCGCCAGCTCGTCGTCGAGGGTGTCCACGTCCTCTGACTCGATCTCCGGCTGGTTGCCCTCCTTCAGGTCGGCGTTCGGCCGGACGACCAGGTAGAGCAGCCCGATCCAGAGCGCGGAGAGCAGGATCGCCCCCATGAAGTCGGTCGGGTGGTGCATTCCGCGGTACATCCGCGACGTGGCCACCCCGACCGGCATGATCACCGCCAGCGCCACGAAGATCCACCGCCACCACCTGTCGGTACGGGGGAACACGATGAGGGTGATGGCCAGCCAGACGCAGATCGTCGCCGCGATGTGCCCGGACGGGAACGACGAGGTGGGCATCTGCCCGTCCAGGTTCTCCACCGGCGGACGCGGCCGGTCGACCGCCCGCGCCGAGGCCAGGAAGAGGGTCAGCTCGCCGACCATCGCCAGCGCCACGAACAGCACCGGCCGCCAACGCCGCCACACCGCCAGCACCAGCGGGCAGAACACCAGCGAGATGAGCAGGATCGCGTGGGTGTCACCGAACTTGCTCCACCACCAGCTCACCTCGGTCAGCACCTCGGTGTGCCGCTCGGCGAACCAGCGCGGCACCTCCGTGTCGAGGGTGTCGAAGAAGGTGCCCTTGGCGTGGTAGCTGACGTACGTGCCGAAGGCGTACAGCGCGCCGAACACGAGCACCCAGCCGACCAGCAGCTCGGCCACCGCCGAACGCGGATGGGCAAGCACGTGCTCCTCGGCCGGGGCGGGGGCGATGTCGTGCCCGGCCTCCGGCTCCAGACCCTCGCTCAGCGACGGCACCCGCCGGCCCCGCTCACGCCGCCACAGCCGGAAGGCGTACGCGGTGACGCCCAGCCACGCCGCGCCGAGCAGCCAGCCGGCCAGCACGTCGGAGACGAAGTGCACGCCGAGCGCGATCCGGGTCAGGCCGATGAGCGCCACCAGCACGCCGACGCCGACGATCGCCGGCTTACGCCAACGCGGCGCCATCGCCGGCAGGAACACCAGCAGCAGCGCCCCGTACGCGACGAACGAGCCGAGCGCGTGCCCGCTGGGGAAGCTATTGCCCGGGGCGCTGGCGACCGGCACGTCCACGATCGGGCGGAGCCGACCGACGAGCGTCTTGAGCGACGGGTCGAGGATCAGACCGCCGACCCCGGTGATGATCAGGTAGACGGCCAGGCGGGGCTGCCGCCGGATCAGCAGCCCGACCACCGCGATGGTGACCAGCCAGATGAGAATCGGCCGGCCGCCCAGGTCGGTCACCGCCTGGAGCACGGTGACGAGCGCGTGGTGCGGGGCGACGAGTCCGTTGAACCATTCGGCGACGGCGTGGTCGGCGTCCTGCAACGGGCTCCATCGCACCCGGACGAGCAGCAACAGCAGCCCGAAGGCCACCCCGGCGCCGGTGACGGCCACCAGGCCGGCGATGCTCCGTTCGGCGAAATGACCGATCGGACGCCGCGCCACCTCTTTGACCGCGGTCACCCCGCACCTCCCTTGTCGTCTCTGGCGAGGCGCTTTACCCGATCCGCGTCGTGCGTACACGCGCGGGCCGCTACAGGGCGGTCATGTCCCCGGTGTCGAGCAGCTCGGCGCGGTCGGCGTCGGGCTCCCACAGATCCGGTTGGGCGGGCTCCTGCACGCCGATGCGCAGCGCCTCCAACTGGGCGGCGAACGCCAGCCCACCGAAGAGCGCCATGCCGGTCAGGTTGGCCCAGAGCAGCAGCGCCATCATGCCTGTCAACGCGCCGTAGGTCTGCCCGAAGCCGTCACTGAACCGCACGTACGCGGCGAGCAGCAGGCTGGCCATCCACCACAGGGCGGTGGCGATGCCGGCGCCGAAGAGCAGCCAGGACAGGCCGGGCTGCCGGCGGCGGGGCGCGTGCCGGAACAGCACGGCCACCGCGAGCACGGTCAGCCCGAGACTCAGCGGGAAGCGGACGGCGTCCCAGATGCCGTTGGCGACCTCGCCCCACTCGTAGTGCTCGCGCACCGAGTCACCCATCGCGCCGCCGCCGACCAGGATGAGGAACCCGGCGAGCGCGGGCAGGCCGGCGGTGACGGCCAGGACGGCGGCGCGCAGGTACTTGCCCAGGGCGGGGCGGTCCCGTTCGACACCGTAGATGCGGTTGGCGCCCCGCTCGATCTGGGCCATCGTGGTGGTCAGCGCGACCAGGCCGGTGAGCAGACCGAGGGTCAGCGCCAACTCGCCGGCGTCCTCGACGCGCTCGCCCTCGCCGAGCAGCTCGCCGACCACCTGGGCGCTCTGGCCGGGGGTGAGCGCCAGGACCGTGTCGGCCACCACCTGGCCGCCCTCCTGGACGCCCAGCTCGCTGACCAGCCCGGTGAGGGCGATCAGGAACGGCACGACGGCCAGGCAGAGTTGCAGCGCGAACGCCCGGGAGTGGCTGAACCCGTCGCCGTAGCGGAACCGGATGAAGGCGTCCCGCAGCAGGTGCCAGCCACCCTGCCGGCGCAGCGTGTGCCAGGCGTCGTCGGCGGACAGCTCCGCGTCAGCCATCAGCCGGGTCTCCGGCACGATCCGGGTGCTACTCACGGCGCGCTTCCTCGATCAGCCGCTCGCCCCGCTCTCCGGCGCCCTGCGCGTCCACGGCCAGGTCGGGGGCGTCCTCGGGTTGGGGGACGCAGAGCCAGAGCGCCTCGGGCCGGATGTCCGCCCGCAGTTGCCGGCCCGGGGAGATGAGGTCGCCGTCGAGCTCGCGGGGCTGCGCCCGGTTGCTGGTGACCACGACGCTCCGACCGCGGAACACCTCCATCCGGGGCACCTGGCCGCTGCGGCGGATCACCGCCCAGCCGAGCGCGAGCCAGTGCCGCAGGCTGTGCGGGGTGAGCACGGCGACGTCGAGCCAGCCGTCGTCCGGCTCGGCCTCGGTGAGCAGGCGTACCCCGCCCTGGAGCCGGCCGACGTTGGCGATCAGGACCGAGCGGGCGCGGCGGCGTACCGGCGGTCGGTCGTCGATGCGGATCTGCACCCGCATCGGCCGGTCCCGCAGGTGCCGGGCGGCGCCCACCACGTACGCGGGCCAGCCGATGCGGGCCTTGGTGGTCTCGTTCGTGGCTTCGAGCATCTGGGCGTCGAAGCCCATGCCGGCCATCACGGTGAAGTACTTGTCCTCGACGGCGCCGACGTCGAGCAGCCGGCGACCCCGCTCGACGGCGACCTGCAACCCGGCGGCCAGGTCGGTGGAGAGGCCCAGGTTGGCGGCGAGCAGGTTGCCGGTGCCCTGCGGCAGCACCGCGAGGGCCACGTCGGTGCCGACCAGCGCGCTGACGCAGGACATCACGGTGCCGTCGCCGCCGCAGGCGAAGACCAGGTCGACGCCGTCCTTGACGGCCTGCTCGGCCTGACCGCGGCCCGGGTCGTCGACTGTCGTCTCGTACCACTGCGGCGCCGGCCAGCCGGCGGCGGCGAGGGCGTCGTCGACGGTGCGGCGCAGCTCGTCGAGATCGTCGACCTTCACCGGGTTGACCACCACGGCGGAGCGCAACCCGCCGTCGCCGCCCGAGGGTCGTCTGTCCTGTCCAGCATCCACGGCGACAGTGTGCAGCACCCGGACGGCTTCAGCGAGCCTGTGAACGCGCGGCGTCGGAAGTGCCACAGACAGGTTTCAACGTGTGCGCGCCCGTCAGGCGGCGGCGCGGAGGGCGGTCTCCACCCGTCGGCGCAGATCGTCGAGGTCGACGCCGGACTCGGTGAGCACCTGCGCGCCCAGCCCGTGGCCCTCGCGGAGCACGCCCAGCAGGATGTGCTCGGTGCCGATGTGCCGGTGGCGCAGACGCAGCGCCTCGCGCAGGGACAGCTCCAGGACCTTCTTGGACCGGGGTGAGAACGGCCCGCCCAGGTACCTCCTGCGCCTCCAGCGGCGGCGCGGCGCGGGTACCGCCTCGCGGAGCGCGTCCGGGCCGAAGGACTGCTCGATGCGGGCCACGATCGCGGCCAGGTCGATGCCGATCTCCCGCAGGGCGGCCGCGTCGGCGTCGCCGAGTCCCGCGCCGCCGCTGGCGGTGTGCCGGCGGACCCGTTCGCGCAGGTCGTCGGCGCGCACCCCGGCGTCGGCCAGCACCCGGCTGGCCAGGCCGGCCTCGTCGGCGAGCAGGGCGAGCAGCAGGTGCTCGGTGCCGACGGGTCGTTGCCCCTCGACCCGCGCCTCCTCCAACGCCCGCCGCACCACGTCGCGCGCCCGGTCGGTGAACCGTTCGAACATCACGCCTCCCAGGATGAGTTGACCGCCGGTCGCCCGGCGTGCTTCTTGTGCACCGCCTGCCGGCTGACCTCGAGCGCGTCGGCGATCTCCTGCCAGGACCAGCCCTGTCGACGGGCGTTGTCCACCTGGACCACCTCGAGCCGCTCGAGCAGCCGGCGCAGCGCGCGGACGGCCCGCAGCCCGACCCGGGGGTCGGTGCTGCCGGCTTCCGCCGCGAGTTCCGTCGCCTGACTCATGCCGTCAACATACGTTGACAGCGCAACCCGTGTCAACTTTTGTTGACGAACGATCGCGGCTCGGCTCGGCTGTGCAGGATCAGCGAAGGCCACCGGCTCGACCGGGACCACACCCGCGCAGTCGGACGACCGCGACAACCACGCCGATCCGGCCCGCCGTCGCACCCGTCCGACTAGCCTCGATCAGGGACAGCGTGGTCGTGCCGGGCGCGACGCCCGGGAGGTGATGTCGGATGACCGCAGCCGCCGACGCGGAGGTGATCGTCGGCCTCGGCTCGGAGCGCGATCTCCCGGTCGTCCAGCAGGCGGCCCTGGAGGCCGCCGGACACGGCCGGGCACTGCACCTGCTGCACACCTTCGACTGGCACGCTGCCTTCGCCGCCGACACCGTCGCCGCACCCCGGGACCGGGCCGAGCGGCTGATCGCGCAGGCCGCCCAACTCGCCCACCAGACCGAGCCGGGGCTGACCGTACGCGGCGAGATCGTCCAGAGCGGCATGCTGCCGACCCTCATCCGGCGCTCCAAGGCGGCCTTCCTGCTCGCCGTCGGCGACAGCGGCATGGCCGGCAGTGGCCAGTGCGTACCGGCCGAGACGCCCGCGGTGCAGCTGGCGGCGCGGGCCGGCTGCCCACTGCTGGCGGTCCGCAGCGAGCCCCCGCCGGAGGGGCCCATCCTGGTCGGCGTGGACGGCTCACCCAGCTCCCACCTCGCCCTGCGCTGGGCTGTGGACTGCGCGGCCCAGCGCGACGCCCGGCTCGTGGCCCTGCGGGTCGTGGAGTACGACGAGGACACCGACGCGGTCGCCGAGCAGCTCACCGAGGCGCTGGCCCGGCACACCGCCGACCGCCCCGGGGTGGTGACCGAGTGCCGCGTCGAACGCGGCGACCCCGGCGAGGTGCTCGTCGAGACGTCCCGCTCGGCGCAGATGGCGCTTGTCGCGGCCCGGGGCGACGAACCGGGCCGAGCCATGTTGGGCGCTGTCGCCCAGTCCCTGCTCTACCACTCCCCCGCCCCGGTGATCGTCGTGCGAGGTCTCGCCACGAAGCCGCTCAACGGACCCGACGCCCAATCCGCGCAGGTCCGACAGCCCTGAAATCAAGTCGACAGCGCTCGTGTCGATTGGGTGGTTACCGCATTCGAAGAATGCCGTCCACTCTCACACCAGAAGCCACCGCCGACGTTCCGCAATTGCGCATAATCGCTGCGAGTAGGCGCGCATCGCACCTGCTGGGCGCGTACGCGTCCTCGTTCTATCGAGCACGTCACGAGAAGCACTCCCGGACCCGTGCCACTTATCGTCGGAAAGCGAAAATCTCGCCTTTCACCCCCTGCACCACAGGGCTCCTTCTCTGGAGGACGGTAAGTGAGAAAACTCCCTTCATGGGGTCGGCATGGCGTTGCCGCACTGCTCGCCACCGGCCTGGCGGCCGGCATGACGTTCGCGGGCCCACCCTCGCTCGCCACCGCCGAGCCGACCGACACGCCCGGAAAGACCAAGGGCGCGCGGGCGGGCGCCCTCGACGCGCACGACGTCGATCTGCTCGCTCGGGCCAACGCGAAGGGTGAGCAGCACGTCATGCTCATCGTGGCCACGGAGAAGGGCGACGCGAAGGATGTCGCGACGAAGCTCGAGAAGCTGGGCGGAGTCGTCGCGAAGCGGTACGACTCGATCGGCTACGTCCGCGCCCGGGTCCCCACCGGGTCCGTGGAGAAGGCCGCGAAGCTGCCGGGTGTGGCCGCCCTCGACCTGAACGAGTCGATCCCGCTGGCCGCCCCGACACCGGAGGCCAAGGCGAGCCCGCGTGGCACCACGACGCGGGCTGTCGCCGACCCCGGCCCGGACACGCCGGCCGCCAACGCCTTCCTGCCCACGCACGAGATCGGGGCGGTCGCCTTCAAGCAGCAGCACCCGACCTGGGACGGGCGCGGCGTGACGATCGGCGTCCTCGACTCGGGTGTCGATCTCGACAACCCCGCCCTGCAGAAGACGTCCACGGGTGAGCGGAAGGTCGTCGACTGGTTCACCGCGACCGATCCCATCTTCGATCCGGACGGCACCTGGAAGGGCATGCACACGAGCGTGACCGGGCCGACCTTCACGTACGCCGACGCCACCTGGACGGCGCCGGCCGGTTCGTACAAGATCAACCGGTTCAACGAGGCGATCACCATCCAGCCCCCGGCTTCGCCGGCCCGGCCCGGCGACCCCGCCGGCGACGTCAACCGCGACGGCGACACCACCGACCTCTTCGGGGTGCTGTACGACCCGGTGAGCCACGACATCCGCGTCGACACCAACCAGAACCGTGACTTCACGGACGACGCCGTGATGCGGCCGTACAAGGAGAAGTTCGACGTCGGCCACTTCGGCGTGGACAACCCGGCCACGGCGGTACGCGAGCAGATGCCGTTCACCGTGGAGTTCCGCGAGGACATCGACACCACGCCGGTGGGCGTGCCCGGCCTCACCGACTTCGTGAACATCGGCCTCACCCAGAGCTCCCACGGCTCGAACGTCGCCGGCATCGCCGCCGCCAACGACATCCTCGGCAACCCCGTCTTCGACGGCGTCGCGCCCGGCGCGAAGATCGTGTCCGGCCGCGCCTGCAACTGGAGCGACGGCTGCACATCCGCCGCGCTCCTGGACGGCATGGCCGAACTGGTCATCAACCGGGGCGTCGACGTGGTCAACATGTCGGTCAGCGGCGTGCCGGCGTTCAACGACGGTGGCAACGCCCGCGCCCAGCTCTACAACCGCCTGATCAGCGACTACGGCATCCAGCTGGTCATCTCGATCGGCAACGACGGTCCGGGCATCAACGCGGCGGGCGACCCCGCCGTGGCCACCGACGTGATCGGTGTGGCGGCCAGCATGAGCAAGGAGACCTGGCTGGCCAACTACGGCTCCTCGGTGCGCAAGAAGAACGCGTTGTTCAACCTCTCCTCCCGCGGTCCACGGGAGGACGGCGGGTTCAAGCCGAACATCACCGCACCGGGCTCGGCGATCGCGCCCGGGCCCATGTGGTGGCCGGGCACGCCGGTCGCCGAGGCCGGCTACCAGCTGCCTCCTGGTCTGGTGACGGCCTTCGGCAGCACGATGGCCGCGCCGCAGACCGCCGGCGCGGTCGCACTGCTGCTCTCGGCCGCGAAGGCGACCGACCGGGGTCTCACCCCGGCCGCGCTGCGCCGGGCGCTCTACAGCTCGGCTAAGTGGATCGACGGCGAGCCGGCGTACGGGCAGGGCAACGGCATGGTCAACGTGCCGGGCGCGTGGAAGCTGCTGCGCGGCGGCGTCGAAACCCGCGCGTACACCTCGTCGGCACCGGTGTGCACCGAGCTGTCCAACTTGCTCATCCCCGCCAACCAGGGCACCGGCATCTACAACCGGTGCATCGCGGCGAGCGGCGGGCACCGGCCGGGACAGTCCAAGGCGTACCGGGTCAACCTGACCCGTACCAGCGGCCCGGCGGCGGCCATCCGGCACAAACTGACCTGGCTCGGCAACGACGGCACGTTCTCGGCACCGCGCGACGTGACGTTGCCGCTGAACAGGACCGTCGGGATCACCGTCACGGCCAAGCCGTCGGTCGGCGCACACGGCGCGATCCTCAGGGTCGACGACCCGGCGACGCCCGCCGTGGACTTCGAGGTGATGAACACGGTCGTCGTGTCGAACGACCTGAAGCAGCCGAACTACTCGTTCAGCGCGACGGGCGAGACGGACCGGAACTCGTACAAGAGCTACTTCGTCACCGTGCCGCCGGGCGCGGCCGCGCTACAGGTGAACCTCTCCGCCATCGCGACCGGCTCGCAGGCCCGGTTCCTCGCGTTCAACCCGCACGGCGTCCGACAGGAGGACCTCAACAGCACGTTGTGCTACACGAACTTCTCCAACCCGGCCATCTGCAAGCCGCAGGAGCGGTCGTACGAGAACCCGGTACCCGGCGTGTGGGAGATCGCGGTCGAGGCACGTCGTACCTCGCCGGCGCTCAACAACCCGTTCTCGCTCACCACGCGGGTACAGGGCGTCCGGGTGGAGCCGCCGGTGGTCGAGCTGCCCGCCGTGACGACGGGGCAGGCCAACCCGGTCAGCTGGAAGATCACGAACGAGTTCGGCCCGATCAACGTGTCCGCGCAGGGCGGCTCGCTCGGCAGCGCCCTGGTGCAGCGCCCGACCATCGCCGAGGGCGAGACGCAGACGTACGAGGTGGAGGTGCCGGCCGGTGCGACCCGGCTGGAGGTGAAGATCGGCAACGTGAGCGACGTGGGAGCCGACCTCGACCTGTACGTGTCGCGCGACGGCGCGCTTGTCGACTTCGACGCGGACGGCGACTCCGAGGAGTCGGTGTCGCTTCCGAACCCGGTGCCGGGTACGTACACGATCGAGGTCGACGGGTTCTCCGCGCCGTCCGGCTCGACGACGTACGACTACCGCGACGTGTTCTTCGCGTCGGCGCTCGGTGAGATCTCGGTGCCACCGACGGTGGTCCCGCTGACGCGCGGCACGTCGACCACGGTCAGCGGCACGGTGACCGTCAACTCCGTCCCGGTCGGCGGTCGCAGCCTCTTCGGCGAGGCCGTCGTCGTGACCGACGAGGGCGCCGTGGTGGGCCGGGCCGGCGTGGCGATCGGCTCGGTCAGCTGACCCGCGGCACGTGAACACGGATCGGGGCGTCCCCACCTGGTGGGGGCGCCCCGATCTGCTGGAAGGTCACGGGCGGCCTCGGCCCGGACCGGCATCGGCACCGCCGCCGATCCGACCTCGGCGACGCACCGATGCGACTACGCTCGGTCAGGGACGTGTGGCGGGGCTACCCCGGCCCCGGCCATCGTCGTTCGCGGACTGGCCCGCACCGCGCCGAACGGGGCCACGCATCCTCACCAGTTGGGACCAACGGCCCTGATCCAGCCTCCCGCCGGCGACGAAGCTGGACGTGGCCGGGAAAACCCGGGACACCCGATGCGACGTCCCCGATCTCGCGAGAGGCATACGCAGCATGGACTCCGCTGTTGACCTGCACAGTCCCCTGACCGAAGACGAGCTGCGTCGGCTGGACTCCTACTGGCGCGCCGCGAACTACCTCACCGTCGGGCAGATCTACCTGCTGGGCAACCCCCTGCTGCGTGACCCGCTGACCCCGGACGACATCAAGCCGCGGCTGCTCGGCCACTGGGGCACCAGCCCCGGGCTCAACCTGATCTATGCCCACCTCAACCGGGTGATCGTGGCGCGCGACCTGAACGCCATGCTGGTCACCGGCCCCGGGCACGGCGGCCCGGCCATCGTGGCCAACACCTGGCTGGAGGGCACCTGGTCGGAGCGGTACCACGACGTCGCGCGCGACGAGGCGGGGATGGCCCGGTTGTTCCGGCAGTTCTCGTTCCCCGGCGGCATCCCCAGCCACGTCGCTGCGGACGTGCCGGGTTCGATCCACGAGGGCGGCGAGCTGGGGTACGCGTTGAGTCACGCGTACGGCGCCGCGTTCGACAATCCGGACCTCGTGGTGGCCTGCGTGATCGGCGACGGCGAGGCGGAGACCGGCCCGCTGGCCGGTAGCTGGCTCTCCGACGTGTTCCTCAACCCGGCCCGCGACGGCGCGGTGCTGCCCATCCTGCACCTCAACGGATACAAGATCGCGAATCCGACCGTGCTGTCCCGGATCCCCGAGGCCGACCTGCTGGACCTGATGCGCGGATCGGGCTACCAGCCGTACGTGGTGGCCGGCGACGACCCGGCCGAGGTGCACCGCACGCTCGCCGCGACGATGGACCGGGCGCTGGACGAGATCGCGGAGATCCAGCGCCGGGCGCGTGCCGGCGGCGTCGTCGAACGTCCGCGCTGGCCGATGATCATCCTGCGCACGCCGAAGGGCTGGACCGGCCCGGACGAGGTCGACGGCACGCAGGTGGAGGGCACCTACCGCGCCCACCAGGTGCCGCTGTCGGGGGTCCGCGACAATCCGGCGCACCTGGCCGAGCTGGAGCGGTGGCTCCGCAGCTACCGACCGGAGGAGCTGTTCGACGCCACCGGCGCACCCGTGGAGGAGCTGCGTACGCTGCCGCCGCGCGGCGACCGGCGGATGAGCGCCAACCCGGTCACCAACGGCGGCGTGGTGCTGCGCGACCTGGCCCTGCCCGACTTCCGCGACTACGGCGTGGAGGTCCCCGAGCCGGGCCAGCCGATGGCCGGCGCGACCGGGGTGCTCGGCCCGTGGATCCGCGACGTGATCGCCGCCAACCCGCAGACGTTCCGGCTGTTCGGCCCCGACGAGGTCGCCTCCAACCGGTTGGGCGCCGCGTTCGAGGTGACCGACCGGGCCTGGGTGGCCGCCACGGTGCCCGGCGACGACCACCTCTCCCCCGACGGCCGCGTGATGGAGGTGCTCTCCGAGCACCTGTGCCAGGGGTGGCTGGAGGGTTACCTGCTGACCGGTCGGCACGGCGTGTTCACCAGCTACGAGGCGTTCATCCACATCGTCGACTCGATGCTCAACCAGCACGCCAAGTGGCTGAAGGTGACCCGGGCCATCCCATGGCGCCAGCCGATCGCCTCACTGAACTACCTGCTGTCCAGCCACGTCTGGCGCCAGGACCACAACGGCTTCTCCCACCAGGACCCCGGCTTCATCGACCACGTGGTCAACAAGAAGGCCGAGGTGGTCCGGGTCTACCTGCCGCCGGACGCGAACACCCTGCTCGCCACCATGGACCACTGCCTGCGCAGCCGGCACTACATCAACGTGGTGGTGGCCGGTAAGCAGCCGGCGCCGAACTGGCTGACCATGACCGAGGCGATCCAGCACACCCGGCGCGGCCTGGGCATCTGGGAGTGGGCCAGCAGCGACGCCGGCACCGAGCCGGACGTCGTGCTCGCCTGCTGCGGGGACGTGCCCACCCTGGAGACCCTCGCCGCCGTGGAACTGCTGCGCCGGCACCTGCCGGAGCTGAAGGTGCGGCTGGTCAACGTGGTCGACCTGATGCGGCTCCAGCCGGACACCGAGCATCCGCACGGGCTGCCCGACAAGGAGTTCGACACCATCTTCACCGCGGACCGGCCGATCATCTTCGCCTACCACGGCTACCCGTGGCTGATCCACCGGCTCACCTACCGCCGTACCAACCACGAGAACCTGCACGTGCGCGGCTACAAGGAGGAGGGCACCACCACCACCCCGTTCGACATGGTGATGCTCAACGACCTGGACCGCTTCCACCTGGTCATCGACGTCATCGACCGGGTGCCCGGGCTGGCGGCCCGCGCCGCGCACCTGCGGCAGGAGATGGTCGACGCGCGGCAGGCCGCCCGCGACTACACCCGCCGGTACGGCGAGGACGACCCCCGGGTCGCGGAGTGGCGCTGGGTCCGCGAGACCGACCCGACGACCGCCTGAGGAGGACGACATGCGTGACGCGGAGATCCTGGTCGGCTACGACGGCTCCACCGACGCGTCGAGGGCCCTGGACTGGGCGCTGGACGAGGCTCGGTGCAGCGGGCAGCCGGTGCGACTGGCGTACGTGTTCGAGTGGTTGACGGTGGCCGGGTGGGTGGGCCCCGGCGTGGCGCCCGGCGTCTGGCCGGACGACACCGCCCGGCGGCAGGTCGAGGACCTGGTCCGCAGGGCCGCGGCGGACGCCACGGCCGCGAACCCCGGGCTGACGATCACCGGCCAGGTGTACGACGGGCCGCCGGCCCTGGTGTTGCAGGAGCGCTCGGCCGAGGCCGGGATGCTGGTGCTCGGCAGCCGGGGGCACGGCGGGTTCGGTGGCCTGCTGGTCGGGTCGACGGCGGTGGCGGTCGCCGCGCACGCGCACTGCCCGGTCGTCGTGGTCCGCGACGGCGACGCCCGGGGCGGCGCGTCGGCCGGCCCGGTGGCCGTCGGCGTGGACGGCTCGGAGCCGTCGCAGGTGGCACTGGGCTTCGCGGCGGAGCGGGCGGCGCAGCGGCGGGTGCCGCTGCGTGTCCTGCACGCCTGGACGCCGGGCCCCGGCGGGGCGGCGGGTGTGCCCGACGAGCGGGCCGTGATCGACGAGTCGGTGGAGACCTGGCGGCGCACGTTCGCCGAGCTGGACGTCACAGTCGACCTGGTGCCGGGCAGCCCGGCGGCGATGCTGATCGAGGCGAGCCGCGACGCGCGCCTGGTGGTGGTCGGCACGCGCGGCCGGGGTGGGCTGGCCGGCATGCTGCTCGGATCGGTGAGCCAGCAGCTGATCCAGCACGCCCACTGCCCGGTCGCCGTGGTCCGGGAACGCTGAGACCGACCCCGCCCGGGGTCAGCGCCGCTCGGCCACCGGGTCGGACGGGTCCAGGGAGAAGAACTCCTCCTCTTCCTGGGCCAGGTGCAGGCGCAGCACGGCGTCCAGGCCGTACAGGGTGGCCAGCAGGTCGGGCACCTGGTCCGGGCGCAGCCGGCCGTCGGCGCTCTGCGTGAGCTGGGCGCCGAGCAGGTCGACCTGGCGGCGGATCTCCACGTGGGCGCGGCTCATCGTCGAGGTCGCCTCGCCGCTGCCCAGCGGCTCGGCCAGCACCGGGTAGAGCTGCCGTTCCTCGGCGGCCTCGTGCGGCAGCACCTGCTCGGTCAACCGGTGGTGCGTCTCGCGCAGCGCCGGCAGGCACCTCGGCGAGGCCCGGTCGGTGGCGACCAGGTCGGCGGTGTCCCGCAGCCCGGCCAGCACACCCCGGACCGCCTCGTGTTCCGCGTCGAACCGGGCGAGCAGCTCGCGCGTACGCGGGGCGACGTCGCGTCGGCTCAGTCCGCCCCGTAGTGCCCGCAAGGCGTTGAGGATGACCAGCACGTCGATGCCCTCCTGGAGGAACGCGCCGACCACCGGGGGGAGCCGACCGGCCGCCGCCGCGACCATCGCCAGCACGGCCAGACCCATGCCGACGGTGGCGCTCTGCACGGCGATGCGGCGGGCGTACCGGGCGATCTCCACCGCGTCGGCGAGCCGGTCCAGCCGGTCCACGGTGAGCACCGCGTCGGCCACGTCCGCCGAGGCGGTCGCGCCCGTCGCGCCCATCGCGACGCCCACGTGCGCCTCGGCCAGCGCCGGGGCGTCGTTCACCCCGTCGCCGACCATCACCGTGACCGCGCGCTCGGCCTCCGCACGGACCCGGGCCACCTTCTCCGCGGGCGTGCAGCGGGCCAGCACGTCGTCCACGCCGACAGTCGCGGCGACCTGCGCGGCGGTGGAGGGGCGGTCACCGGTGACCAGCACGATCCGTCGCAGCCCCGCCGCACGCAGCCGGCGCACGGTCCGACGGGCGTCGGGGCGGACCGGATCCTCCAGCAGGATCGCCCCGAGCGGCCCGTCGTCGTCGCTGACCCACACCGCCGACCAGCCGGCCAACTCGGTGCGGGCGCGCGCCCGGTCCGCCCACACCGGCGACTCGCCGGCGAGCTGCCCCACCCGGATCAGCCGCCCGTCGACCCGGCCACTGACCCCCCGGCCCGGCTCCTCGGTCACGTCGGTCGGCTCGGTCAGCGCCAACCCCCGCTCGCGGGCCTGCCGGACCAGCGCGGCGGCCAGCACGTGCGGCGACAACTGCTCCACCGACGCCGCCAGCCGCAGGACCTCGTCCCGGTCGCTCCCCGGCGCGACGACCGTCTCGGCGGCACGGGGGTGGCCGGCGGTGAGCGTGCCGGTCTTGTCCACCAGCAGGGTACGGGCCCGGCCCAGCAGCTCCAGCGAGCCACCGTCGCGGACCAGCACCCCACGCCGGGCCACCCGGGACAGCCCGGAGACGATCGCGATCGGGGTGGCCAGCAGCAGCGGGCAGGGGGTGGCCACCACCAGCACCGCCACCGCCCGCACCACGTCACCGGAGAGCAGCCACGCCAACCCGGCCAGCACCAGCGTGAACGGGACGAAGGCGGCGGCGTACCGGTCGGCCAACCGCACCATCGGGGCCTTGTGGGCGGTCGCCTCCTCGGCCAGTCGTACGATCCCCGCGTACGTGCTCTGCGCCGCGTTCTTCGTCGCCCGCATCGCGAACCCGGCGCCGGCGTTGACCACGCCGCTGGCCACCGGCTCCCCGGCGGCCCGCTGGATGAGGCGTGACTCCCCGGTCACCACCGACTCGTCCAGGGTGACCGCCTCGTCGACGGTCCCGTCGACCGGCACCACGTCACCCGGCCCGACGAGCAGCCGGTCCGCCGCCTCCACCTGGTCCAACGGCACCACCTCGATCCCGCCGTCGCGGCCGCGCCGACGGGCGGTACGCGGGGCGCGTGCCAGCAACGCCCGCAGGTCGCGGGTGGCGCGGCGCTGCGCGTACGACTCCAGGGACCGGCCGGTCGCCAGCATCACGGCGATCACCGCACCGGCCAGGTACTCGCCGACCGCGAGCGCGCCGGCCAGCGCCAGCACGGCGATCACGTCCACCCCGAACTGCCGGTGCCAGAGCGCCCGCAGCATCGACCAGGCGGCGGGCAGCAGCGCGGCCACCGTGACGGCCGCCCAGATCAGGTCGGCCGCGTCCGGCCGGTCGGCGATCCGCAGTGCCGCACCGGCCAGCACCGCGATCCCGAGCCCGACCAGCGGCGCCCACGCCCACCACCGGCGGACGCGGACCCGGACCGGCCGCTCCGGCACGCACTCGGTCGACTCCGCCGCCCCCACCTGCGCATCGTCGCAGCCCGCAGCCGGTCGGTGGCCGTACACGGGATGTTTCGTCGGCAGGGTGGGCGGGCGCAACGTCCGGTCGGGTCGGGACCTGCGACCCCTGCGGGACAGCGCCGGATGGCACAGGATGGTTGCCGCAAGCCCCGCACGGCATCGCGTCGTGAGGCACGATGAGCAGAGACGGAAAGGTCGTGACCATGAGTCAGGAGAGCCAGCTGACCACCGCGCTGGCGGAGGCCGCCGCCACCGCCGGCCACGCCCCCTCGGTGCACAACACCCAGCCGTGGCGGTGGCGGGTGCTGCCCGACGCGTTGGAGCTGCGCTCGGTCGCCGACCGGCAACTGGCCGCCACCGACCCGGAGGGTCGGCTGCTCGCCATCAGCTGCGGTGCCGCCCTGCACCACGCCCGGGTGGCGCTTGCCGCGCAGGGGTGGCGTGCCGTCGTGGAGCGGCTGCCCGACCCGGGTGACCGCGAGCTGCTGGCCCGAGTGAGCGACCTGAGCCGCACCGACGCCGACCCGGACGCCATGCGCCTGGTGCAGTGCATGCAGGTCCGGCACACCGACCGGCGCCCGGTGAGCGACGAGCCGGTGCCGACCGACGCGATCACGCAGATCAGCCGGGCGGTCACCGGCGAGGGCTGCCGGTTGCAGATCCTCGACCGCGACCAGGTGCTGGAGCTGGCCGCCACGGCCGGGCACGCCGACACGGTCGAATCGGAGGACCCGGAGCTGCGCGCCGAGTTGGCCTACTGGACGGGCCGGGCCGGGGCCGGCACCGGGCTGCCGGCGGAGGTGCTGCCCGAGCAGCTCCCGCAGACCACCGTGCCGGCACGCGACTTCGGCCGCCCCGGCAGCCTGCCGATGGGTCAGGGCCACGACCGCGCCGCGGTGTACGCGCTGCTGCACGGCGACGAGGACGAACCGGACAGCTGGCTGCGCGCCGGCGAGGCGCTCTCCGCCGGCTGGCTGACCGCCACCCGCCTCGGCGTGTCGGTGGTGCCGCTCAGCGCCGTGGTGGAGGTGCCGGGCACCCGGCAGACCCTGCGTCAGCTGCTCGCCGGGCTCAGCTACCCGTACCTGGTGCTGCGTCTGGGGATCGCCGACCCGGCACACGCGGGCCCGCCGCACACCCCGCGACTGACCACCGAGCAGGTGGTGGACACCACAGCGGTCCGCGGTGAGCAGGGCTGAGGATCCCGGCCGGAAATTTCGCGGCGCTACCATCGCCGGGTGACGAGCAGCCCTTCGGACCCCCGCCACGAATCGCCGGTGACCCCGTCGCTCGGGTTGAGCCCCCTGTCCCGGGTACGCCTCGACGAACTGCTCCAGGAGATGCTGGACCGGGTCGGTGAGGTCGTCACCAGTCGGGAGCGGCTGCGTGCCCTGCTCGACGCGGTGGTCGGCATCGGCACCAACCTGGATCTGCGCACCACCCTGCAACGGATCGTGCAGTCCGCCTCGGAGCTGGTGGGCGCCCGGTACGGCGCGCTCGGCGTGATCGGGCCGGACCGGCTGCTGCACGACTTCATCGTGCACGGCATCACCCCCGAGCAGCACGCGCAGATCGGCGACCTGCCGCACGGGCGGGGTGTACTCGGCCTGCTCATCGACGAGCCCCGGCCGCTGCGGATGCCGGACATCACCCAGCACCCGCGCTCCTACGGCTTCCCGCCGAACCACCCGCCGATGCACAGCTTCCTGGGCGTGCCGGTGCGCATCCGCGACCAGGTGTTCGGCAACCTGTACCTGGCCGAGAAGCAGGGCGGCGCGCAGTTCACCGAGGACGACGAGGAGATCGTCGTCGCGCTCGCCGCCGCCGCCGGCGTGGCCATCGAGAACGCCCGCCTGTACGCCCTGGCGCACCGCCGGGAACGCTGGCTCGCCGCGACCGCCGAGATCACCTCGGTGCTGCTGGGTGAGGTGCGCCGTACCGACGCGCTGGCCCTGGTCGCGCGTCGCGCCCGCGAGGTGGCCGAGGCGGATCTGGCGCTGGTGCTGCTCTACGACACCGACGCCGAGCAGTTCACCATCGAGGTCGTCGACGGCGTCGACGAGCAGGCCCGCGGGTTGGTCGGCGCGGTCCTGCCGGCGGCCGACACCAGCTTCGGCAGGGCCGTCGCCGAGGGCCGCCACGACCAGGTGGACGATCTCGCGCACGCGGCGCCGTGGCCGGCGCTGCTGTGCACCGGGCCGGCGGTGATCTCACCGTTGGCGACCGCCGAGACCCTGCACGGGGCGCTCGTCGTCGCGCACCGGCCGGACCACGGTGACGGCGCCAGCGACGACGAGGTGGCCCTGCTGGGCAGCTTCGCCGGCCAGGCGGCGCTGGCCATGGAGCGGGCGCGCGGTCAGGAGGAACGGGAGTTGCTTGTGGTCCTGGAGGACCGCGAGCGGATCGCCCGCGACCTGCACGACGTGGTGATCCAGCGGCTCTTCGCCACAGGTCTGCAATTGCAGAGCGCCGCGCCGATGATGACCCGCCCCGAGGTGGCCAAGCGGATCAACGCGGCCGTCGACGACCTGGACGCCACCATCCGCGACATCCGCCGGACCATCTTCGAGCTGCGCACACCGATGACCGCCGCGCTGCGCACCGAGATCCGCGAAGCGGTCGAGCTGGCCGCCGAGTCGCTGGGCTTCAGACCGCACCTGGAGCTGACCGGCCCGGTGGACAGCGCCGTGCCGGACGCCGTACGCCCGGACCTCACCGCCGTGCTACGCGAGGCGCTGTCGAACGCGGTCCGCCACGCCCAGGCCAGCCGGGTCACCGTCGCGGTCCGCGTGGACGGCGGGCAGGTGAGCGTGACCGTCACCGACGACGGGGTGGGCTGCGACCCGGCCGCCGCCCGGGGCGGCCTCGTCAACCTGCGCGAGCGCGCCGAGGGTCACGGCGGCATCTTCACCGTCGGGCAGGTCGAGCCGCACGGCACCGAGCTGTGCTGGACCGTGCCGCTGCGCGACTGACCGGGTGTCGGGTCAGGTGGACTTGCCGAGCAGGCGGGTCGCCAGGACGGCGGCCTGCGTACGGCGTTCCAGGCCCAGCTTGGCCAGCACGCTCGACACGTAGTTCTTCACCGTCTTCTCGGCCAGGAACATCTTCCCGGCGATCTCCCGGTTGGTCAGCCCCTGCGCCACGTACTCCAGGATCCGCCGTTCCTGCTCGGTGAGGGACTTCAGCTCGCGCGGCTGCTCCACGCCGTTGCGGATGCGCTCCAGCACCCGGGTGGTGATCGCCGGGTCGAGCAGCGACTGCCCGGCCGCCACCCTGCGCACCGCGTCGACCAGGTCGGTGCCGCGGATCTGCTTGAGCACGTACCCGGCGGCACCCGCCATGATCGCCGCGAACAGCGCCTCGTCGTCCTCGTACGAGGTGAGGATGAGGCCCTTGATGGACGAGTCGACGGCACGGACGTCGCGGCACACGTCGATGCCGTTGCCGTCGGGCAGCCGGGCGTCGAGGATCGCCACGTCGGGTCGCAGCGCCGGGATGCGGCGGGCGGCCTCCTGCGCGGAGCCGGACTCGCCGACCACCTCGATGTCGCCGCTGCTCTGAAGCAGGTCGGCCAGGCCACGGCGGACGACCTCATGGTCGTCGAGGAGGAACACGCGGATCATCCTTCGTTTCTACCCCGTCGCCGCGCCCCACCGCACGGGCCGAAGGTCCCGACCGGGCCGGGCCGGAATCCGTGGGCGGTCCGTCCCGACCTGTCGGGACGTCCGGCCCTGCTCGCCACCCACCCGCAGGGCGGACCGTGGGGGTGCACCGGCCGCGCGTCTCGTGGACCGGCACGAAGCGAGAGGAGCACCGCCATGGACGTCGGCTACACCGCGGCCCACCTGCGGGCCGCCGCCGCGGACGCGGTCCGGGCGCCGTCGTTGCACAACACCCAGCCGTGGCGGCTGCGCCTGCGCGACGGCGGCATCGAGGTGCTGGCCGACCAGACCCGCCGGCTGCCGGCGACCGACCCGAACGGGTGGGGGGTACGCATCGGCTGCGGGGCGGCCCTGTTCAACCTGCGCGTCGCGCTGGCAGTCGCCGGCGTTCCGGCCCGGGTACGGCTGCGTCCCGACCCGGCCGAGCCGGACCTGCTGGCCCGGCTGGTGCCGGACGTTCCGCGCCGGCCCACCCCCACCGAGCAGAGCCTGTACGCGGCCATCCCCCGCCGGTTCAGCAACCGGATGCCGTTCTGGCCGGACCCGGTGCCGGCCGACGCGCGGTGGCGCCTCGGTGAGGCGGCCCGCGCCGAGCAGTGCTGGCTGGAGCTGCTGGTCGGGGTCAGCGCGGTCGCCGCGTTCGGCGAGATCGCCCGCAGCGCCCACCGGGTCCTGGAGCGTGATCCGGCGTACCGGGCCGAACGCGAGGAGTGGCTGCGCCGGGAGCCCGCGCCGGACGGTGTACCCGTCCGCGCCGGCGGCCCGCAGGGCGAGCCGCAGGACGTGCTGCCGACGCGCGGCTTCGGCGGGCGTGACCGCGCGCCGGGGCGGGACTTCGAACCGGAGCCGCTGGTGGGCGTCCTCGGCTCGGTGGGCAACACCGCCGTGGACCAGGTGGTCGCCGGGCAGGCGCTGCAACGGCTGCTGCTCACCGCCACCGACGCGGGGCTCAGCGTGTCGATGCTCTCCCAGCCGATCGAGGTGCCCACCGCCCGGGACCAGCTGCGGCTGTCACTGGGCCGGTTCGGCACGCCGCAGATGGTGCTGCGGATCGGGTACGGCCAGCCGGGCCGGCCCACCCCGCGCCGTTGCGTGGACGAGGTGTTGGAGCTGCCGGTGGTGCCGGCCTGACCCCGGCGCCGTCGGGCCGTGTCACGGGACACGACCCGGCGGCCTGCCCGTCAGGTGGCGAGTACCCGCCGGTGGATGGCGGTGACGGCGGTACGGGCCGACAGGAACGCGCCGTGCTGCCAGGCCACCGCGTTGGTGAGCCAGTCCCCGGCGAAGTACACGCGGCCGGCCGGCTGCTGCAGCAGCTCGTAGGAGTTCACGTCCTGCGCGAAGGCCCACGCGCCCTCGAGGTACGGCATGCGGTGCCAGGCCACCGAGAAGGCACTCGCCAGTCCGGACCGGTACCGCTCGCCGTGGATCTTCACGCCCTGCTCGACGGCACGGGCGGTCCGGGCCCTGGGGGTGAGCGCGCCGTACGCCTCAGCCTGTTCCCCGAAGTTGTAGTAGCCGACCACGACGCCGCGCGGGGCGTGGAAGTCGTACGACGGATACCAGACCTGGTTGAGGTCGAGGTCGGTCTGGGTGATGCCCCCGTAGATCCGCAGGTCGTCCTCCCACCAGCGGCTGCGGTACTCCAGCCCGATCTTGCCGGCCGGCCCCGGGTAGAACCCGGACGACAGCGCGGCGGTCACGTTCGCGCCGAGGTTGTGGGGCACTCTGGCCATCATGTTCGGTGGCAGTGCGGCGACGCAGAAGTCGGCGGTGATCGCCTGAACGCGGCCGGCCTGCCGGAACGTGACGGTGACGTCCGACGCGCGGCTGGTCACGCCGAGCACCCGGGCGCCGAGGCGGACCCGGCGCCGTCCGACGGCGGCGGTGAGCGCGGCCGCGATGCGGTCCATGCCGCCCACCGGCTGGAACATCATCATGGCCTGGTCGTAGCCGAACTCGCCGCTGAAGTAGTGGCCGACGTTGCTGGCGAACACGTCGGACAGGCTCGGCGGTCCGGGCAACGGGGTGCCCTCGTCGTTGCCCGCGCCGGGATATCGCGAGAAGCCGCGCCGGGTCGAGCCGGTGTACTCGTGGCCCTCGCCGATGTCGCCGAAGTCCTCCAGGAAGGCCAGCAGCCGTTGCTTGTCCTCAGCGGTCAGGGTGCTGTCTAGGGCGCCCTGGTCGGTGGCCTTGGCCAGCAGTTCGGACACGTAGCCGTACACGTCCGCCTTGGCCGTCCGTAGCCGGATCGGCGCGCCGCCCTCGTTGTAGATCAGCGCGTCGGCGTTGGCGTTGACGAACGGCTGGATCGGTACGCCGAGTTCGCGGCAGTAGTCGAGGGTGACCATCCACTGGGCGATGCGGGCCGGACCGGCGTTGAGATAGTTGCCGGGGGCGAACGTGGACCGCTGGGTGTGTCCGTCGAGGTCGGTCTCGGCGCTGCCGCCGCGGATCGTGAGGTTGCGGCCACCGGTGACGGCCCGTGCCTCCAGCACGGTGCAGTCGTATCCGGCCTTGCCGAGTTCGTAGGCGGCGGTGAGGCCGGCGATGCCGCCGCCGAGGATGACGACCTTGCGGGCGGCCCGCCCGGTGAGATGGAAGTCGGACTGTCGTGGTGCCTGGAACGAGGGTGTGGCGGCGTTGGCCGGGGCGAGCTCGAGCGCTCCCATGGTTGCGAAGAGCGCCCCCGCCCCGCCGCTGATGCCCACTGCCTGAAGGAATCGACGTCGGGTGAGATCGCTGTCACTCATGGCCTGAGTGTCAGGTCCGGAAATGACGGCTGCTACTTCGGCGTTGCGGCTCGTCGCGCGGATGTCGGAAGCCGGAATTCGGCGTCGGCCGGCAACAGAAACGGGCTCCGTCCCGGTGGGACGAAACCCGTGCTGCCTGCTGTTTCGCGTGGTGGGCGATACTGGGTTTGAACCAGTGACCTCTTCCGTGTCAAGGAAGCGCGCTCCCACTGCGCCAATCGCCCGTGGTCTCCGCCAGGACCAGCTGGCGGATCGAGAGCGGACGACGGGATTCGAACCCGCGACCCTCACCTTGGCAAGGTGATGCGCTACCAGCTGCGCTACGTCCGCACGCCCCCGGCGAGCGCCGGCGACGGGTGAAACTCTACCCGATGCCAAGATCGGTGGGCGCGGCACCCTGCGGCGGTGGCGGTTGCGCTGCACGACGACGGGGTAATGAAGGACCTCGACAGCACACCACATCCCCCTAAGGAGGCTGTCGTGGGTATCGGCACCAGCATCTTTCTGATCGCCCTCGGCGCGATCCTCACCTTCGCGCTCGACGCGAGCGTCGGCGGCATCAACCTCGACGTGGTCGGCTGGATCCTGATGGGGGCCGGCGTGCTCGGCCTGATCATGACCACGCTGATCTGGGGTCGTCGCCGTGGCGCGGTGGTCGCCAGCACCGAACAGCCGGTCGAGTACCGCCGGGTCGAGGAGCGTCGGGACATCGCCCCGCCGCTGTGAGCCCTTCACCGCCCGAGCCGGCCACCTCCCCCCGAGGCGGCCGGCTCGTCGCATCCCCGACCACAGCGAGGCGCCGCCCGCGACCCTGAACGGCGGCAGATCCTCGTCCGGGAGCGCAGAAAAAGCCGTCCCGGGGCATGGTCAACGAACCCGCCGATTGCGAAACTGCTGGGGATGTCCAGCACACCGCTGTCCCTGCCGCAGCCGTCCGCGCGGGCGCCCGAGTTCGGCCGGGACGCGCTCATCGTCTGCGAGAACCTGGTGCGGATCTACCAGACCGGTTCGATCGAGGTGCAGGCACTTCAGGGCCTGGACCTGGCTGTGCAGAGCGGTGAGATGGTCGCCGTCGTCGGCGCCTCCGGGTCCGGCAAGTCAACCCTCCTCTCCATCCTGGCCGGCATCGACGCCCCCACCGCCGGGCGGGTCCGGGTCGACAGGTGGAATCTGCTGGCCATGTCCCGCGCGGACCGGGTGGACTACCGGCGGCACACCGTCGGATTCGTACGACAGCAGACGGCGGGCAACCTCATCCCGTACCTGACCGCACGGGAGATGGTGGACCTGCCGATGACGGCGGCCCGCACCGCGAAGAAGGAGCGCCGGGAACGCGCGGCCGAGCTGCTGGACAGCCTCGGTGTCGCCGACTGCGCCGACCGGCGCCCCGGGCAGCTCTCCGGAGGGCAGCAGATGCGGGTCGCGATCGCCGTGGCGCTGGCCAACCAGCCGCGGGTCCTGCTCGCCGACGAGCCGACCGGTGAGCTGGACGCCGCCACGTCCGCGGAGGTCTTCGGCGTACTGCGGGACGTCAACCGGCGCTACGGCGTCACAGTCGTCGTGGTGACCCACGACCCGGGAGTCAGCGGCCAGGTCGAACGGACCGTCGCGATCCGCGACGGTCGCACCAGCAGCGAGGTCCTGCGCCGCACCACCACCGACGCGGGGGGCGACACGCACACGACCGCCGAGGAGTACGCCGTGATGGACCGGGCCGGGCGGGTCCAGGTGCCCCGCGAGTTCCGCCAGGCGCTGGCGCTGACCCGACGGGTCCGGCTGGCCCTGGAACCCGACCACATCACCATCCACCCCGACTCGCGAAGCGGCGAATGAACGGCGAGCCCCTGCTGCGCGTGCGCGGTGTGCACCGGCGCTTCCGCACCGGGCCGAGCGTCGTGCACGCCCTGCGCGGCGTGTCGTTCGACGTGACCGCCGGTTCCATGGTGGCGCTCGTCGGCCGGTCCGGCTCGGGCAAGACCACCCTGCTCAACGTCATCGGCGGCCTGGACCGCCCGGACGCCGGCTCCGTGCACGTCGACGGCACCGACGTCACGACGCTCGACGAGGACGGCCTGTCCCGGCTGCGGCGCGAGAAGGTGTCGTACGTCTTCCAGAGCTTCGGGTTGATCCCGGTGCTGTCGGCCACCGAGAACGTCGCCGCGCCGCTGCGGCTGGCCCGCATGGCCCCGGCCGAACGCGAGCGGCGGGTCGAGCTGCTGCTGGACCTGGTCGGCCTGGCCGACCACGCCGGGCAGCGGCCGGCCGAGCTGTCCGGCGGCCAGCAGCAGCGGGTGGCGATCGCCCGCGCGCTGGCCGCCTCGCCCCGGCTCCTGCTCGCCGACGAGCCCACCGGGCAACTGGACGCCGAGACAGGTCTGTCGGTGATGGCCCTGCTGCGCGGGATAGCGGAGTCCGAAGGCGTCACCGTGGTGGTGTCGACGCACGACGCGGTGATGATGGCCCTGGCCGACCGGGTGATCCGCATCCACGACGGGCACCTCGACGAACAGGCGGCCGGGCAGCCGCACGCACCGATGCCGGACGCCGAATGACGCGACGATGCTGAGGCTGGTCAGCCGGCGCGCCCGCGCGCAGTGGCCGCTGCTGGCAGCCCTCCTCGGTGTCGTCACGATCGGGGCGACCCTGCTGGGCACCTGCACCCTGCTGGTCACCCGCACCGCCGAGCGGGCACTCGAGGTCGCCATGGCCCGCGCCGCCCCCGCCGCCGTCGACGTGACCGTCTACACCGGCACCGTCGAGGGCCGGGACACGCCGTCCGTCGCCGCCGACACCCGCACCGCGGTGACCTCCGCGCTCGCGCCGTTCCCGGCGACAACGACCGCGCGGGCGTCGACGGTGCTGCGGGCGCTCCCGCCCGAGCTCGCCCCGGGCACCACGGTCCCGGCCCAGGCGTACCTGTCCGGGCTGGACGACCTGCCGGCCCGAACCGAGCTGGTCACCGGGCGCTGGCCACAGCACCCGGGCGACGCGGTGCTGCTGGAGTCCACCGCCCATTTGCTCGACCTCACCCCCGGTCGCCGAGTACGCCTCGGCGCCGAGCTGGCCCACCCGCCCGTCGCGGCCATCGACGTGACAGTCGTCGGTGTCGTACGCCCACTGGCCGGGCGCGGCTGGGAGCGCGACCCGCTGGCCGCGGCCGGCTCCGCCACCGGCTACCGGGACGGCCGCTTCCTGCAACCGGTCAACGCGTACGGGCCGTTCCTCGTGGACCTCGCCGACCTGGTGGACAGCGGCGCCACCGTCGATCGGATGGAGATCACCGCCCATCCGGACCTGTCCCAGGCCAACCGCCGTGACCTGGAGACCGTGGCCGGGAATGTCAGTGCCGCCGACCGCCGGCTGGCCGGCACCCTCGGCGACCGTGTCACGCTCGCACGTGTCGCCTCCGACCTGCCGCTGACCCTGCGGTCCGTCGACGACCAACGGCACGTCACCGCCGCCGTCGTGCTCGCCATCGCGGTCCTCGGCGGTGTCCTGACCGCGACGGCACTCGTCCTGGCCGGCCGGCTGACGGCGGGCATACGCGCCGACGAGACCGCCCTGCGGTCCGCCGTGGGCACCAGCCGTCGACAACTCGCCGCCACCGCGACCCTCGAGGCGGGGCTCGTCGCCGCCGTCGCCGCCGCGCTGGCGACACCTGCCTCGTCGGCCCTGCACGCCGGCCTGACCCACCTGCCGCCGCTCGACGACGCCGGCCTGACCGTCCGGCCGGCCGTCGTCGGTGTCCAGGTCCTCGCGGTCACCGGCGGTGCGCTGGTGCTCGCCGCCGTCCTCACCGTCCTGGCGATCCGGCCCGTCCCGGCGGCCGGCGACCGGGGCACCCGCCGGGAACTGCTGGCCCGTTCCGGCGCCGACCTGATGCTCGTGGTGTTCGCCGCCGTCGGATGGTGGCAGTTGTACGCGCAGTCCACCGCCGCCAGCCCACGCGCCGACGCGGTCCGGGTGCTCGCGCCGGCGATGCTGCTCACCGGAGGCGCCGCCCTGGCGCTCCGGGTCGTACTGCCCGCCCTGCGCGGCGCCGACCGGTTGGCGTACCGCGCCCGTGGGCTGGCGCTCCCGCTGGCGGTCTCCGAGGCCGCCCGCCGGCCCCAGGCGGTGGCCGCCGGGCTGCTGGTCGGGCTGGCCTGCGCGTCCGCGACCTTCGGCCTCGCCTTCGACACCACGTGGCACCGGTCGCAGAGCGACCAGGCGGCGCTCTCCGTCGGCACCGACCTCGCACTCACCCTCGGCACGACGCCGCTGGCCGGGGACGGCGCGCTCGTCAGCGCGGCCACCTCGGGTGCGGTGAGTCCGGCCCTCAACCGTGGTACGACTGTCGGTCAGTGGCTCGGCACCGCCGGCGACGCGCCACGCCTGGTCGCCGTGGACACCACCCGCGCCGACGCGCTGCTGCGCGGGCGGGTGGACGGCGACCGCGGGTGGGCGGACGCGGCCGCCACACTGGCACCACGGACCCGGGTCACCGGCCTCGCCGTTCCGGCCGGCGCACCGCTCGTCCTGAACGGGACCGCGACCGGCGACACCCCGCTCACCGTGACGCCCCGGTTGCTGATGCAGGACGCCACCGGCCTCCGCACGTTCTGCACCGGTCCCGCCGTACCCCTCGACGGTCGGGACGTTCGCCTGCCCGCCTGCGCGACGGCCGACGGGCTGCGCCTCGTCGCCGTCGCCCTGCCGGTCACCGCCGAGCCGGTCAGCGGGCCCGTCGCAGTGGCCGTCACGCTCACCGTGCCGTCCGCCGGGTCGGCGGAGAGCTCCGCTGACGGATCGGACTGGACCGCCACGTCCGCGCCGCCGGTCCCGAGCAGGGTGAGCGACCCGGCCGTCACGCTGTCCACCACGTCGACGGGGACCGTCCTGCGGATGGCCGCGACCGTCGAGCTCGGCGGCGCGGACGACGCCGCCCGGACCCTCGTGGCCAGCGCCTTCCCGGACCCCGGCCCGGTGCCCGTCGCTGTCTCCGCCCGCTTCGCCGACGAGGTCGGTGCCGACAGCGGCAGCAAGCTCAGCGTCACGATCGGCATCACGCCCGTACCGATCGTCGTCACCGAGGTCGTGCCGACCGTACCGTCCGCCCCCGGCGCCGTCGCCGTCCTGGCCGACCTGGACATGCTGTCCCGCGCACGCGTCGTCACCGGCGATCTGACGTTCCCGGTCGACGCCTGGTGGGTCGGCGACCCCGCCGGTCCCGACGCCGCCGACCGGGCCACCGCCCTGCACCTGGGCACCGTCACGACCCGCGAGGCGGAGACGGCCCGCCTCACCGGCGGCCCGCTGCGCGCCGGGCTGCCGGGCGCGCTCCGGCTCATCGTCCCGGCCGCGGCCCTGCTGCTGCTCGCCGGCGTCGTCCTGCACGTCACCTGCGATCTACAGGCCCGCGCCGTCGAGGTGGCGAGGCTGCGCGGCCTGGGAATGTCCCGGCGCGGCATCCGGGCCGTGCTGCTCGGCCAGCACGCCGGCGTTCTGCTGCCCCTGCTCGCGGCGGGCGCCGCCGCCGGCGCGCTCGCCACCCGCGTCGTCGCTCCCCTGCTCGTGCGCTCCGACACCGGCGCCGCGCCCGTCCCGGCCGCCCAGCCACACTGGCCGTGGCCGGCCGAGGCCGCACTGCTCGCCGTCCTGCTGGCCGGATGCCTGCTGGCGGTCGCCGCCGTGGTCACCGTCCAGGTCCGCCGGGCCGACGCCGCCCACCTGCGGGTGGCGCCGTGAACCGGTGGCTGACCCGCCGGCGGCTCGCCCCGCACTGGCCCAGCATCCGTGGCCGGGGCCGGACCGACGCCGGCCCGCTGCTGCTCACCGCCGTCGTCGTCGCGGCCGTCGCGCTGCTCGCCGGGGCCGTTCCGGCGCTGCTGCGCGCCGCCGCCGACGACGCCGTCCAGGACGCGGTCCGCCGCGCCGGCCCCGACTCCAGCGTCCTCGTACGCGCCGACTGGGAACGCGACGACGGCCCGACCGGCGGACGGGTCCGGACGGCGAGCCTCGCGGAGAACGTCGACGACTTCCGCGCCCGGGCGACATCCGCGCTCGGGCCCGACCTGGACGCCGCACTGCTCCCACCCGTCGCGGTCGTCGACGGCCCGGTCCTCAGCATCACCGACGGCAACGTGCCGCGCAGCTTCCAGTTCACCTACCTGGCCGATGACCTCGGCGGTCCGGGAACGACGTGGGTCGCCGGCGGTCCGCCCGGCCCCGCCGTCCCCGAGGAGTACGTCGAGACCCCCTACAGCGGACCGCCCTGGCCGGTGCAGGTCGGACTCTCCGAGGCGGACGCCGCCGCACTCGGCCTCGGCCCCGGTGACCGGATCCCGGTCAGGGACGGCCAGGGCCGCGACAGGGACGTCCGGATCAGCGGGATCTACCGGCCGGCGGACAGCGCGGACCCGGCCTGGCGACTCGCTCCGGCGCTCCTGCGCCCCCTGCCCGGCGCCGACGGCGTGGGCATCACCCGGTTCGGCGGCCTGCTGTCGCGCGAGTCGTTGCCGGACGCCCGGCTCGCCGTGAACCAGGACCAGCTGCGGCGTACCGTCCACTTCGCCCCCGAACCCGACGCGCTCACCTGGGGCAGCGCCGGGACGCTCGCCAGCCGGGTGGTCGCACTCAAGGCGACCTCCGGCTCCTCGGGCACACGGGACGAGTCCCTGAAGTGGGAGTCGCAGCTCGACACCACCCTGCATGACACCCGTACGCGGATCAGCGCCGTGTTCGCGCAGTCCGCCGTTCTGCTCACCGGGGTGCTGACGGCCACCGTGCTGCTCCTGCTGCTCGCCGCCGACCTGCTGGTCCGCCGTCGTACCCCGGCGCTGGGCGTCGCCCGGCAGCGGGGGGCGGCGCTACCGGACCTCGGTGCGGAACTGGTCATCGAGTCGACAGTGGTGTCCCTGTCGGCTGCCGTCGTCGGGCTCGCGCTCGCCCGCGCGGCGGCTCCGGGTGTCTCCTGGCGCTGGGCCGTTCCGGTGATCCTGGCCGGTGTCGTCGCCGGGCCGGCGTTCGGCGTCCTCGCCGCCGCCCGCGCCAGCCGCGACCGGCGTCAACCCGCGAACGCGGCCGCCCGGCGCTGGATCCGGGCCACCGGTCAGCTGCGCCGCGCCGCCGTGGAGGCCGCGGTCCTGGTCGCCGCGGTCGCCGCCCTGGTCACGCTGCACCAGCGCGGGCTCCTGCCCGTCGCCCCCGACGGCGACACCGGCGAGCTGACCGGCGACCTGATCCTGCCGATCGGCGCGCTCGCCCTGGGCGTGCTCGTCGGCTCGCTCGTCCTGCTCCGGCTGCTGCCCCTCGGGGCGCGGTTCGCGCTCCGGCAGGCGCTGCGCTCGCGCCGCCCGCTGGCCGTGTTCGGTGCCGCTCGGGCTGCCACGACGGCCGGGCGCGCGCTGCCGCTGCTGGTTCTGGTGAGCACCGTGGCACTCGCGTCGTTCGCGCTCATCCTCGGCGCCACCGTCACCCGGGGGCTGGCCGACGGCGCGTGGAGCACCGTCGGCGCGGACGCCCGCCTCGACGTCGGCGCCGACGCGGCGGCCGCCACACCCCTGCTCGCCGAACGCATCGCCGCCGCACCCGGGGTGCAGCAGGTCGTCGTCGCGCAGGTGACCGACTCGGCGCGCGTGTTCAGCGATTCGACGCTGTTCACCCCACGCCTGGTCATCGTGGACGCCGCCGCGTTCCAGCGCCTGCTGGCCACCACCCCGCTGCCCGACGCTCCGGCGCTGGCCCGGCTGACGGCACCCGGTCCCGGGGACGTCCCGGCGCTGGTCCGGTCGAGCGGCGGCGATCTGCGGGCCGGCACGCGGTTGCAGCTACCCCGGGACGGCGCCCCCGCGATCCGGCTCGCCGCTGTCGGTGCCGCGCCCTCCGTCGGGGGTGCCGGTGACGTCGTCATCGTGGACGCGGCGGCCCTCGCCGGCGCCGGGCTGCCCGCCGTTCCGAACACCGTCTGGGTGACCGGCCCCGGCGCGGCGCGGGCCGTGTCGACAAGCGGTGTCACCGCCGACGTCGTGCTCCGGCCGGACGTCCTGCGGGCACAGCGAGTGGCTCCGCTGACCGCGGGACTACTGCGGCTGACGTGGACGGCCGCCGCGGTGCTGCTGGCGCTGGGGCTGCTCGGCCTCATGATCGCCGCTGCCGCGGGTGCGTCGGAGCGGTGGCAGACCCTGACCCGGCTGCGGACCCTCGGCCTGCGGCCACGCGACGCCCGCTGGGTCGCCGCCGGAGAGCTGCTGCCACCGGTCGTGGTCGCCGCGGTGTGCGGCCCGCTTCTCGGGGCCCTTCTGGCACGCCTGGCGCTCGGCCCGCTCGATCTGCGGCTGCTCACCGGCCAGGCCGCCGACCCGGGGGCGGTCCTGCCGTGGTGGCTGCTCGGCCTGGTGGGCGTGACGCTGCTGGTGGCGGCCGTGGTCGTCGTACCTGTCGAGTCGGTGCTGCGGCGACGCGACCGGTTGAGCGAGGTGCTCCGCGCCGGCGGGTGAGCCGGTTGGCAGGGCGGGCGGCACAACACGAAACGGCTCGTCACACGTGGTGACGAGCCGTTTCCCCTGGTGGGCGATACTGGGTTTGAACCAGTGACCTCTTCCGTGTCAAGGAAGCGCGCTCCCACTGCGCCAATCGCCCGTGCTTGATACCGAGGTGGGGACGGGATTTGAACCCGCGTACACGGCTTTGCAGGCCGTTGCCTCGCCTCTCGGCCACCCCACCGAGGTTGCCCCCGTCATGCGTGGCGGCAGCTCCGAGCGGACGACGGGATTCGAACCCGCGACCCTCACCTTGGCAAGGTGATGCGCTACCAGCTGCGCTACGTCCGCACGCCCCCGGTGTTCCCGGGTGACGGATGAGAACTTTAGCCGAGCCCGGGAACGACTGCCAACTCGGGGGGCGTCTCGGCGCGTCCGGTCCGTTCCGGCGACCACCACCCGCAGGCTTCCTAGGGGGCTGCCCTGGTTCCCCATTGCCGCCCTGCCGTCACACTCCGGCACCACGCGACCGAGCCCGGCACCTGCGGGGCGAATCACCGCCGGCGGGCCTCCCAGCAGTTCGGGGACGGCCAGAGGACCTCGACGAACACCCTCGGTATGAACGACCGACAGGGCCTCGGGGAAGTGTCCGGCTTCCGACTGTCGCAGCACGAATCGGGCACCGGTGGTAACTGTTCGTGTTCGGTTGGATGGGCTACGGTAACGGTCGTGACGAGACGTGCGGCCGAGATCCGCCTGGATGCCCTGCTGCGCACCGCCTGTGACGTGATCGTGGAGCGCGGGCTGTCCAACACCCGGACAGCGGACGTCGCGCAGGCCGCCGGCGTGAGTCAGGCACTGGTTTTCTACCACTTCGCCACCAAGGAACGGTTGCTCGCGCAGGCGTTCGCGTACGCCGTCGAGCAGGACCTGGCCCGACTGGACGCGGTGACCCGGTCCACGGCCCCGCCGCTGACCAAGCTCCGCCGGATCCTCAAGCTCTACACACCGGCCGGGCGGGCCACCTCCTGGTCGATGTGGATCGACGGCTGGTCCGAGTCACTGCGTACCCCCGAGTTGGAGAAGGTCTCCCGCCGGCTCGACCTGCGGTGGCGGCAGGACCTGGCCGCGGTCATCTCCGCCGGGGTGGCCGACGGCACCTTCCAGTGCGCCGACCCGGACGGGGCGGCCTGGCGGATCAGCGCCGTCATGGACGGCCTCGCCGTGCAGCTCGCCGTGCACGACCGGGTGATCTCCCGCCGGCAGTTCGGCGAGTGGGTGCGCCTGGTCACCGCCCGGGAGCTGGGCCTCGACCCGGCCGAGCTGGACTGAGCCGAGCCGGCGGCCGACGACGGCGCCGGACGGTGGGCGGACCACATTCGCAGGGCTCCGGACCTTGCCCTGCCCCCGGCCGGCTGATATCCACAGATGCGCATGCGTCACCCGCGCATCGTCGGCCGGCCGTCGCCGGCCATCCCGCTCCCACGAGGAGGTCCCGTGCCACAACCGGAGTGGTCACCCCCGATGAGCCGGCGTCGACGCCGGCTCATCGCCATCCTGGCGACGACGGCGACTGTCGCCGCGTTGCTCCCCACCGGCGTGAGCACCGCGGCCCCCAGCGCGACCCCGCCGTCCGCCGAACGCCGGTCCGGACCGTTCGCCGAGGGACACCAACCCGCCGACGTCGACAACCGCGCCGGTACGGCCGCGCCCGACGCCCGCCAGCGCGGCCTGGCCCGCGCCGCCGACCCGGACGTGCGGTGGAACCGCTTCGGCACCCCGCAGGCGCTCGGGCCCGGCCGCACCCCCCTCGCCACCGGGCTGCCCACCGACCCGGAAGCCGCCGCCCGCGCCTACCTGACCGCCAACCGCGACCTGTTCGGCATGGACGCCGCCACCGTCGCCGCCATGGAACGGGTGCTGGTCCGCCCCATCGGCAGCGGCGCGGTGGTCACCCTCCGGCAACGCTTCGGCGACCTGCCCGCCGGACCGGACGGCCTCGTCACCGTCGCCGTCGCCGGCGGGTCGGTGCTCTCGGTCAGCTCGTCGCTCGCCCGCGACACCGGCACGCCCGCGCCGGCCACCCGCACCGCCGAGCAGGCGTACGCCGCCGCGCTCGCCGACTCCGGGCTGGACGCCGACGCGGTGGCCGGTCACACCGTGCGCGAGGTGGCCGTACCCACCCCGCTGGACGGCCCCCGATCCGCGTACGAGGTGACGGTCATCGGCGCGGACAGCGACCACCCGGCCGCGTTCACCACCTACGTGGACGGCGTCACCGGGCAGGTGCTCGTCCGCGAGGACCTCGTCGACTTCGACTCCGACAACCCGAGCTGGGCGGTCTTCCCGGCCACCCCGCCGCGCGACCTCGGCCCCGGGCAGGACCCCCGGGTGCGCTGGTGCGGTGACCCGGCACCCGGCTGCCAGGCGGCCTTCCGCGACCCGGCCACCGGCCAGCCGTGGGACGTCGACGCGGCCACCGGCACGCCGACCTTCACCTCGCGTGGCAACTCGGCCAACACCGTGCTCTCCTGGGGTGCGGGCACCCCGGTCGTCCCGGCGCCCACCAGCCCGGAGCGCCGCTACGAGTACCCGTTCACCGACCAGTGGCACCAGGCGAAGTGCAACCCGGAGGTGTTCACCACCGCCCAGCGCAACGACGCGGACGCGTCGATCGCCAACCTCTTCGCCATGCACAACCGGATGCACGACTGGGCCTACCAGCTGGGCTTCACCGAGTCGGCGTGGAACCTCCAGGCGGTCAACCTCACCCCGGCGGGCCTGGGCGGTGACGCCGAGCAGGGCCGTGCCCAGCAGGGCGCGTTGAGCGGCAACCGCAACAACGCCAACCAGGGCACCCCGCGCGACGGGCTGCCGCCGACCACGAACATGTACCTGTGGCAGCCGCTGGCGGGCGGCCCGTACCCGCCGTGCGTGGACGGCGACTACGACATGACGGTGATCGGCCACGAGTACACCCACGCGATCACCAACCGGATGATCGCCGGCCCGGACAGCGGGATCAGCGGCCACCAGGGCGGCGCGATGGGCGAGTCGTGGGGTGACCTGCTGGCCGCCGAGTACCTCTACCAGAACGGCCTGCGCGCGCCCGGCGAGACGCCCTTCGTCACCGGCGGCTACGTCACCGGCAACCTGATCAGCGGGATCCGCAACTACGACCTGAGTCGCAGCCCGCTCAACTACTCCGACATCGGCTACAACACGGCCGGGCCGGCGGTGCACGCCGACGGGGAGATCTGGGGCGCCACCAACTTCCGGGTCCGCTCCGCGCTCGTCAAGCGGTACGGCCTCGGCACCCCGCAACGGCAGGCGGAGTGCGCGCAGGGCAAGGTCGCCGCCGACAAGTGCCCCGGCAACCGGCGCTGGTCGCAGCTGGTCTTCGACTCGTTCCTGCTCCAGGCGGCCAGCCAGGTCAGCATGCTCGACATGCGGGACAACATGCTCACCGCCGACCTGCTGCGCTTCGGCGGGGCGAACCAGGACCTGATCTGGGCGGAGTTCGCCCGCTCCGGGATGGGCCGCGACGCGGTCACCAACGGCGCCGCCGACACCGACCCGACGCCGAGTTTCGCGTCGCCGCGCGGCGGCAACGCGACGCTCACCCTGCGCCCGCGCGGCGACAGCGCCGACGCGCCGATCCGGGTGTACGTCGGGGCGTACGAGGCTCGGGCGATGCCGATCGCGGACACCGACCCGGCGACGCCGATCCCGGACACCGTGGAGATGGTGGCCGGCACGTACGACCTGCTGGCCGTGGCACCCGGCTTCGGGCACCAGCGGCTCAGCGTGGTCGCCGACGCCGGCCGCAGCGGATTCGTGGACCTGCGGCTGAGCCGCAACCTCGCGTCCACCGCGTCCGGCGCCACGATCAGCGGCGACGGGGTCAACCTGGACCGGATCGCCGACGACACCGAGGCGACGAACTGGGCCTCCCTGGACGGGGTGGCCGGTCGGCAGCTCACGGTTGCGCTGTCGGGTGGGATGCCGCGGACGGTCACGCGGGTCAACGTCAGCGCGATGCTGCGTCCCCCGGCGGCCGGGGACGTCGACACCGGCAGTCAGAACGCGCTGAGCGCGCTGCGCTCGTTCGCGGTGTCCGCCTGCAACGCCCGGACCACCGACTGCGCGGACCCGTCGCGCTGGCAGCGGATCTACACGAGCGCTGCCGACGCGTTCCCCGGCGGGGCGTACCGGGCGTACAGCCGGGACATCAACCTGCGGACGTTCACGGTGCCCGCCACGGTCGCCACCCACCTGCGGCTGGAGGTGCTGGCCAGCCAGTGCACCGGCGGCCCGAACTACGCGGGCGAGCAGGACGACGATCCGGCCACGACGACCGACTGCGCGACCGCCAGCCCGGCGCGCAACCAGGTCCGGATCGCCGAGTTCCAGGCGTTCACCAGGTGAACCGTGGGGGCCGGCGGCGATCCGCCGGCCCCCACGGCTGGCGGCCCGCCGCCGGCGTACCCGATCGTCGGCGGCGGGCGGTCACCAGCGGCCGGCGGGCGCCGGCCGTTCCCAGCGCCGGTCCACCGGCGGGTCCTCGGTCTCCCCGGCCGCGGCCCGGGTCAGGTGGCGCAACCGCAGCAGCAGCCCCACCCCGAGCGAGAGCAGCAGCCCGCCGAGCAGGAACGCGGCGTGCACCAGGCCGAACCCGCCGGCCTGCGAGACCGGACGGCCCGCCCCGGGCGGCGCGGCGTCGATCGGCTGGTCGGCGACCGGCTCCTCGGGCGGTGTGCTCGCGGCCCCGTCCGGCTCGCTCGCCGGGTCGCTGGGTGTCGGGGTCGGCTTCGGCCGGGCGGTCGGGGTGGCGTCCACCCCACCACCGAACGCGTGGCGGTCTGCCGGGCCAGCAGTCGCAGGTTCGCGTCGTACGCCTCGGCGGCGAGGGTGATCCGCCCGTCGGTGACGTCCTCGGCGAAGGCCACCCGGTAGCGGGCCGTGACCGTGCGGCCCGGGCAGAGGGTGCCCGGGTCGAGCTGCCGGTCGGTCAGCCGGGCCACGTCACCGTCGGTCCGGATCTCCAGCGGGAAGTCGCCGTTCTCCTCCACCCGGTCCATCTTCACCTGGTCGAGCCGGATGCCCCGCACGGTGAGCACCATCGACCAGCGCACCTTCGCGCATCCGCCGCGCCGGTCCGTCTGCGAGACCACCGCGGAGATCGTGCGTACCTGGTCGCCGGCGGTGAACCGGGCCGGCAGGCCACTCATCTCGGTCGCGAAGGCCGCCTGTGCCGGTGCGGCCAGGGTCAGCACCGCCCCGGTCAGGCCGGCCAGCACCACCCCGACCCTCAGCGCATTCCGCCACACCGTCACCACCGCCGCCTCCGTTCGGTCGTCTCCACCTCGCAACGCTAGGAGCGGGGCGGTGCCCCGACCAGACGGGTGTGTTCGCACCGGGCGGCAAGCACGGGCCGGGTTTTCACCGACGGTGGTGAACCGGTCACCACTCCCCCGCGACACGCCGGGCGGCGGGTCGCTGGAACAATCGGGCAGGTGTCCGAGCTCTCCAGCACGTTCGTCCGGCTGCACGCCCGGCTGGCTCCGGTCCCGTTCGTCCCCGAGGTCCGGCTGCACCAGGCGGACGAGCCGATCGGGCTGTGGGAGCTGACCGAGGGCGAGTTCTCCAGCGACCGGCCGCCGCCGTTCTGGGCGTTCGCCTGGGCCGGCGGTCAGGCACTCGCCCGCTACGTGACCGACCATCCGCAGCTGGTCGCCGGCCGCCGGGTGCTCGACCTGGCGTCCGGCTCCGGCCTGGTGGCCATCGCCGCGGCCCGCGCCGGCGCCGCGTCCGTGCGGGCCGTCGAGGTGGACGAGTTGGCGGTCGCGGCCGTCGCCCTCAACGCCGAGGCCAACGGGGTACGCGTCGACGCCGAGTTCGGCGACATCCTCGACGGCGACGCCGGGGACGCCGAGGTGGTGCTCGCCGGTGACGTCTTCTACAGCGACGCGATGGCCCGCCGGGTGCTGCGGTTCCTGCTGCGCGCCGCGCGGGCCGGGGCACCGGCGCTGGTCGGTGACCCCGGTCGGGCGTTCCTGCCCCGGGACCGCTTCGACGAGCTGGCCCACTACGACGTGCCGGTGCCGGAGGCGTTGGAGAGCGTCCGGGTGAAGCGCACCACCGTCTGGCAGCTGCGCGCCGGGCTGCCGGGAGCCGCCCGCTAGCGTGTCGGCGTGCTGTTCCGGAGTTGGGAGTCCGCGGTCGGGGCACCCGGGCCGGACGTCGCCGAGGTGACCGACCACGTCGGCGTACGCCATCTGGTCGTCACCCGGCACGCGCTGGTCCGGCAGGTCCTCGCGGACCCGGTGAGCTACCGGCCGGACAACGCGCTCGACGCGGTGACCCCGATGACGGTGACGGCGCTGCGGGTGCTGGCCGCGCACCGGTTCCGGCTGCCGCCGACCCTCGCGAACAACTCGGGTGCCAGCCATCCGGCGGTCCGGGCGATCGTGGCGGAGGCGCTGCACCCGGCGCGGGTCGCCGCGCAGCGGCCCTGGCTCACCGCGCTGGTACGGGGCCGGGTCGCCCGGCTCGACGCCGCGCTCGCCGCCGGCCGACCCGTCGACCTGTACGCCGATCTCGCCGCCGACCTGCCGCTGCTGGTGCTGGCCCGGATGGTGGAGTTGCCGGACGCCCCGGTCGGCGCGGTCAAGGAGTTCGCCCGGGCCGCGCTCGAGTTGTTCTGGGCGCCGCTGGACGCCGACCGGCAGGTGGCGCTCGCCGGCGAGGTGGGCCGGTTCCACCGCGTCCTGCGCGACTTCGCGGCCACCGGCGGTGGGCTGGCCGCCGACCTGAGGGCCGCCGGGCACCCGCCGGACGTGGTGGTCGGCGCGCTGTTCTTCCTGCTGGTCGCCGGGCAGGAGACGACGTCGCAGTTCCTCACCCTGCTGCTGCACCGGCTCGCCGGCGAACCGGCGGTACGGGCCGGGCTGCGCGGCGGCGAAATCGCGGTCGCCGACGTGGTGGAGGAGGGCCTGCGGCTGGAGCCGCCGATCGTCACGTGGCGGCGGGTGGCGGCGGTGGACGGCACGCTGGGCGGGACGGCCGTGCCGGCGGGCACCAGCCTCGTGCTGTGGTTGGGCCGCGCCGGCCGGGATCCGGCGGTCGTCGAGGCGCCCGACGAGTTCCGTCCGGGCCAGCGCGGATCGCGCCGGCACCTGGCGTTCGGGGCAGGCGCGCACCGCTGCGTCGGTGACGTGCTGGCCCGGATGGAGGCGGCCGTCGTGGTGGCCGAGGCCGCGCCGCTGCTGGACGGGGTCCGGGTGGTGCGTGCGCCCTGGTGTCCGGACAATCTCACCTTCCGGATGCCCGACGCCTTCGTGATCCGGCGCCCCCAAGCCTGATCTTCACTCGGTATGTTTCCGGGCGTGTCCGCCACCCCTGCCCGTCGGATCCGTTTCGTCACCGCGCTTCTGGCCCTGTTGGCGCTGAGTGCCTGCGCAGCCGGGCCGACGTTCCACGCCCGCCGGATCGCCGCGAGCCCGCTGCCGTCACCGTCCGCCCCGACACCGTCGGCCCCGCCGTCCCCCACGGCGAAGCCCACACCGGGGAGCCTGGCCTGGTACGTGTCGCAGGTGCCGACGTTCCCGCCGGCCCCGCCACCGCTGCCGGTGCCGCTGCCGGCGACCGGTCCGGCCCCCTTCTGGCACCGGCTGCCGACCGAGCAGAAGGTCGCCTTCATCACCATCGACGACGGAGGGCTGGCCCGACCGCCCGCCGTGGTCGACTTCATCCGGGAGGCGCACATCCCGGTCACGCTGTTCCTCAACTCGCCCGCGGCCGCGGAACACACCGACTACTTCCGGCAGATCGAGGCGGCCGGAGGGGTCGTCGAGAACCACACCATCTCGCACACCTCACTGTCCGGCCGGTCGTACGAGTTCCAGAAGCAGGAGATCTGCGGCGCGGCCGACCGGTTGGAGACCCTGTTCGGCAAGCGGCCCACCCTGTTCCGCCCGCCGTTCGGCAACCGTGACGCCAGCACCCTGCGGGCGGCGCACGACTGCGGCATGAAGGCGGTCTTCCACTGGACCGAGACCGTCCACGAGGGGAAGGTGCGCTACCAGACCCCGGAGAAGGTCGTACGCCCCGGCGACGTGCTGCTCATGCACTTCCGGCCGGCGCTCATGGACGACCTGCTGGGTGCGTTGAAGGCGATCCACCGGGCCGGGCTCACCCCGGCGCTGCTGACGGACTACATGCCGCTGACCTGACGAAAGTCAGGGCCGGGTGGTGCCGTTCGGGCGCGGTGCTGCGGCAGCCCCCACGCCTACCGTCACCGCATGATCACATTACGTGGGTTGACGAAACGGTTCGGCGCGACCGTCGCGGTCGACGCCCTGACCGTCGACGTCGCACCCGGCCGGGTCACCGGGTTCCTCGGCCCGAACGGCGCCGGCAAGTCCACCACCATGCGGATGATCCTCGGGCTGGACCGGCCCACCGCCGGGCAGGCCCTGGTCGGCGGGCGGGCGTACCGGGAGCTGCGCCGGCCGCTGCGCGAGGTGGGTGCGCTGCTCGACGCCCGCGCCATCCACCCGGCCCGGTCCGGGCGGGCGCACCTGCTGGCCATGGCCCGCAGCAACGGAATCCCGGCCGGTCGGGTCGACGAGGTGCTGGACACCGTCGGGCTGGACGCGCACGCCGCCGGGAAACCCGGCCGGACCCTGTCGCTCGGCATGGGCCAACGGCTCGGCATCGCCGGCGCGCTGCTCGGCGACCCGCCGGTGCTGATGTTCGACGAGCCGGTCAACGGCCTCGACCCGGACGGGGTGCGCTGGGTACGCCAGCTCACCCGGACCCTGGCCGACGAGGGACGCACCGTCTTCGTCTCCAGCCACCTGATGAGCGAGATGCAGCTCACCGCCGACCAGCTCGTGGTGATCGGCCGGGGCCGGCTGCTCGCCGACGCCCCGGTGGACGAGGTCATCGCGGGCAGCGGGATCGCGGTCCGCGTCCGCAGCCCGCAGAGGGAGGGCCTGGCCACCCTGGCGGCGCACCTCACCGCCGGCGGGGCCACCGTCGAGGCGGCCGGCCCGGACGAGCTGATCGTCACCGGCACCACCGCCGACCGCGTCGGCGACCTGGCCCACGAGCTGGGGGTACGACTGCACGAGCTGAGCCCGCACGGCGCGTCGCTGGAGCAGGCGTTCATGGAGCTGACCGCCGACAGCGTCGAGTACGCCGGCGGCCCGACCGGAGGTGGCACCCGATGAACGGCTCCCTGCGCGGCGCGGTGGCCGCCGAGTGGACCAAGCTCTCCTCGGTACGGAGCACCTGGTGGACGGCCCTGGCCGGGCTGCTGGTGATGGCGGCGGGCGCCGGGCAGCTGGCCATCTACGTCGCCAACGGCAACACCAACGACGACCTCACCGACAACGCCGGTGTCGTCACCGTCGGCAGTGTGGTCATCGACGCGGTCGAGCTGACCCAGTACGCGGTGCTGGCGCTGGGCCTGCTGGCGGTGACCGCCGAGTTCACCAGCGGCACCATCCGGAGCACTTTGCAGTGCACCCCGTCGCGCGGGCGCGTGCTGCTGGCCAAGGCGGTGGTCGCCGGCGCGGTGACCTTCGTACTCGGGCTGCTGCTGGCCGGTGTCGGCGCCCTCGTCGCCCGGCCGGTCCTCGGCGAGTGGGGCACCGCGCCGGCCGCCGACACGGTCGGCGACATCGTGGCCGTGGCGACCTACCTGGCGCTGGTCGGCGTCCTCGCGGTGGGTCTCGGTGCGGCGCTGCGCAGCGCGGTGCTGACGATCATCGTGCTCCTCGCCACCCTGATGATCGTGCCGCTGTCCCTCCAGCAACCGGACATCGCCGTGCTGAACCGGATCGCCGACGTGTTCCCCGGGGTGGCCGGCGGGCACTTCCTGGCCGGCGACACCGACCCGTACCCCGGCGTGGTCGGGCTGCTCCTGCTCGCCGGATGGGCCGCGGCGGCGCTGCTGCTGGGCCGTGCCGCGCTGCGCCGGCGCGACGCCTGAGTCGTTGAGCGGGGGCCGGACCGGTCCCCGCTCAGCCGTCGACCAGCCCCGCCTCGTACGCGAGGATCGCCGCCTGCACCCGGTTCCGCACGTCCAGGCGGGTGAAGATGCTGGTCAGGTAGCTCTTCACGGTGCCCTCCACGAGGTGCAGCCGGCGGGCGATCTCGGCGTTCGACAGCCCCGCGCCGACCAGCGCCAGCACCTCCCGTTCCCGCTCGGTCAACCCGGCCGTCCGGTCCCGTGCGGCCGGGCGACGGGCCAACCGCCCCGCGCCCAGCTCGATCACCCGCCGGGCCACCCGCGGCGACAGGTACGCGCCGCCGTCGGCGACCGCGTGCACCCCCGCGATCAGTTCACGCGGATCGCCGGCCTTGAGCAGGAACCCGCTCGCGCCGTGCCCCAGCGCCCGGGCCACGTGGTCGTCCTCGCCGAACGTGGTCAGCATCAGCGTCGCCGTGCCCGGCGCCACCCGACGGATCTCGGCGGCGGCGGCCAGCCCGTCCAGCCTCGGCATCCGGATGTCCAGCAGCGCCACCCGGGGCCGGTGCGCACGGACCAGTTCCACAGCCGCCCGCCCATCGCCGGCCTCGGCGACCACCTCGATGCCCGGGTCGGCGGCGAGGATCGCCCGGACGCCGGCCCGGATCATCGCCTCGTCGTCGGCGAGGACCACCCGGACGGGCTCCGCCGTCGTTTCGGTGTCCACTACGCGATCCGCTCCTTGCTGGCCAACCGGCCGTCGGTGAAGCAGAGCCGCCACGTCGGTGCGGCGAGCGGGAAGTTGCCGTCGGTGTAGTACTCGCAGCCCGGTTCCGCCGCGCCGAGCGGCCCGGTGAGCTGCCGGCGGGGCAACCCGACCAGGTCGGCGCGCGCGGTCCCGGGCCGCATCCGGTCGTACACCGACTCGCTCAGCACCGTGCCGGCCGTGGCGAACGGGTAGTAGACGAGCGACAGCGCCAGCGCGAGACCGGCGGGGGCGGCGAGCGCGGTCACCAGGCTGCGCCGGACCCGGCGGCGGGCCTCACCGAGCCGCCGCTCGATCCCACCGTCGTCGTCACCCGCGTCCGGGTCGAGGGGAGCCGCGGACCATCCTCCGGCCGGCGCACCCGTGGACAGGTCGGCGGGCAGGGGCAGCCGGGCCAGCACCGCGAAACCACCGTCCGGGCACGGGCCGGTGTCCAGGACGCCGCCGGCCAGGCGTACCCGCTCGGCGAGGGCGAGCAGCCCGCTGCCCGAGGACGCCGGTGTGGGCGGGTGGCCGGTGGGCGCGGGGCCGTTGCGTACCCGCACCTCGATCCCGTCCCCGGCGGGGGCGAGGGTGACCGTGACCGGGGCGCCCGGGGCGTACCGGGCCGCGTTGGTGAGCGCCTCGCGGACCACCCGGTGCGCGGCGGCGCCGGTCATCCCGGGCGGTTCGGCAGCGCCGGCCTCGACGTCCAACCGGACGGCCATCCCGGCCTCGCGCGCACCGTCCACGAGGTCGACGACGCTCTCCCCGACCGGCGCGACACCGGCCGGGCGGCCCTCCTCGCGCAGCACCCCGATGATGTCGTGCAGCCGCTCGGTCGCCGCCGCGACACTGGCCCGCAGCTCACCCACCGCCGCCCGGTGCGCCGGCGGCAGGTCGTCGGCCAGCTCCAGGGCGGCGGCCCGCAACGCGATCAGGCTGAGATCGTGGCCCAGCGAGTCGTGCATCTCCTCGGCGATGCGGGCCCGCTCGCGCAACCGGATCCGCTCTGCTGCGCCCCGCCGCTCGCGGGTCGACGCCTCGGCGTGGCGGCGGGCGGCGTCGGTCAACTCCCACTGCTGGCGGCGGTACCGGCCGACCAGCCACGGGAACACGCCGGCGAACAGCAGCACCGAGGCCAGCAGGAACCAGGTGGCCGCACCGGTGCCGAGCAGCCCCAGGTTCAGCACCGTGCCGCCGACCGCGATCACACCGAACAGCACGGCGGCCGGCGCCGCACCCGCGCTCCGACGCCCGGTCAGGTAGCTGAACACCGGGATCGCGAAGACGAAGTTGCCGTCCAGCACCGAACCGAGCACCACCAGCAGCAGACCCACGAGCGGCCACCGGCGCGCCGACACCACCGCCACGGCCAGCACCGCCAGCGACCCGACGAGCAGGGCGAAGTCCCACCGCGGGGACGGCGGACTCAACCGGGCGCCCGCGATCGGGGTGGCCATCGCCGCCCAGAGCAGCCCGTCCAGCAGCGGACGCCGCCACCGGCGTACCCGGGACGGCGGACCGGACGTCCAGCGGTCCGAAATCCTCACGGCGGCCACGCTACCCACGCCCGACCTGCCCGGACACCGACGAAAGTCAGGTGTTCAGCCGCTCTCCTCGGCCCAGGTCCGCCAGTCGTCGAGCACCCCGTGCAGGGCCGGGGTGAGCCAGCCCGGCGCCGACCGCCGGAACACGCCCGGGTCCATCGCGCCCGCGCCGTCGGGCACCGCGCCGAGCAGGTTCGGCACCAGGTCGGTGAGGTTCGTCCAGTGCACCAGCTCCGGCATGGCCGGCCACGCGCCGATCACCACGCCCGCCGGCACCGCCCGCCGGTCCAGCGCCTCCAGGGTCAGCGCGGTGTGGTTGAGGGTGCCCAGGCCGGCGCGGGCCACCACCACCGCGGGCGCGCCGAGCGACACCGCCAGGTCGGCCATCGTCCACGGCTCGCCCGACGGGCGCAGGCCCATCGGCACCAGCAGTCCACCGGCGCCCTCGACGAGCACCAGGTCGTGCTTGTCGGTCTCGTCGCGTACGGCGTCCACCGCCGTGTACAGCTCAAGCGGGGGCAGGTCGGCCACCCGGGCGGCGGCCAGCGGCGCCAGCGGATCCGGGTAGCTGGCCAGCGTACGGCCGGTCAACGGCGCGGCGAGCCGGTTCACCGCGTCCACGTCACCCGGTTCACCGCTGGCCGTGCCGGTCTGGCCCGGTTTGACCACGGCCACCCGGAGGCCGGCGGCCTGCGCGGCCGCCGTGATCGCCGCGGTCACCACGGTCTTGCCGACCTCGGTGTCGGTGCCGGTGACCAGCACCACTCCCTGCCAGGCACTCACGCGACCACCTCGGAATCCCTCGCCGGCGCACACTCCACGACGACGTTCAGTGCCTGCTCGAAGGCCGCCCGGGGCACCCCGGCGCTGACCGTGAGCCGCAGCCGGGAACGGCTGTCCGGGGTGGACGGCGGCCGGAAACAGCCCACCGCGACACCCCGGTCCCGGCAGGCTGCGGCCCAGGCCGTCGCCGCCTCCGGGCCGGGAGCGGTCACCGAGATCACCGCCGCGTCCGGGGCGGACACGACGAACCCGGCCGCGCGCAGCCGACCGACCGCCAGCACGACCCGGTCGGCCACCTCGGCCCGCAGGTCGTCGCCGGTCCGGGCCAGCCGCAGCGCGGCGTGCACCCCGGCGGCGACCGCCGGCGGCAGCGCGGTGTCGAAGATGAACGTGCGCCCGGTCTCGACCAGGTGCCTGACGAACTCGGCCGGACCGGCGACCACTCCCCCCGCGCCGCCCAGCGCCTTGGACAGGGTGGCGGTGACCACCACGTCCGGTTCGCCGGCCAGCCCGGCGGCGGCGACCGCGCCGGCACCGGCCGGACCGGTCACACCGAGTCCGTGCGCGTCGTCGACGAGCAGCAACGCGCCGTGGCTGCGGGCCACCGCGTGCAGTCGGGCGAGCGGGGCGAGGTCACCGTCGACCGAGAAGACCGACTCGGTGACCACCACCGCCGGACGGCCCGGGGCCGCCGCCAGCGCCGCGGCGACAGCCGTCACGTCGGCGTGCGCGGTGACCACGGTCTCCGCGCCGGAGATCCGGCACCCGTCGATCAGGGAGGCGTGGTTGTGCGCGTCGGAGACGAGCAGCGTGCGGGGCCGCACGAGGGCCCGCAGCGCGCCCAGGTTGGCCAGGTAGCCGGAGGAGAAGACGAGTGAGCCGTCGGTGCCCAGCCACCGCGCCAGCTCGGCCTCGAGCGCGTGGTGCGCGTCGGTCGAGCCGCGCACCAGCCGCGACCCGGTGGCCCCCAGCCCGTACGCCGACAGGGCCGCCGTGGCGGCGGCGGTGACCTCCGGGTGGGTCGCCAGGCCGAGGTAGTCGTTGCCGGCCAGGTCGGTCATGCCGTCGTTGGCGGGACGCGGCTGTAGTCGCCGGGTCAGGCCGGCCTTCGCCCGCAGGTCCGCGCGACGGTCGAGCGCCGCCAGCCAGTCCGCCACCGTCACCCCTTCGCCGCTGTCCGCGCCGGTCACGCCGACACCCGCCGGGCGAAATTACCACCCGCCGCCATCGGCCCGACGGATCCACCGGGTGCGAGGGCCCACCGACGGCGGGTCATTCCGGCTGATCGGGAGGCCTTGTAGGGTACGAGCCATGCCAGAGATCCTCGACCAGGCCCGGACCCAGGTCCTGGGTGACGGTGTCGGCCTCGACCAGGCCGGCGTCCTCGCCGTGCTCAGTCTGCCCGACGAGCACCTGCCCGCCGCCCTCCAACTCGCCCACGACGTGCGGATGCGCTGGTGCGGTCCGGAGGTCGAGGTCGAGGGCATCGTCTCGCTGAAGACGGGCGGCTGCCCGGAGGACTGCCACTTCTGCTCCCAGTCGGGGCTGTTCACCTCCCCGGTGCGCTCGGTCTGGCTGGACATCCCGTCGCTCGTCGAGGCGGCGAAGCAGACCGCGAAGACCGGGGCGACCGAGTTCTGCATCGTGGCCGCGGTGCGCGGCCCGGACGCGCGGCTGATGAAGCAGATGCGCGAGGGCGTGGCCGCCATCAAGGCCGAGGTCGACATCCAGGTCGCCGCGTCGCTGGGCATGCTCTCCCAGGAGCAGGTCGACGACCTCGTCGACATGGGCGTGCACCGCTACAACCACAACCTGGAGACCTGCCGGTCGTACTTCCCCAACGTGGTCACCACCCACTCGTGGGAGGAGCGCTGGGAGACGCTGCGGATGGTCCGCGACTCCGGCATGGAGGTGTGCTGCGGCGGCATCCTCGGCCTCGGCGAGACCGTCGAGCAGCGGGCCGAGTTCGCCACGCAGCTCGCCGAGCTGAACCCGCACGAGGTGCCGCTCAACTTCCTCAACCCGCGCCCGGGCACCCCGCTCGGCGACCGCCCGGTGGTCGAGGGCAAGGACGCGCTGCGGGCCATCGCCGCGTTCCGGCTGGCCATGCCGCGCACCATCCTGCGGTACGCGGGCGGCCGGGAGATCACCCTCGGTGACCTGGGCACCCGCGACGGTCTGCTCGGCGGCATCAACGCGGTGATCGTCGGCAACTACCTGACCACGCTGGGTCGTCCGGCGACCGCCGACCTGGACCTGCTGGACGAGCTGAAGATGCCGGTCAAGGCCCTCTCCGCGACCCTCTGAGCTGACCGGTGAGGACGACGTGACCGAGCTTGTGGCAGCGCAGCGTTGGTGTGACCGCTGCGGCGAGGAGGCGCCGGCCGCCGGGCACGAGTCGTGCGCGGCGGCCCGCACCCTGGAGCCGCCGCGCTACTGCCCGCGGTGCCGACGCCGGATGAAGGTGCAGGTGCTGCCGGTCGGCTGGTCGGCGGTCTGCGTCGAGCACGGCGAGAGCCGAGGCTGAGCCGGTGCTGCGCGGGCGTGCGGTGACCCTCCGACCGGCGACGGTCGCGGACGTGCCGGCCCTCGCGGCCATCCGGGCCGACCCGGAGGTACGCCGGTGGTGGCGCGGCGGCGACGACCTGGCCGCGTCCGTCCAGGCCGACCTGGACGACGACGACCTCGCCCTGTACGCCATCGAGCACGACGGCCGGGTGATCGGCGCGATCCAGTGGCACGCCGAGCAGGACCCGGACTACCGGCACGCCAGCCTGGACGTCTTCCTCGACCCGGCGGTACGCGGCGAGGGCCTGGGCGGAGACGCCGTCCGTACCCTGGCCCGGCACCTGATCGACGAGTACGGCCACCACCGGTTCACCATCGACCCGGCCGCGGCGAACAGCGCGGCCATCCGGGCGTACGCGAAGGTGGGCTTCCGGCCGGTGGGCATCATGCGCCGCTACGAGCGCGGGGCGGACGGGCGCTGGCACGACGCGCTGCTGATGGACCTGCTCGCGGAGGACCTGGCCGACTGAGTCAGCCTGCCCAGAGCAGATGCCCGTCGGGCAGGCGGCGGGCGCCCTCGGCCGGCCGGTGCGGGCTGAGCCGGCCGTCCGGCATGAGGTGCGACACCGGCACCCCGCGGCCGAGCACCGCGACGTCGGCGATCAGCCGCCGGTGGCAGCGCCACCAGACGCTCTCACTGCACATCACCGCTGTGGTGCGCGATGCGGCGTCGGCCAGCACCTCGTCCAGGGCCGTGCCGAAGTCGGGCGTGCGCGTGTACGCGGCGTACGCCCGGAAGGCCGCGACAGTCCACCAGGTGTCCGGTTCCGGCTCGCCGGCGCGGAGGTGTCGGCGGCCGCCGAGGCGCGGCTCCCAGCGGTAGCCGATGCCCCGTTCGGGCAGCCAGCGTTCCATGGCCTCCCGGCGGACGTCCGGGTTGGTCCGGCTGGCCGGGTAGCGGCGCACGTCCACGACCACGGCGATCTCCGCGTCGGCGAGCAGTGCCCCAAACTGGTCCCGGCCGGCGGTCCCGTGCCCGACGGTCACCAACTCGCGCTCCATCGACCCAGCTTGCCCCGGTTCGCCGTCGTCCGCCCGGCGGCCCCGGCCCGGTCCACCGAAAAGCGCGCCCGGCACCACACGGTGCCGGGCGCGCTTCGGTTCTGCGCAGTGGGCCTAGCGCTGGAGGGTCAGGACACCCGGCCGCCACGGCAGCAGGTTGTAGTCGCCTCCCGCACTGGGGTTCTTGCCCTGGTACAGCATCTGCAGGTTGCAGGCGTCGACGGTCTTGGTCTGGTCGGGGTTGGTGCGGACCAGGTCACCGTGGCTGATGTCGTTGGTCCACGTCGCGCCGCTGTTGGCCTTGCCGGCGAAGGGGTTGCTCTCGCTGGCGGCCTGCGGGGTCCAGGAGCCGCTCAGGCTGTTGGACGTGAACGACCGGAAGTAGCGTCCCTGGCTTCCGATCGCCTCGACGATCATCAGGTACTGGTTCTGGCCCTGCACCTTGTAGACCTCGACGCCCTCGAACAGGTTGTTCGTCGAGTCGGTCATGACCGTCGTGTAGGTCGAGCCGAAGCTGCCCGGGAAGTTCCCCAGCGGCATGCTCGACCGGTAGATCTTGCCGTTGTCCCCGGCGAAGAACAGGTACATGTTCTGGTCGTCGCCGATGAGGGTCTGGTCGATCACCCCGTACGGGGCGTCCGGGAGGGTGGCGGTGGACAGCGTCTGCGCCGAGGACCAGCCGTTGGCGTTCGTCGGGTCACTCGACGTCTTGTAGCTGAACGAGGTCGGTCCCCACTGGTACGCCAGCACCCAGATGTTCTTCGGTGCGAAGTACAGCAGCGTGGGCGCCACCGTGCCCTGGCTCATCCCGGTCTGGCTGGCCGAGGCCATGTCGGACCAGTTGGTGAACAGGCCGAAGTTCATCGAGCCGTACGAGCCGCCGCTGTTGACGTTGGACGCGTAGACCAGGTGCTTGCCGTTGTAGACCACGTTGGTGAAGTCCTTGACCGAGACCCACCCGTTCTGCGGGTTCGCCAGCGCGCCGGTCGACGACCACCGGTAGGTCGACGGGAGCGCGCAGCCGTTCTGCGGCGGGGTGGTGGTCGGCGGGGTCGACGTCGGCGGCGTGGTGCCGCCACCGAAGTCGGTCCGCCACTGCTGGTTGGTCTGCCCGTGGCAGTCGTACAGCTGGACCTGCTGGCCGTTGCCGGTGCCCCAGACGTCTAGGCAGCGGCCGGACTGCACGCCGCTGATGGTGCCGTTGGAGTTGATGTTCCACTGCTGGTTCGCCCCGCTGTTGCAGTCCCAGATGATGATTCCGGTGCCGTTCGCGGTGGCCGCGCCGTTCGCGTCGAGGCACTTGGTGCCGTAGACCCGCAACTGCTTGCCGCTGGTGTACGTCCACTGCTGGTTCGACTGGCTGTTGCAGTCGTAGAGCTGGACGCGGGTGCCGTTGGTCTGTGTGGCGTTGGGCACGTCGATGCACCGGCCCGACTGCACCCCGACGATCCGGCCGGCGCCGCCGCTCGGCGGTGGGGTCGTGGTCGGGGTAACCGTCGGGGTCGGGGTCGGGGTCGTGGTCGGGGGGGCCGCGTTGAGCGCGTTGAGGACGGAGTTGTACGCGGCCTTCTTGTTGCCGCCGCCGTCGAAGAGCAGCGGGCTCTCGTTCGAGCGCCAGGAGTCGCTGTCGCGTACGCCCCAGACGGTGATGCCGATGCAGCGCGGCACGTTCAGGCACGCCTGGGTCAGGCCGGCGTACTGGGTGGTGGAGGAGTTGGTGACGTCGACCTCGGTCAGCGCCACGTCCACGCCGAGCGCGGCGAAGCTGGACAGCGTCGTCTGGAAGTTGCTCGGCAGCGAGCTGCCGCCGGTGAAGTGGGTCTGCAAGCCGACGCAGTCGATCGGCACGCCACGGGACTTGAAGTCCTGGATCATGCGGTAGACGCCCTGCGTCTTGCCGTACGACCAGTTCTCGATGTTGTAGTCGTTGTAGCAGAGCTTGACCGACGGGTCGGCGGCCCGCGCGGCCCGGAACGCGGCCTCGATCCAGTCGTTGCCGGTGCTCTGAAGGTTCGACGACCGGCGGCTGCCGTCCTCGGCGAACGCCTCGTTCACCACGTCCCACGCGGCGAGCTTGCCCTTGTAGTGGGCCATCACGCCATTGATGTGGTCGATCATCGCCTGACGCAGGGCGCTGCCGCTGAGGCTGCCCCAGAAACTGGGCTGCTGCGCGTGCCAGGCCAGGGTGTGCCCCCGGACCTTCAGGCCACGCTGGGTGGCCCAGTTGTAGATCTGGTCACCGGCGCTGAAGTTGAACTGGCCCCGCTGGGGCTCCGTCGCGTCCGGCTTCATCTCGTTCTCGGCCGTGATCATGTTGAACTCACGGCCGGCGATCGTGCTGTACGTCGAGTCGTTGAGCCGGCCGGCCGCGATCGCCGTGCCGAAGTACCGGCCCGACTGCGCGGCGGCCGCGCCGAGCGTGGTCGCGGCGGCGTTCGCCGAGGGCATGATCACCGCGATGGCGGCCACGGTCACGACGCTGAACACGCCGGCGAGCAGCGCTCGGACGGCGGGTGATCGCCGTCGCCGAGTCCCGCCGCGATGAACGGATGGGTCTGTTGCCATCTCGGCCTCCTTAGTGGCCTGCACCCGGGCCGTCGAGGCGGGACGACCGGAGATGTCGATTGGAATATCTAACTCGGTCGATGCTAACCACGCGCCGGTCCGGGCAGCGGAGTTTTCGGAAAAGTTTCGGGAATGTTTTGAACTTGCGCGGTGCGGCGTGGCCGGCCGCCAGGTCGCGGCACCGGCCACGCCACACCGGGTCGAGGGTCAGGAGACGGTGCAGGCGGTGCCGTTCAGGGTGAAGGCGGCCGGCCTGGTGGCACTGCCGGTGTGGGTGCCGTTGAAGCCGAAGCTCGTCGACGCGCCCGGCGCCAGTGTCCCGTTGTAGGACAGGTTCGACGCCGTCACCGCGGTGCCGGTCTGGGTCACGTTCGCCGACCAGGCTTGCCCGATCTTCTGCCCGCTGCTCGGGAAGGTGAACGCGAGCGTCCAGCCGTTTATCGGCGTCGTTCCGGTGTTTGCGATCGTGATGTTCGCGGTGAACCCGGTGTCCCAGTTGTTCGCCGTCCAGGTCACCGCGCAGCCGCCGCCGGTCGGCGGGGCCGTGGTGGTGACCGTGACGCCGGGCGACGCGGACGAGACGTTTCCGGCCGCGTCCACCGCCACCACGGTGAACGTGTACGTCGTGGAGGCGGTCAGCCCGGTCACCGCCAGCGTGGTGCCGGCGGCCGAGCCGACCAGGACGTTCCCGCCCCGGTAGACGCGGTAGGCGGTGACGCCCACCGCGTCGGTGGACGGGCCCCAGGTCAGGGTCAGGCCGGTCGGGCCGATCGCGGAGGCGGTGGGCGTACCGGGTGCGGTCGGCGCTGTGGTGTCCGGCGCCGGGCCGGCCGGCGTGGTGACGCTGAGCGCTGCCGATGCCGCCGAGCGGTTGCCGGCGCCGTCGAGCGCCCGCACGGTGAACTGGTACGTCCGCTCGGGCGCCAGCCCGGTCACGACCAGGGTGGCCCCCGTCGAGGCGGTGACGACCGGGTCGGCGCCGGCCGAGGTACGGGTCACCTCGTAGCCGGCCAACCCGCTGCCGCCGGTGTCGGTGGACGCGGCCCAGGTCAGCGTGAGCCCGCTGGACGTGACGGCGGACGCGACGGGCGTACCGGGCGCCGTGGGCGCGGTGGTGTCCGGGATGGCCGGTCCGGGCTCCTCGCCCCACACACGTACCCCGGCGGAGTAGAGCGGCACCTTCCGGTTGGGTCCGGCGGTCGCCTGGTACGACGGGTCATTCGTCGGGTCCCACGTGCCGCCCTCCGGCACGCCGATCTTGAACTGGACCTCCATCCGGTGCTGCGACTGGCCGGCCGGGGCGATCGTGTAGCCGGTGCAGTCCACCTCGACGTACCAGATGTCGCCGCTGAGCTGCTTCGCGGTGGTCGGGGACGGGCAGCCCTGGGTGTAGCCGGCGGTCACCTGCACCGGGCCGGTGCCGTCGGGCCGGAAGTAGTACCGGAACTTTCCGGCGGTCAGCGCGCGGGCCGGGAACGCCGACTTGTTGTAGACCATCACCTTGAGCCCGGTGGCCCGCGGTTCGGCCTGCGCCACGGTGGTCTCCACGGTCAGCTCGTCCATGTCGGGCGTCTCGGCGACCGGGAAGTTGGCCAGCGGGCTGCCGCCGTACTCGGAGGTCAGCCGGACCAGCGACGAGGTGAAGCCGGCGTTGTAGTCGGTGGCGACCTCGTTCATCACGTAGTCCGACCGGCTGTCGGTGTACGCGTCGTTCGCCGAGGACGGGCCGCCGACGAGCGCGCCGTAGAGGGTGTGCCGGGTCTCGACGGGCACGGTCTGGCTGTCCCACCAGGACCCGTGCGCGGTGCGGTGGTGCGGGTTCTTCGGCGCGTTCGCCCCGAACCCGATCACGTAGCTGGAGTTGCGCGGGTTGTCACCGAGCGCGTAGTTGATCTGCCGGACGGCGAAGTCGTGGTAGCGCGCCTTGCGGGTCGTGTCGGTGGTCTTGTCGCTGTAGACGAGCGCGGCGAAGGAGGTGTTGGCCGCGTAGCGCAGCGCGCCCCAGGAGTCGAGCACCGCCATCCCACCGGGCGAGTACGGCACCCGCTGCCCGTTCACGCCGACGGTCCAGTAGTCCAGCCAACGGTTGGCGTCGTCGACGTACTTCTGCTTGCCGGTCAGGTTGGCCAGCAGCACGTACGCGCCGAACTGCTTGTTGTCCCAGGCGATGGTCCACTTGTAGGAGCGGGTGGTGGACTGCGGCTCGGTGCCGAGCTTGTCGTACTCACTCTCGGCCTTGGCCAGATAGCTGGCGTCGCCGGTGGCCCGGTAGAGCCAGATGGCGCCCCACACCAGCTCGTCCTGCCAGCCGCTCCACGACTTGTAGAACGACGCCGCGTCGGTGATGCACTCGCTGTAGGCCTTCCGCACCGTGTCGGCGAAGGTGTAGAGCTGCCGGGCGTGGCTGAGGAGCTTGTCCGCGTAGGCCGCGTCGGTGGGCCGGAACACCATCGAGGAGGCGGCCATCGCGGCCGCCGTCTCGCCCGCCAGGTCCGCGCCGCCACAGCTCGCATCGATCTTGTACGCGGGCCGCGCCATCGGCATCACCTCGGCCGGACCCCACCACTTGTGGTCGTCGTCGCCCTTGCCGACCTGCCCGTAGAGGACGTTTGCCGACGGGTGCGCCTTGATGAAGTAGTCGTTGACGAAGCGCAGGTTGTTGAGCAGGTGCGGCAGTTGCCCGGAGGTGGTGTAGCCGCTGCGGTACTCGACCGCGCCCCAGGCGAGCATCGTGGCGCTGAACGCCATCGGGAAGCCGAACTTGACGTGGTCGCCGGCGTCGTACCAGCCGCCGGTGAGGTCCACCCCGGCGTCCCGGCCGTCGGTGAGGGCGCTGTCGCCGCGCCAGGAGACCCGGTTCCAGTCCGGCAGGTCGCCCGACTGCTGCGCCTCGTAGAAGAGCAGCGACTTCTGCAACGCCTCGGCGTAGTTGAAGGTCGCCGGAGCGGCGGAGGCGGCCCCGGCCAGGGGGGCGGCGACCACGAGGGACAGTCCGGTGAGCAGGGCGATGCCGGCGGCCAGCATTCGTCTGGGCCAGGGCTGGTCGGCGGCCGGGGGCCGTTCGGGTCGGCCGGGAACCGGCCGGGTCAGGTGGCGCATGGCGGCTCCTGTCGGAGGCGCCGCCGGTGGTCGCACCGACGCGGGACGGCGTGGGGGCGGCGTGGCCACCGGCGACGGTGGGGTGGCGGTGTCACCAGGGCAGCCGTGGAAGCGCTCCCATGGATAATCGACAATGTAACGGCCGCGACATCGGTTTGGGAAGACCGCGCTCCGGCCCACATCACACCATCGATACATGTCGATGGTGTCGTCGACGTGTCCGCAGCTCGGGCTCGCCACCGCCGCACCGGCCGCCGGACACGACACACCCGACGAGGTCCAGCCAGACAAACGTACTGTTGCTGACCCGCTACCGCGCGCGAGACAGTACGGACCACCAGTGGTGCCACCGACGCCGCCGCTCCCCGGTCGACCCTGAGGAGGACGCGATGGCACTACGACTCGCCGACGGCACCGCCTGGTCCGAGGTCCTCGCCCGCGCGGTGGCCGCCGCGCCCGAGGCGTTCGGCGCCGACGTGGACGGCGTCACCACACTGCACAACCTCGTCGAGGGCGAATGGCGGGCTGTGGGCCGCCCCGCCCCGGTCCGCACCCCGGTGGACAACACGGTCATCATCAACCTGCCCCGGCTCGACGCCGACACGGCCCGCGCCGCCGTCACCCACGCCACCGCCGCGCACCACGCCTGGGCCCGGACCCCGCTCGCCGACCGCAAGGCCCGGGTCGCCGACGCGCTGGACGCCCTCACCGCCCACCGCGACCTGCTCGCGCTGCTGCTGGTCTGGGAGATCGGCAAGCCGTGGCGGCTCGCCTGCGCCGACGTGGACCGCGCGCTCGACGGCGTCCGCTGGTACGCCGACGAGATCGACCGGATGCTCGCCGACGGCCGTGAGCCGCTGCCCGGCCCGGTCAGCAACATCGCCTCCTGGAACTACCCGATGAGCGTCCTCGTGCACGCCGAACTGGTCCAACTGCTGGCCGGCAACGCGGTCATCGCCAAGACGCCGTCACAGGGCGGCGCGGTCTGCCTGACCGTCGCGCACGCGCTGATGCGCCGCGCCGGACTCCCCGCCACCCTCGTCTCCGGCGGCGGCGAGGAACTGTCCGAAGTGCTGGTCCGCGCACCCGAGATCGGCGCGGTGGCGTTCGTCGGCGGCCGCTCCAACGGCGGCAAGGTGGCCGCCGCGCTGCTCGACAGCGACAAGCGGCACTTCATCGAGCAGGAGGGCCTCAACGCCTGGGGCATCTGGAACTTCTCCCAGTGGGACCTGCTCGCCGCGCACCTGAAGAAGGGCTTCGAGTACGGCAAGCAGCGCTGCACCGCGTACCCCCGATTCGTGGTCCAGCGCGACCTGGTCGACGAGTTCCTCGACATGTACCTGCCGGTCGTACGCTCGGTCCGCTTCGGCCACCCGCTCGCCGTCGACGAGAACTGGACCGCCGGCGACCCCCTGCCCGAACTGGACTTCGGGCCGCTGATCAGCGCCGCCAAGGCCGACGAACTGCACCGCAAGGTCGACGAGGCGGTCCGCGGCGGTGCGGTGCCGCTGCACCGGGGCAAGCTGACCGGCGCGCCGTTCGTGCCCGGTCAGGACACCTCGGCGTACGTCGCGCCGTCGGTGCTGCTCGCCCCGCCCGGGCGGTCGCGGCTTATGCACGCCGAACCGTTCGGACCGGTCGACACGATCGTCGTGGTGGACACCACCGACGAGCTGCTGGCCGCGATGAACGCCTCCAACGGCGCGCTTGTCGCGTCCCTGGCCTGCGACGACGAGGAACTGGCCGGCAAGCTCGCGGTGGACCTCCAGGCGTTCAAGGTGGGCATCAACAAGCCGCGCTCGCGGGGTGACCGCGACGAGCCGTTCGGCGGCCGGGGCGCCTCGTGGAAGGGCGCGTTCGTCGGCGGCGACCTGCTGGTGCACGCCGTCACCGTCGGCGGCCAGGGCCGGCTGTACGGCAACTTCCCCGACTACAGCAGCTACCCCGCCACCTGATCGCAGTGCGTGGCGCGGGCCCCGGCGACAGGCCGGGGGCCCCGCGCCGCGACGCGCCGTTGGCGTACCGTCGGGTGATGGCGATGATCGCGCAACTCTCGCTGGGGGTGTCTGACGCGGACCGGGCCGGGGCTTTCTGGGCCGCCGCCCTCGGCTACCGCCGACGCCCGCCCCGCCACCCCGGCGACGAGTGGATCGTGCTGGAGCCGCCGCCCGGGATGCCCGGCGCGGCCATCGCGATGGACCTCAGCGACAGCCCGGTCGAGGAGTTTCCCCGCGTCCACCTCGACCTGGACGCCGGCGAACGCACCCTCGACGAGGAGGTCGACAGGCTCCTGGCCCTCGGCGCCCGACAGGTCGACTGGCGGCACTACCCGACCGATCCACTCCCGACCGAGCCGCCGTACGTGGTGCTCGCCGACCCGGAGGGCAACCGGTTCTGCGTGTCCGGCCGCCGCAAACCAGCCGAGGGCCCTCGCTAGACCCCCGGTACCGTCACGGTGGCCGGGGCGGTGAGGGGCACGGTGAGGCTGAGCAGGGTGCCGTCGCGGTCCGTGACCGTAGGCCGATCCAGCCGACGTAGGGTACGCAGCATCGGGGCGTTCTCGGCCTGCACGTGCAGCACGAGCGCCGCGTAGCCGGCCACGTCGGCGTGCCGGGCCAGCCGGCGCAGGAGCGCCGACCCGAGCCCACGGCGCTGCCAGTCGTCGCGCACCAGCAACGCCACCTCGGCCTCGTCGCCCTCGCCGAGCAGGTTGGCCATGGCGACCACCGACTCCGACGCACCGTCGACGCCGGTGGCCGTGGCGACGAGCGCCAACCCGCGCCCCGGCTCCAACAGTCGACGCAGCCGGGCCGGCCGCGGCACCGCGGCACCGCTGAGGTACCGCCGCTGCCGGCTCCGCGGGGAACAGCCCTCGTGCAGCTCCAGCACGCCCGACAGGTCGTCCACGCAGGCCGGCCGGACGGCCACCTCGGCGCCGTCGGGCAGCACCAGGGTGACCTGCTCGGCGGCGCGCCGCGCCACGGTGGCGGCCAACTCGACAAGGGCCTGCGCCCGGGCGTACTCCGCAGGGGTGAACGCGGGCGCCGCCCGGCGCAGCGCGAACGATCCGCCCGCCGGGTCGGCCAACGACATGGTGGCGCCGGTGACGCCCCGCTCGACGCCTGTCGACGCCGGACGCCAGCTGACCGAGTCGGCGCCGAGCAGCGTCCGCAGCGCCTCGCCCGTCGCGTCCGGGTCACGCACCAGCCGGTTGGCCAACCCGAGCACCCGGGTCGGCTGGTCGATCAGGCCGCGCGCCTCGCTGCGCGCCACCCAGCAGTCCCGCCCGCGACCCCGCTCGACCGCCGCGATCAGCTCGGCCTCGTCGAGCGTGTCAGGTGCGTCGACCAGGAAGTCGTCCACCGCGCCCCGCTCGGTCGGCTGCACCTGCACGGTGAGGATGTTGACCCCGCGCAGCGCGAGGCTCGCGGTGAGCACCGACAGGTAGCCCGGCCGGTCGTCCACGGTCGCTCGGATCCGCCACAACGTCATGGTTGGCTCCCTTCCCCGGGTACCACCCTCGTCCCCCGCTGTTGCCGCCCGATTGCCCGGCGGTGACGGGTTGCGCTCAGGCCGATGTCCCCGCCCGGGTCCGTCGCTACGCGGGACGGCCGCGGTAGCCGATGGGGCCCTCCCCGACCCGCTGGTAGGTGCCCAGGAATCCACGGTCGCCGAAGGCGACAGTGCCGTTGTTGCCCCGCAGGTGTCGCCAGGCCAGCCTGGTGGCCGGGCGGCCGGCCACGTCCACCGCGACGAGCAGGTCGCCCGAACGGTGCCACCCACCGGCCCAGCCCTCCTGGGTGGAGAAGCGCCGCGCCTCCTTGGCGACGGTGCCGCGTTGGGTCAGCCGGCCACGGAACTCCGTCGGCTCCCCACCCGGCTGCCGCCGCCAGCCGTAGAAGGCGGCCTGCCGCTTCTCGAACGTGATCGCGTACTCGGCGCCGGACTCGTCGGCCCAGGCCACCTGTTCGAGGACGTCCTGCTCCCCGCGGTCGATGAAGATGGTGATGTCGCCGGCCTCGCTGGCGTACCGCAGCACCGGCTCGGCGATCGCCTGCCGTTCGAGGGCCAGCCCCGCCTGGTCGTGTGCGTGCATCGGGTCGATCGTCACCCGGTACAGCCACAGCATGCTGCGGGCGTCGACACCGCTCTCGATGCGCAGCGTGTTCCGGCCGGCCGTCAACTCCTCGGCCGGAACCGCGAAGACCAGCCGTTGCGGGAGCCCACCGCCATTGGGGATCCGCAGCCGGTCGGCCAGCGGCTCGCCGTTGAGGCGCACCGTGAGCGGGGCGTACCCGGGCGCCCGGGAGAGCATCGACGCGAGCGCCCGGATGGCGACGCAGGCCTCGCCGACGACGGCCGGGTCGGGCACGTCGAACTCCAGCTCGACCGATCCGCCGGCGCCGATGGCCAGGTGGTCGCTGGCGGTCGAGGAACGGTCGACGCCGGTGATCGTGACGTTCCCGACGCGGGGCGGCTCGGGACCGAAGTCGGCGTAGGTGGGGTCCATCTGGATCCCGGGCCGCCGCCCGCGCACCGGCGCCGCAGCCGGCGGCCGCAGCAGCACCTCGTAGGACCGGACGGTACGTTCGGCGTCGCCGTGCCCGATGTTGGCGGCGCCGAAGGCCCGCCGCACCTTGCCGATGCGCAGGCTGCCCGCCGCAACCGCCGCGCGAGCGACGTAGAGCGGTTCGCCGTCACTCTCACGGCCCGCCAGCAGCGCGTCCGCGGGCACCGCGCCACCGGACGCGATGCCCCAGACGCCGCGGTCCATCAGCACCTCGTACTCGTCGACGCGGACCACCTCCCCGGCCCAGGTGGTCCGGGCCGCGCCGAAGGCCGGACGGACCTGGCCCGGGTGCACGCCGCCGCGCATCCGGACGCGGCACGCCCACAGCGGCTCACCGTCCGCCTCGTACCCGTGCGGTACCGCGCCGGCCGGGATCGAGCCGTCGCGGGCTGCCTCCCAGCGATATCCATCGAAAGCGACATCCATTCCGGAGAGGCTAGATCAACAGGCTCGGGCCTCACGGACCGCCGACCCCGGCGGGTGGCGGCTCAGGGGTTGGCGCTGACCGGCGGCGCGCCGACCAGGTCCAGCCGGTCCCCGAGGATCACCGCGCAGGCCCGGACGAGCTGGCTGAGCCGGTCCACCTCGGTGCTGTGGAACGCGGCGGCGTGCAGCGTGTCGCTGTACTCGCGGGCCACCACCAGCACGAGGCCGGCCCGGCCGAACGGCGCCACCGCGTGGTGGGTGCCGTCGGGGGTGGTCATCGACCGGCCCCGCAGGGGGGTCACCTCCGGCAACCGCAGGGGTACGGGAGCGCGCCAGCTCGCGTGCCCGACGGTGGCTCCGCCACCCCCGCTGCGCGAGGCCCAGTCCAGTGGGACCACGGCGGCCACCGCCCAGTCGGCCGCCAGCAGGCCGGGCACCGCGTCGACCAGGGTGGCCAGCCCGTCGGCCGGGTTCGCCGCGACCTGGGCCAGCAGCTCCGCGTCCTGACCGGTGGTGGTGGGCGCGCCGATCGCCCGCCACACGCCGTCCACCCGTACGCCGGGGATCGCCGCGAGACCGGCCAGCAGCCGCTCCACCCGTGCGGCGCCCGGCCAGACCACCGTGAAGTCGTCCACCGCGCGCCCGCCGAGCCGCTCCAGGACCACCACCTGGACGATGTCCGCGCCGGAGACGCCGAGCGTGCGGGCGACCTGGCCGAGGGTGCCCGGACGGTCCGGCAGGGTGACCCGAACTCGCAGCAACATGTCTGTCCCTCCGCTCGGCGGGCCGGCGAGGGCCGGCAGGCTGGTCACAGCCTGGCCGTTGACCATTTCGTCCCTGTTGCAGGGGCATGTCCCGAGCGGAAAATCCGACCTTGACAACGTGAGCGGGCTGCCATCAACTAGTCGGATGACTGATCCGGCCGTCGACGCACTCCGGCCCGGAGCAGTCCCGGCCGGCCTGGACCTGGCCCGGCTCGCCGACCACCTCGCGGAGCACCGGCCCGAGCTTGCCGCCGGGCCACTGCGGGCCGAGCTGATCGCCGGCGGCAAGTCCAACCTCACCTACCTGCTGCACGCCGGCGACCGGGAGGTCGTGCTGCGCCGACCGCCGCTCGGGCACGTCCTGGCGACCGCACACGACATGGCCCGCGAGTTCCGGGTCATCTCGGCGCTCGCGCCGACCGAGGTGCCGGTCCCGGCGGCGCTGCTGCTCTGCGCCGACCCCGAGGTGATCGGCGCCCCGTTCTACCTGATGGAACGCGTCGATGGGGAGGTCTTCCGCACCCGCGCGCAGACCGACCCGCTCGGCGACGAGCGTCGCCGGGCCCTCGCCATGGCGATGATGGACACCCTCGCCGCGCTGCACACCGTCGACCCGGCCGCCGTCGGGCTGAGCGACTTCGGCCGCCCCGACGGTTACCTGGCCCGGCAGGTACGCCGCTGGGCCGGTCAACTCGACCGCTCCCGCAGCCGCCCACTGCCCGGCATCGACGAGCTGCGCGACCTGCTCGCCGCGACCGCGCCGGAGGGCGCGAACGCCGGCCGGATCGTGCACGGCGACTACCGGCTCGACAACCTCCTCGCCTCGGCCGACCCGGTGGCCGTGCACGCGGTGCTCGACTGGGAGATGGCCACCCTCGGCGACCCCCTCGCCGACCTCGGGCTGCTCCTGACGTACTGGGACGTGCTCGGCGGCAGCGAGGCGACCGCCGGCAACCCCGTCGCCGACGGCCTCGGCCCGCGCGCCGGCTTCCCCACCGGCACCGAACTGATCGACAGGTACGCCGGGCGCAGCGACGTCGACGTCGGGCCGATGCACTGGCACGTGGCGCTCGGCTGTTTCAAGCTCGCGGTCATCTGCGAGGGCATCCACTACCGGCACACCCTGGGGCAGACCCTCGGTGCGGGTTTCGACCGGATCGGCGACATGGTGGCACCGCTGGTCGAGCACGGGCTGACCGCCGCCAGGGAGCGGTGATGGACTTCTCATACGACAGCCGGACCGAGGAGCTGCGCGACGAGCTGACCCGGTTCCTGACCGAGCACGTCTACCCGGCCGAGGCGGTGCACGCCGAGCAGGTGGCCGCCGGTGACCCGTGGTCGCGTACCCCGGTGCTGGCCGAGTTGAAGGCCGAGGCCCGCAAGCGCGGCCTGTGGAACCTCTTCCTGCCCGACCCGCGCTACGGCGCCGGCCTGACGAACCTCCAGTACGCTCCCCTGGCCGAGCTGACCGGACGCAGCCCGCACCTCGCGCCGGAGGCGGTCAACTGCGCGGCACCGGACACCGGCAACATGGAGCTGCTTGCCGAGTTCGGCTCGGAGGCGCAGCAGAAGCGCTGGCTGATGCCACTGCTGGAGGGTGAGATCCGCTCCGCTTTCTGCATGACCGAGCCGGACGTGGCGTCGTCCGACGCCACGAACATCGCCACCCGGATCACCCGCGACGGCGACGAGTACGTGATCAACGGGCGGAAGTGGTGGTCGTCCGGGGCGATGGACCCGCGCTGCGAGATCTTCATCGTGATGGGCAAGACCGATCCGGACGCCGACCGGCACCGCCAGCAGAGCATGGTGCTGGTCCCCCGGGACGCACCCGGGGTGGAGGTCCGCCGGGGCATGACGGTGTTCGGCTACACCGACGGCTCCCACGGCGGGCACGCCGAGATCGACTTCACCGACGTGCGGGTGCCGGCGGAGAACCTGATCGGCGCCGAGGGCACCGGCTTCGCCATCGCCCAGGCGCGGCTCGGCCCGGGCCGGATCCACCACTGCATGCGGCTGATCGGAATGGCCGAACGGGCTCTGGAGCTGCTCTGCCGCCGGGCCAACGAGCGGATCGCGTTCGGCCGGCCCCTCGCCGAGCAGGGCGTCGTCCGGGAGTGGATCGCAGAGTCCCGGGTCCGCATCGAGCAGGCCCGCCTGCTGGTACTCAAGACGGCCTGGCTGATGGACACCGTCGGCAACAAGGGCGCGCACACCGAGATCCAGGCCATCAAGATCGGTACGCCGGCGATGGCGGAGTGGGTGATCGACAAGGCCATCCAGGGGTACGGCGGCGCCGGCGTCAGCCAGGACACCCCGCTGGCCGCCCTCTGGGCGCAGACCCGAACGCTGCGCCTGGCCGACGGCCCCGACGAGGTCCACCGCAACTCCCTGGCCAAGCGCGAACTCCGCCGCTGGGCCCCCACCCCCGCCTGACGCGCACCGGGTGCCGGGCAGCACCGGTGATCGTGCTCGATCCTGGATGTAGTGGCCTCCGGACGCTCGCAACACCACTACAACAAGGATCGAGCGCGATCTTGCGCACTCCACCCCGACGATCATGACATTGACGGCGCCGCGTGTCCGAAATGTCGTCACCGACCTCGCGACACCCAGGCGGGCCGGGGGTGGCGGTGTGGGTCAGGCGGAGGCTCGGTGGACCAGTTGGGTGTCCAGGAGGATGTGCGGGGCGGGGAGGTCCTCGCCGCGGATGCGGGCCACCAGCAGGCGGGCCATCTGCCGGCCCATCTCCTCCACCGGCTGGAAGACCGTGGTCAGCGGCGGTTCGGCCTGCCGGGCGATCGTCGCGTCGTCGAAGCCGATCACCGCGACGTCCTCGGGCACCCGCCGGCCGGCCTCGCGCAGGGTACGTAGCGCGCCGAACGCCATCAGGTCGGACGCCACGAAGACCGCGTCCAGGTCGGGGCAGGCGTCCAGGAGCCGCCGCATGGCGCTCGCGCCGCTGCCCTCGCTGAAGTCGCCGTACGCGATCAGGTCGGGGTTGACACCACCCCCGGTGGCCTTGACGGCCTCGGTGTAGCCGGCCAACCGGGCGAGGCCGGCGCCCATGTCCTGCGGCCCGGCGATGGTGGCGATGCGTCGCCGCCCCCGCCCCGTCAGGTACTCCACCGCCTGTCGGGCCCCGCCAACGTTGTCCACGTCGACGAACCAGGCCGGCTGGGCGCCGGGTTGCAGCATCCGGGCGGGCCGACCGCCGAGCACGGCGGGCAGGCCGCGCTCTTCCAGCAGGGTCGGCAGCGGGTCGGAGTCGTGCAGGGACAGCAGCAGGACGCCGTCGACGTGCTGGTTGGTCAGGTGGTGCTCGACCCGTTCCCGTTCCACCGGCGACTGGGCCATGGCCAGCCAGAGCTGCATGGGTGTCTCGAGCAGCGCGGAGCTGATGCCCCGCACGATCGAGGCGAAGAACGGCTCGGTGAAGACCCGCTCGCCGGATTCGGACACCACCAGGGCGACGGAGTCGGTCCGCTGGGTGACGAGCGCTCGGGCGGCCCGGTTCGGCACGTACCCCAGCTCGGCGATGGCCTGTTGGACGGCGGCCCGGGCCTCCGGGCTGACCTGGGGCGAGCCGTTGACGACGCGGGACACCGTGCCCCGGCCGACGCCGGCGCGCGCCGCGACCGCGTCAAGGGTCGGGCGCCCGAGCGACCGGGTGCGCTGCGTTGTCATCGTCTGCTCCTCCGACGGCGGGCGGACCCGGCGCCACCAGCGGTGGGTGGACACCAGGACCGCCCTGATGGCTGGCCCGAGCCTATTGTGCGGCCAGACCGTTGCGTCGGATCACCGAGGCGTACCACCTGGCGCTGGACTTGGGAATGCGGACCTGGGTGTCGTAATCGACATGGATCATGCCGAATCGCTTGGTGTAACCCCACGCCCACTCGAAATTATCCATCAACGACCAGGCGAAGTATCCCCGCAGGGGCACCCCCGCGTTGATCGCCTCGTGCGCTGCGCGCAGGTGGCCGTCGAAGTAGGCGAGCCGGTCGCCGTCGTCGACCTGCCCGTCGACGACCGCGTCCACGAAGGCGGAGCCGTTCTCGGTGACGTACAGCGGCAGGTCGGTGTAGTCGTCGTGCACCCGGCGCAGCGTCTCGGTCAGACCGGGGGCGTCGATCTCCCAGCCCATGTCGGTGACCGGGAAGCCCCGGGTGACGAAGCGGACGTCCTCGCTGCCCGGCCAGCACGAGGGGGCCGGGTCGACCTCGGCGCCCTCGACCGGCGCGGCGACGACGTGCCTGCTGTAGTAGTTGACGCCGACCATGTCCAGTGGCGTGGCGATGGTCGCCAGGTCACCGTCGCGCACGTGGTCGAAGTCGGTCACCGTGCGCAGGTCGGCCACCAGGTCCGACGGGTACGACCCGCGCAGCAGCGGGTCGAGGAAGAAGCGGTTGGCCAACCCGTCGATGCGCCGGGCCGCGTCCACGTCCGCCGGCGCGTCAGTGGCCGGGTCGACCGGGTAGAGGTTGACCGTCACACCCACCTCGGCGTCCGGCCGGGTGGCCCGCAGAGCCTGCACGGCCAGGCCGTGGCCGAGCATCAGGTGGTGCCCGGCCCGGACCGCGTCGGCGCCGTCGGTACGACCCGGCGCGTGCACGCCCGAGCCGTAGCCGAGGAACGCCGAGCACCACGGCTCGTTGAGCGTGGTCCAGTAGCGCACCCGGTCGCCGAGCGCGTCGGCGACGAGCGTCGTGTAGTCCGCGAACCGCGCGGCGGTTTCCCGGGTCGGCCAGCCACCGGCGTCCTCCAGCGGCTGCGGCAGGTCCCAGTGGTAGAGGGTCAGCCACGGCTCGATGCCCTTGGCCAGCAGCTCGTCGACGAGCCGCCGGTAGAAGTCCAGGCCGCGCTGGTTGGCCGCACCGGTGCCGCCGGGCTGCACCCGCGGCCAGGAGACCGAGAAACGGTACGACTTCAGGCCCAGCTCGGCCATCAGCGCGACGTCGTCGCCGAGCCGGTGGTAGTGGTCGCAGGCCACGTCGCCGGTGTGCCCGGCGACGACCCGGCCGTCGGTGTGGCTGAAGGTGTCCCAGATGGACGGGGTGCGGCCGTCCTCGGCCGCCGCCCCCTCGATCTGGTACGCGGCGGTCGCGGCCCCCCACAGGAAGCCGGGTGGAAAGGTCAACCCGGGCCGGTCGTCGAGGACACCGACGGCGGGCGGGCTGGCGGGGTTGCTCACGACTTGACGGCACCTTCCATGATCCCGCCGATGATCTGGCGGCCGAACAGGACGAACACGATGAACAGCGGAAGGGTGGCGATCAACGTACCCGCGAAGATCTGGGAGTTGTCCGCGAAGTAGGCGGTGTTCAGACTGCGCAGCGAGATCTGCACGGTCGGGTTGGCCGGGTCGGCCAGCACCACGAACGGCCAGAAGAACTGGTTCCACTGCTCCATGAAGGTGAGCAGGCCGAGGACCGCCGCCGCCGGTCGCAGCGCCGGCACGACCACGTGCCAGTAGACGCGCCAGGTGGAGCAACCGTCGACGCGGGCCGCCTCGATCAGTTCGTTGGGCACGGCCTGTTCGGCGTACTGGCGCATCATGAAGATGCCGAACCCGCCGATCAGGAACGGCACGGTCACCGACGGCATGGTGTTCAGCCATTCCAGCTTGGCCATCAGGATGTACAACGGCAGCACGCCGAGTTGGATCGGGATCATCATCGAGGCGAGGATGATGAGCAGCAGCGCGTTCTTGCCCCGGAACTTCAGTTTCGCGAACGCGAACCCGGCGAGCGAGCCGAAGAAGACGGTCGCCACGGTGATCGTGCCGGACACGAGGAACGAGTTCATCAGGCCCTTGACGATGTTCGCGTCGCCGTTGTCGAGGACCCGCTGGATGTTCTCGCCCAGCTTGCCGCCGGGCAGGAACGGCGGCGGCCAGGAGTTGGCCGCGTCGCTGGTCCGCGAGGCGATGACGATCATCCAGTAGAACGGGAAGAGCGACAGGATCACGCCGAAGACGAGCCCGACCCAGGTCAGGGGGCTGGCCGTCCAGAGCTTCTCCGCCCGGTGGCGGATGCCGGTACGCCCGGTCGGCGGCAGCGCCGCCGGTGGTCGCAGAGTGGTCATGGTCATGGGTGCGCCACCCTCACTTGTCGGAGCTGATTCGGCGGGCCAGCAGGTAGTTGAGCAGCGAGACGGATGCGATCAGCACGAAGAGCACCAGTGCGACGGCGCCCGCGTACCCCCACCGGAACCGCTGGTTCATCACGTCCAGCAGGTACATCGTGATCGTCTGGAACTGCCCCTCCGAGCCACCGGAGAGTGCGCCCGAACCGCTGGTGAACATGAGCGGCTCGGTGAAGAGCTGCAGACCGCCGATCGTCGAGATGATCAGCGTGAAGATGATGGTGGGGCGCAGCTGGGGAATGGTGATCGACCAGAACTGGCGGCGCCGGGAGGCGCCGTCGAGCGCTGCGGCCTCGTACATGTCCTTGCTGATCGACTGCATGGCGGCGAGGTAGATCAGGGCGTTGTAGCCCACCCACCGCCAGTCGACCATCGTGGAGATGGCGAACCAGGAGGCGAACCGGTTGGCCCGCCAGTCGATGGGGCCCAGGCCGACCAGGTCGAGCAGCCAGTTCACCAGGCCGAACTCCCGGGCGTAGATCATCGAGAAGATGAGGGCCACCACGGCGGTCGAGGTGATGATCGGCATGGCGATGGCCAGCCGGAAGAACATCTGCCCACGGATACGCCGGTTCAGGGCGTTCGCCAGCAGCAGGGCGATGATCAGCTGCGGAACGGTGGACATGAGGAACATCCCGAAGGTGTTCACCACGGCGTTCCAGAACTGCGGGTCGTTCGTGAACAGCTCGACGAAGTTGTCCACCCCGACGAAGCTGATCGTGGCGTTCAGCGGTGACCTGTCGGTCATCGCGATCCAGAACGTGTAGATGATCGGGTAGACGCCGAAGATCGCGAAGAGCACGAAGAACGGCAGGACGAAGACGTACGGGGTCAGGCGCAGGTCGAGCCGGTTCAGTAGCCGGCCACGTTGCGAGGAGTGCCGCGGGGCGGGCCGCGACCCGCGGGGCGGTGCGGCCGGCGGCGCGGTGGTCTTCAGAGAGCTCATGAACGGTCCTTCACACTTGGCGGCGCCGTCGCGGGCGCCGCGGCAGGGCGTTCCGACGCGGGTTCACGGGTGGTGCCGGAGTCCCGGCACCACCCGTGAGCGCGTCGACAGCCGGTTACTTGCCTGCTGCCCCGCCGTTCTTCACCGCGTCCTGCCAGGCCGCGTCGGCGGCCTTGCCCTGCTCGACGCTGCGCAGCGCGTTTTCGACCGCGTCGCGGACCGCCTGGTTCTTCGGGCCGAGGTAGACCGGCTTCAGCTCCTTCGCGCCGGCGGCGAAGATCTTGCCGATCGGCGCCCCGTTGAAGTACTCGTTGGTCGCGGCGAGCACGGCCGGGTCCTCGAGGGCCTGCGGCGACGAGGGCAGGTTACCGACCTTCTTGAACGCCTCGGTCTGGCTCTTGGCGGTGGTCAGGAACTTGGCCAGCTCGGCGGCCTCCTTCTGGTGCTTGCTGGACTTCGGCACCGCCAGCCAGGAGCCGCCCCAGTTGCCACCGTTGCCGGGCGCCTTGGCCACGTCCCACTTGCCGGCGGCCGCGTCACCGGCCTGCCCCTTGATGACACCGGTCATCCACGCCGGGCAGCCGATGGTGGCGAAGCTGCCGTTCTTGAAGCCTGCGTTCCACTCGTTGGAGAAGCTCTTGAGGTTGTTCGACAGACCGGCGGCGGTCATCTTGGTGGTCAGCTCGAACGCGGCCCGCACGTCCGGGTTCTCACCGATGGTGAGCTTGTTGCTCTTGTCGAAGTAGGTGTAGCCCGTGCCCGCGCCGGCCTTCTGCATCAGCACGATGTTGTAGAAGTTCGTGGCCGAGTCGACGAACTTGTGCTTCTTGTCGGCGGCGACGAACTTCTGGCCCTGGGCGATGAACTCCTCCCAGGTCGGCCAGAGGGCCCCGACCTGCTCGCGGTCGGTCGGCAGGCCGGCGGCCTTGAAGAGGTCGCTGCGGTAGCAGACGGCCATGCCGCCGACGTCGGTGCCGAGGCCGAGGACCTTGCCGTCGGGGGTGAGGCCACCCTCCCACTTCCAGGGCAGGAAGTTGCCCTTGAGGTCGTTGGCGCCGTGGTCGGCCAGGTTCACGAACTTGTCGGCCTGCGCGAAGAACTGCACGATCGTGCCCTCTTCGAGGGCGACGACGTCGCCGGCGCCCGCGCCGGCGGTGATCTGCTGCGTCAGCCGGGTGTTGTAGTCGCCCAGGCCCAGGCCCTTGCCGCGCTCCTGGATGGTGACGTTCGGGTGCTCCGACTGGTACTGCTTGTACAGGTCTTCGTACCCGAAGCCCTGGTCGCCGAAGACGTCAACGACCAGAGTGACCTTGCCGCCGTCCGAACCGGACGACGAGTCGCTGTCGCCGCAGGCGGTCGCCGCGGCGAGCACGGCGACGGACGCGAGCGCGACCGCCGCAAAGCGGCGACGTGAGGTGACGCTCATCCTGACCCCTCTCAAGTGGTGAGGCTTGGTGTCGTGTGTGGCGGGGGATGCTGCAACGCCCCTGCTGTCGCCCTGCCGTTGGCCGGGGCGTCGTGGGGGGAGCTGTGAAGGAGATGTCCGCCACTCCCCCGGGAGCGCTCCCATGAGATTGCCGGGGTGCCCCCGGGGTGTCAATAGACCGATGGGAGCGTTCCCAGATCGTTACCGCCCTGTTTCGGCCGCACACACGGGGCGACCGTTTCCTGGTCGGGACGGGCCGGACCCGGTCAGCAGAAGCGGCGCAGCAACGTGGTCGTACGGCCGGGGTCGAAGCGGGACGGGTCGTAACCGACACCCGCCCAGTCGCGTAGCAGGGCGTACCGCGGGTCCGCCAGGACGTCCGGATCGTCGAGCGCGGCCAGCAGCGCCCGATGGCCCGCCGGGCCGCCGATCCCCTCCGGCGGGCCGGCCCGCTCACCGTCCAGGCAGACCGGATACCGCTCCTGCGGGTCCGCGGTCAGCACGTCCTCGACGACCAGGTCGTGCTCCCACCAGTCACCGAAGTCGTACGTGTAGGAGAACCGGCTGCCCTTGGCGAGCACCGCGTCCAGCCGGACGTCCAGCTCGTCGTCGAGCGCCAGCTCCCCGTCCGGGTCGGGCTCGCCGTACTGCACGGCGCCGATCTCGAACGAGTGCAGGTGGCAGTCCCGCCAACCCATGGCGTGCTGCACCACCCGGTGCAGCCGGTCCAGCGTGTAGCCGGCCGGCACGAGCACCCGCCGCCACACCGGCGGACGGACCCCGGCGAGGGACATCTTCAGCTGGAAGATCTGACGCGGCATGCTGTCCTGTCCTCCCGCGGCATAGGCTGCCAGCATGATCTGCCGAGCGTGCCGGGCGCGGCGACACGACGACTGCCCGGGCCGGAACTGGTGCGACTGCCAGCACCGTACCGCCCGGCCGACCCCTCCCGTCACTGGTCCGGCCGGCGAATGACGGTCGGAATCCCGATTCGGCGGCTCTGGCCCGAGCCGTCGACCGAACCGCTCGACGACACCACGCTGACCAGCCTGTACGCCCGCGCGGAGCAGCCCCGGCTGCGGGTCAACTTCGTCTCCAGCCTGGACGGCGCGGTCACCGTCGACGGCTACTCGGCCGGGCTCTCCGGCGAGCCGGACAAGCGGGTCTTCGGCCTGCTGCGGATGGTCTGTGACGCCCTCGTCGTGGCCGCCGGCACGCTGCGCCACGAGGGGTACCGCGCGGTCCGCCTCAGCGAGGCCCGCCGCGCCTGGCGTCGGGACAACGGGCTGGCCGCGTACCCCACGCTCGTAGTCGTCTCCGGCTCCCTCGACCTGGACCCGGCGCAGGCGGCCTTCGCCGACGCGCCGGTCCGCCCGATCGTGCTCACCCACGCCGACGCCGACCCGCCGCCCGGCCTGACCGACGTCGCCGACCTGCTGCGCTGCGGCACCGACCAGGTCGACCTCGCCGCCGGCCTCGCCGAGCTGCACGCTCGCGGCCTGACCCAACTGCTCTGCGAGGGCGGCCCGCACCTGCTCGGCGCGCTCACCGCCGCCGACCTGGTCGACGAACTGTGCCTCACCGTCGCGCCGCTGCTCGCCGGCGCCGGACCGGGCCGGATCACCGCCGGCGACACCAGCCCGCCCCGACACCTGCCGCTGCGGCACGTGCTCGCCGCCGCCGACGGCGTCCTCCTGCTCCGCCACGCCCGCGGGTGACGGGCCGTCAACCGGTCGCATACCAAGCGTCGCGAGTGTGACGGCGCATCGTGTCGTCCGCCGCGTCGCGTGGCGACCTGTCGTACTCCTCGGGCAGGATGCACGTCATGCGCGCCGACCGTGATGCCCGGGCGACCCGGGTCGCCCGATGACCGACCCCGACCTCGACAGCCCTGGCGAGGCGGTCGGGCGGGTGCTGGGCACCGCCGACGCGACCCCGTTGCAGTTCTGGACGGCCGTGGCGCCCGGCAGCTACCTCCAGCTCGACGACGTGGTGGTCACCCGACGGGAGCTGCCCGAGCGGGAGCCGGTGACGATCGCCGGGGTGGTCACCCAGGTCCGCGCCCGCCACGAGGGCGCGCAGTTCGACTCCGACGTGTTCGCCATCGCCGACGGCACGCTGCCCGCGCAGGTGCAGGAGGCGGCCGAGATCACCACCACGCGTGTCGACCCGGAGCTGTACGTGCCGCCGACCCCTGGCGCGGTGGTGCACCGGGCCGAGGGCGACGCCCGGGCACGCGCGCTGCACTTCGACCGGATGGAACGGCGCATCCCGATGGGCATGGGCCGCGACGGTGTGCCGGTCTACCTCAACGCCGACTTCCTCGACGGCAGCCGGGGCGCGCACGTGTCCATCTCCGGCATCTCCGGGGTGGCCACCAAGACCAGCTTCGCCACCTTCCTGCTCTACTCGGTGTTCCGCTCCGGGGTGCTCGGCGGCGACGCGGTGAACGCCAAGGCGCTGATCTTCAACGTCAAGGGTGAGGACCTGCTGTTCCTCGACCACCCGAACACCCGCCTGGACGAGCCCACCCGCGCGGCGTACGCGAAGCTCGGGTTGAGCGCCGGGGCCTTCCCCGACGTGCGGGTGTACGCCCCGCCGCGCCCCGGCGACTCGTCGGGCACCCCCGACGTGAGCAGCCGGCTCACCGGCGTCGACTCGTTCTACTGGACGCTCGCCGAGTTCTGCGCCGACCGGCTGCTGCCGTACGTGTTCGCCGACGCCGACGACGAGCGCCAGCAGTACACGATGGTGGTCCACTCGGTCACCGCCCACCTGGCCCGTCACGCCCAGCCGGCCGACGGCGGGGTGAGCATCGACGGGGTGCGCCTCGGCTCGTACGGCGACCTGGTCGACCACATCGTCGATGCGCTCAACGACGACGAGACCCGCTCGGAGTGGGCGGGCAGCGCGGTGGGTCTGGGCACCGTCAACGCGTTCGCGCGGCGACTGATCGGCAGTAAGAAGGACCTGGCGAGGTTGATCCGGGGCGACCTGGCCACCCGCCGCCCGCACTCGATCAACACCAGCGAGTCGGCGCAGGTGACAGTCGTCGACCTGCACAACCTGCCGGACCGCGCGCAACGGTTCGTCGTCGGTGTGACGCTCAAGAGCGAGTTCGAGCGCAAGGAGAAGTCGGGCACGGCCAAGCCGCTGCTCTTCGTCGTCCTCGACGAGCTCAACAAGTACGCCCCCCGGGAGGGTTCCTCCCCCATCAAGGAGGTCCTGCTGGACATCGCCGAGCGGGGCCGCTCGCTGGGCGTGATCCTGATCGGCGCGCAGCAGACGGCGAGCGAGGTGGAACGCCGCATCGTCACCAACTCGGCGATCCGGGTGGTCGGCCGGCTCGACCCGGCCGAGGCGTCCCGCCCGGAGTACGGCTTCCTGCCCCCGGCGCAGCGGCAGCGGGCGCTGCTGGCCAAGCCGGGCACCATGTTCGTCAACCAGCCGGACATCCCGGTGCCGCTCTGCCTGGAGTTCCCGTTCCCGGCGTGGGCGACCCGGGTCTCCGAGGCGGGCCGGGCACCATCGGAGACGCTGCGTTCGATCACCCAGTCCGCCGACCCGTTCGCCGTGGTGGGGTCCGGCGGCGGCACCGACGACGACATCCCGTTCTAGGTAGGGGCACCGGAACAGTCATGAAGATCCTGCACACGTCCGACTGGCACGTGGGGAAGGTGCTCAAGGGGCAGTCCCGGGCCGAGGAGCACAAGGCCGTGCTGGCCGGCGTGATCGACATCGCCCGCGCCGAGCAGCCGGATCTGGTGATCGTCGCCGGTGACCTCTACGACACCGCCGCGCCCACCTCGGAGGCGACACGTCTGGTCACCCGGGCGTTGACGGCGCTGCGGCGTACCGGCGCGGACGTGGTGGCGATCGGCGGCAACCACGACAACGGTCCGGCGCTCGACGCGTTGCGCCCGTGGGCCGACGCCGCGGGCATCACCCTGCGCGGTGGGGTGCGGGAAAACCCGGACGAGCACGTCATCGACGGCACCACGGCCGGCGGGGAGCGGTGGCGGCTCGCCGCGCTGCCGTTCCTGTCCCAGCGGTACGCGGTGCGCGCGCTGGAGATGTACGAGCTGACCGCCGCCGAGACCAACCAGACGTACGCCGACCACCTGGGTCGGGTGCTGGGGCGGCTCACCGAGGGCTTCACCGAACCGGACCGGGTGCACCTGGTCACCGCGCACCTGACGGTGACCGGCGCGGCCACCGGCGGCGGTGAACGCGACGCGCACACGGTGCTCGGGTACGCCGTTCCGGCCACGGTCTTCCCGGCGACCGCGCACTACGTGGCGCTGGGTCACCTGCACCGGGCGCAGCGCGTCGAGGGCCCGTGCCCGGTGCGCTACAGCGGCAGCCCCCTCGCCGTCGACTTCGGCGAACAGGAGAACGTCCCGTCGGTGACGATCGTCGAGGTGACGGCCAGCACCGCCGCGCGGGTGCGGGAGGTGCCGGTGACCGCGGCGAGCGCGCTGCGGACGGTGCGGGGCACCCTGGCCCAGCTCGCCGAGATCGAGGCGCCGGACGCCTGGCTGCGGGTGTTCGTGCGGGAGCAGCCGCGCGCCGGCCTGCGCGAGGAGGTCCAGGAGCTGCTGCCCCGGGCGTTGGAGATCCGGATCGACCCGGAGCTGGTGGCCGCGGCGGGCAGTGGCACGCGCATCGCGCAGCGGTCCGGGCGGTCGCCGCGGGAGCTGTTCGCCGACTACCTGGACAGCCGGGGCCACGCCGACGAGGGTGTCCGGGAACTCTTCGACGAGCTCTTCGAGGAGGTCGATCACTGATGCGTCCGATGCGGCTGGACATGGCCGGGTTCACGGTCTTCCGCGACGAGACCACTGTCGACTTCACCGACGCGGACTTCTTCGCCCTGATCGGCCCGACGGGTTCGGGCAAGTCCACGGTGCTGGACGCCATCTGTTTCGCCCTCTACGGCACGGTGCCCCGGTGGGGTGGCACCCGGGGGTTGGCGAACGCCCTCGCGCCGTCGGCGGTCGAGGCCCGGGTGCGGCTGGTCTTCGAGTCCGGCGGCGCCCGGTACGTGGCGACCCGGGTGGTCCGCCGGGACGGCCGGGGCAACGTGAAGACCGCGAACGCCGGGTTGCAGCTGATGCCTGCCGGTTTCGACGTGACCAAACTGGACACCGGGTTGAGCCCTGACGATCTCGGTGAGGTGGTGGCCGGCACCCCCGCCGAGATGGAGCAGGCGGTGCTGGAGGCGGTGGGGCTGCCGTACGAGCAGTTCACCAGCTGTGTGGTGCTGCCGCAGGGGCAGTTCGCCGACTTCCTGCACGCCAAGCCGGCGACGCGGCAGCAGATCCTGGTCAACCTGCTCGGCCTGGGTGTCTACGAGGACGTGCAGAAGCGGGCGACGGCGCGCGCGGCGCAGGCCGAGGCCCGCTTGGAGGCGGTCGACCAGGTGCTCGCCGGGATGACCGGTGTGGACGACGAGGCGCTGGCCGAGGCCGACGCCCGGGTCGACCGGATGGTGGAGCTGGCCGAGGCGGTGACCGAGGCGGTGCCACGCCTGGCGGCGGCCCGGTCCGCCGCCCGGGAGGCCGCGGCGACGCTCACCGCACTCGACGACGAGCTGACCGTGCTGGCCGAGGTGCGGGCGCCGGGCGGGGTGGCCGAGGTGGCGCTCGCGGTGACGGCGGCGCGGGCCGAGGCGGAGGCGGCGGCCACCGCCGTGTCGCTGGCCGAGGAGCGCGAGGAGAAGCTGCGCGGGGAGCTGGCCGGCGCCGGCGACGAGAGCGCGCTGCGGCTGCTGCTGCGGGCGTACGACGATCGGGACCGGCTGACCGACGAGGCCGAGACGGTCCGGGCGGCGGTGCGCGCGGCGGACGAGGAGCACGCCACGGCGGTGGCGGCGCTGACGGCTGCCCGCGCGGACGCCGAGCGGGCCGACGCCGAGTTGGAGGCGGCCTTCCGGGCGCACGAGGAGGCGAAGGCCACCGACCTGGCGGTGAGCCTGCGGGTGCACCTGCATCCGGGTGCGCCCTGCCCGGTGTGTGAGCAGCCGGTGGCCGACGTTCCGGCGGTGCCGGCGGATTCGGCGGTGGCCGCGGCGACGGCGGCCGGCAAGGCGGCGCGGGCCGCCACCAAGGCCGCGCAGGCGGCGGTGCAGCAGCGCGACGCGGCGGCACGGGACCTGGAGCGGCTGCTGGTGCAGGCCCGCGCCCGGCAGGAGCAGGTGGACGCCCGACTCGCCGAGTTGGCCGGGCAGCTCGCCGGCGCGGCGGAGCCGGCGGTGCTGCGCCGGGAGTTGGCCGAGCACGCCCGGCTGCGGGGCGCGTTGGAGGAGGCCGCCGCCGCGGTACGGGCCGGCCGGGACACCGCCCGGCGGGCCCGGGGCGGGGTGGACGCCGCCGAGGAGCGTCTCCGCGCGGCGTGGCGGGGCTTCGACGGCACGCGGGACGGGTTGGCCCGGTTCGGTCCACCGGCGACGGACCGCGACGACGTGGCCGCCTCGTGGGCGGCGTTGACCTCCTGGGCGGCCGCCGAGGCGGAACGGCGGCGCGCCGACCGGGCGGGCCGGGCGGCGGCCGTCGCCGAGGCCGAGGCGGTGGCCGCAGCGGTGCAGCGGCAGATCGCCGACCGCTTCGCCGTCGCCGAGGTGCCCGTCGGCGACGACCCGGTGCATGCCGCGACGGTGGCCGTGGAGAGGGCCGAGGCCGACCGGCGCCGGCTGCGGGAGCGCCGCGAGCAGGCCGGGACGCTCCGCGAGCAGCGCGTCGGCCATGAGCGGGAGGCGCAGGTCGCGCGCGCCCTCGCCGGGCACCTGCGCGCCAACAACTTCGAGCGGTGGCTGCTGGCCGAGGCGTTGGACCTGCTGGTCGACGGGGCGTCGGGGATCCTGCGGGAGCTGTCCGCCGGGCAGTACGAGCTGGTGCACGACAAGGGCGAGTTCTTCGTGGTCGACCACCACGACGCGGGGCTGCGGCGGGGGGTGCGCACCCTCTCCGGTGGTGAGACGTTCCAGGCGTCGCTGGCGTTGGCGTTGGCCCTCTCCGAGCAGTTGGCCGGCATGTCGACCACTGCGGCGAGCCTGGAGTCGATCGTCCTGGACGAGGGTTTCGGCACGTTGGACGCCGCCACGCTGGACACGGTGGCGGCGACCCTGGAAAACCTGGCCGCCCGGGGCGACCGGATGGTCGGCGTGGTCACCCACGTGTCGGCGCTGGCCGAACGAATCCCGGTGCGCTTCGAGGTGCGCAAGGACGCCCGGTCCGCGCGGGTCGAGCGGACCGGCCGGTGAGCGACGCGGCGTTCTTCGTCGACTCCTGGGATCCGGCGTACGGGGCGTCGTTCGAGGCGTCGACCGCCGGGCCGGCCGCGCCGAGCAGCGCGCAGGTCGACGCGGACGTGGAAGTGCCGGCGGTGGACTGGCGGGCGATCGGGGTACGCCCCGGGGTGCGGGCGCCCGACGTGGTGCTGCTCGTCGACGGGGTACGGCGGATCGACGCGAGCATCTGGACGGCCGAGGACGACGGTGGGTCGTTCCCCGGGTTGGCCGCCTCGTACGCGGCCGGGGTGGTCCGCTGTGACCTGGGGCGGGGTGCGGCGCAGTTGGCGGGTACCCGGGTCGGTCGGGGGTTGTTCACGGCGAGCCCGTCGGCGCAGGACGTGGTGGCGGGCGCGATCCGGTACCCGGTGCACCGGGTGGGTGGCACCGGTGAGTTGGCGAAGCTGCCGGCCGCCGTGCAGGGTCCGCTGACGGCCCTCGAGGTGGCGGTCTCGGACGCGGCCCGCATCGACGGTGACCTGCTGGTGGTGGACGGCCCGTTGCGCAGTCGCCGGCAGTTGCCGCGCACCCTCGGGTACATCAAGACCCAGCACAGCCAGTACCTGGACGCCCGGTTGACGGCCGTGGTGACCGCGCTGCGGTCGGGCGAGCGTTCGCCGGTGTTCCGGCTGGGCACCGCCTGGGGTGGCTGGTCGTGGTATCTGCGGCTGCCGGTGGCGGTGGGGGCGCCGTGGGCGGGCATCGTGCGGGTGGAGTGTTCGGCCGACCTGCCGGTCGAGGCGGCGATCGAGTTGGCCGACCTGTCGCTGGTCACCCTGCCCCGGTTCGCCTCGACGCCGTACAAGGATCCGCGGGCTCCGCAGAATCTGATTCCGATCGCGGGGCTGGAACGCCGGCTGCGCGCCCTGCTCGGTGACTCCCGGCTGCTGCACCGCGCGTTGACCGCCGCGGCCCGCGCCGCGGCCCGTTGAGTCGGACGCCTGTCGTGGGTCGTAAGCGGGCGGGTGACCGGGTGGTCGAGCAGGTGGACACCGGGCTGGCCGAGTTGGTGCCGTCACCGGACCGGGCCGGTTCGTGGACGTTGCTGTTGGACGGCGCGCCGCAGTCGCACGTCGACCTGACCGATCCGACCCATCTGGAGTTCGAGTACGTCCGGCGGCTGGCCGCGGCGGTGGATCTGGTCGCGCCGGCGGGTGAGCCGTTGCGGGTGCTGCATCTGGGCGGTGGCGCGTTGACGCTGCCCCGGTACGTGTCGGCGACCCGGCCCGGCTCCACCCAGCGGGTGTCCGAGGTGGACGGCGCACTGGTGGAGCTGGTCCGGCGAGCGTTGCCCTGGCCGACGGACGCGCGGCTGCGGGTGCGGGTCGAAGACGCCCGTGCCGTGCTGGCGTCCACCCGGGACGCCAGTTACGACGTGGTGGTCGCGGACGTCTTCGCCGGTGCCCGCACCCCGGCGCACCTCACCTCGGTGGAGTACGCGGCGGAGGTGGCCCGGGTACTGCGGCCGGCGGGTTGGTACCTGGCGAACCTGGCCGACGGCCCGCCACTGCGGCACGCCCGGGGGCAGGTCGCCACGGTCCGGTCGGTGCTGCCACGGGCCTGCCTGATCGGGGACGCGGCGGTGCTGCGGGGCCGCCGGTACGGCAATCTGGTGCTGGTGGCGGGGCGTACGACACCTCCGGTGCCGGAGTTGACGCGGCGGGCGGCCGGGGACTGGTTCCCCGGGCGGGTGGTCGCCGGTGACGAGTTGGACCGTTTCGCCGGTGGTGCGGCCGTGGTGCGGGACGCCGACGCCACCGGTTCGGATCCGCCGCCGCCGGGCCTGTTCTCCGTACGCCGCTGACCGTCGCGCGGAAGTTTTTTCGCGCATCGTTGATCCGCTCGGGGCGGCGCTGCGTACCACCGGGCGGCCCACCTCGTGGGCCGGCGTTGGTCACGGACATCCCGGAGGTCTGCATGCATGCGGTGGCGGCCGGTTGGCATGGCGACGCGGTACGTGCGGACTGGATGTCCGCGCGGTCCTCGTCACGGCCGACCTCGTCTGCCCGTGGGGTCGACGCCCGCGCGGCTGCTCGCCAGAATGGTCCGGTGACGCCGCGACCGGCGCCCGGACGCCACCAGGCGACGTCAACCGAGGCGAGCCACTCCGACCAGTTGATCCGGCTGCTCTACGCGGAGCACGCCGGTCCGTTGCTGATGTTCGTCATGCGGCTCACCGGGGGGGACCGGCAGCGCGCGGAGGACATCGTGCAGGAGACGCTGCTGCGGGCCTGGCGCAACGCGCACCGCCTCGGTGCGCAGGGGCAGGGTTCGATGCGGCCCTGGTTGGTCACGGTGGCCCGTCGGATCGCCATCGACGAGCACCGCAGCCAGGAGGCCCGCCCGCCGGAGACGTACGACCGGGACCTGACGGCGTTCGCCGAGGCGGACAGCACGGACCGGGTGCTGCGCACGATGACTGTGGCGGACGCGCTGCGTACGCTGAGTCAGTCGCATCGGGAGATCCTGGTGGCGACGTACTTCCGGGGGCGGACGGTCCCCGAGGCCGCCGAGGAGTTGGGGCTTCCTCTCGGCACCGCGAAGTCACGGGTCTACTACGCGCTGCGCGCGCTGCGCACGGCTCTGCAGGAGCGGGGGGTGACAGAATGAGCCGGCCAGACCACATGGACGTCGCCGCGTACGCGCTCGGCGTGCTCGACGAGCAGGACACCGAGCGGTTCGAGGAGCATCTCGCCGCCTGCTGGGCGTGCGCGGCCGAGTTGGAGACGATGGTGCCGGTGGTCGGGCTGCTCTCCGACATCGACGGCGAGACGATGATGGCGTTGGAGCAGACCGCGACGGATCCGGCGCTGCTGGACCGGACGTTGGGCGCTGTTCGTGCCGACCGTCGGCGCACCCGGTTTCGTCAGTTGCTCGCGACCGCCGCGGCGGTGGTGGTGTTCGGCGGGTTGACCGGTTACGGGTTCGTCAGCGTGGCCGGCGACGAGGCGCCGGGGGTCCTCGCCGATCCGACGGCGACGGCGGCGGTGAACGACCCGCCGACGAGTGTGGCGACGGCGCCGCCGAGCGGCCCGGGTGTGGGCGGCACCGAGGAGGAGGGTGACCAGGTCGACGCGACCGACCCGACCACCGGTGTGCAGACGACGATGTTCCTGGTGAAACGGGACTACGGCACCCGGATCAATTTCAGCCTCCGCAAGTTGCCCGGTCCGCGTGTCTGCCGGCTGGTGGTGGTACGGAAGAACGCCGACACCGAGGTGATTTCGACGTGGTCGGTTCCGGAGGGTGGCTACGGCACGAACACCAGGCCGCAGGGTCTGGAGTTGAGTGCCTCCACGGCGGCGCCGACGAACGACATCAAGCAGATCCAGGTGCAGTCGGTGGACGCCAACGGGGTGGCGAGTCCCCTGGTCACGGTGCCCATGTAGGGTCGCTCGACACGTCGGCGCCGGTCATTGTCACAATGGCCGGCGCCGATTTTCGTGTCACCGGTAAAGGTCCCTTACGGGGGCGTACGAACGGCAGCCCCGATCGGTTCAATCAATCGAAGTGAAATTGACCACTGTTGCTACTTCAACCTTGACAGCCTTACCGCCGTACCTATGGGTGAACTGCCAAGAATGAGGAGGGCACGTGGCACAGATGAAGCGGACCGTCATCGTCGCGAGCGCGATGGTCGCACTAACGGCCTGCGCTCCCGCGGGTTACGACGGGGCGAACCCGGGCGCGGCTGAGCCGGTCGCCGTCGCCGCGGCCGAGCCCACCGCATCGGCGGAACCCGAGGCGTCGGCGGCGCCCGAGGCGCCGGTCGCCGACGCGCCGCCCGCGAACGTCGACCTGACCGAGCAGTTGATCGGCAAGAACGTCGCCCGGATGGGCAAGGTCGTCACCGACCAGGACGGCTGGATCCTGTACCGCTTCGACAAGGACACCGCCGACCCGCCGGCGTCGAACTGCGTCGACAAGTGCGCCGAGGTGTGGCCCCCCGCGCTGACCGACGGCAACCCGCAGCTCACCGGCGTCTCGGACGACAAGGTCGGCAGCGTGACCCGGCAGGACGGCACCCGCCAGCTCACCGTCGGCGGCTGGCCGGTGTACCGCTACATCGGCGACAAGAAGCCCGGCCAGTGGAAGGGCCAGGCCGTCGGCGGCACCTGGTTCGTGGTCCAGCCGGACGGCAAGAAGAACCTGAGCTGCCTGCCCAAGGGCACCCCGAAGGCGGTCGCGCCGCCGGCGGACAGCGGGTCGAACGACGCCGGAGGCTCGGGCTACTCGTACTGAGCCAACGGGACGCGGGTGGTCGGTCGCAGCCGGGAGGCGCGGCCGGCCATCGTCGTACCGGGGGACGGACCGGCGGTGCCGGCCTACGCCCCCGGACCTGGCAGAGTGGCGGCGTGACCGGAACCGAGCCCGCCGCGACGCGGGTGCTGCACCCGCCGGCCGGCTACCGGCTGGCGGCGTCGGTCCGCGCGCTCACCTTCAGCCCGTACGACCCGTGCGCGCGGGTCGCCGCCGGCACCTTCTGGTGGGCGACCCGCACCCCGCTGGGGCCGGGCACCCTGGCTCTGCGGCCCGACGGTGGCGCTCTGCTCGCCGAGGGTTACGGGCCGGGCGCCGAGCACGTCCTGGCCCGGGCCGACGCGATCGCCGGTCTCCGCGACGACCAGAGCGGCTTCGCCGAGCTGGCGGCGGCACATCCGCTGGTCGCCCGGCTGGCCCGGGAGCACCGAGGGCTGCGGATGCCGGCGACCGGGCAGGTCTTTCCCCGGTTGCTGCGCGCGGTCTTCGAGCAGAAGGTCACCGGCAAGGAGGCGTACCGGGCGTACGCGGCCACCGTGCGGCACTTCCGCGAGCCCGCGCCCGGTCCCCTGCAACCGCTGCTGCTGCCGCCCGAGCCGGCGGCGGTCGCGGCGACCCCGTACTGGGTGTTCCATCCGTTCGGCGTGGAGCAGCGGCGCGCGGACACGCTGCGCCGCGCCGCCGCGCTCGCGGACCGGTTGGAGCGCTGCGTCGACGCGGCCGAGGCGACCCGCCGGTTGACCGCCATCGCGGGGATCGGGCCGTGGACGGCCGCCGAGGTGGTCCGGATCGCGTACGGCGACCCGGACGCGGTGAGCGTCGGTGACTTCCACGTCCCCAACACGGTGGCCTGGGCCCTGGCCGGTGAACCGCGTGGGGACGACGCCCGGATGCTGGCCCTGCTGGAGCCGTTCCGGGGTCACCGGGGCCGGGTGTGCGTACTGTTGGAGGCCGCCGGCATCCAGGCGCCGAAGTACGGGCCGCGCGCCCCGATCCGCTCCTTCGCCAGGTACTGAGCGCCGGCGGCGATCAGCGCTAGGCGCAGAGTCGGCGCAGGGTGCGACCGAGCCACCAGGCGTACGCGTGCTGCACCGCCTGGACGGCCGGGCCGGCGGCGCGGGTGAACCAGCGGTCGGCGAGGCTGAACGCGCGTACCTCGAACCAGACCGCGCCGGTGTCGTCCCGGCCGACCACGAACGCCTCCTCGCCCCGCTCCGGATGGCCGGGCAGGGTGCCGTAGCCGAAGCCGGCGAGTGTTGGCGAATCCTCGCTCCAGACCACCCGGCAGGGTCCCCAGAGGCGGGCCGGGCCGACACCGAGCCCGGCCGTCACCAGTACGCCGGCGGTGGCGCGCGGGGAGTCGGTGCGCATCCGGACCCCGGCGGCGCGGTGCAGCCGCCAGCTCAGCACCGCCTCGGCCACGCTCGCGAAGGAGCCGGCCGGCAGCGGGGTCCGGTGGCGCAGGTGGTGGTATCCGCCGGGCAGCGGGCCGCGCCGGGTCTCCCCCACCTCCGGGTAGGTCAGCTCGGCCACCGCTCCCCCTCGCCGTCGTCCGGACCCCACGAGGGTACGGCCGGTGCGGGCGGGCCGCTCATCGACGAGGTGGACGGCTGTGGTGTGCTGCCCGGATGAGCATCGAGGCGCGCATCGTCCCGGCCGGCGTTCCGGACGCCGGCGAGATCCTCACCGTGCAGCGGGCCGCGTACGTCACCGAGGCGCAGCACTACCGCGACCCGTTCCTCCCGCCGTTGACCGAGACGGTGGACGAGGTCGTGGCGGCGTTGGCCGGCCCGACGATCGTGCTCGCCGCACGGCTGGGTCACCGGCTGGTCGGGTCGGTGCGGGCCCACCTGGACGGGGACACCGCGCGGATCGGCCGGCTGTCGGTGGCGCCGGACCAGCAGGGGCGGGGAGTCGGGGCGCGACTGCTCGCGGCGATCGAGGACGCCTGCGCGGGCCGGGTCGCCCGGTTCACCCTGTTCACCGGCGCGGACAGCGCCACCAACCTGCGGCTGTACGAGCGGCACGGCTACCGGATCACGGCGCACCGGCCGGACCCGAACGGCGTCCCGCTGGTCGTGCTGGAGAAGCCGGCGGTCAGGCCCGCTCGCACCGACGCCTGAGCCCGTCGGCCTCGGTGCGCAGGTAGCGGCGCAGCAGCCCGCCGTACAGCCAGCCGACCGGCCCCGCCAGCGGCCCGGTCTGGACGATCGCCAGCTCGACCCGGGTCCGTCCGTCGGGCAGCGGCAGCAGCCGGTGCTCGCCAGCGGTCCGCACCCCGGGGGTCGCCGAGACCCAGGTGAACTCCCGTCCCTCGGTCAGCTCGGTGACCCGCCACACCGCCGGCCGCAGCCGGGGCTGGGTCAGTCGGGCGGTCGCGCCGACGGCCAGTGGACCCGACTCGCCCCGCTGGACCCGACGCACCGACGCCGTCCACTCCGGCCAGCGCCGTACGTCGGTGAGCACCGCCCAGACCTGCTCGGTGGTGGCGGCGATCTCCGTACCGGCCTCGAACCGCATCGTGTCTCCTCCCCGGCGGCGCCGGACGGCGCCACCGGCAAGGACGACGAGGCAGGCGGGTGGATCGTGACCACCGGGTGCCGGGCGGTCGGGGTCAGGCGGCTTCGCGCAGGTCGGCGAGGCTCAGCGGGGTACGACGGCGCAGCAGTTCCTCAAGCTCGGGCACCGAACCGACCTCGCCGAGCACGTTCCGGCCGCCGCCGAACCGCTCGGGGTAGCGGCGGGTCAGCCGGTACCGGTAGCGGCCGCGGATCAACTCGACGCTGACCCGCCACCGCCCGCAGCAGTCGCAGACCCACTCGGACACCCCGCGAAAGTAGCTCTGAGCTGCGGTTATCTGATTCGCCCGACGGGGACGAGCGGCACGGCGGCGGACACGGCGCCCGCTCACCCCCGGTGATCTGCCTCACGGCTGTCGGTGCCGTCTGATTGACTGGTCGCCGTGGACCTGCCGATCAACCCTCCGGTCGAGCCGATGCTGGCCAAGAGCGTCGCCAAGCTGCCCACCACCCCCGGGGTGACCTACGAGCCCAAGTGGGACGGGTTCCGGTGCATCGTGTTCCGCGACGGCGACGAGGTCGAGTTGGCCAGTCGGGGCGGCAAGTCGATGACCCGCTACTTCCCCGAGGTGGTCGAGCAGGCGCTGCGGCAGTTGCCCGAGCGGTGCGCCGTCGACGGTGAGCTGATCGTGATCCGCCGGGACGGCCCGGGTGGCCAGCCGCGGCTCGACTTCGAGCTGCTCGGCCAGCGCATCCACCCGGCCGCGTCCCGGGTCAAGCTGCTGGCCGAGTCCACGCCCGCCGACTTCGTCGCGTTCGATCTGCTGGCCATCGGTGACGAGGCGCTGCTCGACCAGCCCTATCCCCGCCGCCGGGAGCGGTTGGTCGAGGCGCTGGCCGGGGTGCGACCGCCCGTGCACGTCACGCAGGTCACCACCGATCCCGATACGGCCCGCCGCTGGTTCGACGTCTTCGAGGGCGCCGGGCTGGACGGGTTGATCGTCAAGCCGGCCGACCTGCCGTACGAGCCGGGCAAGCGGCTGATGTTCAAGGTCAAGCACTCCCGCACCGCCGACGTGGTGGTGGCGGGTTTCCGCTGGCACAAGTCCGGTCCGGTGGTCGGCTCGCTGCTGCTCGGCATCTACGACGACGCGGGGGTGCTGCACCACGTGGGGGTGAGCGCGTCGTTCAGCATGGCCCGCCGGGCCGAGCTGCTCGACGAGTTGGCCCCCTACCGGGACACCGGCGGTGAGCACCCGTGGGTGCACGGCGACCACGAGCGCGGCCAACGCATCCCGGGTGGGGTGAGCCGGTGGACCGGCACGAAGAACCTGGAGTGGGAGCCGCTGCGCCCGGAGCTGGTGCTCGAGGTGGGTTACGACGCCATGGAGGGTGAGCGGTTCCGGCACACCGCGCAGTTCGTCCGGTGGCGGCCGGACCGCGATCCCCGTTCCTGCCGCTACGACCAGCTCGACCGTCCGGTCCGCTTCGACGTGGACCAGGTGCTGCGCGGCGATCCGGCGGCCACCGTCGATCGGGCCACCCCGTGACCCGCGCCGCCGACCGGGCGCGGCGCGTCCGGCGTACCCTCGTCGCCTTCGGCGTCGCGGCGCTGCTCACCGCCGGCTGCACCCTGCCGGCGTTCGCGCCGCGCACCGAGGTGGAGGGCGCGGCCGCGCCGACGGGCAGCACACCGACCTGGCGGGCCTGCCCGGAGGTCGCCGACGAGCTGGTCGGGCGCGGCGCACCGGACATGCGGTACGAGTGCACCAGGATCGCGGTTCCCCGCGACTGGGGCACCGGTGGCGGCGCGACGGCCGGCCCGGGTGCCGGGCAGACCTTCGAGATAGCCCTGCTGCGCGCCCGCTCGACGAAGCAGCGCGACCGGATCGGCTCGCTCGTCATCAACCCGGGCGGCCCCGGCGCGTCAGGCGTCGACACCGCCGTCTACCTGTCCTTCGGCACCCAGTTCGGCGGGTTGCCGCCCTCGGTCACCGAACGCTTCGACATCGTCGGCTTCGACCCGCGCGGGGTGGCCCGCTCCAGCCCGGTCAAGTGCATCTCCGACACCGACCTGGACGCCAGCTTCGGCTACGACCCGGATCCGGCGAGCCAGTCGGCGTTCGACGGTTTCGTCGGGCTGAGCCAGCGGATCGGGCGTGGCTGCGGCGACCGGTACGGCGACCAGTTGCCGCTGTACGGCAGCGAGCAGGCCGCCCGCGACATGGACGCGGTACGCGCCGCCGTCGGTGACGACAAGTTGACCTACCTGGGCTACTCGTACGGCACCCTGCTCGGTGCCATCTACGCGCAGCTGTACCCGCAGCGGGTGCGCGCGCTGGTGCTCGACGGCGCGGTCGATCCGCAGCAGCGGCTGGTGGCCGGGTCGGAGAGCCAGGCCCGTGGCTTCGAACGGGCCTTCGACAACTTCGCCCGCTGGTGCACGGCGAACGCCGGGCGCTGCCCGATCGCCCCCGACGCGCGCGCCGCAGTCACGTCGGCCATCGACAAGGCCAAGGTGTCACCGGTACGCGGCGACGACGGGCGGGAGGCCACCGCCGGGTGGGTGTTCTACGCGGTCATCTCCTCGCTGTACACGGAGTCCGGGTGGCAGGAGCTGGCCCGGGCGATCGACCGGCTGGCCGAGGGTGACCCGAAGGACGTGTTCCGGCTCGCCGACTCGTACGCCGGGCGGGAGAGCGACGGGCACTACTCGAACCTGTTCGACGCCAACCTGGCCGTCAACTGCGCGGACGAGACGGAGAAGCCGAGCAGGGAGCAGATCCGCCAGTTGCAGTCCCAGTGGCGCGCGAAGTTTCCGCTGTTCGGGCCGGCGCTCGCGGTCGGCATGCTGAGCTGCGTGGAGTGGCCGGGCGGGCGTGACCCGTACCCGACGGGGAAGGCGAACGGCGCGTCGCCGATCGTGGTGGTCGGCACCACCGGCGACCCGGCGACGCCGTACGAGCAGACTCCGCGGCTCGCCTCCATGTTGGGAGTCGGCCGGGTGCTCACCTGGGAGGGTGAGGGGCACACCGCCTATCCGCAGACGTCCTGCGTCACCGACGCGGTCGACGCGTACCTGATCGACCTGACCGTCCCCCGCGAGGGCCTGCGCTGCCCGGCCCGCTGACCGACTGGGTCGGCGGCAGCGGTGGCACCTCGATCCCCTGCCGGGCGGCCAACTCCTCCAGCAGCGCACGCATCCGGCGCACGTCGTTCTTGAGCTGCTCCTGCTCCTCGTGCACGAACGCGTCGTCGTCGACGATGAGCCGGCTCGCGAAGTGCGCGGTGATCAGCGGGATGACCAGCAGCACCATGGTGGAGATGAGCAGCGCGGCGAGCGTACGACCCGCCCAGGTCGTCGGCGAGATGTCGCCGTACCCGACGGTCGAGGCGGTGACCACCGCCCACCAGACGGCGTCCGCCGGGCTGCGCTGCTCGACCTCCCCGTAGATGACCCCGGCCACCACGATCATCAGCAGGTACGAGGTGATCAGCGTGCGGGGCGAGTTCGCGAACCACACCAACGCCCGGTAGATCCACCGAAACGGCAGCAGCAAGGCTTCCATGCCGCCCATGCTGCCCCGTGGCGGCAACCGCCGCCGACCCATCAGTCGGCGTCGCTGTGCCACGCTCATCGGCATGACCGACATGACCTTCCGGGAGGCGGTCCGGGCCGACCTGCCCGCCGTCATCGCCCTGCTCGCCGACGACGTCCTGGGCAAGGCCCGCGACTTCACCGAGGTGGACGAGGCCTACGAGAGGGCGTTCGCGGACATCAGCGCGGACCCGCGCAACCAGCTGATCGTGGCCGAGCAGGACGCCGAGCTGGTCGGCTGCCTCCAGATCACCTACATCCCCGGGCTCGGCCGGCACGGTGCCGAGCGGTCGCTGATCGAGTCGGTCCGGGTCCGCTCCGACCGGCGCGGGCAGGGGTTGGGCCGGGAGCTGATGACCTGGGCGATCGACCAGGCCCGGCAGCGCGGCTGCGCCCTGGTGCAGCTCACCACCGACAAGACCCGCGCGGACGCGCACCGCTTCTACATCGGCCTCGGCTTCGTGGCCAGCCACGAGGGCATGAAGTTGGCACTCTGACGCCCTGCCCCCAGCCCGGGGATGTGGTCGTCGGTCAGCCTGCGGCTGGCGCCGTCCAGCCGACCGGCAGGTGCCCGACGCGGACCCGCTGCGGGTGGTCGCCGACCGGGACGCTTGTCACCTTCTGCCCGGTGGCGAAGTTGATCGCGGTGACCTGGTCCGCGCCGGATTCGGAGATCACGCAGTCCCGGCCGTCCCCGCTGACCGTGGCCCAGTACGGCTTGCTGGCCGGCACGAGCGGGCCCGGGTTCAGGGTGGCCCGGTCCATGACGGTGGTGTAGTCGTCCATGGTGCCGGCGACGCAGAGCCGGGTGCCGTCCGGGCTGATCGACAGGCCGTGGTGCCGAGAGTCGTTGACCCAGGTGGTGCGGTCCTCGCTGGTGGCGGGGTTCTTCGGCAGCGTGGCTACCCGGGTGATCCGGTCGGTGGCCACGTCGTACTCGATCAGGCCGTTGAAGAAGGACACCTGGAAGTAGAGCTTGCCGCCGTCCGGGGTGAACACGGCCGGGCGCACGGCGTCGGAGAGGTCACGCCGGCCTGCGGCGTCCAGGCGGTCACGCATGTCGATCACCTTGACCACCTGGTACGTGCTGGCGTCCGCAATCGTGATCTTGCGGTCTCCCTTGGTGAAGTCGAGCCAGGGCGCGTCCAGGTCGGTGTTGACCTCGCCGATGGACGAGTTCCACAGTCGACCGTCGGCTGTGAAGATGTTCTCGTGCGGCTTGTCGCCGGTGCCGAACGAGCCGAGCTGCGTTCCGGTGCGGATGTCCAGCACGTGCACGGTGTTCGAGGTGGACGCGGAGACCGCGACCCGGGTGCCGTCGGGCGAGATGGCCATGTGGTCGGCGCGGTAGCCGGAGACCGGGAACCGCCAGCGGATCGCACCGGTGGCCAGGTCGACCGAGACCACGTCGGCGAAGCTGGGCCGAGACACCACAAGCGCGGCGCGGTCCGGGGTGGTGTACATGTCGTCGATCAACTGGTCGTGCCCCTCCCCCGGCCCCTGCCGGATGCCGAGGAAGAACGCCAGCTTGATCGGGTTGAGGTAGATCTCGCGCAGTCGCGCGGCACGGTCCGGGATCACGTTGATCCGGCCGAGCTTCGCGTAGTCGCCGCGGGACCGGATGACGTCGGCGGTGCCGTCCCAGTTGTTGCCGACGAACATCACCTCCTGGAGGGCGACTGCGGCGGCCGCCGGCCTGGGCGCCGACACCAGCGGGGTGGGCGCGACGAGCGCGAGCGCGGCCAGCACGGCGAGGCCGGCGCGGCGGCGGCGGCGGGAGCGGGACGGGTGGGGTGGCACGGGGGTCATGGACGCCTCCTGACAGCAGGCAGGACATTGATGTTTCTCGGTGCCTCGATCGGTGTTACCTTGCGGTAACAACCAGGAGAGCAACCGGCCGGTCGCCACGACTAGGGACCGGGTGCCAACGCGCGACCGGTCCGGTTGTGCCGCGGCGACAACGGGAGGCGGCGGGCGCCGATGACCCGGACCGGAAAGGCCCCCACGTTCGGCGGGCTGCTGCGCGACCTGGCCGCCGACGCGGCAGTCGTGGACGAGGTGGCGCGGGCCGCCCGCGCGGACTCCCCGGAGGTGGCCCGCCTCCCCGCCGGCGAGGTCCGCCGGCAGGTGGTCCTGCTGCTCACCAGTGGCCTCGGCGCGCTGGAACGCCACGAGGACCCCGCCGGGCGGGACTTCACCGAGGCCCGCCGACTCGGCGCCGACCGGGCGGCGCAGGGCATCTCCGTCGCCGGCCTGCTGGGCGGCGTGCAGGCCGGCCGGGACCGGGCGGTCGAACTCGTGGTCCGACACGGGCGGGCGGCCGGCATCGCCGACGAGGTGCTGCTGGAGGGGCTGCTCACCATCGGCCGGTACGCCGCGGCGGTGGAGCGGGCGGTGGTGGCCGGACACCGGGCCGCCGAGCGGGAGCTCATCGGTACCGGCGCGGCGGCCCGGGCACGCCTGCTGCGCCTGCTCCTGCTCGACGGACCCACCGGCACGTCACCTGCCGAGCTGACCCGGTTCGGCCTGCGGCCGGACGGGCGCTACCACTGTCTGGTCGGCACCGAGCCCGACCCGGCGCGGACGCACGCCCTGCACCGGCAGCTCATCCGGCACGGCGGCCTGCTCGGCACCGTCGAGGACCGGTTGGCCGGCCTGCTGCCGCGGTGTCCGGGCACCGTGCCGGTCGACCTGCTGGTGCTGGTGGCGCCTGCGCAACCGCTGGAGCGGGCCCCGGCGATGTACCCGCTCTGCCTGGCGGCGCTGCGGACCGCGGCGCGGCGGCGGCTGCGCGGTCTGCGCCGGGTGACCGACCTGGCCGGGGAGACGGCGCTGGCCGCCCAGCCGGCCCTGGCCGAGCTGCTGCGGGGCGCGCTGCTCGGCGCGCTGGACCCGGCCGACGAGTTCCACCGGGAGCTGGCCACCACGGCGCTCGCCTGGCTCGACCACGGCCAGCGGCTGGACCAGACCGCCGCCGCCCTGCACGTGCACCCGAACACGGTCCGCTACCGGTTGCGCCGGCTCCGGGAGGTGACCGGCGGGCCGCCGGTCGACGAGGGGGCACGGTCCACGGTGCCGGAGATCATCCACTGGTGGTGGGCTCTGCGGAGCTGGCTGGACGGCTGCTGAGAGGGTGCGCACCGGCGTGGGCGGGGCGGCGATCGGGCCCCGTCAGACGTCGACCAGGCGACCGTCGCGCAGCACGAGCACCCGGTCGGCGAGGTCGATCAGGGCCGGGTCGTGCGTCGCCACCAGGGCCGTCATGCCACGGGCGTGCACCACCGCGCGCAGCAGGTCCATGATGGAGCGTCCGGTCTCCGAGTCGAGCTGGCCGGTGGGTTCGTCGGCGATGAGCAGGTCCGGTTCGTTGGCGAGCGCCCGGGCGACCGCCACGCGTTGCTGCTGCCCGCCGGACAACTCGTACGGCCGCTGCGCCGCGTGCCCACCCAGTCCGACCAGCTCCAGCAGCACCGCCACCCGCTGTTCCCGCTCGGCGGCCGGCACCTGCGCCAGCCGCAACGGCACACCCACGTTCTCGGCGGCGGACAGGATCGGCACCAGCCCGAAGGTCTGGAACACGAACCCGACGGTGCCCCGGCGCAGCCGCAGCAGCTCGGCCTCCCCCGCCGCGGTGACGTCGTGCCCGGCCACCACCACCTGACCACTGTCCGGCCGGTCGAGACCGCCGATGATGTTCAGCAGTGTGGTCTTGCCCGCCCCGGAGCGGCCCCGGATGGCGACGAGTTCACCACGCTCGGCGCTGAACGAGACGTCCCGTACCGCGTGCACCGCGTGCTCGCCCCGCCCGAAGCTCCGGCTGACACCGCTGACCCGCACCACCTCGACCGGTGAGGTCGTGGATCCAGCGCCGTACCCGGCCGCTCCGGTCACCACCATGTCCCGACGGCTCACGCCCGTGCCTCCCGTTCCTCCGAAGCCCGGTCGCCGGGCCGTACCTGCACATGGTCGGGCTCCAGATCGAGCCGGACCCGTTCCTTGAGCGACAACGCGTCGACGAACGCGGCCGGTAGCTGCATCCGACCGTTGCGGTCGAGCACCGCGTACTCCTCGCTGACCAGTTCGGTGTTGCCGTCCGCGCCGACGCGCGCGGTCCGGCGTACCTCCGAGGCGGTCCGACCGTCGCGGATCGCGACGGTCCGGCGGACCTGCGTGGCCACGGCCTGGTCGTGCGTGACGACGACGATCGTCACGCCCAGCTCGGCGTTGATGGTGCGCAGCGCCGCGAAGACGTCCGCGCCGGTCGCCTCGTCCAGTTCGCCTGTCGGCTCGTCGGCGAAGAGCACCTCCGGGTCGTTCGCCACCGCCACGGCCACCGCGACCCGCTGCTGCTCACCGCCGCTGAGCTGCCCGGGCCGCCGGTCCGCGCAGTAGCCCACGCCGACCAGGTCGAGCAGTTCGCGGGCCCGCTGCCGGCGGGACCGACCGCCGCGCTTGCCGGCGAGCTGCATCGGCAGCTCGACGTTCTCCAGGGCGCTGAGGTACGGCAGCAGGTTGCGGCCGGTCTGCTGCCAGACGAACCCGACCAGCTCCCGCCGGTAGCTAAGCCGCCGCTTGGCGGACAGCGAGAGCAGGTCGTAGTCGGCCACCCGGGCGATGCCGGCGGTCGGCGTGTCCAGGCCGGACAGGATGTTGAGCAGCGTCGACTTGCCCGAACCGGAGGCGCCGACGATCGCCACCAGCTCCCCCCGGTCGATGACCAGGTCGAGCCCCTGCAGGGCGACCACCTCCACCCCCTCGGTCTTGAAGATGCGCACCAGGCCGTCGCAGACGATGTGTCCGCGCAGCCGGTCCTGCCCGCCGGCTCGCTCGGCGGCGCGTTGCGCGGCCCGGTGTTGCAGGGCGGTCAGGTCGGGTACCACGGCATTCTGGGCGGTAGCGGTCATCTCAGCTCTCCTCTCCGAGCCGGAGCACCTCACCGAGGCGCAGCCGGCGGTTGTTCAGGGCCTCGACGGCGACCGCGAAGCCGAGGGCGACCGCCCCGAGCGCGAACACCGCGGCGACCAGACCGGGCTCGAAAGCCACCCGGACCGGTGTGCCACTGGTGAACGCGGACAGGCCGAGCACCGGGTTGAGCAGCAACGGAAGCGCCGCGCCGACGAGCGCGCCGGTCAGCACCGACACCCCGACCAGCGGGGCCAACTCGACAAGTAGCAGCCCGCGCCACTGCCGGCGGGACAGCCCGAGGGTGCGCAGCCGGGACAGCACCTGCCCCCGGGCCCGCGCGCCGGCCAGGACGGTGAACGCGATGGCCAGCAACCCGAGCACGGTGCCGCCGGTGGCGCCGGCCACGAAACCGAAGGCCAGGACACCGTTCGCGCCGCCGGTGCCGAGGTCCCGTCGTACCTGCTCCCGGGTGTCGACCGCGACACCGATGGGGCGTTCCTTACCGGTCACCGCCCCGGCGGTCTGGTACCGCATCTGGCCCTCGTCACCGGCCAGGCGCAGCGCCTCGGTGTCCAGCCGGTCCCCGGCGACCAGCAGGCTGGTCGGCACGGGCGTGGTGACCCGCGACGGCAACGCCTGCCAGGGCAGGATCACGAACCGGCCGCTGTTCCCCGCCAGCAGCGGAAAGGCCTCCTGGGTGCCGGCCACCCGGAACTCGTACCGTTCGCCCTGCACGGAGACGAATGCCGAGCCGTCCAGCCCGGCCTTGGCCAGGTCCGCGGCGACCGCCGGGGAGACGATCGCCGGCAGCGGCCCCGACGCCGGCTGCGCGGAGCGCAACGCGTCCGGCACCGCGAGGTCCACACCGGACTCCCGACTCACCATGCCCAGGCCCGGACCGTCGACCAGCAGCACGTTCGTCTGCCCGATCCGCGCGTCGGTGCCGAGTTCGTCGGTGGCCAGCCGCTGATCCGCTTCGCTGAGCACCCGCGTGACGGCCCGGACCCCGGGCAGGCCACCCAGCGCGTCGACGGTGTCCGGGGCGAACCGTTCGCCCCGGATCACCGCGTCGGCGGGAACGAGCCGCTCGGCGGCCCGGTCCCGACTCGCGTCGACACCGGCGGCGACGACCGCGCAGAACGCCGCCGTGCCGATCGCCAGCACCACCACGACCAGCGGCGCGGCGACCGTCGACCGGCCGGCCCGCGCCGTGCCGAGGAAGGCCACACTGCCGCGCGTCCGCGCCGCCAGGCGGCTGACCAGCAACAACGGCCAGGGGTACGCGCGCAGCGCGAGCACCGCCGCGGCGATCGCGAGGAGCACCGGCACCGACACCAGCAGCGGGTCCACCTCGCCGAGGGTGAGGCCGCGTCGGCGCAGCAGCACCGCGGCGAGAACGGCGAGCACCAGCAGGGAGACCTCGACGGTGATCCGGCGTGCCGACGGGCGCACCCGCACCAGGTCACGCCGGGCCGCCCCGCCGGCAGGTACGGCAAGTGTCGCCAGGGGCAGCGCCAGGGTGACGAGCACCGCCACCGTCGCGGCGTACGGGGCGGTCGGGTCGGGGGTGCCCGGGAAGAGGGTGCCGAGGAACCAGCCGAGTACGGCGGCGACCGGCACCACCAGCAGCGACTCGGCCAGGCTGCGCCGGGCCCCGGCGGTGGCCGCGCCACCGCGCGCCCGCAGCAACGCGAACTCCGAGCGGCGCCGTCGAATGGCGAGGATGGCCGCGAGCACGATCAGCCCGGCCAGGGTCGCCAGCACACCCGCCCCGATCACCGCCAGCAGGGTTCGGGCGGCGTTCACCTGGGCGGCGAACGCGCGCAACGGGACGTCGACGCCCACGGTCAGCGCCAGACCCGGCGGGACGGCGCGCTGCATCTGCTGCAGGCCGTCGATCATCTGGTCCAGGTGGCGTGCGTCGATCCGATCGGTGCCCAACCGGTACCGCCACTCGGACTGCACCGGCCAACCGTCCACGGCCCGCTTGTTCAGCGCCGACTGGGCCACCACACCGACGACGACCAGTGGTTCGCCGTCGCCGAGTGGTTCGGTGATCCGCAGCATCGAGGGCAGTCCGTCCCATGCCCCGTTGGCGCGGTCGACGGGGCGGAACAACCCGGACACCAGCACCGGGACGGGATCGAGCAGGTTGCCCTTGGGATCGGTGTCGCCCATCAGCAGTCGACTGCCGGCGCGCAGGTTGAGCTTCGCGGCCACGTCCGCGTCCAGCGCCACCTCGACGGGCCGGCTGGGAACGTACGTCTCGCTGGGCCAGGCGCCCTCGACGAGGGTGCCGGCGTCCTGGATGCCCGGCATGGCCCGCAGGCCCAGGTCGACGAGCAGCTTGCGCGCCGCGAGGTCCGGTCCCTTGACGCGGACCGGCGCGAGGTCCACCCGGTGCCACCGCTCGGTGACCGACGAGCGGACCGGTGCGGGCATCTTCCCGGCCAGCATGTCGAACTGCTCCCGGGCTCCGCCCGTCGCCGTCTTCGTCGACGTGGCGGGCGCCACGGTGGAGATGTAGGTGATGTCCCGGCGGGCGGCCGGCTCGCTGGTGAGCTGGGCGCGCAGCCCCTGCTCGGCGAGCCGGTTGACGAGCCGGGGCACCCCGCTGATGAGCAGCGTGACCACCAGGGTCAGCACCGCCAGGAGCAGGAACTGCCCGCCGTACGCCCGGACCCGCCGGACGGCAGCGCCGACGCTCATCGTTCTCCCCCGATTCGCAGCTGCACCGCCGCCACCCGCTGTCGGATGCCGGCGGCGATGAACGCGCTGAAGGCGAGCGCCGCCAGCAGCAGACCGACCGCGGTCAGGCCGATCGGCAACCACGGCAACGCGAACGTCGGCGCGGGGACCGGTCGGCCGGCGGCCGGGGTGAGGATGACGAGCGGGGCCATGGTGGCCCCGACCGCGGCGCCGAGAAGCAGTCCCACGGCCACGCCGATCCCGGCGAGGAACGTCTGTTCGGCAAGCAGCGCCCGGGCCAGCAGCCGAGGTGTGGCGCCGAGGGTGTGCAGCACCGCGAACTCGCCGAGCCGGCGGCGGGCGGTCGCCCACACGTCCACCATGAGGCCGACGAGGGCGAGCAGCACCGCGCCGAGGGCGGCGGCGAGCATTCCGGTACGCGAACCACGCCAGTACGGATCGTCGGCGGCCGCCTCGATCGTCTTCTGCCGGTCGAGCACTGTCACGCCGGGCAGTTCGGCGGCGGCCCGGGCGGCTGCCGACGCGTCGTCGGTTCCGACCCACCATTCCGGGATGGCGCGCATCGTGCCGCCGGTGCGCAGCAGTTCGTCGGCGGCGGCGGGCAGGTCGAGCAGGACGCCCTCGCCCGTGGTGGTGGGTACGGCGTCCACCTCGCCGACGAGGCGGACCCGCAGCGTCGCCCCGGAGAGCGTCAGGTCGACGGTGTCGCCGACGCCCATGCTCAGCGCGTCGCGTACGCCGGGGGTCATCAGCACCGCGACGGGCGTGTCGCCCCCGGCGGGCACGATGGCGAAGCGGGTGGGCGGCTGGTACGCGTACTGGCCGCCGACGATCAGCTCCACCGGGTTGTCGGCGGCGACACCGGTGGCGGTCGAGCGGGCCGGCTTCGGTGACCCGCCGACGGCGGTCGCCGCCCACGCGCCGGTCAACTCGGCCGGCTGGGTGGTGCCGTCCGCGGCCATCAGTTGGAGCCCGTCCACCCGGAGGCCGTAGGAGTCGCCGGCGGCGACGCCGCCGTCGGCCTCGAAGCCGGAGAGCCGGAGCCGGGTGGCACCCACGTCGGGCAGTTGCACGGTGAACCGCGCAGCACTGCCGTCGCTGGGGGCGTCGACGGCCGGTAGCCGGAACGCGAGTCCGTCCGCGCTCGTCAGCAGCAGCGCCACCGCGATCCGGTGCGGCCGGACGGCGCCGTCGACGGGTGTGCGCACGGTCCCGGTCACGGCCCGGGTGCCGGCGGGCAGCTCGACGCCCGCTGGCGCGCCGCGGGCGCTCGTCATCCGCCGGTACTGCTCGGACGTGGAGTCGTCGTTGAGCCGGTCGGCGAGTCGGACGACGCCTGCCGCGCTGGCCGGGTCGACGCCGACGACCGTCACGGGCAGGTCCTCGCGGCCGACCCGCACCTCGTCACGCCATGCGGGCAGCGCCCGGCGTACGCCCGGCAGCGCGGCGAGTTCACCGGCCCGGGTCAGCGGGGCGGCTCCGGCCCGCTCGGTCACCCGCAGGTCGGCTCCGACCGTGTGGCCGGCCTGCTCGACCTGTGAGCGCTCCCCCGTGCTGATCAGCGACCAGGCCAGGGTGCTGCCGCCGACCGCGAGGGCGAGCAGCAGCACCGGCCCGGCGTGCGGACGCCGACCGGCCTGCCACATGCCGAACATGGTGGCCGTCCAGGGACGTCGGTCGACGAACCGTTCGGCGAACCGGGTGAGCGGCGGGAGCACCCGCAGTGCCAGCACCGCGCCGGCCAGCACACCGAGGGTGGGGGCGGCGATGAGCAGCGGGTCGAGCCCGAGCCGGCCGTTCGACCCGGCCAGCGGTGAGGCGTACCGGCGCAGCTGCACCCAGGCGAGCACGGCGAGCGCCACGAGTACCAGGTCGACGCTGGCCCGCTGGACACTCGCCGACCGGTTCGGGCGGGACCGTGCGGCCATGTCGGCCACGTACGTGCCGGCCCCGCGCAGCGTCGGCGCGACCATTGCCACCAGGCAACCGATCGCGGTGGTCAGGGCCGCCGCCCAGACCAGGACGGTGTTCCCGCCCGCGGCGGAGAGTTCCGCCGACCCGCCGGGCCGGACGAACCGCAGCGCCTCCACGGCGATCAGCGGCCCGAGCAGGGCGGCCGGGGCGACCACGAGGGTGGCCTCGCGGGCGGCGAGACCGGCCAACTGCCGGCGGGCGGCGCCCCGGGCGCGCAGCAGCGCGGTCTGCGGGCGGCGGTCCTCGTGCAGCAGCGCGGCGACCAGCACCAGCGCGTACCCGCCGAGCACCAGGATGAGCAGCAGCGGGGTGGCCAGCGAGGAGCGGCCCACCAGATCGGCGCGGGCGATCCGGTCCAGCAGCCCTTCCATCTTGGTCGCGGTCTGCGCGGAGGAACCCAGTTGGGCGGCCTCCGGCACGGCTGTGCCGGCCGCGGCGAGTGCCTTGCGAACGGCTGGCAGGTCAGCGGTGTCGACGTCGCCGAGAGCCGGTTCGGCGAGCCAGGACGCCGACACCGCGCCGGGGAAGGTGGCCTCGAAGTCCGCCGGGTCGAGCGTGAACGGCCCGTACGACGTGGCGGAGCCGACGCTGCCCGTGCCCACACCGGGGGCGAGCAGCCAGTACGCGTCGCTCGGGTCGCGGGGCCGCCAGGTGCCGGCGAGCACCAGTTGGCTGGCCCGCTCGGTGGCGCGGTCGCGCAGTGGGATCCGTTCGCCGACGCTCAGGCCCAGCGCGCCGGCGACGCGTTCCGGAAGGCTCACCTGGACCGGGTTCGCGCCCGGGCTGGGCCACGCTCCGCTGGTCAGCTCGGCGTTTCCGGCCAGGTCGTCGAGGGTGGCCAGGTTCGCGAAGATCGGATCGTCGTCCGGTCGTAGGGCCGGCCCGAGGTCCCCGGTCAGCTCCCGGCCGGTGCCGTACCTGGCGACGGCGACCGTGACCGGCACCCCGGCGAGGCCGTCGGTGAACTCGTCGCGGACCGCCCTGTCCCGGGTGGCGAACTCGGCGGTATCGCGTCCGGCGGACCCGCTGACCAGCAGACCGCGTTCCTCGGCCGGCGCGGCGGTGACCAGCGCCCGTTGTCCGGCGTCCACCGCCCGTCGGTTGTAGTCGGACAGACCGGTGACCAACGCGACGGCGACCAGCGCGGCGATCACCGCGGCAACCAGCAGCCCTCTCGCCTCGCGGGCCCGCCTCCACACCAGCTTCATCCGACGCCTCCCCTGGCCCTGGCGGGCCGACGACCTTCAAGACAGGCCATCTACAGGGAAAGGTTCGCGCCCGTTACATGATCGTTACTCCGGGGGTGGGCGGCGTGGTCATCTCTCGCGTCGCGCCGACCGTACGGCGAACGCCACGGCGCCCACGACGAGCACGGCGCCGATGAGCTGAAGGCCGGGTGAGTCGTCGGCTCCGCCGTACACGACGGCGACGACACCGAGGGCGACGGCGAGGATGGCCACGACGTACCTCACGGGGTCTCCTCCTCGACCCATTCGAGCAGGTCGCCAGGTTGGCAGTCGAGCACCCGGCACATGGCCTCCAGGGTGCTGAACCGCACCGCCTTGGCGCGCCCGTTCTTCAGGACCGCGACGTTGGCCGGGGTGAGCCCGACGCGCTCGGCGAACTCCCCGACGCTCATCTTGCGCTTGGCCAGTTCGACGTCGATGCGGACGACGATGGGCATCAGATCACCGCTTCCATGTCGGTGCGCAGCGTGGTGGCCTGCCGCAGCAGCGCGCGCATCACCACCATGAGGAGCCCGAGCACGGTGACGCCCACGGTGAGCAGGAACAGCAGCACCGGCAGCCCCGGGTCGTCGGCGTTGAAGCCGACGTAGAGGAAGACACCCACGAGCACCACCCACGCGGCGGCGATGGCCCAGACGATCGCGTCCACCCACTTCAGGGACGCCTCGGTGAAGATCCGGTCGTTCTTGACCAGGTTGAGCAGCTGCCAGGTCGCCACGATCACCACCTGGACGCAGAGCACCCAGAACACCGTGACGGCGGTGGCCGGCCAGCGGAGGTACGCGTCCTGCGGCGACTCCTGGGCCATGTGTGCGAACTGCCCGGGCAGCGAGAGGGTCTGGAACATGACCAGGACCCCGAACAGCACCACGAGGAAGATTCGGAGAGCGGCAACCGCTCGATGCTCTGTCACCATGCATCGAGTTTCGCTCGTTAGCTATCGAAAGTCAATCGGTACCGTCGGGTGTCGGCGCGGCCTCTGCCGGCGCGGCCTTCTGCGGGTAGATCGTCTCGTGGCGGGCCAGCATGGCGACGAACTCGACGATCTTCCGCTCGCGGGTCTGCGCCCGCTTCACGGCGTTGAGGCGGTGGATGAGGGCGAACCGGTTGGTGCTGGTGAGCACGTCGAACATGGCCTGGGCGGCCGGTTCGGCGGCGATGGCGGCGAGCAGGTCGTCAGGCACCTCGGCCTCGGACGGCGGGGCGTAGGCCGCCGCCCAGCGCCCGTCCGCCTTCGCGGCTTCCACCGCGGCGCGACCGGAGGGCTGCATCAGCCCCTGCGCCTCCAGCCGGGCCACGTGCTCGACGTTGCGCTGAGACCAGGAACTACGGGACCGGCGAGGGGTGAACCGGATCCAGGAACTCTCCAGATCGCGTTTGCGGGCCTGCCCGTCGATCCAGCCGAAGCACAGGCCCTCGTCGACCGCCTGCTGCCAGGTCAGCGTGGTGACCGTGCCGCCCTTGCGGGTCAGGGCGAGCCACACGCCGGGCGACGTGCTGTGGTTGGCCGACAACCACGCGCGCAACGCCTCGGCGTCCGCGACGATCAACTCATCCAGCTCCGCGCTGCCCATGCCGGCAGGTTAACCGCGCACCCCGACAGAACGCCCCGACCGGCCGACCGTGGCCCGGCCTTCGCCCCGACCCTCGGCCCCTCCCCGCTCCCACGTCCCCGCCCCGGCCTCCGATCCGCGTCCGACATCGACTGTCGGTGCCCGGCGGTAGCGTCCGTCGCCGTGGACGACACCGCCGCGACCCGGCAGACCGCGCACGAGTACGTCGATCGCCTCCAGGGCCGGGACTGGCCCGGGTTGGCCGGCCTGCTCACCGACGACGTCGTCTACGAGATGCCGCAGACCCGCGAGCGCATCCGCGGCCGGGACACGTTCCTGCGGTTCAACATCGACTATCCCGGCGACTGGCATCTGCGGGCGCGGCGGGTGGTCGCGGACGACCGGACGGCCGCCCTGTGGCTCGACGTCCGGGTCGGCGCCGAGCAACAGGACGCGTGCGTCTGGATCGAGATCGCCCACAGTGGACTCATCGCCCGAATCGTCGACTACTGGCCCGCGCCGTACGACCCGCCGCCGGGCCGCGAACACCTCACCGAGCGGTACTGACGGCCTACGTCCGACGGTGGTAGTGGTTGCGGCGGGGAACCCGCGCGGGGTCGAGCCAGGCCGGCGGCACGAATTCCGGGTGCCCGTCGCCGCCGAGCCGGACGGCCCAGTCACTCTGGTGGACGTGGCGGTGATGGTGGCCGCAGAGCAGCACGGCGTTGTCGAGGGTGGTCGGGCCGCCGTCGGCCCAGTGCCGGATGTGGTGGGCGGCGCACCAGCGCGGCGGACGGTCGCAGCCGGGAAACGCGCAACCGCCGTCGCGTAACACCAGGGCACGGCGCAGCGGGCCGGCGATGAGGCGGCGTTGCCGGCCGACGTCGAGTGGCCGGCTGGCACCGCCGAGCACGGCGGGCAGGATGGCGGCGTCGCAGGCGAGCTGGCGCACCGTGTCGGGGGTGAGCCGCAGACCGGTGTCGAGCGCGCCGGCACCGAGCTGTCGGGTCAACCCGTCGTAGCCGGTGGTGACGACGATCTGGGCGGGCTCGCCGCCGCTCTCGGGCAGCTCGCCGGTGCGCAGGGCAAGCCGGCACACATCGACGAGGGCGTCATGGCGGCGCTGCCCGGGGCAGCGGGCGTCGTCGGGGCCGGAGGGCGCGCTGAGCGGGTCGATGACGGCGCGCAGCAGCGCGGCGGCCTCCGCGTCGAGCGTGCCGCTGAGCCGGAGCCGCCCGCCGGCCCGCTCGGAGATCGTGACGTGCCGGTCGCGCGCGGCCCGGGCCTCCTCGGCGGCCAGGGCCGCCGCCGTGGCGGCGTCGGCGAGATCGGGTGCGACGTGGTCGAGAATCCGGGTGCCCATCCGGCGCAGCAGGATCGGGTCGAACTGCCCGGCCCACTCGACAAGCACGCCGACTGCCTTGTCGGCGACCTCGGCACCGGCGACCGCCGACACCGTGGCGGCCGTGTCGACGATGACCCGGGCCTGCTCGACACTTACCGCACCACCGGCCAGGGCGTCCCGGACGGCGGGCGGGGTGGCGTCGAGCGAGGCGGCGAGACCGACAAGCCGACGGGCGTCGGACATGTCGAGCCGCAGGCGGTGGCGCAGCCACACGGCCGTCGACGACGCGCCCCGCGCGACCGCGACACCCCGACCGTCGACCTCCCGCACGAGCGCCAACCGCACCGCCGCCAGCCGCTGCTGGAGCCGGTGCGTGACGTCGAGCGCCGCGATCAGATCGTGCTCGGAGAGGGCCCACGCGGCAGCCTCGGTGCAGGTCGCCACCACACCCTCCGCCCGCGCCAGCTCATCGATCACACCCGGAACTTAGAACAGGTGTACGACAGTTCTGCGGCTACCCCCAGGGGCCGCTCGAGTCGCTCAGCTGTCCTCGGGGGAACGCTTGGCGCGGCTGGGCTGCACCCGCTTGGGCTCGCCGGGCATCTTCGGGTGGTCGGGCGGGTACGGCAGGTCGCCCTGGCCGGCGGCGGCGTCGCGGTCGGCCCACTCAAGCAGGGGCGTGATGTCCCACGGGGCGTCGTCGATGCCGGCGTGCGGGTCGCCGCGTTCGGTGAGCCGGGCCGGGACGGTCCGCAGGTCGAAGTCGTCCGGGTCGACGTCGGGCAGCTCGTCCCAGGTGACCGGGGTGGAGACGGTGGCTCGGGCGTTCGCCCGCAGGGAGTACGCGCAGGCGATCGTCCGGTCTCGGGCCATCTGGTTGAAGTCGACGAAGACCCGGGTGCCGCGTTCCTCCTTCCACCAGGCGGTGGTCACCAGGTCGGGGGTGCGGCGTTCCACCTCGCGGGCCAGTGCGATGGTGGCGCGGCGCACCTCGGTGAACGTCCAGCGGGGCTGGATGCGCAGGTAGACGTGCACGCCCCGGCCACCGGAGGTCTTCGGCCAGCCGGTCGCGCCCAGCTCGTCGAGGACGGCCCGGACCTCGCCGGCGGCCCGGGCCGCGTCGGCGAAGTCGGTGCCGGTCTGCGGGTCGAGGTCGATGCGCAGTTCGTCGGGGCGGTCGGCGTCGGCGGCGCGTACCGGCCAGGGGTGGAACACGATGGTGCCCATCTGTGCGGCCCACGCGACGTGCGCCAGGTCGACGGGGCAGAGTTCCGCGGCGGTGCGGCCGCTCGGGAAGGTGATCTGGGCGGTCGTCACCCACGGCGGCACGCCCCGGGTGGGCACCCGCTTCTGGAAGAACGTCTCGCCCTCGATGCCCTCGGGGAAGCGTTGCAGCGTGGTGGGCCGGTCCCGCAGGGCGCGCATGATGCCGTCGCCGACCGCGAGGTAGTAGTGGAAGACGTCGGCCTTGGTGAAGCCCCGCTGGGGGAAGATCACCCGGTCCGGACTGCTCAGCCGTACGCTGTGGCCGGCCACCTCGATCTCGGTGACCGTCGCCTTGGTGCCCGCCATCTCGCGACCATATGCCACGCCCCCGACGTTCGACGTACCGTGGACGGGTGAGTCTTGACGACAACGAGCTGCCCCGCACCGAGGACGAGTGGCGGGTCCGGTTGACCCCCGAGGAGTTCCACGTCCTGCGGGAGGCCGGCACCGAACGCCCGTGGACCGGCGAGTACGTGGACACCAAGACGCAGGGCGTCTACCACTGCCGCGCCTGCGGTCTGGAACTCTTCTCCAGCGACACCAAGTTCGACTCGCACTGCGGGTGGCCGAGCTTCGACGACGCCATCCCGGGCCGGGTCAAGGAGATCGAGGACCGCAGCCTCGGCATGGCGCGTACGGAGATCCGCTGCGCCCGCTGCGACAGCCACCTCGGGCACGTGTTCCACGGCGAGGGCTTCACCCCGAAGGACACCCGGCACTGCGTCAACTCGATCTCGGTCCGCCTGGAGCCTCGCTGACCTGAGCCTCGTACCCTCTGAGCAGCTCGACCTCGGCGGTCCGGGACTGCTCGATCCGCCGCGCCAGGTCGCGGACCCTTTCGCTGCGGCCGACGTCGACCTGGGCGCGGGCCAGGTCGGCGGCGGCCCGCTGGTGGTCGGCGAGGACGTCGCGCAGCACCCGGTCGACGTCCGTGTCCGGCGCGGCCCGCAGCCGGTCCAGTGCGGCGTCGTCGCCGTGCCCCTCGTGGTGGTGGGCGGTGGCGCTGGCGCCGGGTCCGGTGGTGGGCAGCCAGCCCCGCATGTCGGCCAGCTCGTCGGTCTCGGTGGCCTCGATGGCGGCGGCGAGGGTCCGCAGCGTGTCGTCGCGCACCCGGTCGCGGGCGGTTCGGACGATCTGCAGGGTGCGTTCGCTGTGCCCGACCATCGTGCCGAGGAACACCACGTCGATCCCGCTCATCTCGTCGCCGGCGCCCACGTCCCCGGCCGCCGCCGACGCGGCCGGGGACGCGGGCGGTCCGGCCGGCGTCGGCGACGCGGCACAGGCGCCGGTGAACAGCAGCGCCGCGAGCAGGGACACCAGAGGGGTACGCGGCATGCCGGTGCTCCGATCACGCGGGGGCGGTGGCACGGGTGCGTCCGTCGGCCGCACCCGCGCCGGTCAGACCTGTTCCCAGAGCGCCGGGACGTTCGGCGGCTCCCAGCCGGGGATGGCGGTGTGCGCCTGCCGGCAGCGGTACGTGAGCCCGCCGTAGGTGACCTGGTCGCCGACCTGGTACGCCCGGCCCGCGGTCCAACTGCCACCCGGCGCGGGCGGGGTCGTCGGCGTGGCCGTCGGGGTGGGTCGGGGGGTGGGTGAGCCCGTCGGCGTCGGCGTGGGGGTGGGGGTCGGGTTCGACCCGCCGCCGCCGATCTGGACGTCGATGCAGGAGTAGAAGGCGTTCGCGGTGTCGGAGATGTTCCACACCGCGAGGATCTTCTGACGCCCGGAGAAGCCGCCCAGGTTGACGGTGTGCGACACCGTCGCGCCCGGCTGCTGACCGTTGCCGTTGACGACGCCGACGCGGGTGTTGCCGATCCAGTACTCCCAGTTGCTGGTGGCGTGGCGGGCGGTGTTGACCCAGGTGAAGGTCAGCGAGGAGCCGACCGAGGCGGCCGGCCAGCCACGGTTGTCGTCGTTGAGGACGGCGAACTGGGCGATGCCCGCGTTGCAGCTCTTGAGACCCTTGGGCCCTTCGACGCTCTGCGGCTCGTACCTGATCTGCCCGCAGTCGGGCACCCGGCCCTGCGCGCAGAGGGCCTGCCGGCTGGGCGGGGCGGAGACGTAGCCGTGCGCCTGCGCGGGGGCGGCGACGGTGAGAGTGGCGGCGACGGCGCCCGTCGCCACCAGCGGGACGGTGATTCTTCGACGCATCGGGCAGCTCCTTCTCCAGGTGCGGTGAGGTGCCCCCAACGTAATTTAAACTTTGTTAACAGTAAAGAGCCTGGTCGATAAATCCATCGACGATGGCGAGTTTCCGGTCAGAGTCGGAGCAGGCCGCCCCGGTCGTCGACCTCGTCGGCCGACTCGTCATCCAGCCAGACGCCGCCGTCGGCGAGGTAGCGGAAGCGGTACTCCCCGGGCGGGAGCTTCACCGTCACCGTCCGGGTGCCGTCGCGGCGGGCCACCAACTCGTGCCGGCCGGGCTCCCAGTCGTTGAAGCAGCCCACCACGCTGACCGGGCCCGGTGGGGCGTCCCGGGGCAGGCAGAAGGTGACCCGGGTCTGGTTGCCGAAGAGTCTGTTGCGCTTGATCACGGTGATCCCTCCGGGGGTTGCGGCGGTCCACCCGGCACAACGGACGACACGCCGGCGCCGACACGCCGCCCGGCGGGCTGAACGCCGACATTTCGCCCCGAACGGGACCAACCTGGGGAAATCTGTAGTCACGTGTCCTGATACGGAGGGTTTCGTCATGGCGACCTGCGAGGTCTGCGGCAACGACTACTGGATGACGTTCGAGGTGCACACCGTCAGCGGCGACGTGCACACCTTCGACTCGTTCGAGTGCGCGATCCACCGGATGGCACCCATCTGCGAGCACTGCCAGATCAAGATCGTCGGGCACGGCGTCGAGGTGAACGGCCGCTTCTTCTGCTGCGGGCACTGCGCCCGGTCGGTCGAGGGCGCCGAGGGCGCCGAGATCCGCGACGCGGTGGGCGCGCGCCCCGTCTGACGCGCCACCCTGCGGTACGGTCGTCCGGTGCAGCCATTCCCGGGCGTCCTGCCCCCGCCGCGCTCCTGAGCGGAGCGCCGCGCCTCCGCCGAGCGGGTGACTGACCCCACTCGGCCGCCCTGCCGCACGCGCTCCGTCGACGTCGTCCCGTCAACGGCTCACCCTTCGGAGCGCATCCGTGTCCACCTCCCGTACCGCGCGCCCGCGCACGCCGGCCACCCGCCACGCCCGCACGGGCCTCATCCAGATCACCGTCACCGGAGTGCTGTGGGGCACCACAGGCGTGGCGGTGCAACTCCTGCGCGAGAGCACCGGGCTCAGTCCGGTGAGCATCGGCTTCCACCGTCTCGCGATCGCCGCGCTCGTCCTGCTGGCGTGCACCGCCTGTCGACTCGGCGCCACCGTGGCCGCCCTGCGCGCGGCACCCGTACCGCTGCTGCTCACCGGCGTCGGCCTCGGCCTGTACCAGGCGCTCTACTTCGCCGCCGTGGCGCTCGCCGGGGTGAGCGTGGCCACCGTGGTCAGCCTGGGCCTGGCACCGGTGCTCGCCGCCGCCTGGGAGTCGCTGCGGGCCCGCCGGACCCCCGACCCGCTGCGCCTCGCGACGCTGGTCACGGCTGTGGTCGGCCTCGCCCTGATCACCGGGGCGACGGCGGACCCCACCGCCGCGGCGCCCGCGCCGCTGCTCGGCCTGCTCGCGGCCGCCGGGTCCGGCCTGGGGTACGCGGTGACGACCCTGATCAGCGGGCAGGTCTCACGGCGCACCGCTCCGATGGCGCTCACCACCATCTCGACAGTGGTCGGCGCGCTGACCCTGCTGCCGCTGGCCCTGGTCGCCGGTCCCACCGTCCCGGTCCGCCCCGACACGCTGGCGCTGCTGCTGCACCTGGGCGTGGTCACCACCGCCGTGGCGTACGCGCTGTTCTACGCCGGACTGCGCACCACGCCGGGCAGCGTCGCCGCCGTGCTGACCCTGCTCGAACCGCTCACCGCGGCGGCGCTGGCCGTGACGCTGCTGCACGAGCCGCTCCCGCCGCCGGTCATCGTCGGCGGCGTACTGCTGCTCACCGCCGTCGCCGCCACCTACCTGGCGCCGACCCGGGCGGCCTCCCCGTGAACGGGCCCGGCCTACCATCGGTGGGTGCCCCAGCAGACCACCCAGATCCACACGGCCGCCTTCGGCGACCTGACCGCCCGCACCTTCCACGACCTGCTCAAGCTGCGCATCGACGTGTTCGTGGTCGAGCAGGACTGCCCGTACCCCGAGCTCGACGGACGGGACGTGGAGCCGGGCACCCGGCACCTCTGGCTGACCGACGGCGACGCGCCGCTGGCGTACCTGCGGATCCTCGCCGACCCGGACGGCACCGCCCGGATCGGCCGCGTGGTGGTGGCCCCGGCGGCGCGCGGCGGCGGACACGCCGGTCGGCTGATGACGGCGGCGCTGGAGGTGGTGGGCAACCAGCCCTGCGTGCTGGAGGCGCAGTCACACCTGGTCGGCTTCTACGGCCGGCACGGCTTCGCCGTCAGCGGCCCGGAGTACGTCGAGGACGGCATCCCGCACACCCCGATGCGCCGCACCGCCATTGACGGCTGACGATCTGCCTGGCATCGTGCCGGGTAGAGCCATCGCGGGAGCCAGCGAGTAGGCACGGGAGCGGGCATCTCCCGGCAGTCCGGGCGTCGTCGTCCGTACCTCATCCCCCCGGGGGCTCCATGTCCACTCTCGCCCGATCACCACGCGCGCTCCGGCCGTTCGCCGTCGCGGCGGCCGCCACGCTCCTGCTGACCACCGCGATCACCGTCGTGCTGGGCGGTCAGCCCGCCTCGGCGCACGGCTCGGTCGTCGACCCGCCCTCGCGCAACTACAGCTGCTGGCAACGCTGGGGCAGCGACTTCCAGAATCCGCGGATGGCCACCGAGGACCCGATGTGCTGGCAGGCCTGGCAGGCCGACCCGGCCGCCATGTGGAACTGGAACGGCCTGTTCCGTGAGGGCGTCGCCGGCAACCACCAGGGCGTCATCCCGAACGGCCAGCTGTGCAGCGGCGGGCGCACCCAGAGCCCCCGCTACAACGCGCTCGACACCGTCGGCGCGTGGAAGACCACCCCGGTGGCGAACAACTTCCGGCTGCGCTTCTTCGACCAGGCCAGCCACGGCGCCGACTACATCCGGGTCTACGTGACCAAGCAGGGCTTCAACTCGGCCACCCAGCCGCTCGGCTGGAACGACCTGGAGCTGGCCGGCCAGATCGGCAACACCCCCGCCTCGCAGTGGAACCCGGACACCGGCGGTGTCTCGATCCAGATCCCGGTCAGCGCACCGGGACGCACCGGGCGGCACATCGTCTACACCATCTGGCAGGCCAGCCACCTGGACCAGTCGTACTACCTGTGCAGTGACGTGGACTTCGGAGGAGGGACCGGCACCCCGCCGCCCACCACACCGCCGCCGACGACCCCGCCGCCCACCACGCCGCCGCCCACCACTCCCCCGCCCACCACGCCGCCGCCGGCCGGGGCGTGCACGGCGACCTACCAGATCACCGGCCAGTGGGCCGGCGGCTTCCAGGCGGACGTGAAGGTCACCGCCGGCGGTTCACCCACCCGCGGGTGGTCGGTGAGCTGGAACTACGCCAACGGCCAGCAGGTCGCCTCGTCGTGGAACGCGACGGTCAGCACCAACGGCACGCAGGTCACCGCCCGCAACGTCAGCCACAACGGCACACTTGCCGCCGGAGCGAGCACCACATTCGGTTTCCTCGGCTCGTGGAACGGCAGCAACCCGGTTCCGCTGGTCTCCTGCACGACGACCAGTTGATCCCCGCCCGGCGCCGTACCCGGGCGGGGGTGCGGCGCCGGACGGCGGGGGTCAGACCAGGCAGTTGACGATCTCGGCGACCGAGCGGCGGCGGCCCGTGTAGAACGGAACCTCCTCGCGGACGTGCCGGCGGGCGCTGGAGGCGCGCAGGTCCCGCATCAGGTCCACGATCCGGTGCAGCTCGTCCCCCTCGAACGCGAGCATCCACTCGTAGTCGCCCAACGCGAACGACGCGACCGTGTTGGCCCGTACGTCCGGGTAGCCGCGGGCCATCTTGCCGTGCTCGGCCAGCATCTCCCGCCGCTCGGCGTCGGGCAGCAGGTACCACTCGTAGGAGCGGACGAACGGGTACACGCAGATGTAGGGGCGGGCCTCCTCGCCGGCCAGGAACGCCGGGATGTGGCTCTTGTTGAACTCCGCCGGCCGGTGCAGCGCCATCTGCGACCACACCGGGGTCAGCGCCCGGCCCAGCGTGGTGCGGCGGAACCGCAGGTACGCGTCCTGGAGCGCGTCGCTGGACGCGGAGTGCCACCAGATCATCACGTCCGCGTCGGCGCGCAGCCCGGAGACGTCGTACACGCCCCGGACCACCACGTCCTTGCCGGCCAGCTCGTCGAAGAGGGACTCGACCTCGCCGGTGACGTTGTCCCGCAGCGACGGCAGCGGGGCGCTGGCCCGGAACACCGACCACATGGTGTAGCGGATGCTGTCGTTCAGCTCCCGCAACCGGGCCGCGTTGGTCTGCTCGGTCATCTCGCCGATCCTCCCAGTGCTGTGATGATCTCGTCGGCCGCCGTCTCGCCGGAGCGGACGCAGACCGGGATGCCGACGCCGTCGTAGCCGGCGCCGGCGAGGACCAGTGTGGGGTGTTCGGCCCGCAACGCCGTCCGCGCCGCCGCGACCCGGTCGGCGTGCCCCGGGGTGTACTGCGGCAGCGCGCCACCCCACCGCTGCACGTGCCCGTCGACCGGTGTGGGCAGCGGGGTGTCCAGCACCGCCGACAGCTCCCGGTGCACGGTGGCCGCCAGGTCCGCGTCCGGGCGCTGGAGCTGCGCCTCCTCGCCGTAGCGGCCCACCGAGGCGCGGACCATCGCCAGCCCGTCCGGCCGGCGCAGGTGCCCCCACTTGGTGGTGAAGAACGTCGCCGCCTTGATCAGCAGACCCTCGGTGCTGGGCACGAGGAAGCCGGACAGCTCGGGCAGTCGCGGCTGCGGCAGCGCCAGGGTGACCAACGCGACGCTCGCGTAGTCCAGCTCGCCGACACCCGCCGCCACCACCGGGGCCGGGCCGGCGAGCAGTCGGGCGGCCGGTCGCGCCGGCACCGCCAGCACCACGGCGTCCACGTCCACCAGTTCGGGATCGCGGCTCGGGCCGACCGTGAGCCGCCAGCCCGCGCCGGTCGGGGTCACCTCGCGCACGGCGGCGTCGCGCCGTACCGTCGCGCCGCTCGCCGTCACCGCCGCCTCGACCAGGGTGCTCAGCCCGCCGGTCAGGGTGCCGAAGACCGGGGCGCCGGGGGCACGCGGCGCGGCGGCCTGCGCGGCCCGCACCGCGCCGACCAGGGTGTGCTCCACCCGTGCCGCGCGGGCCAGCGCCGGCATCGTCGTGACCAGGGAGAGATCGTCGGCGCGGCCCGCGTACACGCCGCCCAGCATCGGGTCGACCAACCGGTCGACCACCTCGTCGCCGAAGCGGGCCCGGACCAGCGCGCCCACCGAGACGTCCGCGTCCGGCCCGACGAGCGGCCGACCGCCGTCGGTGTCGGCGTCCGCGGCCGGCCGGGCGACAGTGGCCACCCGATCCAGATCCCCGGGTACGCCCACCAGGGTGCCGCCCGGGACGGGGCGCAGCCCCCCGTCGACGACGAGCGCGGCCTGCCCGACGGTGGGGTGCACGATCCGGTCCGCCAGCCCGAGCCGGCGGATCAGGGTCACCGCCGCGCTCTCGGCCCCGGCCGGGTCGCGCATCAGGAACGACTCGGCGCCGAACTCGACAGGCGCACCGGCCAACGCTCCGGTGCGCAGCTTGCCGCCGAGCGCGCCGGACTGCTCGTACACCGTGATCTCGGTGCCCTCGGGGGCGCGGTCGCGCAACCGGACCGCGGCGGCCAGCCCGGCGATCCCGCCGCCCACCACCGCCACCCGCCAGGGCTGCCGCATCACCGCTCAGCCCCGGTCGGCCCGGCGGCTGGAGAGCTCGTGCACCAGCGCGACCACGCGGGTCAGCACATCCGGGTCGGTCTCCGGCAGCACGCCGTGACCGAGGTTGAACACATGCCCGGGCGCCGCCCGGCCCTGCTCCAGGATCCGGCGCACCTCGGCCTCCACCACCGGCCACGGCGCGAGCAGCACGCACGGGTCCAGGTTGCCCTGGACCGCCTTGTCCGCGCCGATCCGGCCGGTGGCCACGTCCAGCGGGGTACGCCAGTCGACGCCCACCACGTCCGCGCCGGCCTCACCCATGGCGCCGAGCAGCTCGGCGGTGCCCACCCCGAAGTGGATCCGCGGCACCCCGGCGGGCGACCGCTCCGGCTCGGCGCGTCTGTCGCCGCGCCCCGACCCGGAGCAGTCGTCAGCCAGCCCGCTCAGCACGGCCGTCGAGTGCGGCAGCACGTAGCGGCGGTAGTCCGCCTCGGAGAGCGCGCCGGCCCACGAGTCGAACAGCTGCACGGCCGAGACCCCCGCCTCGATCTGCACCCGCAGGAACGCCAGCGTCACCTCGGCCAGCCGGCCGCAGAGCGCGTGCCACAGCTCCTCGTCGCCGTACATCAGGGCCTTGGTCTTCGCGTGGGTCCGCGACGGCCCGCCCTCGACCAGGTAGCTGGCCAGGGTGAACGGCGCCCCGGCGAAACCGATCAGCGGCGTGTCGCCCAGCTCGACCACCAACTGCCGGACGGCCTCGTCCACGTACGAGACGTCGTCGCGGGTGATCGGGTGGATCCGCCGCACGTCGGCGGCGGTACGGATCGGCTCGGCGACCACCGGCCCGGTGCCCGGCACGATGTCCAGGTCGATCCCGGCCGCGGCGACCGGCACCACGATGTCGCTGAACAGGATGGCCGCGTCCACGCCGTGGCGGCGTACCGGCTGGAGGGTGATCTCGGTGACCAGCTCCGGCCGGCGGCAGGACTCCAGCATCGGCACACTCGCCCGGATCTCCCGGTACTCGGGCAGGGAGCGGCCGGCCTGGCGCATGAACCAGACGGGCGTGTGCGGGCCGGGACGGCGCCGGCAGGCCCGGATGAAGGGCGAGTCGGCCGGTCCGCCGGGGCGTGGGTCTCCGTCTCGGGCGGCAGTGCCCGTGGCTTGCGTGGTCATCGCCGCAATCGTGCCACGCCCCCCACCCCCGGCCCGCCTGGGGTGAAAGGAAAGACACCTTCCCTAACGGCTCCGGGCGTCGGCGCGCCGCCGAACCGGCTGACCGACGGCGGCATAGGCTGCCGACATGGCCCCCCCGATCGCGCTCCCGGAGACCTTCGCCCGCGCGGTCGCCGGGCTGCGGTCCGCGGCGCCCCGACCGGAGATCACCCTCGAGGAGGTCGGCGCCCCCCAGCGCCTCGCCCCGTACGCGTTCGCGCTCTCCGCGGCCGTGCTGCGCGACGGCGACGAGGTGGCCACCGGGCGGTTGATCCTGCTGCACGACCCGGTCGGGCACGAGGCGTGGCAGGGCACCCTGCGGCTGGTCACCTACGTGACCGCCGAGCTGGAGGTCGACCTGGCCGCGGATCCACTGCTACCCGGGGTCGGCTGGACGTGGCTCACCGACGCGCTCGACGCCCACGACGCCGGTCACCGGGCGATCGGCGGGACGGTCACCCAGACCATGTCGACCCGGTTCGGTGACCTGGCCGGCCCGCCGACCGCCGGTGACATCGAGATCCGCGCGTCGTGGACGCCGATCGACGACGACCTGGCCCCCCACCTGCTCGGCTGGTGCGCGCTGCTCGCCTCGACGGCCGGCCTGCCCCCACCCGGGGTGACCGCCCTGTCCGACCGCCGCCCGGCCACCACCGCCTGAAACACCGGCGGCGGCGGGCGGCGCGACTGTCAGAGGTAGTTCTCGGCCTCGTCGCAGACCTTGTCCAGGCCCTTCATGGCCGAGTCGTACGCGCCCTTGTTGCCGGCCGCCGCCGCACCCAGCGCGGTGGTCAGCTTGTCCAGGCAGCTCGCGATGACCTTCTTCTGCCGGGCCTGCTCGTCGCGGTCGTTACGGGTGCCGGTCAGGTCCTGCTGGGTGTTGTCCAGCTTGTCCTGCATGGCCTGCAGGTCGGTCTTCAGCTTGCCGATCTCGGTGGTGTTGGCCGCGATGGTGCCGTCGCGCTGGCTGACCTGACCGGTGAGGCGCTTCTCGGTCCGGTTCAGCTCGCTGTTCTTCGTCACGAACAGCCCGGTCATCACCCCGCTGACGACGAAGAGCAGCGCGGCCACCACGGCCAGCACCAGCACGGTGCGGCTGCGACCGGCCGGCGGCGGCGGGCCGTACGGCGGCGTCCCGGGCGGGGCCGACATCGGCTGCCCGTACGCCGCACCGGAGACCGGCGGCCCGGAGACCTGCCCGGCGTACGGCGGAGCGCTGGCCGGGTAGCCGGACGCGGCCGGCGGGGCGCTGTACGGCGCCGACGAGGGCTGCGGGGCGGCGTACGCCGGGTACTGCGGCGTGGACTGACCAGGCTGGTACTGACCCGGCGTGTGCTGACCAGGCGTGTGCTGACCCGGCGCCTGCTGGCCCGGCGTGTACTGACCAGGCGCCTGCTGGCCCGGCGTGTACTGCGGCGGCACCGGCTGGCCGGCCGGGTACTGGACGGTGGCCTCGCCGCCGGCCGGGTAGCGCACGGTCGGGTCGCCGCTGGGCGGCGGTGTCGGGGTGGCCGGCGGATACCCGTCCGACCCGTTCGGTGGCTGGGACATGTCTGTTCCTCCAGGTGAGCGGGCCCCACGCCGGTGGGCGCGCGGACCGGGTACAGCGGCGGGGTCGCCCGGGTCGAGGACCCGGCCGGGATCAGGGGCGGCAGGTGCGGCCGCGGTGTGCAGCGGAGACGGCGACGACGACGGACCGTGGATCAGCAGATCTTGAAGCCGTCGCAGGCGACCTTGATGGGTACGGCGAGCCCGATGCCCTCGGCGTCGCGGGCCTTGGCGGTGGCGATGCCGACCACCTGCTTGCTGCCGTTGATCACCGGCCCGCCGGAGTTGCCCGGGTTGATCGGCGCGTCGAACTGGATGGACGGGCCGGAGCTTCCCGACGCGGAGCGCAGGGCGCTCACCACACCTGTGGTGACGCTGTCCTCCAGGCCGAGCGGAGCGCCGACCACGATGATCTGCTGGCCGGACTTCACGGCGGCGGGGGCGGTGACGAGGCCGGTGAACTTGCCGGTGGCGCGCAGGTGGGCCACGTCGTTGGTCTTGTCGACCTTGACGATGGTCGCCGGGAAGCGCTGGTCGGTGCGTTCCAGGAAGACCTCCCGGCCGCCGCCGTTCCAGACCGCCTCGACCACGTGGAAGTTGGTGAACAGGTTCGTGCCGCCACCGGCGGCCGGCTTGCCGACCGCGAAGGCGGTGCCGGTGAACTGGCCGGCCCGGACCCGGAACACGCTGGGCAGCACGGCGCTGGCCACCGCCTCCGGGTTGAACGCGGCACCGGCCTGCTTCTCCAGCGCCTCGGCGCGCTTCTCCAGACCGTCGAGGCGGGTGCGGTCGCCGTCCTGGGCCTGGGCCAACCGCCTGTCGGTGTCGGCGAGCCGGCCGCCGAGGCGGTCGAGCTGGTACGCCTGCACCCCGGCCACCGCCGCCAGCGCGACGACGAGCAGCGTGGCGAGCGCGACCGGCCAACGGCGGCGCTTCCGGCCGGCGACCGGCGGCGGCGCCACGCCCGGCCAGCCGGGCTGCGCGGGGTTGCTGGGCGACGCCGGGTAGTTGGGGGGCGCGGGGTAGTTGGGCTGCGCGGGGTGGCTGGACTGCGCGGGGTGGCTGGACTGCGCCGGGTAGTTGGACTGCGCCGGGTAGCCGGGCTGCGGCGGGTACGACGGCGCCGCGAACGGTGGGGCGCTGGCCGGCGGGTACGCGCCGGGGGTCGCCGGGGCCGGCGGGTTGCCCCACTGGCCGGCGGGGGGCGGGGCGGTCCAGCCGGTACGGGGGCTCGGCACGCCCGCGCCGTCCGGGTCGGCGCCCGCCGGTCGTCCGTCTCCCGAACCGAAGCCAGCCGTCATGATCGTCTTGCCCTCCGTGGTCTCCCCGTGCCGCCATCGACCCGCGTGTCACGCGCTCCAACGGGTCTGCGGCCCGATGGAACGTACCTGCGCGATCGGGCTTTGTCTCCCCCGATGTCCGGCATCCGAAAGGACACCTTGTGGACACCTCACCGACACGCGCCGGACCGGCTGCACCCGCCGGATCATCGCGCGCACTAGGGTTGACAGGTGACCGACGAACCACCCCTGCGCCGTCGGCCCACCGAAGACCTTCCGGGAAACGTCCCTGAGCACCCGCCGTCGGCCCAGCCGCAGCCGGCGGGCGAGGGAGCCGACCCGACCAACGGTGGGCCCGTTCCGCTGATCGCCCCGCGTGACGGCACCCCCGATCCGGTGGCCGCGCCGGCCGAGCTTGCCGAGGTCGTGGCCCGCTTCGCCGCCGGCACCGGCCCGGTCGCCCTGGACGCCGAGAGGGCGTCGGGATACCGGTACAGCCAGCGCGCGTACCTGGTCCAGCTCCGGCGGGCCGGCTCGGGCACGGCGCTGATCGATCCGCTGCCGCTGCCCGACCTCAGCACGCTGGACGCGGCGATCGGCGACGCCGAGTGGGTGCTGCACGCGGCCAGTCAGGACCTGCCCTGTCTCGCCGAGGTGGGGTTGCGTCCACGCCGTCTGTTCGACACGGAACTGGCCGCTCGGCTGGCCGGATTCGAGCGGGTCGGCCTGGCCGCGCTGACCGAGCAGTTGCTCGGTTTCACCCTGGAGAAGCACCACTCGGCGGCCGACTGGTCGAGCCGGCCGTTGCCGGAGTCGTGGTTGACGTACGCGGCGCTCGACGTGGAGCTGCTCACCGACCTGCGCGACGCTCTCGCCGCCGAGCTGGCCCGGCAGGGCAAGTCGGCGTGGGCGGCGGAGGAGTTCGCGGCGCTGGTCCGTACCGGCGCCCGTCCGCCCCGGGCCCGCGCGGAGCCGTGGCGGCGCACCTCGGGCATCCACCGGGTACGCGGGGCGCGGGCGCAGGCCCGGGTGCGTTCGTTGTGGTACGCCCGGGACCAGATCGCGGCCCGGCGGGATTCGGCGCCCGGTCGGGTGCTGCCCGACTCGGCGATCGTCGCCGCCGCCGAGCTGGACCCGAAGGACGAGAAGACGCTGTTGACGCTGCCCGGCTTCGGCGGGCGGTCGGTGCGCCGGCTGGCCCGCACCTGGCTGGCCGCGCTCGACGACGCACGGCAACTGCCGGACGACGCGTTGCCGGTCACCCCCGCGGTCGAGGGTCCGCCTCCGCCGCACCGGTGGGCCGAGCGGGATCCGGTGGCGGCCGGTCGGCTCGCCCGCTGCCGGGAGGTGGTGGTCCGCATCGCCACGCAGCACAACCTGCCTCCGGAAAATCTGATCACCCCGGACTCGGTTCGCCGGCTGGCGTGGACCCCACCGGAGGAGCTGACCGAGGAGACGGTGGCGGAGACGCTGCGCGGGTTCAACGCCCGCGAGTGGCAGATCGGCCTGCTCGTCCCCGACCTGACCGAGGCGCTCGCCCCGACGCAACCCTCGACGGTCGCCTGACGTCACTGTGGGGTGGGCCACAGCGGGGGGTCGGGACGGGGTAGGTTACTGGCGAGTAGCATTCGGTGGGAACCACCCGTGGTCGATTAGGAGGCTCTAGTGCCCCGTGAAGTTCGGGATGTCGTCTTCGTCGACGGTGTCCGTACCCCGTTCGGCAAGGCGGGTGGCATGTACGCCAACACCCGCGCCGACGATCTGGTGATCCGTTGCATCCGTGAGCTGCTGCGTCGCAACCCGCAGCTGCCGCCGGAGCGGGTCGAGGAGGTCGCCGTCGCGGCGACCACCCAGATCGGTGACCAGGGCCTCACCATCGGCCGCACCGCAGCGCTGCTCTCCGGGCTGCCCAAGACCGTTCCCGGCTTCGCCATCGACCGGATGTGCGCCGGCGCGATGACCGCCGTCACCACCGTGGCCAGCGGCATCGCCATGGGCGCGTACGACGTCGCCATCGCCGGCGGTGTCGAGCACATGGGCCGCCACCCGATGGGTGAGGGCGTCGACCCCAACCCGCGCATCGTCGCGGAGAAGCTGGTCGACCCGTCCGCGCTGGTCATGGGCGCCACCGCGGAGAACCTGCACGACCTGGTCCCGCACATCACCAAGGAGCGCACCGACGCGTTCGCGCTCGCTTCGCAGCAGAAGACCGCGAAGGCGTACGCCAACGGCAAGCTCCAGGACGACCTGGTCCCGATGTCGATCCGCGACGCCGAGGGCGGCTGGGGTCTGGCCACTGTGGACGAGGCCCCCCGGGACACCTCGATGGAGAAGCTCGCCACCCTCAAGACCCCGTTCCGCCCGCACGGCAAGGTCACCGCGGGCAACGCGGCCGGCCTGAACGACGGCGCGACGGCGAGCCTGCTCGCCGACGAGGCCACCGCCCGCGAGCTGGGTCTGCCGATCGCCATGCGGCTGGTGTCCTTCGGCTTCGTGGGCGTCGAGCCCGAGGTGATGGGCGTCGGACCCATCCCGTCGACGGAGAAGGCGCTGCGCCTCGCCGGGCTCAGCATCGACGACATCGGCCTGTTCGAGCTGAACGAGGCGTTCGCCGTGCAGGTGCTCGCCTTCCTCGACCACTTCGGCATCGCCGACGACGACCCCCGGGTCAACCCGTGGGGCGGCGCCATCGCCATCGGGCACCCCCTCGCCTCCTCCGGCGTGCGGCTGATGACCCAGCTGGCCCGCCAGTTCGCCGAGCACCCCGAGGTCCGCTACGGCGTCACCGCGATGTGCATCGGCATCGGCATGGGCGGCACGGTCATCTGGGAGAACCCGCACTGGACGGAGGGCGACAAGTGAAGGCGCCGAACGAGGTCGTCACGAAGGCGCTGCTGCGCCAGGTGAACGTACCGGGGCTGGACCGACCCGCCGCCCTGATCACGCTCGACAACGGCTTCGACCACACCAAGCCGAACACCTTCGGCCCGGCCGGTCTGACCAGCCTGGACGAGGCGATCACCGAGGCGCTCGCCGGCGACCCGGCGTTCATCGCGGTCACCGGCAAGCCGTACATCTTCTGCGTGGGCGCGGACATCGTCGGCCTGCCGCAGCTCGCCGACCGCGAGCAGGCGTTGGAGATCGGGCGGCTCGGTCACCGGGTGTTCGCCCGGCTCAAGGACAGCACCGTGCCCACGTTCGCGTTCGTCAACGGCGCGGCGATGGGCGGCGGCCTGGAGCTGGCGCTGCACTGCCACTACCGGACGCTCTCCGGTGGCGCGGCGGCCCTGGCCCTGCCCGAGGTCTCCCTCGGTCTGGTCCCCGGCTGGGGCGGCACCCAGCTGCTGCCGAACCTGATCGGCATTCCCGCCGCCACCCAGGTGATCATCCAGAACCCGCTGATGCAGAACAAGATGCTCAAGCCCAAGCAGGCCGCCGAGCTGGGCATCGCGGACGTGCTGCTGGAGCCGGCCGACTTCCTGGAGCGGTCCCTGGAGTGGGCCGCCGGTGTCGTCCGGGGTCAGGTCACCGTGACCCGGCCCGAGGTCGACAAGGACATGTGGGCGGGCGTGCTCTACTTCGCCCGGGAGACGCTGAACCAGCGGCTGCACGGCGCGGTTCCGGCCGCGTACAAGGCCCTCGACCTGCTGGAGACGGCGAAGGACGGCGACTTCGCCGCCGGGACCGCCGCCGAGGACGAGGCCCTGGCGGACCTGGTCTTCTCCGAGGAGCTGCGCAGCGGCCTGTACGCGTTCGACCTGGTGCAGCGGCGGGCCAAGCGGCCGGCCGGCGCTCCGGACAAGGGCCTGGCCCGCACGGTCACCAAGGTCGGCATCGTCGGCGCCGGCCTGATGGCCAGCCAGTTGGCGCTGCTGTTCGCCCGTCGCCTCCAGGTGCCGGTGGTGATGAGCGACCTCGACCAGTCCCGCGTGGACAAGGGTGTCGGCTACGTGCACACCCAGATCGAGAAGGCCGTCACCAAGGGCCGGATGGACAAGAACACCGCCGCCAAGCTGTACGGCCTGGTCAGCGGCACGGTCGACAAGAGCGCCTTCGCGGACGCCGACTTCGTCATCGAGGCGGTCTTCGAGGACCTCGGCGTCAAGAAGCAGGTCTGGGCCGAGCTGGAGAAGATCGTCTCCCCGGAGGCGGTGCTCGCCACCAACACCAGCTCGCTGTCCATCACCGAGATGGCCGCGGAGCTGGAGCACCCGGAGCGGGTGGTCGGCTTCCACTTCTTCAACCCGGTGGCCGTGCTGCCGCTGCTGGAGATCGTCCGGGGCGAGCGGACCGACGACGCCACCCTGGCCACCGCGTTCGCGGTCGGCAAGCAGCTCAAGAAGTCGAGCGTGCTGGTCAAGGACGCTCCGGCGTTCGTGGTGAACCGGCTGCTCACCCGCTTCCTGGGCACCGTCTTCGCGGCCGTCGACGCCGGCACCCCGCTGGACGTGGCGAACAGCGCGCTTGACCCGCTGGGCCTGCCGATGCGCCCGCTCGCCCTGCTCCAGCTGGTCGGGCCGGCCGTCGCGTACCACGTGGGCGGCACCCTGCACGCGGCGTACCCGGACCGGTTCGGGGTCAGCGAGAACCTCAAGCGGATCGCCGACTCGGGCCAGCCGATCGTGGTCGACGACCAGGTCAACGACGAGGTCGCGAAGCTGCTCGTGGTCGGCGACCAGCCGCTCACCGAGGAGCAGGTGCGCCAGAACGCGCTCGACGCGCTCGCCCAGGAGATCCGGCTGATGCTGGACGAGGGCGTGGTCGCCGAGGCGCAGGACATCGACCTGTGCATGATCCTGGGCGCGGGTTGGCCGTTCCACCTGGGCGGCGTCACGCCGTACCTGGACCGGACGGGCACGTCCGAGCGGGTCACGGGCCAGCGGTTCCTGCCGCGCGGGGTGGCGAGCCTGCCCGCCTGACCGGTCGCGGTTCCACCGTCGCGGTGGTCGGACCGTCCCTCGTGGACGGACCGGCCACCGCGTTCGCGTGCCGGGCCGGAAGACGGGCGACGCGAGGACCGGTCGTCGGGTTAAGATCACCCGCTTTGCCACCCGAACTTGGAGCTGACCGAATGTCCCAGCCGCCGGCCACACCCTACGGCCCGCCGCACGACTCCCCATCCCCCTATCAGCAGCCGGGGGTGCCGCAGCAGCAGGGCTTCCCCGCCCCGCAGCCGGGCCAGGGGTACGGCGTCCCGAACGCACCCGTCGGCCCGCCGCCGGCGAAGAAGTCGAAGGCCGGCAAGATCATCCTGATCGTGCTGGCCGTGGTGCTCGTGCTCTGTCTCGGCGGCGCGGCGATCACCTGGTTCGCGGTCAAGGACGAGGTGGGCGACGTCGTCGACGCCACCAAGACCCGGGTGGTCGCGCCGGCCACCCTGGCCGGCCGGGCGAAGAACGTCGACCCGCAGTTGCAGACGATCGCCGACCAGATGATCACCGAGCTGAAGGCCGGGGTGCAGAACGAGACGAGCACCGTCGGCGCGTTCTACGGCGACCCGACCAAGCAGGACCTCATCATGATCACTGCGGTGTCCGGGGTGATGGCCGACCCGAAGAAGGAACTGGACGAGGCCGTGACCGGGCTCTCCGGCGAGCTGGCCGTGAACAACATGGCGCCGGTCGAGCCGGGTCCGCTCGGTGGTGACGCGCGCTGCGGCGACGGCAAGGCCGAGGGCGTGCCGCTCGGCGTCTGCGTCTGGGCCGACCGGGGCAGCGTCGGCCTGGTGGTCGTGTACTTCAAGACCGCCGAGCAGGTGAAGGCCGAGTTCGCCACGATCCGGGGCCAGATCGAACAGCGCTCCTGACCGGAGACGACCGGGGCCCCGGCCACCCTCGGGTGGCCGGGGCCCCGCGCCGTACCGCTGCTCGCCGTCAGGCCCCCGGGAAGTACGCGTTCAGCTTGCCGCGCAGGTGGGCAGCGTAGATGAACCCGAGGCCCGGGTTGCCGCGGAAGGCCGCTGCCGCGCCGGTGCGGGCGTCCACCGCCACCGGCCGCGCCAGCGCGGCGAACTTCAACCGCTGCTTCTCCCGCGCCCACGCCGCGGCGGCCGGCTCGACCTCGGCGCCGACCAGAGCGGGGAGAACCGCCACCCCGTTCTGGAAGCCACGCAACTGCCCCTTGCGGGCCAGCACGTAGTCCATCGCCGAGGTGCTGAACGCCTCCAGGCCGGCGGCCGTCACCACCGTCGCCGGAGCGGCGATCGTGAACAGGTGCAACTTGGTGGCCATCCACCGCATCCTGAAGTCGCCCCGGTAGCCGATCAGCACCGGCGTGCCACCCCAGTCCTCGGTCCGGACCTCGCAACCATCGGCCCGCAGCCGCTCCCCGGTCGCGGTGAGGTACGCCCGCACCGGTTCGGTCGCTGTCGTGTCCATCTGCCACACACCCTTCAGCCCGCTGTGGCCGCTCATCTAACAGCACCGGGCGCGGGCCCCGCCACCCCGTCGATCATGGGCCGACGGGCTCCCGTTCGGCGGCGCTGCGCAGGACGCAGAACTCGTTGCCCTCCGGGTCGGCGAGTACCACCCAGCCGGCACCGTCCGGCCGGGTCTGGTCGTCGACGAGCGTCGCGCCGATGCCGAGCAGCCGCTCGACCTCCTCGGCCCGGGTGCGGTCGGCGGGTTGCAGATCCAGGTGCAGCCGGTTCTTCACCGTCTTGCCCTCCGGCACGGCGAGGAAGAGCACCTCCGGACCACCCGGCGGCAGGAGCATCGCCTCCGGGTCACCCGGGAAGTCGTCGGGCTGCCGGGGGCAGTCGAAGACCTGCGACCAGAAGCCGGCCAGGGCGTACGTGTCGGAACAGTCGATGCTGATGTTGTGGATCGTCGAACTCACAGTTGGTCCTCCACAGTGGTGGTGTCGACACGTTCCCCGGCGCTGCGTACGACGCAGAACTCGTTGCCCTCCGGGTCGGCGAGTACCGCCCAACCCGTACCGTCGGGGTGCCGTCGGTCGGCGACCATGCTGGCTCCGAGGCCGAGCACCCGCTCGATCTCCTCGTCCCTGGTCCGGTCGACGGGTTCCAGGCAGATGTGGAGCCGGTTCTTGGTCACCTTGTCCTCCGGTACCGCCTGGAAGAACAGGTTCGGGGTGGCGTCGTCCGGCGGCAGCAGGGCCGCCTCCGGGTCACCCGGGACGTCCCCGCCGTGCCGGGCGTACCCGAGCACGCTGGCCCAGAAGCCGGCCAGGGCGTACGTGTCGTGACAGTCGAAACTGATGCTGCGGATCCGTGGATACACGGGTGTTCCCTCCGTGGTGCTGGATGGGGACGCTCCGCCTCGGGGACGTCAGCCGGCGAGGACCCGGGGCGCGGAGCCAACAGTGGTGGACATCGACGCACCCCCTTCGATCGTGAGCTGACAGCGCGATCTTGTCATCGGCCCGGCGTGCCGCGCAACCCCGTTCAGCCGGCGGCGGTCACCGCCGGGGCGTCCGCCGACGGCAGGGTCACCGTCACCTCCAGACCACCGCCGGACTGCGCGATCACGCGTACCGTGCCGCCGTGCGCCGTGCAGACCGCCCGGACGATGGAGAGCCCCAGGCCGGAGCCACGGGCGCCGGTGCGTTCCCGCCCGCCGCGCCGGAACGGCTCGAACAGTCCCGGCACGTCGGCCTGGTCCACCTCGAAGCCGGTGTTGCCGACCACCAGCCAGGAGCGGTCGCCGTCGGTGCCGGTGCGCACCCAGAGCCGGCCGTGCAGGTGGTTGTAGCGGACCGCGTTCTCGATGAGGTTGCCGGCCAGCCGGTCGAGCAGCCCCGGGTCGCCGACCACCGGCGCGGACTCCAGCGACGTCTGCACCCGCAGGCCGATCCGCTCCACCTCGCGGCGCATCGCCGACAGCGCGTTGGCGGTTCCGGCGGCCAGGTCACACTCGGTACGCCGGCCCAACTGCCGCCCGGCCTGCGCCTCGCTGCGCGCCAGCACCAGCAGGGCGTCCACCAGCCCGTTGGCCCGCTCGGACGCGTCGCGGACCACAGTGGCCATCCGGCGGTACTCGGCGGCGTCCGCGTCGTCGTCGCTGAGCGTCACGTCGATCTCGGTCCGCATGACGGCGAGCGGGGTCCGTAGCTCGTGCGAGGCGTTCGCCACGAACCGTTTCTGCGCCTCGAACGCGGACGCGATCCGGTCCAGCATCGCGTCGAACGTCTTGGCCAGCTCGGCGACCTCGTCGTCGGCGCCCGAGTAGCCGATCCGCTGGTCCAGGGTTGCCTCGCCGAGCCGTTGCGCGGTGGCGGTGACCTGGTGCAGCGGACGCAGCGCGCGGCCCGCCACCGCGTACGCCCCGGCCACCCCGACCACGCTGATCGCCAGCAGCGCGACCAGGCCCTTGGCCAGCAGCTCCCCGGAGGCGGAGTCGACCAGTTGCCGCTGCCACTGGGCCGCGTCCAGGGACCGGCCGTCGGAGAGCACCACAGTCGTGCCGGGCAGCAGTTCGTCGGTCGGTCGCAGGGCGTCCCGGACCAGCAGCCAGGCCAGCAGCACGAGGATCGCACCCGCGCCGACCAGCAGCACCCCGTTGAGCAGGGTCAGCCGCAACCGCAGGGTGGGCCGCAGTCGGCGGCTCACGCGCCGACCTCGGCGGTGCGGTAGCCGGCGCCGACCACCGTCTCGATCAGCGGTGGATCGCCGAGTTTCTTGCGCAGCGTCATCACGGTGACCCGGACGATCGTGGTGAACGGGTCGGTGTTGGCGTCCCACACCCGCTCCAGCAGCTCCTCGCTGGAGACCACCGCCCCGCGCGCCTTGAGCAGTTCGCTGAGCACCCCGAACTCCTTGTTGGTGAGGTCGACCGGCACACCGGCGCGGGTGGCGACCCGACGCGCCGGGTCGAGCACCAGGTCGGCCAGTTCGAGCACCGGCGGCGCCGCCGGGGTCGCCCGCCGGCCCAGCGCCTGGACCCGGGCGACCAGCTCGTCGAACGCGAACGGCTTGGGCAGGTAGTCGTCCGCTCCGAGCTGCAACCCCTCCACCCGGTCGGCGACCGTGCCGCTCGCGGTGAGCATCAGCACCCGGGTCAGCGCGCCGGAGGCGGCCAGGTCGGCGCAGATCTGGTCGCCGTGCACACCCGGCAGGTCGCGGTCGAGCACCACCACGTCGTATCGGGTGACGAACGCCGCCTCGTGGCCGGCGTCGCCGTCGTACGCCACGTCGACGGCCATTCCCCGCTTGCGCAACCCGCGCGCGATCGCGTCGGCGAGGTTGCGCTCGTCCTCCACCACCAGTACCCGCATCCCCGGCCTCCTCGCTGCTGACCACCGACAACCTAGTGCCGGCCGGCAACAATCGTGCCTCGCCGTCCGCGCCGGTCGGCGTTGCGGGCGAGGTCGGCGTACGCGATGCTGTCCGGCGGCACCGAGCGACGGACGGAGCTGGCATGACCATCGCGGCACCACCGACCCGGCGGGACATCGCCTACCGTGGTTTCCACCTCCCGGCGGACACCACCGCCGGCACCGTGGACGAGCGGGGCAGGTGGACGACACCGCCGGTGCGGGTCGGCTTCGCCGTCGCCGAGGTGGTGCCGTCGTGGACCGCCGAGACGCCTGACGGCTGCTGGATCGAGGTCGAACTGCGTGGCTGGCACGGCGAGGCTCCCGCCACCGGCTGGTACCTGCTGGCCCGCTGGGCGGCCGACGACCGGACGGTACGCCGCACCTCGATACCCGGGCAGCGCGACGGCGACGCCGCAGTCGACACCGACACCCTGGTCGTGACCGGTGCGATGGTCACCGGCTGGCAGGCGCGGGTGACCCTGTGCCGACCCGCCGACAGCCCGACCGGCCCGGTGCTGCGCAGCATCGGCGCGGTCGCCACCGGCCCCGCGCTACCCGGCCCGACCGGCACGCCGGAGCCCACCTCGCCCGCTGCCCGTGGACGGGTGCTGGACGTGCCCCGCTACTCGCAGCGGCTGCACGCCGGCCAGTACCCGCAGTGGGGTGGGGGCGGCGACTCCTGGTGCAGCCCCACCTGCACCTCGATGGTGCTCGCCTACTGGGGTCTCGGGCCGACGGCGGAGCACTGCTCCTGGGTGCAGCCGCCCGGCCCACGGCCGGTGGTGGTGCACGCCGCCCGGCACTGCTACGACCACGAGTACGCCGGCGCCGGCAACTGGCCGTTCAACACCGCGTACGCCGGGCTGCACGGGGTGGACGCGTTCGTCACCCGGCTGCGGTCGCTGGCCGAGGCGGAGGCGTTCGTCGCGGCCGGCATCCCCCTGATCGTCTCCGCGGCCTTCCGGGCCGACGAGGTGCCGGGGCTGGCCTACGACACCAGGGGGCACCTGATGGTGCTTGTCGGCTTCACCGCCGACGGCGACCCGGTGCTGAACGACCCGTACGCGCCCGACGACGACGCGGTGCGCCGGACGGTGCCCCGGCAGGCGTTCGAGGCGGTGTGGCAGCGCGGCAGCGGCGGCGTGGCGTACGTGCTGCGGCCCGCGTCGGTGCCGCTGCCCCCGCCACCCGCACAGGCCAACTGGTGATCAGTCGGACCACCGGAACAGCTGGTAGGAGCCGTTCACCCGTTGGCACAGCAGCCAACTGACGCTCGCCTGGCAGTTGCCGGCGGCCTCGGGCAGCACGTCCAGGGGGCGGGCCTCCCCGGCGCGGGCGTCCAACCGCGTGACGTACAGCCCACCGGCCGGATGCCGACGCACCCCGATCAGTGGGTCGCCGAACCCGGACTGGGCCAGCTCCCACCGGCCCAGCCCGGCCACCTCCCGGCCGGTCGTCGGGTCGAGCACGACGAGCTCCTCCAGTCGGGTGCCGGAGCTGTTCGCCGTGCTGGCCATCAACCGGCCGTCGTACGGGAAGACCCACGTCCAGCGGTCGGTGTGCCACCGCGGTTGGCCGGTGGCGGCGTCGACCGCCCGCAACCCCACGCCACCGACGTGCAGACACAGGACCGGGCCGCAGCCCAGGGCGAACTCCGCCCGCTCGGCCGGGATGCTCCAGCGCCGGTCCAGCCGGTCGAGCCCGTACGCGGTGATGGTGGCCGGGGTCCCCGCGATGGTCACCAGCAGGTCGCCACCACCTGCATGACCCCTGGCCAGCCGCTGCCGGGTGGCCGGACGTCGGCGCGGGCCAGCACGGCGCCGGTGCCGGCGTCACGGACCTCGACCGGGCCGTCCGCCTGCTTGAGCACCACCCGGTCCGCCCCGTGCCCGCCGTACCGGAAGCTGACCTGCGCGTCCGTGGTCATCTGCCAGCGCACGGTGCCGCAGCAGGGGTCGAGGGCCCGCAGACCGAACGGCTCGTCACCGCCGCCGTCCTGCATCAGCACGGTCCCGTCGGCCAGCTCGACCGGGCTGCCCGGCTGCTGCCACTGGTACGCCCCGGTGTCCCGGTCGAATGCCACGGACAGGGTGCCCTGCCCGGGCATGGTGCTCTCGTGGACGGTGGCCAGCAGCACCCCGCCCACCGACGAGACCCCCCAGGCCCGCCCCTGCACCGGCACCGGCGTCTGCCACAGCAACCCGCCGTCGGGCAGCCGGAACGCGCGCAGCGTCCGCTGGGTGGGCTGCGCGGGGCTCGGGTCGAGGACCACGAACAGGTCACCGGCGAGCAACGTCTCGGCCGCGAGCCCCGCCGGGATGTTCACCACGTCCCGCCGGGGCGGCAGCCCGGCGGAGGCGAGGGTGGCCAGCAGGAGCAGCAGCACCAGGGCGCACCGCAGTGGCCGGCCGGCGGACCGGGGCGGGCGGGGCAGCGGGTCGGCGTCCGAGGTGTGCCGCAGCTCGCCGAGGTCGATCAGCGGCCCGGTCACGGCCGCAGCCGCCACAGCGCGGTCGAGCCGTCGAGGCGCTGGCACAGCAGGGTCGGCAGGGACGCCTGGCAGTTGCCGACGACGCCCGGGAGCACGTCGATGATCCGGGACCGGCCGGCCACCAGGTCCAGTTCGGCGACGACCAGCCGCCCGTCGTCCAGCGGACGCACCCCCACCAACGGGTCGTCGCGCCGCAGGGTCGGCACCAGGTTCCACCGGCCCAGCTCGGCCCGCTCCCGCCCGGTGGCCGCGTCCCGCGCCGCGTACCGCTGGTCCGGGCCGGCCACCAGCAGCCGGCCGTCGCGGACGTCGGCGAGCGTGTCCCGGCCCTGGTCCGACCAGCGCACCGCGCCGGTGGCCGGATCGAGCACCTGGAGACCGCCGGTCTGCTGCAACGCGCAGAGCAGACCCGCACAACCGATGACGTACGACACCAGCGGCACGTCGGCCGTCCACAGCGGATCGAGTCCGGGCAGGCGGTGGCCGACCAGCCGGGTGCCACCGGGCGGTACGAGCAGCAGCAGGTCGTCCACGACCTGCACCCGCTGGTACGCCGACCGGTCACCGGGCAGTGTGTCGATGCTGCGCAGCAGGTCACCGGTGCCGGCGTCGTGCACCTGCACCTCGCCGGTCGGCTGCACGAGCACGAACCGGTCGACCCGGCCGCCGCGGAGGTGGTAGGTGGGGTTGCCGGGCGGCGGGATGGACACCGACCAGAGCAGCCGACCGCTGTCCGGGTCGACCCGGCTCATCGCACCGTCCCGGTCCGCCATGTCGTCCATCAGCAGCAGGCCACCGTCGGCCGTCGGCTGGGGAATCCCCGGATGCCGCCAGCGCTGCCGACCGGTCCGCTGGTCGAAGGCGGTGGTCTGGAACACACCGTCCTCGGCGCTGACGCCGGTGGCCAGCACCACCCCCTGTTCGGCCCGTACGCCGAGGTAGTCGCCGGCGCGGGGCAGGGGCGCCCGCCACCGCCGGGGCACGCCACCACCCGGCGTCGGCGCGGCGAACGACGTCAGGTACCGGTCCCCTCTGGGGGTGGGCGGGTCGACGACGAAGACGCCGTCCGCCGCAAGGTACGCCGCGGCGGCCCGGGTGGCCGGCACCGGGCTGACCGTCCGGCCCGTCGCCGGTGCCGCCCCGGCCAGCACGACCAGGGCCAGCAGCAGCACCGCGGCGCTGCGCAGCGGACGACCGGCCGCGCGTGGCCGGCGGACCGGCCGCGGCGGAACGTCCCCGTCCCTGACCTCGCCCAGCTCGATGATCGACACCGATCGTCCTTCCGTCACCGTGGCGGCCGCCCGGCCGGGTGTTCCGGCAAACCCGACGGTGGGCACACCGGCCCGGCAAATGCGACGCATCCCCGCCTGTACGATGGCGCGTCGTGGCTGTGCCGGTGGTAGACCCCTCGCTGAATCCCGTAACCGACGCCGACCCGGTCGAGGTCGAGCCGACACGGCGGCCTCGACGCCGACCCGCCCGCGCCGATCTCGTGGCCCTCGGAGCCTATGTGGTGCTGGGCGTGTTCGTCTGCCTCAACTACTGGGGTGACGTGACCGGCCGGGTCTCCTCGCACCTGCCCACCGACCACAGCTGGTTCGAGTGGCTGTTCGCGCACGGCGCGTACTCGGTGCGGCATCTGGAGAACCCGCTGTTCACGGCCCGGCAGAACGCCCCGGACGGGGTGAACATGATGGCCAACACCTCGCTGCTCGGGGTGACCCTGCCGCTGGCGCCGCTGACCATGTTGCTCGGCCCCCAGGTGATGTACGCGCTCTACCTGGGCGGGGCCCTCGCCGCCACCGCCGGCACCGCGTACTGGATGCTCTCGCGCCACCTGGTGCGTTCGCGGGCGGCGGCGTTCGTCGGCGGCGCGTTCCTCGGCTTCGCGCCGGGCATCATCCACCACGCCAACGGCCAACCCAACTTCGTGTCGAACTTCCTGCTGCCCCTGATCGTGGTGCGGGTGCTGCGCCTCGGCGAACCGGGCCGGTGGCGGCGCAACGGGCTCGTGCTCGGGGCGCTGGTGACGTACCAGATCTTCATCAACGAGGAGATGCTGCTGCTCACCGCGCTGGCCTGCCTGGTCGTCGTGCTGGCGTACGCCGTGCAGCGGCCCGCCGCCACGCGGGCCGCCGCCGGCACGTTCCTGGCCGGCCTCGGCGTCGCCGGCGGGCTGGCGCTGCTGCTGGCCGCGTACCCGATCTGGTTCCAGTTCAACGGCCCGCAGTCCTACCGGGGCCTGCAGGGTGGCGTCTTCCACAACTGGGGCGAGGACCTGGTCGCGTTCGTGACCTTCGCCCGGGACACCTGGGCCGGCGACCCGGCGGTGGAGAAGACGATCGGGTTGACCGAGCAGAACACCTGGTTCGGTTGGCCGCTGGTGCTGCTCTCGGTGGTGGCCCTGGTGCTGCTCGTCCGCCGGTCGCTGCCCGCCCGGATCGTCGCGGTGCTGATCGTGGTCTTCACCGTGGCCGCGATCGGGCCGGTGGTGCGCTTCAACGGCGTCGAGACCGACGTGCGCGGCCCGTGGTCGTACGTTCCGGACGACCTGCCGCTGGTCGAGATGATGATGCCGACCCGGTTGACGCTGGTCGTCGCCGCCGCGGTGGGCGTACTGCTCGCGCTGATCTGGGACGCCGCGTCCCGGCAGGGTCGTCCCGCCGCCGGGGCGTCGCGGGTGCCGGCGCAGCGCACGGGCGAGCCGGCTGTCGCGTCGCGTCGGCGGTGGCTGCGTCCGGTGGGGTACGCGGCGGTCGCCCTCGCCGTGCTGCCGCTCCTCCCCCGGCCGCTGCCCGCCCAGCAGGTGGAGCCGCCGCCGCACTTCATCACCGCCGGCGGGTGGCGGCCGTACGTGCCGGCGGGCCGGACGCTGGTGCCGGTGCCGGTCCCGAGCAACGTGCACGGCCTGCCCACGCTGCGCTGGAGTGCGCTGACCCGGCAGGAGTTCCCCGTTCCGGGCGGCTACTTCATCGGCCCGAACGAGCTGGGCGAGGGCGTCTTCGGGGCGCCGAACCGGCCGACCAGCACCCTCATCTACTCCACGATGGACAAGGACGCGGTCCCGGCGCTCACCGACGAGAACCGCCGCCAGGCCGTCGACGACCTGCGCTACTGGCGGGCATCGGTGGTGGTGCTCGGGGCGCACCCGCGCGAGGCGGTGCTGCGTGAGCTGGTCACCGCCCTGATCGGGCCGCCGCAGCGGGTCGACGACGTCTGGGTGTGGGACGTCCGCGCGCTCGTGGGTTAGACGCTGCCCCGCACGTCCCACACCCAACCGCCGTCGACCGGACGGCCGGGGCCGAGCAGGTCGTCGACGGTCCGGCGCAGCGGGTCGCCGTGCGTCGACGGGCCGAGCACCACGAGCGCGGCCCGCCAGTGCCGCAGGTCCTCGACGGCCCGCCGGCGGTCGGTGTCGGTGAGCACCGGCACCACTCCGCTCTCGGCCACCGCGCGCAGCAGCACCGACGTGGGCCGGTCCGGCGCGCCCCAGCGGGCCGTCGGGTCGTCCGGGGCGGCCGGCCCGATGAAGTAGCCGCCCGGCGCCGCGAAGGCGAGCCCGGTGCGGGCGGACCAGAGCATCACCGGGCTCCGCGCCGCGCCGGTGACCGGGGGTACGGCCACCACCGTCCGGCCGGGCGGCACCAGCGCACGCCACCCGCCGTCGGCGACGAAGCCCGGCACCGGCGGGACCGGCACCACCCGGATCGGTGTCGGAGCCAGGGGCAGCAGCGCGGCGGCCACCGCCCCGGCCCACAGCAGCCGCACCGGCAGTCCCGGCGCGGCCGACAGCCGGCGTACCGCCCGGACCCGGTCCACCGAGAGCGCCACGAGCACCCCCAGCACCGGTACGCAGACCAGCGCGAACCGGGCCGGCACCGCGAGGTCGAGCAGCGGCAGGCCGGCCACCAGCCGGTACGGCCCCGGAATGCCGGTGGCGGTGCCGTCCACCCGGAGTTCGGTGCCGAGCGACAGCAGGGCGAACACCAGGCCGCAGACGGCCAGCGCGCGGACCAGCGGCCGTCGCCACAGCCAGATCACGATCACCACGGCGAGCACCAGCAGCCCCGGACCGAAGAACGAGTTCTCCTCGGTCGGGTTCGGCGAGAGCAGGCCCGGCAGCCAGTCGTCGCCGAGCACGGTCTGCCGGGCCGACGCGGTGAACGACGCCGCGTCCAGTTGGAAGGCGTGCGCGGCGAAGGCCATCCCGGCGTAGTGCTGCGGGCCGCGGAACTGGAACCACAGCGGGTACGCCAGCAGCGCCGCCGCCAGCACGGCCGCCACCGCGAGTCGCCCGAACAGCGCCGGCGCGTGCCGCCGGGCGGCCGAGCGGTCGGCGAGCGCCCAGCCCAGCGCGAGAACCCCGGCGGCGAGCGCCAGGAAGACCAGCACCTCCTCGCCGATGAAGACCTGCCAGACGACGAGCAGCCCGAGGCCGACGCCGGACCGCCACACGGGCCCGTTCGCGGGACGGAACACCAGCGCGAGGATCGCGGGCACCAGGAACTGCGCGGCGATGTGCAGGTGCGCGCCCGCCTGGGCGATCATGCCGGGGGCGAACCCGCAGATCAGGCCACCGACCGCCGCCGCCGACCGGGCGCTGACCAGTCGACGGCGCAGCAGCGCGTACCAGGCGGTCGCGGTGCCGGCGAGGCAGCAGACGACCGCCACGCAGAACGCCACCTGCGACCCGAACAGCAGCGTGACCGGGGTCAGGGGCACACCCAGGCCGAGCACCGACGTGTTCGCCATCAGGTTGACCCCGTCCGGCGCGTTCAACGCCGTGCTGTAGAGCGGGTTCTCCCCCTCGACGACGGCGTGTGCCGCGTGGGCCAGCATCCACTCGAAGAGGACCTGGTCGCCGGCCTGGTGGAACAGCCGCCATGGGTGGCCCCACTGCCCGCTGGTCAGCAGGACGGCCAGGCCCAGATAGCCGGCCACCACCACCGCGTCCGCGAGCCAGGCCGGCCGGGACCGCCTCGTCGGCGCCGGGGCCACCGTCGCGGGGGACGCCGTCCCGGTGACCATCAGACCGAGCGGTCGGTCAGCGTCCGGACGTCCCACACCCAGACGTCCAGCTCCTGGCGGCCGGGGCCGACCAGGTCCTCGACGGCACGTCGCAGCGGTTCGGCGTTCTGCTGGCGGACCGGCAGCACCAGGATGGCGGCCCGCCAGTGGCGCAGCTCGTCGGTGAAGCGGCGGCGCTGCCGGTCGTCGAGCTTCGGCGTCCGGCCGGTGGTGGCCACCTCCTCCAGCAGCTGGCCCACCCCGCTGGGCCGGCCGCCGAACCGCCCCGGGTCACCGGTGTTGCCGTTGCGCGGGGCGAGGAAGTAACCCCCCGGGATCTTGAAGTCGAGGTTGGTGGCCGCCGCCCAGCGCATGCCGTGCGTGTTGCCCATGCTCGGCACCGGGATGGGCACGAGAGTCTGGTCCGGGCCCACGTACTCCCGCCACCGGTCGGCGGTGATGAAGTCCGGCACCGGCGGCCGGGACACCATCCGCAGCGGCATCGGGGCGATCGGCAGCAACGCGAACGCCAGGCCGGCGGCGGTGAGCGTCCGGACGGTGCGCCGGTCGGCGGGGCGCAACGCCCACGCCCGCTCGACGGCGAGCGCGAGCAGCAGGCCGATCACCACGCTGGTGATCAGGCCGAACCGGGTCGGGACGACCGCGTCCAGCAGTGGCAGGTGCACCAGCAACCGCCACGGGCCGCTGATCAGCTCCCGGTCCCACCAGGAGATCCGCTCGCCGAGGGAGAGCACGGCGAAGAACACGCCGGTGGCCGCGAGCGCCCGGACGACCAGTTCCCGGCGCAGCCAGACCACGATCCCGATGGCGAGCAGCGACAGGCTCCACCCGAAGAAGGCGTTCTCCTCGGAGTAGTTGGGCGCGAGGTTGATGTTCGCCCGCTGGTTGCCGCCCAGGGTGGGCGAACCGGGCGCGAAGAAGGCGGCGATGTCGTTGCCGTAGTCCTGTACCGCGTCGCTGAGCCCGTGGTACGCCATCGGTCCGGCGAACTGCACGTACAGCGGGTACGCCAGCAGCGCCCCGGCCAGCAGCGCGCACACGGCCAGGCCGGCGCCCAACGGCCGCCAGGCCGCCGACCAGCGGGCCGGTTCCTGGACGAGCACCGCGATCAGGAACACGCCGCAGGCCAGGGCCGTGAAGAGCAGGATCTCCTCGTTGACGAACGCCTGCGCGGTGACCAGCAGGGCGAGCAGCGCGCCGTCGCGTACCGGCCGGGTCGACCGGGTCAGCACCAGCACCCGCCAGACGATGAACGGCAACAGGAACTGGCTGATGATGTTCGGGTGCCAGCTGGCGTGCGACAGCATCGCCGGGGAGAACCCGCAGAACCAGCCGCCGACCGCCGCCGCCAGCGGGTTGCGGACCAGGTGGCGGGAGAGCACGAGGTACCAGGCCAGGGCGGTGCCGGCGAGGCCGAGCGTCACCAGCACGACGAAGGACACCGCCGGCCCGAAGAGCAGCGTCACCGGCACCATCGGGATGCCGAGCGCCAGCACCGCCGTGTTGGCCATCAGGTTGACGCCGTCGGGGTAGTTGAACTGCTCGGTGTAGAACGGGTACTCGCCGTGCAGCACCACACGGACCGAGTGGGCGAGGAAGAACTGCACCTGGGCCGGGTCGCCGGTGTAGAGCGAGGCCACCCGGCCGGCCGGGTCCAGCCAGATCCGGCTGGTCACCCAGACGGCGGCGAGCAGGAACAGGCCAGCCACGGCGAGGTGCTGCCGTCCCCGGGTCCACCGACGCCACCCGCCGGCGCCCGGCACCTCGTCGTCGGCGTCGGCCGGCACCTCGACGTCGATGTCCGACGGGGTGTCGACCGGCGGCGGCGTCGGTGCGGCCGGGGCGTCGACGACGTCCACGGAGGCCTCGGCCGGCACGGCGGACGTGCCGACGCGACCGGCCGGCCTGGCGGTCGGAGTGCGGTAGCTCACCGTCTCGTCGAGGTCGTCGAGGCCGCCAGCCGCCTCCGGGTGCGGCGCGGACAGGGCGCGGGACTCGGCAGGCGTCACAGTCGGCGGAGTCTACCGGAGCGACGAAAAGGCACGAAAACCCCGGTGGCGTCCACTGTGGAGGATGCGGCGGCGACCACCTGAGGTTCCGGGCCGGACATCTCGTACTATGGCGCTTTCCGACAGCGACGGCGAGGCGATCGGGGGCGGACCAGGTGACTCCAGGCCGTCGGCACGGCAGGGCGCTCACCGTCCTGCTGGGCGTACTGCTGGCCGCGACGGCGTGCGGTCCGGTCGCCGACCGTCAACCACGGGACCTGCGGGTCGGGTACGACAGCCTGGACGGCTCCCTGGCGGTGTGGCCGCCCCGGGGCGACCTGGCCGGTGACACGGCGTCGACGGCGGCGGTCACCGACGCGGTACGGGACTGGCGTTCACCGGCCGACGACCGGGCGCACCTGCCCTCGTCCGGCATCCTCTTCTCCGGCCGGGTCGACGGCGCGCCGGTGGCCCTGGTCGCCGCCGACGTACCCGGCGAGAGCGCCTCCTGGCTGCTGCAACTCACCCGCGACGGGGACAAGTACGCGGTCACCCGCGCCTCGGAGTACACCGATCCGGGCTACCTGGTCTACTCCGACGTGCTGCCGGTGCAGACCGCTGGCGGTCGCCGCTATCTGGTGTCCGCCCGGGTGCAGACGCTGCTCGGGCCACAGGGCCGGGCGCTGACCGTGGCCGACGGTCTCAGCGCGCCCGTCGACGTGCCGGCCTGCGCGGCGGTGCCGGTGACCGCGACCCTGCGGGCCACCGAGTCGCTGCCCCGGGGGCGGGCCGCCGACCGGCTGCTCGACCTGGGCACCGGCACCGTCGACCCGCGCTACCCGCTGGTCCGCGACGAGTCCGGTGCCGGTCGGCGCGCCCTGACCGGTCTGGACACCTGCGTGCTGGCCGGTGACCGGGGTCCGTTCGGCAGCATCCCCCGCCGGGTCGGCGACCGGGACGCGCCGCGCTCGGTGCCGACGTCCTGGCCGATGGCGAAGCTGACCGTCCGCTCACTCGGTGAGGTCGCCCTCGGCGGCGGCGAGGCGGCCGAGTTGCAGCAGCTGAGCTGGGACACCGACGCCGGCACGATGACCGCCGTGATCTACCGGCCGGCGGACGGGAGCGCGCCGGTGGTCTCGCCGGCCGACCGGGCCACCCCGTTGCAGACCTACCAGCTGCCGGTGCCGGGGCAGCCCCTGGTGGTGCTCAGTTGGCGGGCCACCCGGGACAGCTCGCTGTCCGTGCCGCCCGGAACGCCGCTGCTCGTCGAACGCCCCGGCCTGGTGGTCGTCCCCGAGCCCACCCGCACCCAGACGTACAGCCTGGCCAACACCGACAAGACCCACTACCGCTCGATAACCCCCCGCTGACCCCCGCGAGGGACGGGCAGGCCCGAGGACGGGAACGGCGGGCGGCCCACAGGGACGCCCGCCGTTGCCGTGTCGTGGGTCAGTTCTGTGCGGCCGCGTCGCTGGGGGTGAGGCGGTCCGGGGTGGCGTCCAGGCCGGAGATCCAGCCGGTGACGTTGCGGGCCACGTCCTGCGCCGTCAGGCCCAGGTCGGCGAGGATCTGCGCGCGGGTGCCGTGCGGGTGCCAGTCGGCCGGTACACCCAGGTCCTTGAGCGGCACCCGGACGTCGGCGTCGCGCATCGCCTGGGCGAGCGCGTCGCCCACCCCGCCGACCCGGACGCCGTCCTCGACGCTGACCACGAGCCGGTGACGGGCGGCCAGGTCGACCAGCTCCGCCGGGACCGGACGCACCCAGCGCGGGTCGACGACGGTGACGCCGTAGCCCTGCTCGGCGACCCGGGCGGCCACCTCCATGCCCAGTTGGCCGAAGGAGCCGACGGCGACGAGCAGCACGTCGGTACGCGCCGACTCGGCCAGCACGTCGACCGGGCCGACCCGGCGCAGCGCCGGCAGGTCCGCGGCGACGGTGCCGGTCGGGAAGCGCACCACGGTCGGGCCGTCGTCGACAGCCAGCGCCTCACGCAGCTCCTCGCGCAGGGTGGCGGCGTCGCGGGGTGCGGCGATCCGCAGACCGGGCACCACGCCGAAGACCGACATGTCCCAGATGCCGTAGTGGCTCGGGCCGTCCGGGCCGGTGATGCCCGCCCGGTCCAGCACGAAGGTCACCGGCAGCTTGTGCATCGCCACGTCCAGCAGAACCTGGTCGAAGGCGCGGTTGAGGAAGGTGGCGTAGACGGCGACCACCGGGTGCAGACCGCCGAGCGCCAACCCGGCCGCCGAGGTGGCGGCGTGCTGCTCGGCGATGCCCACGTCGTACACCCGCTCGGGGTACTTGCGGGCGAGCTTCGCGATGCCTGTCGGCTCGGCCATGGCGGCGGTGATGCCGACCACGTCCGGCCGCTCGTCGGCGACGGCCAGCAGCTCGTCGGCGAAGACGTGCGTCCACTTCACGGCCGGGGCGGCCAGCAGCGCGCCGGTCTCCACGTCGAAGGCGCCGCCGGGGCCGTGCAGGCAGTCCGCCTCGTCCTCCTCGGCGGGACGGTAGCCGTAGCCCTTGCGGGTGACCGCGTGCACGATCACCGGGCCGCCGAAGTTCTTCGCCGCGCGCAGCGCCGCCTCGACCGCCGCCACGTCGTGCCCGTCGACCGGGCCGACGTACTTGATGCCCAGGTCCTCGAACATGGCCTGCGGGGCGACCGCGTCCTTGATGCCCTTCTTGACGGCGTGCAGCACCTCGTACATGGGCTTGCCGACCAGGGGGGTGGAGCCGAGGGCGTCCTTGACCGTGTCCAGGACCTTCTCGTAGCCCGGGTTGAGGCGCAGCGAGGACAGGTGGTCGGCCAGACCGCCGATGGTCGGCGAGTACGACCGGCCGTTGTCGTTGACCACGATCACCAGCGAGTTGCCGGCGGTGGCGATGTTGTTCAGCGCCTCCCAGCACATGCCGCCGGTGAGCGCGCCGTCGCCGACCACGGCCACGACGCTGCGCGCCTCGCCCCGCAGGGCGTACGCCTTGGCCAGACCGTCGGCGTAGGAGAGCGCGGTGGAGGCGTGCGAGTTCTCGATGAGGTCGTGCTCGCTCTCCGCCTGGCTGGGGTAGCCGGAGAGGCCACCGCGCTGGCGGAGCTTGTCGAAGCCGGCCTGACGCCCGGTGAGGATCTTGTGTACGTACGCCTGGTGGCCGGTGTCGAACAGGAGCCGGTCGCGGGGGGAGTCGAAGACGCGGTGCATGGCAAGCGTCAGCTCGACCACGCCGAGGTTGGGCCCGACGTGCCCGCCGGTGCGGGAGACCTTCGCGATCAGGAAGTCCCGGATCTCCGCGGCGAGTACGTCCAGTTCCTCGCCCGACATCCGCTTGACGTCCTGCGGACCGCGGACCGTCCCCAGCAACCGGCCGTGGTTGGCCGTGTCCTCTTCAACGCTCATGACCGGAGAGTCTATCGGCCGCCCGGTACTCCGCAGTCCGACCCGAGCCACCCGGGCCACTCCCGACGGCTGAGCGCCTGCTCAGAGACGGATCCGCAATCGGCTCGGCGGGGTGGCCGGTGCGCCGGGGTACGCCGGACCGGCCGGGGTCCACGAGCCGAGCACGACGCCCCGGGCGGCCCCGGTCACCGACGGGATCGATCCGGGCAGGCCGTGCCAGGACAGCCAGCCGAGCAGCGCGAACGCGTACGCCTCCTTGGCCTGCGCGGGCACGCCCAGCTCGTCGGTGCCACGCAGCCGCCACCGGCCGGCACCCAGCGCGGCGAGCCGCCCCAGCAGGGTGGGGTTTCGCACACCGCCGCCGGCCGCGATGACCTCGACCACACCGTGCCTGTCGCACTCGGCGGCGACCACCCGCGCGGTCAGCTCGGTGAGGGTGGCCAGCAGGTCGTCCACCGGCACCGGCTCGCCGAGCGCGGCGAGGTGCCGGTCCAGGTAGCCGGCGTGGAACAGCTCCTTGCCCGTGGACTTGGGTGGGGCCGCCGCGTAGTACGGCTCGGCCAGCAGCGCGGCGAGCAGCCCCGGGTGCACCCGGCCGGCCGCCGCCCGCGCGCCGTCGAGGTCGCACGGCTGGTCCAGGAGGCGGCGGGCCGCCGCGTCCAGCAGGGCGTTGGCCGGACCGACGTCGTACCCGAGGACCGGCGCCCCCGGCGCGACCACCGTGAGGTTGGCGATGCCGCCGAGGTTCAGCGCCGCGCGCGGCCCGGCGCCGCCGTCGAGCAGCAGCGCGTCGAAGGCCGGCACCAGCGGCGCGCCCTGCCCGCCGGCGGCGATGTCCGCCGAGCGCAGGTCGCTGAGCACCGGTACGCCGACCCGGGCGGCCACCCGGGCCACGGCGCCCAGTTGCAGGGTGCCCCGGGCGGTCCCGTCGGCCACCCAGTGGAAGACCGTCTGACCTGGCGAGACCACCGCGTCGACAGGCCCACCGGCGAGGTCCACGCCGACGGCCGCCGCGTCGGCGAAGACCTCGCCGAGGCGGTTGTCGAGCCGGCAGACGGCCTCGATGGTGGTGGCCGCCGGCGGCAGCAGCGCGGCGATCTCGGCGCGCAACCCCTCGTCGTAGTCCAGGCCGCGGTGTCCCAGCGGCCGCAGCCACAGGGTGTCCCCCTCGACGTCGAACTCCGCCGCGACGACGTCCACGCCGTCGTACGACGTGCCCGACATCAGGCCGACGACGCGCATCAGCGCCCGGTCGCCGGGAGCAGCAGCCCGACGCACTCGACGTGCTGCGTCATCGGGAACAGGTCGAAGCCGCGCAGCGCGGCCAGCCGCCAGCCCAGCTCGGCGAAGGTCCGCACGTCCCGGGCGAAGGCCGCCGGATCGCAGGCCACGTACGCGACCGCCCGCGGGCCGGCGGCGGCGAGCGCGCGCACGACCGGGGCGCCGGCCCCGGAGCGGGGTGGGTCGAGCACCACCACGTCGACCGGGCCGGTGATCCGTCGGCGGGCCAGCGCGGTCTCCACCCGGGCCGACACCACCTCGACGTGGCCCAGGTCGGCCAGGTTCCGCCGGGCGGCGGCGACGCCCTGCGGCGCGGCCTCCACCAGGGTCACCCGGCCGGTCGCGCCGACCCGGGTGGCCAGTCCGGCGGCGAACAGTCCGGCCCCGCCGTACAGGTCCCAGGCCCGCTCGCCCGGCTGCGGGTCCAGCAGCTCCAGCACGGCCGTGGACAGCGTGTCGGCCGCCGCCGGGTGCACCTGCCAGAACGCGGACGCGGGCAGCGTCCAGTCCCGTCCGGCGGCCACCTCGCGGACCTCGGCGGGCCCGCGTACCGGGGCGGACACCCCGTCGTGAACCTCGGCGACGGTCACGTCGCCGCCGGTGCTGGCGACGGTCTCCACCGCGTCGGCGTCGGGCCAGCTCGCCCCGGTCGGGGTGAGCACCGGGAGCTGCTGGATGGCCGGGTGGGCGATCCGGCACCTGTCGATCGGCACCACCTCGTGCGAACGGTGCTTGAGCAGGCCGGCGCGGTCCGCGGCGTCCACCGCGTACCGGACCCGGGAGCGCCAGCCCAGCAGCCCGCCGGGCAGCGCCTCGACCCGGACGGCGAGCCGGTCCAGTTCGTCGTCGCCCAGCCCACCGAGGCGGGCCAGCTGCTCGCGCACCACAGCGGTCTTCCAGGCCAGCTGGGCGTCCGGCGCGACGTGTTGCAGGTCACAACCGCCGCAGGCGCCCGGCCTCGCGTACGGGCAGGGCGGCTCCACCCGGTCCGGCGAGGCGTCCAGCACGGTCACCGCGTCCGCCCGGACGAACCCCTTGTGCACCTCGGTGACCTCGGCGATCACCCGCTCGCCGGGCAGCGCGTGCCGGACGAAGACGACCTGCCCGTCCACCCGGGCCACGCAGTGCCCACCGGGCGCGACGGCGTCCACGGTCAGTTCGACGCGTTCGGCCTCGGCGAGCCCGCGCTCCGACGTCGCGGCACCGCCAGGTCCCGGCTCAGTCACGGTCGGCCCCGCCCCGGTCGGCCGGTCCACCGGCACCCGGAACGCCGTCGCCGGACGGCGCGGAGACCACCGCCGGCGCGTCCGCGGACGCCGTGCCGCGCAACCCCATCCGGGGGCCCCGCGCCGGGGTACGGGACAGCGTGGCGTCCAGCCGGTCCAGGTTCTTGCTCGCCGTCGAGGCGAGCTGCCACGGCACGCTGACCACCATCACCCCCGGTTCGAAGAGCAGCCGGCCCTTGAGGCGCAACGCGCTCTGGTTGTGCAGCAGGTTCTCCCACCAGCGGCCCACCACGTACTCCGGGATGAAGACCGTCACCACGTCGCGGGGTGACTTGCGGCGGGTGGAGGCGACGAAGTCCAGGATCGGCCGGGTGATCTCCCGGTACGGCGAGTCGATCACGGTGAGCGGGATGGCCATCTCCCGCCGCTCCCACTCGGCCTGCAGATCCCGGGTGTCCTCCTCGTCCACGTTGACCGTCACGGCGGTCAACGTGTCCGGCCGGGTGGCCCGGGCGTACGCGATGGCCCGCAGGGTCGGCTGGTGCAGCTTGCTGACCAGCACGATCGCGTGGTTACGGGCCGGCAGCACGGCCCGGCCCTCGTCCGGTGGGGTCAGCTCGACGGCGATCCGGTCGTAGTGCCGGCGGATGGCCAGCATCAGCAGGTAGATCACCGCCATCGCGGCGATCGCGATCCAGGCGCCGAGCAGGAACTTGGTGACCAGGACGATCACCAGCACCGTTCCGGTCAGCCCCATCCCGAAGGTGTTGATGGCCCGGGAGCGGTGCATCCGCTGCCGCGCCTCGGGGTCCCGCTCGGTGCGCAGCCGCCGGTTCCAGTGCCGGATCATGCCGGCCTGGGAGACGGTGAACGAGACGAAGACCCCGACGATGTAGAGCTGGATGAGTCGGGTCACCTCGGCCTGGAAGCCGACGATCAGCACGATCGCGAAGAGGGCCAGGAAGGTGATGCCGTTGGAGAAGGCCAGCCGGTCGCCCCGGGTGTGGAACTGGCGGGGCAGGTAACGGTCCTGGGCGAGGATCGAGCCGAGCACCGGGAAGCCGTTGAACGCGGTGTTCGCGGCCAGGAAGAGGATCAACGCCGTCATCCCGGCGACCACGTACAGCAGGATCGAGCCGGACCCGAAGACCGTCTCGCCGAGCTGGGTGGTGACCGTCTTCTGCACGTACCCCTCGGGTCCGGAGACGATCTGCAGGGCCGGGTCCTCGACGAACTGGAGGTGGGTCAGCCGGGCCAGCCAGATGATCCCGACGAGCAGGCTCACCGCGATCGCGCCCAGGAGCAGCAGCGTCGTGGCGGCGTTACGGCTCTTGGGCGCCTTGAACGCCGGCACTCCGTTGGAGATCGCCTCGACACCGGTGAGCGCGGCGGCGCCCGAGCTGAACGTCCGCAGCAGCAGGAAGATCAGCGCGAAGCCGGTCACGCTGTGCTCGGCCTGGATGACCAGGTCGGCGCTCGGCGCCCGGAGGTCGTCACCGAGCACGAAGACCCGGAACAGGCCGGTGAGCAGCATCCCGCCCATCACGATGACGAAGCCGTAGGTGGGGATGGCGAACGCGGTGCCCGACTCGCGGAGCCCCCGCAGGTTGACCGCCGTCAGCAGGACGACCGCGATCACCGCGATGAGGACCTTGTGGGTGGCCACGAACGGCACCACGGAGCCCAGGTTGGCCACCCCGGAGGAGACCGACACCGCCACCGTGAGCACGTAGTCGACAAGCAGCGCGCTTGCCACCCCGACACCGAACTTCGGCCCCAGGTTGACGGTGGCCACCTCGTAGTCACCCCCACCGGAGGGGTAGGCGTGCACGTTCTGCCGGTAGCTGGCCACCACCGTCAGCATCACCACGACCACCGCGAGGGCGATCCACGGCGAGAAGACGTACGCCGAGGCGCCGGCGATGGAGAGGGTCAGCAGGATCTCGTCGGGCGCGTACGCGACGCTGGACAGAGCGTCGGACGCGAACACGGGCAGCGCGATGCGCTTTGGCAGGAGGGTGTGCTGGAGCCGGTCGGACCGGAACGGTCGACCGAGGAGGAGCCGCTTCAGCAGCGAGGTGGGACTGGCCACGAACGCCAAGGGTACGACCACCACGTCGGGAGCGCGGGGGTGGGCGATCGTGACCGCCGCGCGGCACGGGGTACGGTCGGTCCCCGCCGCGCACCCGGACGTGGCAGGCTCGCATCGAGAGGCCACCGGCAGCGGGAGCGGTACGCACCTTTGGGAGGGACAGCGTGCACGTCGTGATCATGGGTTGTGGCCGGGTCGGGTCGACCCTCGCCCACAGCCTGGAATCCCGGGGGCACTCGGTGGCGGTGATCGACCAGGACGCCGACGCCTTCCGGCGGCTCGGGCCCGACTTCGCCGGGATCACGGTGACCGGGGCGGGCTTCGACGGCGACGTGCTGCGCCAGGCCGGCATCGAGCGGGCGGACGCCTTCGCGGCCGTCTCCAGCGGCGACAACTCCAACATCATCTCGGCGCGGCTGGCCCGCGAGACGTTCGGCGTCTCCCGGGTGGCCGCCCGGATCTACGACCAGCGCCGGGCGCAGGTGTACGAGCGTCTCGGCATCCCCACCGTGGCGACCGTGCGGTGGACCGCCGACCGGATGCTGCGGCACCTGGTGCCGGAGGGCAACGTGGAGATCTTCCGCGACCCCACGAGCACCGTGTCGATCGTCGAGGTCCCGGTCCACAAGGACTGGATCGGCCGGCCGGTTCGCACCCTGGAGGACGCGTCCGGGGCGCGGGTGGCCTACCTGATCCGCTTCGGGATCGGCACGCTGCCCACCGCGTCCAGCGTCGTGCAGGAGGGTGACCAGGTGTTCATGCTGGTCAGCGACGACATCGTGGCGACTGTCACGTCGGTGGCGGCGACGCCGCCGGAAGGAGGGCGCTGAGCCATGCGGGTCGCCATCGCGGGCGCGGGCAACGTGGGCCGCTCGATCGCCCAGGAGCTGATCGACAACGGCCACCAGGTCATGCTCATCGAACGCCAACCGAAGATGCTGCGCCCCGACCGGGTGCCGGCCGCCGAGTGGGTGCTCGCCGACGCGTGCGAGGTGGCCAGCCTGGAGGAGGCGAATGTCGCCGGCTGCGACGTCGTGGTCGCCGCCACCGGCGACGACAAGACCAACCTGGTGCTGTCGCTGCTGGCCAAGACCGAGTTCGCGGTGCCGCGCGTGGTGGCCCGGGTCAACCGGGCCGAGAACGAGTGGCTCTTCACCGAGCAGTGGGGCGTGGACGTCGCGGTGAGCAAGCCGCGGGTGATGGCCGCGCTGGTCGAGGAGGCGGTCACCGTCGGCGACCTGGTCCGGCTCATGACCTTCCGGCAGGGCGAGGCGAACCTGGTCGAGATCACCCTTCCGCCGACCGCGCCCTACGTCGGTCAGCCCATCCACGCCGTCCCGCTGCCGCGCGACTCCGCGCTTGTGGCGATCCTGCGCGGCAAGCGGGTCCTGGTCCCCAGTCCGGACGACCCGATCGAGGTCGGCGATGAGTTGATCTTCGTCTGCACCGCCGAGGTGGAGGACGAGGTCCGTGCGGTGATCCTCGGTGCGGACAGCGTCGAACGGACCCGCGGCTCGCGCTGAGCCCCCGGTGCGGAACGCTCAGGCGCCGGGCAGCGGGGTGGGCTGCGGCTCCCGGGTGACCCGGCGCACCGTCCAGACGGTGATCAGCAGCAGCAGCGCGTACGGCGGGTAGCCCAGGGCCAGCCGGGCCACGCCCAGCGCGGTGTCCTGGTGGGCCAGGTAGAGACCCGCCTGCACACCGACCTTGGCCAGCCAGACCACGCCCCAGAGCACCGTGAGCTGCGTGAAGGTGCGCACCAGCTTCGGATCGGCCCGCCACTCCGAGCGGCCCTTCGCGACCAGCACCGACCAGATCCAGCCGACCAGCGGCTGCCGGATGGCCGCCGAGATCAGCAGCGCCACGCCGTACCCGATGCCGTAGAGGATGCCGGGCAGGTAGAAGTCCCGTTCGTCACCGGTACGCCAGGCGATGGCCGCGCCGACACCGACGCCGAACAGCCCGTTCATGGCATGCCGGATCGGCCGGCGCTGAGCCAGCCGCAGCCCGGCGATCAGCACCGCGACGGCCACCGAGGCGATCACCGCCGGTCGCAGCTCGCCGATGATGTTGGCGACAACGAAGACCACGACCGGGATGCTCGACTCGACCAGCCCTCGCCAGCCGCCGAGCTGGTCGGCCATCTGCTCGGCGATCGTCGGCAGTCGCTCGTCGTCCTCGGTGCCGGTGTCCGGCTGCGCCGCCCGGTCCTGTCCCGTCGTCATCGCCGGCCTTCCGTCCGCGGTGCCGTCACTTGGGCGAGTCCAGCTCGTAGTACGGGTTGTAGATGACCTTGCGCTCGTCGCGCACCGCCATCCGCCCGCGAGCGGTCAGGTGCCGCCCCGGCTCGATCCCGGCGATGTGCCGCCGACCCAGCCAGACCAGGGTGACGACGTCGCTGCCGTCGTACAGGTCGGCCTCCAGGGTGGGCAGGTTGGTCCGCGGGGTGTAGACCACGGTGCGCAGCCGACCCGCGACCGACACCACCTGGCCCCGCGAGCACATCTGGGCCGGGATGCCGCCACACTCGGCGCTCTCCCGACGCAGCTCCTGCGCGTCGATCTCGGCCTCGCTGGCGGTGAACCGTTGCAGAAGCCGCCGCAGCGACACCCTGCCCTCGTCGGTCATCATGACCTCCGCGTCACCCTCTCCACGCTCACCGACCCCGGCCGGCCCCGGCGACGCCGGAACCGTCCCGCCAGCGTACGCCGACGGGGCCGGTTCCGGCGGGCCGGTGCGCGTCGGTCAGACCTGGCGCGGCTCGGCGGCGGACCCGTCCTCGACGCCGGCCTGGTCGGCGACCTCCCGGGGCAGCCGCAGCGGCAGCGGCTCGCGGACCGGCTTCGCCTCCTGGCCCCGGTCGACCACCAGGCCCTCCAGGCACTCGGCGAGCGGGCCGGCGGCCGCCGGATCGGTCGCCACCGGACCCTGGAAGACACCGCGGACCATCCAGCGCGGCCCGTCGACGCCCACGAACCGCAGGTTCGTCGGACCGTCCGGGGTACGCACCTGGGCGTGCAGCTCGGGGCCGTACTCGCCCTCGACCTCCTGCGCGGCGGCGCCGTCGCGCAGCAGCGACTGGCGGATCTCCTCGCGCACCTCGTCCCAGATCCCCTCGGACCGGGGGGCGGCGAAGACGCCGAGCTGCAACGCGTTGTCCCCGTGCACCAGCACCACCTGTTGGACCACGCCCTGCGGGTCGGCCTGCACCCGCACCTCCACCTCGGCGATCGCGGGGATGTGCAGGCTGCCCAGGTCGAGCCGCTGCACCTCGTCGTCGACCTCGGAGATGTCGTACGGGCCGCGCACCAGCGCGGACGCCCCGGCACCCTGGTCGAGGACCTCGGTGGTCCGCTCGTCGCGGGTACGCCCCTCGGCACCGGCCCGCTTTCGGGAGAAGATCACTGCGCCCACCCTCCGCTGTTCACACTCACCCTGCCACCTCTTCCGTCCGCCCGCGTCCCGGCTCGTCCGGCCGCTGCTCGATGCGACCCTGACCCGCCGGCGTCGGCACCAGTCCGGCGTGCCCGCCGGTGGAGCCGTGCCCACCGGTGCCGCGCCGGGACCCGGGAAGCTCGACCACCGGCTCGAACCGCGCCCGCGCGACGCGCTGCACCACGAGCTGCGCGATCCGGTCGCCGCGGGAGATCCTCGCCGGCGTGTCCCGATCATGGTTGATCAGGTTGACCAGGATCTCACCCCGGTAGCCGGCGTCGACCGTACCGGGCGCGTTGAGGACGGTCACGCCGAGCCTCGCCGCCAGACCGGAGCGGGGGTGGACCAGACCCACGTACCCCTCCGGCAGCGCGATGGCGACGCCGGTGGGCACCAGGGCGCGGCCGCCGGGCGGCAGCTCCACGTCCGTGGCCGCCACCAGGTCGGCGCCGGCGTCGCCGGGATGGGCGTACGTGGGCAGCGGCAGCTCACCGTCGAGCTGCCGTACGGGCACGGGTACGACGTCGGTCACGGGTCCCCTCTTCTGTCCGGTTCACGGGGTGACCCTGCCATCCTGCCGGTTGGCCGGGCCGTCGTGCGCCGTACCCTCGCAGTAGTGAGCATGTCGCCCTCCCCGTCCGCCGGTCAGTCGCCCGCGACGGACCGCACGGCGTACGCCGAACGGCTGGACCTGCCCTGGTGGCTGTGGCTGGCGGGGCTGGTGGCCGCCGCGCTGCTGGCCGTCGAGATCTGGATGGGCGCCTCCGGTGTCCGCGCCTGGCTGCCGTTCGCGGTGCTGCTGCCGGCGACGGCCGCCGGCCTGTGGTGGCTGGGTCGGATCCGGGTCGCGGTCGTGGACGCCGAGCTGCGGGTGGACGACGCCCGGCTGCCGGTGCGGTTCGTGGCCGACGTGGTCCCGTTGGACACGGCCGGCCGCCGTGAGGTGCTCGGGGTGGGCGCGGACCCGCTCGCCTTCGTGGTGCAGCGGCCGTGGATCGGCGGCGCCGTGCAGGTGGTGCTCGACGATCCGGCCGATCCGACGCCCTTCTGGGTGGTGAGCACCCGGCACCCGGTCGAGCTGGCCGAGGCGGTGCTGTCCGCACGGGACGCGCTGCGGCCCGCCGACCGGTCGGCCGGCGAGCCGAGCTGATCCGCCGTCGACGGCGCGCTCAGGTGCCGGTGGGCGGCCCGGGCAGCTCCGGCGGCGACGCCGGTCGGGCGATGCCACGGCGGCGCAGGTCCAGCTGAAGCTGCTCGGCCATCTGCTGGGTGGCCCGACGGTTCAGGAAGCTGGCCACCGCCGCGCCGGTGAGGAACGGCCCGAGCGTGGTGAGGTTACGGCCGAAGCGCCGCAGCAGCATGTCCCGCAGCTCCTTGCGGGCGGCGGTGCCGAGGACCGCGCCCACCCCGACGCCGGGCACCATCGGGTTGACGCCGCGTTGGGTGGCCCACGAGTGCACCAGGGTGACCGCCCGTTGGCCGCCGGCGGCCGGCAGGTCCACCCCGTGGATCTCGTGCAGCTCGCCGACCAGCTTCAGCTCCACCGCCACCACGGCGACGGTCTCGGCGGCGAGCAGCACCGGCGCGGAGAGCAGGGTCGGGGCCACGGCCCACTCGACGGCTGCCACTCCCCCGCCGGCCGCGCCGATCGCCGCGGTGGTCCGCGACGCGTTGCGGATCAGGCGTTCGGCCAGGGCGGCGTCGTCCAGCCCCGGAAAGTGCGCGCGCAGGGTGGCCAGGTCCCGTACCGGCACGTGCGGGGCGACCTCGGCGACGGCGTCGACCATCCACCGCACGGCGGAACGGGGCTTGAACAGGTCGGAGATCCCCCGGGCGCGGGCCTGCCCGACCATGCGGGTCAGCAGCTGGCGACGCCGGGCCGGCTCGATGTCGTCCGCGGTCAACGCGGCGACGGTGGCACCGAGGTCGTCGGCACCACCGTCGGTGGTCTCGCCTCGATCACTCATGGGTCGGACCTCCCGGTGCAGTGGGCTACCCGTTACGAGTCAAGCAGGTACCCACCGGGGACGCACTGCTACACCGGCAGCGGCGGCCCCGATCAGGAGGCCGCCGCTGGTGTCATGCGTGTCAGACGCACTCGCGGCAGATCAGCTCGCCGTTGCGCTCGACCGCCAGCTGGCTGCGGTGGTGCACCAGGAAGCAGCGGGCGCACCGGAACTCGTCCTGCTGCATCGGTAGCACCTTGACCGTGAGCTCCTCGTCGGCCAGGTCGGCGCCGGGCAGCTCGAAGCTCTCGGCCACCTCGGCCTCGTCAACGTCCACCGCGCCCGACTGTGAGTCGACGCGCCGTGCCTTGAGCTCTTCCAGGCTGTCCTCGCCGAGGTCGACCTCGTCGCGACGCGGGGCGTCGTAGTCGGTGGCCATCGGTTTCACTCTCCCATATCGATGTTGTCGCTTCCCGGTTGTAACGCCGGACGACGCTGTTTCGGTTCCGCTGGCCGGCCACCACTTGTGTCGGGCACCCGACCCGGGGACCGAACGGGTCGGGACCGCTGGGGGGACTCCCCTGCGAGCGCGGAACCTTACCCCCCTTGGGCGAGGCATGTATACCGCCCTTGCGGCTGAGATGTACGCCCCAGCACGCGAAGTTGTTCCCAATGTGACTCAGGCGACACGAAGATAGGGGTAGTAGTACCCGGTTCGCGGTCGCCGCGCCGGCATGTCGGACTGTTTCCACGCGACGGCCGGACAACCGTTAACCTCAGCGGCGTATTCGACGGCCGGCGGTCAGAGATCGTTGCCACCCACCTGACGTCCCGGGGAGCGCCCTGATGAGTTTTGCGCGAGTACGAGCACTCGTCGTCGTCGGCCTGCTGGCGGTCATCGCCCTGGTCTTCGTCGTCGTGGCCGTGGTCCGCGACAGCCAGGGCAAGGCGGGCACCGCCGCGGGCTGCCCCGAGGGCTGGCCCCTGGCCGACCTAACCCTGCGCGAGCGCAAGGACGTCAAGATCAACGTCTACAACGCCACGAACCAGCCCGGCCTCGCCCGTACCGTCGCCGACGAGTTCAGCAACCGGCAGTTCCAGGTGAAGAAGACCGCGAACGAGAAGAAGCAGGTCGACGGCATCGCGGTGCTGCGGTACGGCCCGAAGGGCGTCGGCTCGGCGCACCTGCTCCAGGCGTACTTCCTGAACAACGCCGATCCGGGCTACGACGAGAAGCGCACCGACGACACGGTGGACGTCGTGCTCGGCAACGGCTTCCAGCAGTTGGCCACCACCACCGAGGTCAACCAGTCGCTCGGTGACTCGGGTGCGCCGGAGGCGCCCAAGGGCAGCTGCCCGATGCCGGTCAAGAAGTAGCTCGACCGGTCGGTGCCGGCCAGGGCCGTTCACGTTCACGGGCCACCGGCGGCGTCCAGGTCGTCCAGCCGGTCGTGCAGCGGCCCGAAGAGAGCCTCCGGCGCCGCGAGCACCAGGTCCGGGCCGGCGGGCAACCCCCGCAGGCCGGCAACCCGCAGGCCCGCCTCGCTCGCCACCAGCCCGCCGGCGGCCTGGTCCCAGGCCGCCAGACCCTTCTCGAAGTACGCGTCGACGCGTCCCTCGGCGGCCAGGCAGAGGTCCAGGGCCGCCGCGCCGAGCCGCCGGATGTCCCGTACGTGCGGGATGAGCCCGGCGACCACCCGGGCCTGGTGCGACCGGCGGGCCGCGTCGTAGGCGAAGCCGGTGGCCACCAGCGCCTGCCCGAGATCGGTCTCCGTCGAGCACCGCAACCGCTGCCCCGCCCGCCAGGCGCCGCCGCCGGCGGTGGCCGTCCACTCCTCGCCGGTGAACACGTTGCGGACCACACCGGCGACGACCACCCCGTCGACCTCGGCGGCCAGCGAGACCGCGCTGTGCGCCAGCCCGTACAGGTAGTTGACCGTGCCGTCGATCGGGTCGACGATCCACCGCACCCCGCTGCCCGTCGTGCCCGGGCCGCGCTCCTCGCCGTACTCCTCGCCGAGCACCGAGTCGTCGGGCCGGAGCCCGGCCAGGGCGTCCACGACCTGCCGCTCGACGGCCCGGTCGGCGGCGGTGACCACGTCGGTGCGGGTGGACTTGGTCGCGGCGACCTCGACTCCCGCAGCCCGCATCCGGTACGCGGTGTCCGCCGCCTCCCGGGCCACCTCGATCGCGATCGCGAGCAGCTCCTGCGGCGTCGGCGTCGAGCCGGTCATGGTGCCCCTTTCCACACGTCGGCGCCTGCGCGCCCGCCATGGTCCGTCGTCGCGGTGACAAAACAGCGCCGGCCAGTGTCGGGTCTGACCGGCATGTCCGCTTTGTATTGGTAATGTGCGCTAAGTGCTCAGCTCCCCGACCCCGTTCCCGCAGTCACCGCTGGTCAACAGGCACGTCGGGCCCTTTCAACCGCCAGCCGACCACGACGGTCGAGCCCTCAGCGCCGTACGCGAGTATCATCCTTACAAAGTCCACATCAGCGCCGAATCGGCGGTCTCACCGCCGTTACGCAGTGCGGCGCAGGATGATCGCCGCAGACGGCGTTACAATTCACCCCTGCCCACGCGCCACGGACCGCCGACCACCGGCCGGCCCGGGACACGGGGGCCCCTCAACCACATCGCCCGGCCTGGTTGACCCATGCTGTGCCGGACGACCCGGCCGTGCCCGCTCTTCGCCTCCGGAAGGTCATTCGTGACAGAACCCCGCCAGACCGGCGCCGACGTTCGCTCGCTCACCGACACCCTGATCGCCCACGCGCAGAGCGCCGGTGGTCAGCTCACGTCGGCCCAGCTCGCGCGCACCGTCGAGTCCGCCGAGGTGACTCCGGCCCAGGCCAAGAAGATCCTGCGGGCTCTCTCCGAGGCGGGAGTGACCGTAGTGGTGGACGGCTCGGCGAGCACCCGCCGCCGGGTCGCCGCGGCCCGCTCCACGACGCCGGCGTCCCGGGCCACCACCGCAAAGACCACCAAGAAGGCCGCCGCCCCCGCCCCGAAGCAGGCCCCCGCCTCCGACGAGGCGCCGGTGACGCCCGGCCCCCGCAAGGTCGCCCCCCGCAAGGCCGGCAGCACCGCCGAGGTCGCCGGCGCGGCCGCCGTGCCGGCGAAGGCCACCAAGTCGACCCGGGCCACCAAGGCGACGGTCGCCGCGGCCGCCGGCGCCAAGCCGGCCAAGGCGGCCGGCAAGGCCAAGGGCGAGGGCGCGGACGGCGAGATCGACCCCGAGGAACTCGCCGCCACCATCGAGGACGTGGTGGTCGAGGAGCCGGCCGAGTTGGCCCAGGCCGCCGAGACCGACGCCGCCGCCTCCGCCACCGACAACGACTTCGAGTGGGACGACGAGGAGTCCGAGGCGCTCAAGCAGGCCCGGCGCGACGCCGAGCTGACCGCCTCCGCCGACTCGGTCCGCGCGTACCTGAAGCAGATCGGCAAGGTCCCCCTGCTCAACGCCGAGCAGGAGGTGGAGCTGGCCAAGCGCATCGAGGCCGGGCTCTACGCGGCCGAGCGGCTGCGCGCCGCCGACGAGGGCGAGGAGAAGCTCACCCGCGAGATGGTCCGCGACCTCGGCTGGATCTCCCGCGACGGCGAACGCGCCAAGAACCACCTGCTGGAGGCCAACCTCCGCCTCGTCGTCTCCCTCGCGAAGCGGTACACGGGTCGCGGCATGGCCTTCCTCGACCTCATCCAGGAGGGCAACCTCGGCCTGATCCGGGCCGTGGAGAAGTTCGACTACACCAAGGGCTACAAGTTTTCCACGTACGCCACCTGGTGGATCCGTCAGGCGATCACCCGCGCCATGGCCGACCAGGCCCGCACCATCCGCATCCCGGTGCACATGGTCGAGGTCATCAACAAGCTCGGCCGCATACAGCGCGAGCTGCTCCAGGACCTGGGCCGCGAGCCCACGCCGGAGGAGCTGGCCAAGGAGATGGACATCACACCCGAGAAGGTGCTGGAGATCCAGCAGTACGCCCGGGAGCCCATCTCACTCGACCAGACCATCGGCGACGAGGGCGACAGCCAGCTCGGTGACTTCATCGAGGACTCCGAGGCCGTGGTCGCGGTCGACGCCGTCTCGTTCTCGCTCCTGCAGGACCAGCTCCAGCAGGTCCTGCAGACGCTCTCCGAGCGAGAGGCGGGTGTCGTACGCCTGCGTTTCGGCCTGACCGACGGCCAGCCGCGCACGCTCGACGAGATCGGCCAGGTCTACGGGGTGACCCGGGAGCGGATCCGGCAGATCGAGTCCAAGACGATGTCCAAGTTGCGTCACCCGTCCCGGTCGCAGGTCCTGCGGGATTACCTGGACTGAGCGGGTTTCGTCAACCGAACGTGTCGTTTTGACCACCTGGTGTGCAACACCAGATGGTGATCGTCCGGATGCACGAATGTGATCGTTGACGTGGCACCCTGGGTGCACGGCACACTGTCCCTGCCATGTGTGACCTCGGTCCCCCGCGGGCACACAGGGAAGGCAGTGCCCGGCACGGGTGTTGCACGATAGGTGAGCAACGACCGAAGAGATTGTTCATCGGTGACGACCAGAGGAGGAAGGCGATGACCCCGACCCTCACGCCGCCGCCCGAGACGGTGGCGCCCCCAGCCGCCGATGAACGGTGCGACCGCTGCAATGCTGCCGGGAAGCTCCGGATCACTCTGGCGGGTGGGAGCGAGTTGGTGTTCTGCGGGCACCACGCGAACAAGTACGCGGAGGATCTCGTGAAGATCACCGAGCGGTTCGCAACGGAGCCCGATTTCAGCTGGCGTGGCGCCGATTTGATGGCGAACTAGATTCCGCAACCGACATAGCCGGCCGGAGGCCCCCCCCGGGGTGGGCCCGCCCGCGGTTGGCTGGCCCCCGCCCCCCCCCCCCCCCCCCCCCCCC
>NZ_JBEXGP010000005.1:0-258663 GCF_040607375.1 Micromonospora sp. NPDC005298
AGACTACGGCCTCCTGCCCTACCGACCCGGCCTGCTCACCCTGCAACGCTGACCACACCACAAACGGCGGGCACGACCTTCGGGTCGTGCCCGCCCCCGTGTCACGTCGGGAACGACATCGGCCGGACGTCGGGGTGTGCCAGAGTGGGACATGCCCCTGGACGAGTTCCACCTCAGAGCCTCGGTCGCCGTGTCCGACATCCGGATGGCGGCCGCCTTCTACGAAGGAAAGCTGGGCCTGCGGGCGCTGCGGTCCGCTCCCAGTGCGTCCATCGCCGACGGCAGCCGGATCTACGCCTCGGGTGGCGGGCCGGCCCTGAACGTGTACCAGTCGGTCACCGCCGGCAAGACCGACGCCACGCTGGCGACGTGGTACGTCGACGACCTCGACGGGATCGTCGACGAGCTCACCTCGGCCGGTGTGGAGTTCGTCCGCTACGAGCAGTTCGAGCACGACGCCAAGGGGATCACCGCCCGGGCCGGAGGCGGCCGTATCGCCTGGCTCCAGGACCCGGACGGCAACACCTTCGCCCTCGAGGCCGACGTCTGACCGTCGGGTGCGTCGGGCGTCACCTTGACGGCGTCGGCTAATTTGATTAGCTTAAAGCTAACGCAGATAGCTAACCGGGGAGAGCTGATGACCGAACACCTGACCGTCGACGGCGGCACCATCGCGTACGAGGTGACCGGCGACGGGCCGCTCGTCGTCCTCGCCCACGGCATGGGCGACAGCCGCGAGGCGTACCGTTTCGTCGCTCCGCCCCTGGTGGCCGCCGGCTACCGGGTCGCCGCGGTCGACCTGCGGGGTTGCGGCGAGTCGAGCGCCCGATGGCCGTCCTACAGCCGCACCGACATCGCCCACGACCTGCTCGCGGTGATCCGGCACCTCGGCGGCCCGGCCGTGCTGGTCGGCCACTCGATCTCCGGCGGGGCCGCCACCATCGCGGCCGCCGAGGCACCCGACCTGGTGACCGGCCTCGTCGAGTTGGCGCCGTTCACCCGCAAGCAGTCGATCAGGCTCGGAGACCTACGGGTCGCCCGGTACCGCAGGGGTATGGCCCGCCTGCTCGGGACCGGCCTGCTGGGCAGCGTGCGGCTCTGGCGCGGCTACCTCGAGGTCGCCTACCCGGGCCGCAAGCCGGCCGACTGGACCGCCCGGACGGCCCGCATCGACGCCATGATGCGCGAGCCCGGCCGGATGAGGGCCATGCGCAAGATGGGCCAGTCGGCACCGGTCGACGCCGGGGCGCAACTGCCGAACGTCCGCTGTCCGGTCCTCGTCGTCGAGGGCACGCTCGACCCGGACTGGGTCGACCCGCGCGCCGAGGGCGAGGCGATCGTGGCCGCGCTCCCGCCCGGCCTGGGCCGGCTCGACATCATCGAGGGCGCGGGCCACTACCCGCACGTGCAGTACCCGGACGAGGTGACCTCGCTGGTACTCACCTTCCTGCGCACGACCGCCCATGCCTAGGGCCGGGCTCGCCCCCGCGGCGGTCGTGGCGGCCGGGGCCGCGCTCGCCGACGAGGTCGGCTTCACCAACCTGTCGATGGGGTTGGTGGCCGAACGGGTCGGCGTACGCACACCGTCGCTCTACAAGCACGTCGACTCGCTGGAGGCGCTGCGCCGGGGCATCTCGATCCAGGCCCGACGCGAACTCGCCGACACGCTGGCCCGGGCCACCGTCGGCAGGTCCGGCCCGGACGCGGTCCGCGCGTTCGCCCAGGCCTACCGCCGCTGGGTCCTCGACCATCCGGGCCGCTACGCCGCCACCGTCCGCGCGCCCGACCTGGACGACCAGGAGGACCGCGAGGCCAGCGACGAGGCCCTACGGATCCTGCTCGACGTCCTCGCCGGCTCCGGACCACCCGGCGCCGACGCCGTCGACGCCGCCCGTGCGCTGCGGTCGGCGCTGCACGGCTTCGCCAGCCTGGAGAGCGCCGGCGGCTTCGGACTGCCCCGCGACGTCGACCGCAGCTACCGCTTCCTCGTCGAGATCCTGATCAGCGGCCTGGGAGCCGACGGATCCGACGACTCGACGAGCCCCGGGGAGACGGCCTGACCGCCGCCCCGGGTGTCGTCAGACCAGCAGTTGTTCCCGCAACCGGGCACCCAGGTTGATCGCACCCACCGCCCGGGGACCGGCCGGATCGTGCACGCCGACGGTGTTGTTGCGGCGCATCAGCTCACGGACCGCGGGAGGCAGCCGGGGCGGGTCGTCCATGGCGGCGAGCACCTGCGCGGCACTTGAGATCAGTCGATCGACAAGCGCGGCGGCGTCGGTGTCCACCCGCACCCGGCCGTACTCCCAGCCGGCGGTGGTCAGGTCCAGCACCTCGAACACCCGGGTCACCAGCGGGGCCGGGTCGGTCACCCGGTCGAGACGGCGCGCCTGACCGCCGACCACCGCGACGGCGCCGGCCAGCTGGGCGTACGGGTGGTAGCCGCACGGCAGCGCGAACAGGGGCCACCGCAGCGCCGGGCCGACCTCCTTCCACAGTGGCCGGTAGTTGCGGCGGTTCACCAGCAGGCGTCGGCCCGTACGCCGGTGGAAGTCCTGCGCCTGAGCCTGGAGGTCGGCGTGTGCCTCGTCGGCGACCTGGCTCACGATCCCGGCAGCCACCACCAGGCCGTCATCGCCCTTCAGGACTCCGGTGACCGCCTCGACCTGCTGGGAGAACGGGATCCGCGCGTGGGCGCCGTACCCCTGCCGGACGTCCCGCAGCAGCGCCTGCTGCCGCTGTGGATCGAGCTGGACCCGACCGCCACCCAGCAACCGCTGGAGCCAACCCATCTCGCCTCGTTTCAGCAGAGCCGTCCCGGACCGCGGCAATGCTAGTGCGTCGGAACCCGCTCGCCGCTGAAGGGGTGGTGCCCGGGCGTGGTCGTCGGCGCCGGGCCCGTTCCCCGCGCCCCGGCAGTTCCACGGCGAAGCAGAGGGATCACCACGGTTATGCTCGTGACGAACGTGGCGCATCCCCCGCGCCGGGGCAAGAGGCGATTCGAGGGCGACGGATGAACATCGGGGAGATCGCCCGCCGGGCGGGAGTGTCCCGCAGCACCGTCTCCTACGTGTTGAGCGGCAAGCGGGCGGTGTCGGAGGCGACCCGGCAGCGGATCCAGGCGGTCATCGACGAGCTGGACTACCGGCCGAACGCCAGCGCCCGCGCGCTGAAGGAGGGGCGCACCCGGACCCTCGGGCTGGTGATCCCGCCGGCGAGCCAACGGTTGACCGACATGCAGTTGGGCTTCGTCGCCAGCGTCGTCGAGGCCGCCGCCCGCCACGACCTCGACGTCCTGCTGTCCCCGTCCGGCGGTGACCACGACCGGTCGTTCGAGCGGATCGTCACCGGGCGACGCGTGGACGGTGTGGTCCTCATGGAGATCCGCCTGGAGGACGACCGGGTGACGCGGCTGGCCCGCACGGGTCTGCCGTTCGTCACGATCGGCCGGACCGCCGACCCGCACGGGATGAGCTGGATCGACATCGACTACGCGGGCCTCATCGCCCGGTGCGTGCACCACCTGGCCGATCTCGGGCACCGGCACGTGGCCCTGGTCAACCGTTCCGCCGAGTTGGTGGCGGCCGGCTACGGCCCCAGCCACCGGGCGCTCGCCGGTTTCCGGGCGGCGGTGTCCGAGCGTGGCCTGACCGGCGTCGACGTCTGCTGCGGCGACGACGCGACCGCCGGTGAGAGGTGCGTCGAGCACCTGCTCGCCACGCATCCGGAGGTCACGGCGGTGGCCACCATCAACGAGGCGGCGCTGCCCGGCATGCAGCGCGCTCTGACCGGTGCCGGGCTGTCGGTGCCGGCGGACTTCTCCGTCACGGGGGTGGCCGCGCAGCACTGGGCGGAGGACTTCCGGCCGCCGTTGACGGCCGCCGACGTGCCGATGCGCGAGATGGGCGCGGAGGCGGTCGCGCTGCTGTTGGAGATCATCGGCGCGCCCCAGGCGGTGCCGCGGCACCGCCTGTACAGCCCCCCGGTCTCGTTGCGGTCCAGCACCGGCCCGGTCCGGGCCCGCCGGGCCGGCTCGACTACCTCCTGACCCGCCGCTCCTCCTGCGCGGCGGCGAGGATCAGGTAGCTGCTGGCGGTCCAGGTGTACGCGCGGTCCCGCAGACCGGCCCCGGTCTCGGCGTCGAAGTTCTCCGCGAAGCCGGACTTCTCGCACAGCGCGAGGAACCGGCGACTGATGTCGTCGGCAATCCCGGTGTGCCCGGCCCGCCGCAGGCCGTCCTCGACCAGCACCGTCGAGGGCGCCCAGATCGGTCCCCGCCAGTAGCCGTCGGCGACGTAGCGCGGCGAGTCGGTCGGTTCGGTGGCCAGCCCGTGCGTGGTCAGGTGCGCCTCGACGCCCCGGGCCAGGGCGTCGGAGACCGGGACGGGCAGGTCGGCGCCGAGGGTCACGGGCATCAGGTCGAGCAGGCTGCGGCTCGCCCCGCGCCGTCCGGTGTGCGGGCCGCGGGCAGTGAAGCGTTCCCCGTCCCACAGGTCCCGCAGCATGGCCGTACGGATCCGGTCGGCCTCCCGGGACCACCGCGCGGCGGGCTCACCCACCTCGGCGGCGAGGTCGGCCAGGCACCTCAGTTGCGAGACCAGGAACGCGGCGAGGTCGGCCGTCTCCAGCACCCGGTCGCCGTCGAAGGTGGTGGCGTTGTCCCAGCCGCTGTCGTTGCCGTGCTGGTAGTGCGGCAGGTCGTGACCGGGAGCGCGGCGCGCGTCGAGCCAGAACGCGGTCCAGCGGGACAGCCGGTCGTACGTCTGCGCCAGCGCCGCCCGGCCCGGTGCCTGGGAGAGGCGTCGGCGCAGGTGGCGAAACGCCCAACCGTGGATGGGTGGTTTGACGTAGTTGTGCAGGACCTCCGAGTGGGTGACCGAGTCGGGCAGGGCGCCGGCCTCGTCCTGGTGGTCGAAGGGCAGGTGGAACTGGTGCCAGGCCAGCTCCGGATCGCCGGCGGCCAGGGCGATCGCGTTGAAGCAGTGGTCCCAGCTCCACACCTTGTCCATCCAGTGCTTCGACATGAGGACCGCCGGCCGCGTCACGAAACCCGCCGGGTCCACGGTCGCCGACCACAGCACGTACGCGGCCAGCTCGGCGGACGGGGTGTCCGGACCGCGCCACGGCGCGACCGCGTCGACGAACGCGCCGAACTCCGCGCCCCGGTCGTGGCACAGCCGCTCGAAGCTGGCGGACGGGGCGTACGCCCGGCGGGCCGTCGCGTACTCCTCGATGGCGATCTCCCAGGGCTGGTCGCCGGTCAGGTCCAGGAACCGGTCCGCGGTGCCGAGCGCCTCCACGCCCGCGCCGGACCGCAGGGCACCGGACAGCACCGTGATCCGGTAGCGGCGCCCGGTCTCGTACGAGGTGAACACGTGCGCGCCGTCGACCGGGTCGCGGTAGAGGTAGGTGCCGCTGAACGGGGTGAGGGTGCTCTCAGCCGCCGCCACCCGCAGGCCGAGCCGCCGGCCCCGGATCCGCAGGGTGTCCGGTCCCGCGTAGACGGCGTCGATTCGGCCGGGCCCGGCCCGCCAGGTCAGCAGCGCGGGCGTGGCGACGACCGTGGCGCCGGCGACGTCCGGGGCGAGACGCAGCACGGGGTGCAGCCCGGTCTGGTGGGAGACCAGGTGCAGGTCGTCGGCGTACGTCTTCTCGGCTACCACCGGGGAGATGTTGAACCAGGAGCCGCGGTAGCTGAACGGGATGTCCTGGATGGAGAACTCCGGACCGGACGGGGCGACGGTCATGGGTGGCGGATGCCTTTCTGGTGCGGGTGGTCAGTCCTTGACGGCGCCGGCGGTGACTCCCGCCGAGACGTACCGCTGGGCCAGGACCAGCAGCACGGTGGCCGGGACGGAGGCGACCACCGCGGTGGCCATGATGGCGTTCCACTGCTGGTTGTTGTTGCCGATGTAGTGGTAGATGCCGAGGGTGATCGGTTGGTGGTCGCCGCCGCCGGCCAGGGTCGAGGCGAAGACGAAGTCCGACCAGGACCACAGGAACGCGAACAGGGACACCGTGACTGTCGCGTTGCGGCTGACCGGCAGCACGACCGACCAGAAGGTGCGCAGCCGGCCGGCGCCGTCGACCACGGCGGCCTGGAGCAGTTCGTCGGGGATGCCGGACATGAAGGCCGTGAAGATCAGCACCGCGAACGGCACGGCCAGTGTCGAGTCGGCCAGGATCAGGCCGGGGAGCGTGTTGAGGACGCCGAGGGTGAGGTAGATGGCGTAGAAGCCCATCGCCATGATGATTCCCGGGATCATCTGCGCGATCAGCAGGACGAAGCTCAGCGCCGGGCCGCCGGGTGGCCGCAGCTTCGCCAGCGCGTACCCGGCGGGGGCGGCCACGGCCACGGTCAGCGCCACGGTGCCGAGACCGACCAGGAAGCTGGTGCCGAGGTACGGCATCTGCTGGTCGAGCACGGCCCGGTAGCCGTCGAGTGTGCCGTCCGCCGGAAACAGGTGTGGGGGAGTGGCCCGCATGTCCTGGTCCCGGGTGAACGAGACGTTGACCATCCAGTAGACGGGGAAGAGCATCAGCCCGGTCAGCGCCAGGCCGACGGCGGTCTTCCACCAGGCCCGGGGTGTGGAGGTGGTCATCGCGGGTTCTGCCTCCGTTGGAGCCGGATGTGGACGAGCCCGGCGATCAGGGCCATCACGATGAGCAGGTTGCCGACGGCCGCGCCCGGACCGAACTCGGGCAGCAGGTTGCCGAAGCCGAGCCGGTACGACCAGGTGGCGAGCGTGGCGGAGGAGTCGGTGGGGCCGCCCCGGGTCATGATCCAGATGATGTCGAAGACCTTCAGCGTGTAGATCAATCCCAGCAGCAGCGTGATCGCGGAGACGGGGCGCAGCAACGGGAAGGTGATGGACCAGAACCGTTGCCACCCCGTCGCTCCGTCGAGCGCGGATGCCTCGTACACCTCGGTCGGTATCGCCTGGAGGCCGCTGTACAGCACCACCAGGTTGAACGGGATGCCGATCCAGATGTTCGCGATGATCACCGAGGTGAGCGACCAGCCCGGCGAGGTGAGCCAGTTGACCTGGTCGACGCCGACGACGCCCAGCGCGGCGTTGACCAGCCCCGATTCGCTGTTGAGCAGCCAGGACCAGGTCGACGCCGAGACGATCAGCGGCAGCAGCCACGGGACGAGGATCAGCGCCCGCAGGGTGCCCGACAGCGGGAAGTGCTGGCGGAAGAAGAGCGCCAGTGCCATGCCGACGCTGAACTGGACGGCGAGCGAGGCGACGGTGAAGACCACCGTGTGCGTCAACGTCGGCCAGAACGCCGGATCGGTCAGGACCGTGCGGTAGTTGTCCAGGCCGGCGAAGGGCGCGCCGCCCTGCACGAACGAGCGGACGGTGTACTCGCGCAGGCTCAGCTCGACGTTGCGGTAGAGCGGGTAGGCGTAGAAGGCCAGCAGGTAGATGGTCACCGGCGCGAGGAAGCCCCAGGTCCACAAGCGGCGCGGCCGGCGGGATCGGGAACGGGGAGGAGGCGCGGGTGGGGCGACGTTCGCCGCCCCACCACGGCTTCGTCCGGTGGTGGACTTCGGTGTCGTGGAGGTCATCGTGTCGGTTCGGCCGCGCTTACCTGGCCGTGGCCGCGGCCTGCGCGGCGGTCAGCGCCTCCCGTGGCGACTTCGACCCACTGAGGGACGCCTGCACGGCGGTCCACAGGGGTTCGGAGATCTTCGGGTACTTCGTGCCGAGGTTGTCACCGGTCCGGCCCTTGGCCGCCCGGACCGCCTCCACCCAGACCTTCAGCTTGGGGTCGCTGGCCGCCTGGCGCTCCTGCACGGCGGCGACGGGTGCCACGTAGGAGAGTGTGGTGTCCGTGGTGAGCAGGTTGTCGGCGTTGGTCAGGCAGGCGACGAGCTTCTGCGACGCCGCGTACCGGCCGGTCTTGTCCTGCACGGGGATGGAGACGAACTCACCGCCTGTCGGTGCCGGTGCCGGGCCGCCCGCGCTCGCCGGAATCGCGATGGTGCCGTACGGGAAGCCGAGCTTCTCCGCGTTGGCCAGTTGCCAGGTGCCGTTCTCGGCGAACGCGTAGTCGCCGGTGGCGAACTCCTGCCAACTCGTGGTCTGGGTGTTGTTGATGACCGAGTTCGGGGCGTGCCCCTGCCGGAGCCAGTCGGTCCAGAGCGTCAACGCGGACACGGCCTGCGGCGAGTCCAGGGCGGTCAGCTGCGCCCCGGACCCCCAGAACCAGGGCAGGAACTGGAAGCTGCCCTCCTCGGTGCCGATCGCCGAGAAGGTGATGCCCTTCTTGCCGCTGGCCTTCACCCTGGTCAGCGCCGCGTTCAGCGATGTCCAGTCCCGGATCGAGGCCGGATCGACGCCGGCTCGGGTCAGCAGGTCCTTGTTGTAGTAGAGGGCGAGGGTGTTGGCGCCGATCGGTACCCCGTACGTCTTGCCGTCGCGCTGGCCGGCGCCGAGCAGGTTCGCCTCCATGCTGGACACGTCGAGCTCGTTCTCGTCGGTGGTGGTGAGTGCGCCGGCCTCGGCAAGCGTCGAGATCACCGGGTTGTCGACGATCAGCACGTCCGGGGAGTTTCCCTGCTGGGCGGCGAGGAGGGCCTTGTTTGTCAGGTCGGTGGTGTCGTAGCCGGTCCGCTCGACAGTCACGCCCGCCGAGGTGCCGCACTTCTTGAGCAGCGCCACCCACTCGGAGTCGTCGGCGAACTGCGGATACGGGTCCCAGACGAGGTGGGCGCCGCCGTCGGAGGGGCCGCCGGCGGACGACGAGCAGCCGGCTCCCGCCACCACGCAGATTGCTGTCACGGCGACGGCGGCCAGGCGCCGTCGCCGACTGAGTCCGGTCATCTGCTGCCTCACTTCAAGTCGATCGTCAGATGGGTGTGCGGGGTGCTGACCGTCGCGCGTCGGACGTGGTCCGATCTGAGGCGAATCGATTCGGCGAACCGGTTCGCCCGAAGATAGGACGGGCTCCGCTCGCCGGTCAAGGGGAGATCAGCGGCGAGGGTTGTGACGGCGGGAAACGCGCTCGCCACCGCGCCGTCATTGCATTGACATCGTTGAGTGTCCGGTCCTACGATCTCTGCGAATCGATTCGCAAGCGTCGCCTCCGGAGTGCGTCCCCCACGCCCCACCAAGGAGCCGCCCGTGAAAACCCCGTCCCACGGCAGGCCAGGACGAGCCCGCGCGCTCGTCGCCCGACTCGCGACCGGCCTGCTCGCCGCCGCCACCGCCGTGACCGTCGCCGCGCCCGGCGCGCGCGCCGCCGACGAGTCGATAAGCGTCGACTTCGCCACGACCAGCGGCACACCGACCTACCGCGCGTCCGGCTGGATCTACGGAATGACCGAGAACGCCAGCGGCCCCGCGGACCACTTCTACCGGGACGTCAAGTTCCAGTACATGCGCGCCGGTGGCGCGCAGCTGCCGGGCAGCGGCTGGGTCGGTGGCACCTACGACCGCCGGTGGAACTCCACACTCGCCCAGGCGCGCCGCACCGTCGCCCTGGGTGGCCAGTTCATCATCCTGCCGCACGACCTGTGGGGCGCCGACGGCGCCGGGATCTCCCGCTTCCCCGGCGACAACGGCAACTGGACCGACTACGACGCCTTCCTGACCCGCCTCGTCAACGACGTCCGGGCGTCCGGGCTGTCGGTGCAGTGGGACATCTGGAACGAACCCAACATCACCATCTTCTGGAACCGCCCGATCTCCCAGTACCTCGAACTGTGGCGCCGCACCTACCAGCGCATCCGGGCCGAGTTCCCCAACCAGCTCATCGTCGGGCCGAGCTGCGCCTGCGTACCGTCGACCACGCACGCCTTCTGGAACCAGTACCTGGACTTCGTCCGCTCGACCAACACCGTGCCGGACATCGTCAGCTGGCACTCGCTGCCCGGTGACCCGGTCGCCAACGTCGCCGCTGCCAACGCCACCCTCGACCCGCGTGGCATCGCCCACCCCCGGCCGTACCAGATCAACGAGTACGGCGCCCCCGACGAACAGAATCCCGCCGACGGCGCCTGGTACATCGCGCGCCTGGAGCGCGCCCGCGCCGACGGCCTGCGGGCGAACTGGGCCAGCGGCGGCAGCCTGCACAACGACCTGGGCAACCTGCTGGTCCGCAACTCGGCCGGCCAGCACCAGCCCAAGGGGGAGTGGTGGGCCTACCGCTACTACGCCTCCCAGGCCGGCCAGATCGTCGCGGTGACACCCAGCCAGTCGTACGACGCGTTCGCCACGAAGGCGACCGGCGTGGCGAAGGTGCTCGTCGGCGGTGGGCGTACCACCGGGAACCTGACGGTCGCCCTGCGACGCCTCGACACGACAAGCGGCATCGTGCAGAACAACCAGGTGCGGGTGCTCACGCAGCGGATCCCGCACAACGGCGGCGGCGCCGTGCAGGGCCCGGTCACGGTCTCGAACACCGTGGTCGCCCTGTCCGCCGGCAACGCCACGGTGACCCTGCCGTACGGCAACCAGAACGACACGTACACCGTGACCCTGCTGCCGCCCTCCGACGGCGGCTTCCCGTCGGTGGCGGTGGCCCAGCACTCGCAGCAGTGCCTGAACAACGCCGGTTCGAGCACCGCCGACGGCACCGTCCAGCAGCAGAACCACTGCGACGGTGGTGACCAGCAGCTCTGGAACTTCCGGCCGGTCACCGGTGTGGCGAACACGTACACCCTGGTCAACCAGCAGAGCGGCAAGTGCCTGGACGTCAGCGGCGTGTCCACCGCGGACGGCGCGGCGGTGCACCAGTGGACCTGCCTGAACGGCCTCAACCAGCAGTTCAGCCTCCGCAAGGTGACCTACGCGGGCAGCGACCCGCACGACTACCAACTGGTCGCCCGGCACAGCGGCAAGTGCGTCGACGTCAGCACGATCTCCACGGCGCCGGGCGCGGCGGTGCACCAGTGGACCTGCAACCCGGTCAACCAGGGCAGCCCGCTGAACCAGACGTGGCGGATCTGGGGGCGCTAGGCGTCTCGGGGGCGGTGGTGCGCTGGCCGGCGCACCACCGGCCGGCGCACCAGCGGGCCGACCACATTCATTGACATGAATCGAACAAACATCATACGATTCGGTGCGAATCGATTCGCCTCCGCCACCACCACCGCCGCCCGTGGCGAGTCGCCAATCCCCGCGCCTCCACGACTCCGAGGAGCCACCTCGTGCGAACACCGTCCCCGAGTGGGCCAGGCAGAGCCCGCCACCCCAACCCGAGGCGCCGTAGCGCCCGACGTCTGACCACCCTGGCGGGTGCGCTGCTCGGCATCCTCGTCGGCATCGGCGTCACCCCCGCCGCACCGGTGGCGGCCGCCATCGAGCCGGGGCGGAGCACCCCGATCGTCGGCACGCCGTCCGGCCGCTGCCTCGAGGTGCCCAACTCCAGCACCACCAACGGCACCCAGACGCAACTCTGGGACTGCAACGGCAGCGCCGGGCAGACCTGGACGTGGACGTCCACCAGGCAACTCCAGGTGTACGGCACCAAGTGCCTGGACGCCTCCGGCCGCGGCACCGCCAACGGCACCCAGGTGATCATCTGGGACTGCAACGGCCAGAACAACCAGCAGTGGAACGTCAACAGCAACGGCACCATCACCGGCGTGCAGTCCGGGCTCTGCCTCGACGCCAACGGCGCCGCCACCGCGAACGGCACCAGGATCATCCTCTGGGCCTGCAACGGAGGCGCCAACCAGCAGTGGGCCTCGCCGACCACCACCCCGCCGCCGACCAACCCGCCGACCGGCGCCCGCCCGTGCGACATCTACGCCTCAGGTGGCACCCCGTGCGTCGCGGCGCACAGCACGACCCGGGCCCTCTACGAGGCGTACGCCGGCAACCTGTACCAGGTCCGGCGTTCGTCGGACAACACGACCCGCAACATCGGGCTCACGGGTACGGGCGGCACCGCCAACGCGGCCACGCAGGACTCGTTCTGCGCCGGCACGACCTGTGTGATCACCGTCGTCTTCGACCAGTCCGGGCGCGGCAACGACCTCTGGTACCAGGGGTCGAGCGTGGTTCCCGGCTCACCGCAGAGCAGGCCGGCGACCGCCACCTCGGAATCCCTCACGGTGGGCGGCGCGAAGGCGTACTCGCTCTACATCAACCCCGGCAACAGCTACTGGCGCGACGGACACCTGACCGGAGTGCCGACCGGTGCAGCTCCCGAGGGCATGTACATGGTGACCAGCGGGACCCACGTCAACAGCGGCTGCTGCTTCGACTACGGCAACAGCGAGACGACGCGCAAGGCCGACGCCGCCGGGGCGATGGACGCCATCAACTTCGGCAAGCAGTGCTGGTTCGGCGGCTGCTCCGGCAGCGGACCCTGGGTGCAGGCCGACCTGGAGTGGGGCCTGTTCCCGGGCGGCAGCAGCTCCTGGAACCCGAACCAGCGCGCGTTCACCAGCAAGTTCGTCACCGCGACGCTGAAGAACAACGGCACCAGCCGCTTCGCCATCAAGGGCAGCGACGCGCAGGCGGGCAGCCTCTACACCCTGTGGGACGGCTCGCTCCCGCCCGGATACAGCCCGATGAAGAAGCAGGGCGCGATCATCCTGGGCAGCGGCGGGGACTGCTGCAAGCCCGACGGCGGCGCGAACCTCAGCGCCGGCACCTTCTACGAGGGGGCCATGGTCGCCGGCTACCCCACCGACGCCACCGAGAACGCGGTGCAGGCCAACGTGGTCGGCGCCGGCTACCGCTGACCCCGGGGCGGCGCCCACGCGTACCGGTGCGCCGGTCACCAACCCATGGTGGCCGGCGCACCCGCGCGGCCGGTCAGGAGACCGCCGCCTTGACCAGCTCGACAACCCGCTTCTCCACCTCGGGGCTCCACGCGCGCAGCGCGTACGCCACCGGCCACAGGTCACCGTCGTCGAGATTGGCCGAGTCCTGGAAACCCAGGGTCGAGTACCGGTAGTTGAACTTGGCCGAGTCCTGGAAGAAGACGACGATCTTGCCGTCCGCGTTCGCGTAGGCCGGCATCCCGTACCAGGTCTTCGGCGCCAGGTCCGGGGCGGTGGCGGTCACCGTCACGTGCACCCGCTCGGCGAGCGCACGGTCCTCCGGCTCCATCTGCGCGATCCGGTCGAGAACCGCCTGGAGACCGTCGGCCCGCTTCGCACCCTTGCGGCCCTCGGCGCGCAGCTCGGCTGCGCGCTCCTTCATCGCGGCACGTTCCTCAGCGGTGAAGCCGTCAGATCCGGTCGTGGACGTCTTCGCTGACATTCTCGGGCTCCCTCTCGTGTGCGGCTCGGCGTGATGCCGTCTACCTGGGGAAAGGCTAGGCCCGGCGACAATCGGACGCTTCTTGATTCCTGATCGGTCACCGACGTGCCGTGACCTCGCGCCCGAGCGGGCCGTCGGTACCCGACTGGCCGGCGCACCCGCGCTCCAGCGTCCGCCGGACACGCACAAGCCCTGGTCGGAACCCGTCCGACCAGGGCTTGCGCGGGTTGTCCTACCGGCGGCGTCGCCGGGTCAGGAGACGAAGTGGGTACGGCGGCGGCGGCCCATCAGGAACAGGACGGCACCCGCGGCCAGCAGGACGATCCCGCCGCTCAGCACCAGACCGGACGGGCCGGTGATCGGAAGGGACGTGCCGTCGCCGGCATCTCCGCCACCGACGCCGCCGCCAGCGGGGTTGACGACGAGTGCGGCGACGTCGTTGTCGGCCGTCACGTCAGGGGTCGAGGACTTCGCCGTGACGGTGCCGGTCAGCTCCCCGGCGGTGTCCACCCGCAGACCGAAGTCCCAGGTGACCGCCTCGCCCACGTCGAGCGGGTGCACGGCCGTCCGGCAGACGTAGCCGGCGGCGGCCTTCGCGCAGCCGTCCGGCACCGCCGTGACGGTGGTGCCCTTCGGCGGTACGACGGTCACGGTCGCGGCCGGCTCGCTGATCCCGGAGGCGTACGCGGGGCCGAGGTTCTTGACACCCAGCTTCGCGGTGACCGTGGCACCGACACTGGCGCGGACCTGCCCGCCGACGGCGCTCACGTCGGAACGGTTCGTGCCCTCGACGGTGAGGATCACGTGCTGCGAGTCCAGGAAGACCGAATCCTCGGTCTGGGCGCCCTGTGCGCGCAGACCGTCGGTCCTGCGGACCAGGCCGAGGGTGCCCTGCGTGCCACGGGTCGGCTTGGTGGCGCGGACCATGTCGAGGTTGTCCCGCCCGTCGACTGGAGTCGACCAGGTGAACCCGGCCCCGGCGACGCCCGGCGCCGGCACCTGCGGCCGGAGCTGCAACGGCAGATCCTCGGACAGCCGGTACTCCTGACCGGGGTCCAGAGTCGCGTCGAAGTGGCAGTACGCGGCGAAGCTGCCGTACTCGCAGTTGTCGTAGCGCTTCGGCACGGTGAACATGGCCTCGTAGTAGAAGAACAGGTCGACACCGGTGACCGCGTTGTCCCCGGCGTTGCGCACCGTGAGCGGGTTGGTGAAGACGTCGCCCGGCTTGGCCTTCTTGCTGATGATCGGCCCGACCTCCAGAGCGACCTTCTCGCTGACGGTCACCGTCGACGTCCGGGTGTACGTCTGGTCGCGGCTGGCCACCTTGACGCTCACCTCACCCTCGTCGCCGACCTTCGCCGCCGCCAGCGGCCGGAAGGTGAGCGTGGTGATGCCCGCGAACAGGTTCTCCGAGGCGAGCGTGTCGAACGTGCAGGTGATCGTGGTGCCCGACTGCTTGCACGGGTCGAGGCCCTCGAACGTGAGCGCGGCCGTGGCGACACCGGCGAGCTTCGCGGTGTCGATGGTGACGGTCACGTCGTTGAGTGCGAAGTCGGTGTCGTAGTTGTAGAGGTAGACGGACTGGGTCTTGCCGATCGAGCCTGGCACCAGAGCGGTGTGGTCGAGGCGGAGCTGCGTGCCCTTGGGCAACGCGACCGCGGACGACGGCGCGACGGCGTTGGCGCCGAGCACCCCGATGGCGCAGACGCCGAACCACGCGGCGGCCCGCCGTAGACGTGAACGATCCATTGATGTTCCTCCCCCCGTTGATGAACGGGAGAGAGCGTAGCCGTTGTGATCCGCGCGTGGGGGGCGTCGGGGCGACGGACCGTCCCTGCTGGACGTAGGCTTCGGCCTATGTCCAGCTGGCCATGGCGGGGCCGGGCGGCGAACGTGTCAGTGGTGTTCGTGGTCGGCCTGGTCGCGCTCGTCGGCCTGGTGGTGCAGTCCGAGGGTGTCGACACCACCGCCGACCGGGTGGCCCTGCTGGTGGTGCTGGTCTCCTCCGGTGCGCTGTACGTGCGTCGCCGTCATCCGGTGTGGGTGGGTGTGGTGGCGCTGGCGGCGGTCGGCGCGTACGGGGCGTTGCTGCACCGCCCGGGGCCGATCATGCTGGTCTTCGTCGTGGCGCTCTACACGGTCGTCGACGAGGGTCACCTCGCGGTGGCGATCGGGCTGGGGCTGGCCTCGGTGGTCGCCTTCGCCGTCGCGGACGGCGGCAACCGTGTCGGGCCCGACTCCAACGGTGCGACGCTGCTGCACGCCGGTTGGCTCGTCGCGGTCATCGTCGGCGTGACCCGCAACCGCCGGGCGTACGTCGCGGAGGCGCAGGCCCGGGTGCGCGAAGCGGAGCGGAACATGCGGGCGCAGACCCGTCGGCGGGCCACCGAGGAGCGTTTGCGCATCGCCCGTGACCTGCACGACGCCCTCGGACACCACCTGTCGTTGATCAATGTGCAGGCCAGCGCCGCACTGCACCGGCCGGATCCCACCCGTTCCCTCCAGGCCCTCGCCGCGATCAAGCAGGCGAGCGGGGAGACGCTGCGCGAGTTGCGCGCGACCCTGGACGTCCTGCGGCAGGAGAGCGATGCGCCGGGCGTCTCGGTGCCCGGCCTGGGCCTTCTCGACGAGCTGGTAGCGGTGGCCGGGCGGTCCGGGTTGGCGATCCGTGTCGAGGTGACCGAGACCCGGCCGTTGCCGCCGGAGGTCGACCTGGCGGCGTACCGGATCGTTCAGGAGGCGTTGACGAACGTGGCCCGGCACGCGGGCGCGACGGCCGCCGTGGTGCGGGTCCGACCCGAGGGGGACGCCGTGCTGGTCGAGGTCGACGACGACGGCACCGGGTCGCCCGGGCCGCCCGGCAACGGGATCCTCGGCATGGGTGAGCGTGCGCGGTCGTTGGGCGGTTCGCTGACCGCGTGCCCCGGGCCGAACGGCGGCTTTTGCGTGCGAGCCCGGCTTCCGCTGCGGCCCGGCGGCGTGCCGGCGGGGGTGTCGGCGTGATCCGGGTGCTGCTCGCCGACGACCAGACCCTGGTCCGGGCCGGCTTCCGGTCCATCCTGGAGGGCGAGGACGGGCTCGAGGTGGTCGGTGCGGCCGCCGACGGCGCCGAGGCGGTGCGCCTGGCCCGCTGGTCGCGGCCGGACGTCGTTTTGATGGACATCCGGATGCCCGGCCTGGACGGCCTGGCGGCTACCCGCGAGATCACCGCGCACTCCGACATCCGGGTGATCATCTTGACCACGTTCGACCTGGACGACTACGTGTACGGCGCGCTGCGGGCCGGCGCGAGCGGCTTCCTGGTCAAGGACACCGAGCCGGCGGAGCTGATCCACGCGGTGCGGGTGGTGGCCCGTGGCGACGCGCTGATCGCGCCGTCGATCACTCGCCGGCTGATCTCCGAGTTCGCCGCCCGGGCCCGGCACCCGGACCCGGGCCCACGGCTGAACGCGCTCACCGACCGGGAACGCGAGGTCATGGCGCTGGTCGCGGCCGGCCTGTCGAACGACGAGATCGCGGCGCGGCTGGTGTTGAGCCCGGCCACCGCGAAGACGCACGTCAGCCGGATCATGACCAAGGCGGGGGTCCGGGACCGGGCCCAGCTGGTGATCCTCGCCTACGAGTCCGGTCTGGCAGTTCCGGGTTGGCTCGCCCGCGACCGCCCGTGACCGGGCCGCCGGTCGGGATCAGCCGGCACGCCGGGAACGGGCCAGCGCCAACCCGCCGAGAACGATGCTGACCAGGCCGACCACCAGAGCCACGTAGGCGCCGCCCCGTCCGTTGCCGGTGCCGATGCCGCTGTCCGAGGTGGCCACGACGACGCCGCCGAGGGCGAGGCCGACCAGCCCGGCCGCCACGGCCGCGACGGGCCGCAGCCGCGCGGTACCGGCGCCCGTGGCGGGGCGGGCCAACGCGAGGCCACCGATGACCACGCCGATCAGCCCCAGCACGGCGGCCACGGAGGCGCCGAGCCTCCCGGCGCTCATCGTGGTGACGCTGGCGGCGAGCAGGTGAGTGTCGTACATGGGCGGTTCCCTTCGCTCACGGGCGGATGCCGTTGCAGCGTATGGAGCCGCGGGGTCACCGGTCGTCATGCCGGAGTTGCCGATGGCCGTACCACCGGGGTTGTACGCGTCCGGTGCGAGGCACCACCCCGGTGGTGTCCGTGGCCTCGCGAACGGGCGCCGCCGCCGGCCGTGGCACGGTCGGCGGCGGCGCGGACGGACCGATCAGGAGTACGGAAGCTTCAGCACCGACTGGTTGCCGATGCCCACGGTGCTGGGGTTGTTGCCGATCGCCGACCAGACCTCCACCCGGACCGTGCCGTTGCTCAGCGCGCCCAACGACCCGGTGGCCGAGGCGAGGCCGGCGGCCTGGGTGTAGTGCTCGTAGCCGGACACCGGGTCGGTGGCGAAGTACCGCCACGTCTCGGTCCGGTCCCAACTGCCGTTGCCGGTCAGGTCGTAGGAGACCCGCACCTGCACACCGTTGCCGACCGCCGTGCCCGCGTCGACGAACAGGTCGAACGCGGTCTGCGCGCCGGAGTAGGCGAGGTTGAGCCCGGTCGCCGTGAACACCTGCGCGTTCGTCGGCGTACCGTCGTGGTTTCCGTTGGCGGCCGCGACCGTGGTCGTGGCCGCGCCACCGGCGGCGCCCAGGCCGCCACCGTGCAGCAGGTACCGCGTCGGGCTGCCCGTCGGCGGCGGCGTGGTCGGCGGCGGCGTCGTCGGCGGCGGCGTGGTTGGCGGCGGCGTCGTCGGCGGGGGATCGGTGGGCGTCGGGGACACGCCGCCGGCCGCGTTGCCGCCACTCCACGTGTACGCCCCGGTGGTGGCCGTCCGGCCGGCGCCCACGGTGAGCGTGGTGCCGTTGGAGAACGTCACGGTGACCGGTGACGCGGTCGGGTTCGACGCCACGTAGGTACGCGCTCCGTTGCGCGAGAAGACCGCCGACAGGGGGTGGTTGCCGGTGACCGTGGTGTCGACGGTGCCCAACGCCGCGAGGTTGCGGATCCAGTGGAAGGTGTGCGCCCTGCTCTCGCCCTCCTCGGGTGTGTAGCCGGGGTTGGCCCGCAGGTTCGCAAGCGCCGCGTCCGGGTCGCCGAGCGCCTGGAACTGCCAGAGGATGTCCTGCCACACCGTGGGTTGTCCGCCGTTGTTGCGGACCAGTTCGGCGTAGTTGGTGCGGACGTACGCGGGGTTGTTGCCGAGGTAGAGGTGTCCGCCGGTGACGGGCAGCAGGTTGATGCCCTGGATCATCTCCGGGTCGGCGCTGAACCAGGTGGCGTACGCGCCGCCGTCGCCCCAGACCATGCCGACCGTGGAGTGCCCGAAGGCGGCGGGGAAGTTCTGGTCGCTGACGTCGAACCAGTACTCCTGGATGGCGGCTGCCTGGGTGGTGTAGAGGAAGACGCCGGCGTCACGGACGGCGGTGTTGCCGGTGACCTGCCCCCACTGGATCAGGGCGTTCGCGAAGTTCATCCCCTCCGACGAGGACTCCTGGTTGTTGCCCGAGCCGAACGAGCCGTGCCCGGACGCCCAGTCGTGCCCGGCGTAGATGTCGAAGTCCCGCAGGTAGGGGAAGCGGGTGTCGTCGCGCCGGTAGTTGTTGGCGTCGCGGATCAGCAGGTCCACCATGCCGCCGTAGCGGCTGCTGGTGGCCCAGGACGGGTCGAACTTGGCGAGCGTCGCGGCGGCGGCGATGTAGTAGCCGTAGTGGAAGTGGTGGTCGTTGAGTTCCTGGTCGGAGCCGTACGACGCCGGGTAGCCGATCAGGGTGCCCCAGTTGTTGTCGTAGTAGAAGACCCGGCTGCTCTTGCCGCTGGAGGCGGTGAACCAGTCGGTGAGCGTGCCGCGGATGGCGTTCAGCGCGCTGTCGCGGGTCGTGGTGTCGTTGACCAGGTCGGCGATCTCGGCGATCCGCGCGGCCCGGCCGAGTCCCTTGCCGGTCCAGTACGTGTCGCCACCGCGCTGGTCCATCGGGTTCGCGCGCACGGCGGCGAGTTGGCCGGTGAGGGTCGCCAGGTCGCTTCCGCTGCCGTCGCCGACGGCGGGCAGCTCCGGCAGGACACCCTGGTACTTCATCGCGGTACGGAACTGGTTGACGCCGGTGAGCACCTTCATCCGGCCGCGCGCCGACGGGTAGGTCGGTGTGATCGCGGTGGATCCGCTCAGCGACTTCCACTGGTGCGGGTAGAGGCTGACCACCGTCTGCGTGGCGGTGCCCTCCCGGGCGGTCGTGGTGAACGCGTACGTGGTGGTCAGCCCGCTGGTCGCCGGGTTGTAGGCGTAGGAGACCTGGGTGCCGGTGACGTGGGCGTGCGCGTACCGGCCGTAGGTGGCGGCCAGGTCGGCGCGCTCCGTCGCGCTCGACGTGGGCGGCAGCAGGGCGACCGAGAAGTAGCCGCGTCCGGCCAGGGTGGACGTGATCCGGCCGGACGCCACGGTCCAGCTGGCGCCACTCGGGGCGTACCCGACGTAGTCGTGGCCGTTGACCCGGAAGCCGATGCTCGCGCCGTTGTTGGACCAGACCTCGGGGGTGCCGGCGGTGCTGATCTGCGCGTTCCCGCCGGTGGTCTGGAAGTACGCGAAGGGCAGCCCGTGGCCGATGGTGGCGCGCATGGTGCGCGTGCCGTCACTCCAATAGGGACTCACCGTCCAGTCGGTCCAGCCGTCGACCTTGACCAGGGGCGCGCCGAGTCCGGCGACCCCGACCCGGATGTCCTGGACGTAGGGGTAGTGGAATTCGCCGACGCCGGTGGCGGTGCCGCTGATGGCGGGCGTGGAGTTGGCGGAGAAGCCGAGGCCGTCGGTGTAGGTGTCGTACGAGACCGGGTGGGCGTGCAGCGGCTCGCTGAAGGAGCAGTCGGTGCGCTTGAACAGCAGCGACGACCACCAGTCGTTGGTGGGTACCGCCCCGGCGGGGGCGTTCGCGGTGACGAACTGTCGGGGGTTCGTGGACATCGACCCGCAGCCGGTGGGGAGCGGACCGACGGGCGTGGTGGTGTAGCTGCCGGCGCCGACGGGGGCCGCCGATGCGGGGCCGGTGACGGGGATGGCCAGGCCGCCGACGACGAGCGCCAGGGCGGTCGTGACGGCCAGGGCCCATCGGCGGTGGGGGACGGGAGGTTTCATGGTGCCTCCATCGCGCGCCGGTGCCGGCGGGGGCCGGCTCGACGCCTTCGTCTTAATTGAGGAGAAGGTCTGCTGAGAGAGCGCTCTCTCACCGGGCACGGTAATCGAACGCCGAGATTCTCGTCAATGTGTCCGGCAGGTTGCGTGCTCATGTCGCGATTTGCCGCCAGCCGGGCCGACCCGACCGGCGCCCGCGTGCCGGGTCAGGTCAGGTCGTACCAGCGCGCCCACTCGTTCGCCACGGCGACCCGGACCGGATCCGGGTCCGCCCAGCTCCAGTTGGGGTGGGCACGGTTGGTGAGCAGAACGAGCACGAGCCTGCGGTCGGGGTCGACAAGCAGCGCGGTACCGGTGAAACCGGTGTGCCCGAAGGTGGTCGGACGACTGATCCGGCCCATGAACCAGGGCTGGTCGAGCACCACGCCGAGGCCGTGGTCACTGGTGCGACCCGGACGCTCGGCGTCGACCGCGGGCAGACCGGCGTTGGCGTTGGTCAGCATCAGCCGTACGGTGCTCTCGGCCAGGATCCGCTGCCCGCCGTGCACACCGCCGTCGAGCAGGAGCTGACCGATGACGGCGACCTCCTGCGCGGTGCCGAAGACGCCAGCGTGCCCGGCGACGCCGCCGAGGTGGTTGGCGACATCGTCGTGGACGACCCCGCGCAGCAGCCCCCGGGAGGAACGGGCGTCGGTGGCGACCATCCGGACCGCCCGTTCGGCACCGCTGATCCAGGTGTTCGGGGTGAAGCCGGTCCACCGCAGACCGAGCGGGTCCGTCACGTTGGTCCTCAGTGCCTGGTCGAGGCTCTGGCATGTGACCTTCTCCACGAGCTTGCCGGCGACCATCAGACCGACACTGGAGTAGCGGAACACCCGCCCCGGCACGGCACCCGAGACCAGCGGAGTGGCGAGCACCGCCCTCCACCTCGCGTCCAGGGTGCCCGAACCGGTGCCGCTGGCGCCCACCGGCAGACCGCTCGTGTGCGCCAGCAGCATCGCCACGGTCACGGCCGACTTGCCGGCGCCGGTGAAGTCCGGCAGATAGCGCACCACCGGCGCGTCCAGGTCGAGGCGACCCCTCTCCACCTGCTGCAACACGAGGATCGCGGTGTAGACCTTCGTGATCGACGCCAGGTCGAAGATGGAGTCGGGGCGCATCCGGACACGCTGCGCCTCCGGCAGGAGCACCGGTCCCGCGTCGAAACGCAGGGCCTCACCCACCGTGACCCGCGCGCTCGTCTGCCCGTCGGTGCTGATCAACGCCACCGCGCCCGCGTACGACGGGTGCGCGGGATTCGCGGCCGTGGGTTCCAGGTGGGCGGTGAGCAGTCGGGTCAGCCGTTTGGTGAGCGTCGTCGTCGTGGGGCCAGAGGGGACGGCGGCGCCCCGCCCGACCCCGTCCACGGACGCGGGCTGCCCCGAACCCGTCTGTAGCCCCGGGGACGTCGTCGGGCGGCTGGTGAGTGTCGCGGCGGCGGCGGACAGGCCGAGACCGAGAATCGAACGGCGGTTGAAGCGCACGGGTGGATCCTGCCAGCCGGCCGGGCGCTTCGACAGGGTCGCCCGGACGAGGTCAGCGGAGACCGGCGAACAGGTCGTCCTCGGGCAGCGGCGCGTCGGTGGTGTCCCGGACCCGGACGAACGTCTCCATGCCCATCAGCTCGGTGAACCGGTCACGGCCGAGCTGGAGGAAGAAGATGTTCTCGGTCTGGCTGGCGTGCGTGGCCAGGGCGTCGAACTTCTGCCCGCCGTACGCCCGGGTGTCCACCCAGGTGGAGATCTCCTCGTCGGGCAGGCCCAGCTGTGGCTCGTCCGGCTCGGCCCACTCGACGCCCATCTCCTGCATGATCTTGCCGAACTCCGCGAACGCCGTAAGCGGCACGGTGGTCCAGTACACCTTCGCGGGGATGTCCGTCTTCGCCACGGCCGCCATCGTGATCCGGTGGGCCTGGATGTGGTCCGGGTGGCCGTAGAAGCCGTTCTCGTCGTAGGTGACCACGACGTCCGGACGGTACCGCTGGATCAGCTCCGCCAACCGGTCCGCCGCCTCGTCCACCGGAGTGGTCCAGAACGCGCCGGGGAGGTCGTTCGTCGGCCACCCCATCATCCCGGAGTCGGCGTACCCGAGGGTCTCCAGGTGGGTGACCTTCAGCGCCGCGCAGCTCGCCTCCAGCTCGGCCTGGCGCATCGCCACGACGGCCGCCGGGTCGTGCCCCGGGTCGCCGGGCTTGACCCCACCCGGACCATCGCCGCACCGCCCGTCGGTGCAGGTCACGAGCACGGTCGTGACGCCCTCGGCCGCGTACCGGGCCAGGACGCCACCGGTGCTGGTCGCCTCGTCGTCGGGGTGGGCGTGCACCGCCATCAGGGTCAGGGATCTTTCAGCCATGCCGTCAGCCTACGAGGACCGGCGGGGATCGGTGGGTGACGCGGACCACCGCGCGGCGTGAGGAGGACCGGTGCCCGTCGCCGACCGCCCGATCCTGGTCGGAAAACGCCGAAACGGTCGTCCGGACGTCCTACGATCTGACCTGTCGGAGGCCGCGACAGCGCAGGCGGGCACCGGGACGAGTCGCTGAAGGGGCCACGCTGATGACACCGTTCGACGACGTGCGGCAGGTCGACGCCGGGGTCCTGAACGTCGGGTACGTGCAGGCCGGGCCGGCCGACGGCGACACCGTGATCCTCCTGCACGGCTGGCCGTACGACATCCACAGTTTCGTCGACGTCGTGCCGCTGCTCGTCGACGCCGGCCAGCGGGTCGTGGTGCCGTACCTGCGCGGCTACGGCACCACCCAATTCCGCTCCGACGACACCGTGCGCAACGGCGAACCGGCGGCCATGGGGCTCGACCTCATCGCCCTCATGGACGCCCTCGACATCGACACGGCGACACTCGCCGGCTTCGACTGGGGTGCGCGCACGGCCGACGTGGTGGCCGCGCTGTGGCCCGAGCGCTGCCGGGGCCTGGTCTCGGTCAGCGGCTACCTGATCGACGGCCAGGCGTCCGGCGCGGTGCCGCTGCCGCCGAAGGCCGAACTCTCCTGGTGGTACCAGTACTACTTCGCCACCGAACGCGGCCGCACGGGCTACGACCGGAACCGGCGCGAGTTCGCCCGGCTGATCTGGCACACCGCGTCACCGAAGTGGACGTTCGACGACGCGACGTTCGCGCGCAGCGCGGCGGCCCTGGACAACCCCGACCACGTCGACATCGTGATCCACAACTACCGGTGGCGGCTGGCCCTCGCCGACGGCGAGCCGCGGTACGCCGAGTGGGAGAAGCGCCTGGCGGCGAAACCGGCGATCACCGTGCCCAGCATCTCGCTGGAGGGCGACGCCAACGGGGCGCCCCACCTGGACCCCGGCGTGTACGCCAAGCAGTTCACCGGGCGGTACGAGCACCGGACCGTCGGTGGTGGCGTCGGGCACAACCTGCCCCAGGAGGCGCCCCGGGCGTTCGCCGAGGCCGTGCTCGACGTGTGCGCTCAACGCTGAGCCCCCGGGCGTTCCACGCGGATCGGGTCGCCGCGGACCAGCTCGTCGTGGACGCGCCAGCGGGCGGTGCGTACCGCGCGTCGGGCCGCGTCGTCACCCTCCTCGACGCGCTGACGCAGCAGACGCAGCGCGATGCGACGGTTGAGGCTGAACTGTCGCTCCGCGTCCACCACCACGACGAGCCCCGACGGCCGGTGGGTCGCCCGCACCGCGGTGCTGGCCTTGTTCCGGTGCTGACCGCCCGGCCCACCGGTACGGCAGCCGACGACGTCGACGTCCGACTCCACGAACGGCGTCGGCGGGGCGTCGTCGTGGGGAGGTCGCGCGGTGACGTACCAGTTCTTCCGGCCGGCGCCCGACCGGTACGGGCTGGGCGCCTGCCAGCACAGGGTGCCCGTCCACGAGGCGGCGAACGTCTCCGCCTCCGGGCCGGCGATCCGGATCAGCACCGATCGGTAGGTGCCGGGCCGCTCACCCGGCACGGCCCCGACCCGCTGGACCGTCAACCCCTGACGGTCGGCGTCGCCGATGAGGCGGTGCAGCAGCCGGCCCACCGCCCAGGCGCACTCCTGCGGGCCGCGACCGGCGGACAGCAGCAGGTGCGTGCTCACGACCGGCCCCGCCCGTGCCGCCGGTCCCGCCGCCCGGTGCGGGACACGGAACCGAGGTCCGGCGTCTTGTACGTCACCAGGGGCGTCGTGTCGACCACAGGCGTGGCCAGATCGTGCGCGACGAGGTCCGCGATCACCTGCTCGATGCGCTTGTACGCGGTCGGCGCCTCCTCGAACAGCAGTTGCCGGTCGCCGCAGACCACCACCGAGCCCACCGGCGTTCGACGCAGCTCCTCGACCGTGTGCTTGGCCCGGCCCCGGCGCAGGGCGTCGGCGCGTGACATCTTGCGACCCGCGCCGTGCGCCACCGAGTGGTTGGCGTCCGCCCCGGCGTGGGCGGCCACGAGACAGGAGGCGGTGCCCCGCGTACCGGCGACGAGCACGTCCCGCCCGTCGCCCGGCGCCGCGCCCTTGCGGTGCAGGTAGACCCCGTCGCGGACCTCGACCAGGTTGTGGCACTGGTCGACGATCGGCTCGGTCGGCTCGGCGCCCAACGCGTACGCGACCCGCGCCGCGAGCACCCGGCGGTTGAGCGAGCCCCACCGTACGGCCGCGTCGTGCAGCGCCAGGTAGGCCTCGGGGTCGACGGCCCGGCCGGCGCCGTGGACCTCGGTGTGCGCCCGCAGGATCCGCTCGCCCAGCCCTCGCGAGCCGCTGTGGACGATCAGTACGAGCGCGCCGGTGTCGAGCCCGAGACGGCTCGCGTGCCCGGCGTCGAGGACGGTGTCGACGCGCGCCAGTTCGACGAAGTGGTTTCCCCGCCCGACCGTACCCAGCCCGTCGAGGTGGCCGGCGGGGATCGCCGCCGGTACGACGGCCCAGGCCGGGTCGTCGGCGTCCCGCTGCGGGTCCAGAGCGCGGTCGAGGTCGGGGAAGCGGGTGGCGAGGCGTTCGGGTACGGCACGCCTGAGCCGGATGGGGAACACGGCGATGCCGCATCCGATGTCGGAGCCCACCAGGTGGGGGTAAAGCACGGTCGACGCCATGGCCGCGCCGATCGGGGCACCCTTTCCGGGGTGCAGGTCGGGCATCGCGGCGACGTGGAGCATGCCGTCGAGGGCGGCGACCTGTTGACACTGCGCGAGCGCGTCGGACTCGATCCAGCTGTTGGGCGAGGCGAACACGGTGACGGTGGCGGGCGTGCGGGAGTACACCTGGGACAAGGGGTGCTCACTGTTCTGAAGAAGCGGACGGACGGCGGCGCGGCCCGGGGGTCGTCACCGGGGGCGCGGGCGGGGTGTGTCCGTCAGTACGTCATGGCTGTCACTCTCGCGGAGTCCGCCCACGCACGGCAAGCGAGTTTTCCTCGCGGCTTACGCTGCCGCGATGAGCACACCGCGACGCATCCTGGTCTACGGGGTGTACGGCGCCGGCAAGTCCACCCTCGCCGCGCGCCTGGCCGACCACCTCGGCGTGCCCTGGTACCCAGTGGACGACCTGGTGTGGCAGCCGGGCTGGGTCGAGGTGCCGGTGGCGCAGCAGCGCGTCCGGATCGAGGAGGTCTGCCGACGGGACCGGTGGATTCTCGACGGGGCGTACCACGGCTGGCGGGACGTGCCGTTGGGCCGCGCCGACCTGGTGGTCGGGCTGGACTACCCGCGGTGGCGCTCGTTCTGGCGGTTGCTGCGCCGTACCGCGCGACGTCTGCTGACCCGCGAGGAGATCTGCAACGGCAACCGTGAGTCGTTGGGCAGCGTGCTGTCGCACGACTCGATCCTCGTCTGGCACCTCGCCGCGTTCGGCGGGGTGAGGCGACGGATGCGCGCCTGGCGGGCCGACCCGTCGATGCCCCCGGTGCTGCTGTTCGACTCGCCGGCGGCCCTCGACGACTGGCTGGCCGGCCTGCCCCGCGGGTGAGCGTACGGGCGGGTCCTCAGCCGGGGTCGGCCGTCGCCGGTCGAACCGCGCGTCCCCGCACGCAGGGCGAGGACGGGCCGTTGCTGGTCGCCGGGAAACGGAACCGCAGCAGATCGTCGATGACGAAGCCCTGTGCCCCGATGGCGGCGACGGTGTCGCGGCCGGTGTGGCAGCCGGCGAACAACGTCGGCCACAGTGTCGCGTCGACCAGCCGCTGCACCCGCCGCAGGCGACCCGGCTCCTCGGCGGCGACGTGCTCGAGGAACCGCAGCTGACCGCCGGGGCGCAGCACCCGGGCGACCTCGGCGAGCGCGACCGCCTGGTCGGGCACCGTGCACAGCACCAACGCGACGACGGCGGCGTCGAACTCGCCGTCCCCGGCGGGCAGCGCCTCGGCCAGACCGTCGACGACCCTCACCGGTACGGGCGCCGCCGACGCCGCGCGCAGGGCGGCGGCGCGCAGGCGTGGCTCCGGTTCGACCGCGAGGACCCCGGTCACCGTGGCCGGGTAGTGGGGGAACATCCGGCCGTTGCCCGCGCCGACCTCGATCACCCTTCCGGACAGGCCGGCCACCAACGCCCGCCGGTGCTCGGCCGTTCCGGCGCGGTCCATGGCGACGCTGAGCCGCTCGTAGACCCGGGCGAACACGGGGTGGGAAACCGTGGCCATGCCGACCTCCAGTGGTGGTGAAACTCCGCGCACGTTCTCCGGCGATTGTCACGCACGGGCGCACGGACTCCGTGCTTACCGGTCAGGGGGGAGGCCCGTCTGGACGACTGGCGGGCCCGCGCGTCCGGCGGGAGGTGACCCGGCCCGCTACGTCGAACCGGTGGGCGGCGGGTCGGGCCGTTCGCGCAGGCGTCGCACCAGTTCCCGTACCGTCTCGGTGAACGGCTCGTCGGACTCGCCCGTCCAGTGCCCCTCGATCGGTGGTGGCACGCTGTCGCTCGGCGGTGTCACCACGCCGCTGGGGTCGCGTTGGCGGCGGTCCACCGCGTCCGCCGGGTCGGCGGTGGCGGACGGTGCGGGCGACCGCTGGCCGGAGAAGACCCAGCCGCCGATGGGGTCGGTGTCGCGCCACAGGTTCACCCAGCGCCAGCCGACCCGCCGACCGATCTCGCGCAGCGCGGCGTCGTTGACGTAGGCGGGGAAGAGCCGCGCGTACAGCCGCCGCAGCGGCGACCCGTGGGTGAGCAGGGCGACCCGGTTGCCGACGTGCGGTGGCAACTGGAGCACCGTCGCGGCGAGCAGGACCGAACCGTGGCTGTGCCCGGTGAGCAGCACCGCGTCCCCGCGTCCGACGAGGTACGTGATGCGCCGGGTCAGCTCCGGCACGGCCCGTTCGGAGTAGCAGGGCGGCGCGAACGGGTGGGCGGCCCGGGGCCAGAAGGTGCCGAGGTCCCACAGGACGCCCACGTGGCGCCGGAACGGGACCGTCCGGTACGCGAAGACGCCGCCCACGATCAGTCCGAGGATGATCGCCGCGATCACCCAGCTGCCGAACGCGATGCCGAAGGTGACCGCGTCGGCCGGCAGCCCGGCGAACCGCTCGACGATCTCACTCGGGAAGTACCCGAGCAGGCCGACTGTGGTGGTGGCCGTGCCCAGCCCGGCGAAGCAACCGTAGGCGACCGCCAGTGGCACCAGCCTCTCGGTGAACCGGGCACGGGCGATCGCTGCCCGGACCTGCCGGAGTCGGGGCTCCGCCCCGGCCGGCGCGTCGGGGTAGTCGTGCGCGACGATCGCCGCCGCGGCGCGACGTCGACGCCGTCGGGACACCACGACGAACAGGCCGGCGACGATCAGCGTGAGCAGCACCGCGCGCAGGAAACCGAAGATCGCCCAGGTGTACGCGCGGGGTGGACCGGCCACGATCCCCTCCCCGGTCGACACGTGGCGGTCGAGGAAGTCAGCCGCCCGGTAGACGAGTTCGGCGGCGTACGCCGCCGCCAGACTGACCCCCGCGGCCGCGATCACGAGCGCTCCCAGCCCGAACAGCGGTGGGACGCCCCGCCGTGGGTCGCGGCGCCACAGCAGCACCACGCCGAGCGCGGCCAGCAGCGCCGTCTGGGCCACGAACACGCCGGTCAGCATGGTGCCGTAGCCGGGCAGCCCGTGCCCCGCGCTCCAGGCTCCCTTGCTGGTCAGCACGTGGGCCACGACGACGAGGGTCAGGACGACCGCGACGGTCCGCAGCGTGGAGGTGACCCGGTCGAGCCGGCGGTCGGTGGCGCCCCGGTCGACGAGCGGGGGCGTGCAGAGCAGGCCCACACAGCTGGCCAGCAGCACGGCGGTCACCACGGTCAGCGCGACCGTGGCGACCGTGGCGCCGGTCTCGGCCCGGGCGAGCAGCAGCGTGAGGTCGAGCGTCGCGAACGCGCCGGCGACGTGGACGGAGCGCAGCCGCCCGACCAGCGGTTCGGTGTCCCACTGACCGACCCCGCCGAGGGGGAGTTCCGAGACGTCCTGGTCGGGTGCCCGGAACGCGTCGAACGCTCGCCCCGGCCGGTTGCTGAACCGCCAGATCAGGCCGATGGCGGTGGCCGGGACCAGCGCGAGCACCGCCAGCCGCAGTCCGGGCGGGTGCCCGCCCAGCCAGGACAACCAGCTGCGGCCGGCCAGGCAACGCGGCGAGGCGGTGCACTTCCAGCCGATCAGGTCCAGGGCGACGCCGGCGATGGCGAGCACGTACAGCGCGGTGAGGGTGAGTGCCAGCACCCGGCACAGGGACTTGACCACGGCCTCCGAGCCGTGGTGCGCCGGCCGCATCCAGATCGCCACGTTGACCAGCATGAACGGCAGCAGCAGGACCAGCGCCAGGGTGCGTGCCACCGTTCCGGAGGGCAGGTCACCCCAGCGGTACGCCTCGAGCGTCACGCCCCGCACGGTGCCGGTGTCGGCACGCCGGGGTCGTCGCCGGTAGAAGCCTCCGCTGCGGTCGCCCGCGACCTGCGTCGTCTGCCGCAGGTCCAGTACCTGGTCGGGGCTCGCGCCGGAGACACCGTGCACCCGCAACTCCACGACGTCGCCGGGGACGTCGGGCCCGCTCAACCGCGCTGATCCATCCGCCATCGCCCCCCGACGCGTCTCGGCCAGTCCCGGGCGTCTGGCCAGCCAGGGCCGGTGCCGCCACCCCGCGTTCTACCCGGCCCGGACGGCCCCAACCGCCCCCTCGGTCGGGTCGACCACCGGCGGCCGGACCGTGGGCGCGGCGGGACGGGATTGATCCGCGCGCGGCCGGGTAGGTGCCGCCATGGTCGCTGCCGGTCGGCACGGAGCGGGTGGGGGGACGCCGACCCGGGACGACACCGGCGCGCGTGGGGGAGTGCCGGCGACCCTCGTCCGGTTGCGGGACCGTGCGGTGGCGGCGCTGCGCGACCGGGGCCGTCGGGTACGCGCCATCGGCGGGCTCGCCGTGCAGGCCGGACTGGCGGCGGCGCTGTCCTGGCTGGTGGCGCACGAGCTGCTGGCCATCTCGCAGCCGGTGTTCGCGCCGATCTCGGCGGTGTCGACGCTGGCCGCGTCCGTCGGTCAACGGTTGCGTCGCACCATCGAGCTGATCATCGGTGTCACCGTCGGGGTGCTGATCGGCGATCTGCTGCTCCTGGTGATCGGCACCGGCTGGTGGCAACTCGCCCTGATCGTCGTGCTGGCCATCCTGGTGGCGCTGTTCCTGGTCGGCAGCGCGGCGGTGGTGCTCCAGGCCGGCGCCACCGCGGTGCTCATCGCCACGCTCAGTCCGTCGGTACGCGACCTGGAGATCCCCCGGTTCGTGGACGCCCTCATCGGGGGAGCGGTGGCGCTGCTGGTGACGGCCGTACTGCTGCCGCTGAACCCGTTGCGGGTGCTCAACCGGGCGGCGCGGCCGGCGATGGACCTGCTCGCCGCTCAGCTCGACGAGACCGCCTCGGCCCTGCGCGAGGGCGACGTCGACCGTGCGCGTGCCGCGTTGACCGCGCTGCGCAGGAACACCAAGGAGGTGAACGCCCTGATCGAGGCGACCAAGGGCGCGCGGGAGGCCAGCACGTTGTCGCCGGTGCACTGGCATCACCGGCACGGGCCGGTGGGCCGGTACGCGCAGGTCGCGGAGCCCATCGACCGGGCGATGCGCAACAGCGGGACGTTGATCCGCCGGGCGGTGACGCTGATCGAGGACGGCGAGCCGGTCCCGGAGCCGATGCCACGGGCGGTCGCCGACCTGGCCGAGACGGTCCGGGTGCTCAAGCGGCAGTTCGCCGCCGGCAAGGAGCCGACCCGGGCGCGGGAGCAGGCGGTGCGGGCTGTCGGTGCGGCGGGTGAGGCGTACCGCACGGGTGTCGGTTTCTCCGGTGCCGTCGTGGTTGCCCAGGTCCGGACGACCGTCAGCGATCTCCTGGTCGGCACCGGGCTGACCCAGGAGGCCGCGAACTCCCTGGTCCGGCGCGCCTTCGGTGATCTCCGGCCACCCGCCCCCACCCGGGGCCGTTGACGTGTGGCGTCACCGATGGCGGCAGACTGCGCCATATGTGTTGCACTCTGAGCCAAAGTGGTGCCATGATGGTGCCATGGAGCTGAGGTCGTACGTCGAGAACCTGCGAAGCGAATTCGCCGTTGCGGCGGAGGGTGTCGATCCGGAGGCGCGGGTGTTGGCCGAGAGGCTCTTCACCCAGTTGGAGGCGGCGACCCGTCTCACGCTGCTCGAGGCGCTGTCCGACGCCGCCGACGAGATCACCCGGGAGCTCGCCCCGGGGTCGGTGCACGTCCGACTGCGCGGACGCGAACCCGACTTCGTGGTGACACCCGCCAACCCGCCGGCCGACCCGGCGGGCGAGGTGAGCCAACCACCCCCGATGCCGACGCCGCTGCTCCCGCCCGAGGGCGACGACGGCGGTACGTCACGGATCAACCTCCGCCTCCCCGACCATCTGAAGGCCAGCGTCGACGAGGCGGCCAGCCGGGCCGGACTGTCGGTGAACGCCTGGTTGGTGCGAGCGGTCGCCGGCGCGATCGGGGCCGGCGGCACGGATCGGCAGCCACCCCGCCGAATGGAGCCGCCCCGCTCCGGCCAGCACTTCACCGGTTGGGCGCGCTGACCCCGTACCCCCTTCATCCTCATCGCCGCCCACGGGCGGTGACCTCCACCGACCACCGTCCGGGAGACGACCATGCCTGTTTTCGAGACGCCAGAGCCCATTTCCGTCCAGATCGAGATGCCGGTCGGGGACGCCTGGATCGCCGCCACCGACCGCACCGACACGGTGGTCCAGGTGCGACCCCGGGACCCGTCGAGCAAGGCCGACGTGAGCGCGGCCGAGCAGACAACCGTCGAGTTCGCCGCCGGGAAACTGCTGATCAGGGTGCCCAAGAGTTGGCGCCGCTACGGCTTCGGCGCCGGCCCGTCGGTCGACGTCCTGATCGAGGTGCCCAGCGGGTCCCGGCTGCACGCCGAGGCGTCCTGGGCGGCGTTCCGCTGCGAGGGTCGGCTCGGCGACTGCCGCATCAAGACCAGCAGCGGCATCCGGCTCGACGAGACCGGGCCGCTCGACATCGACAGCAGCCACGGCGAGATCGTCGTCGAACGCGTCGCCGGCTCCGCCCGGGTGAAGGCGTCCTCCGGAAAGGTCCGCATCGGTGCGGTCGACGGCACCGCCGAGATCAAGAACTCCTCGGGCGACTGCTGGATCGGCCAGAGCGGCGGTGACACGCGGATCAACACCGCCTACGGCGACATCACCGTCGACGCGTCGATGGCCTCGGTGAACGCCCGTACCGCCTACGGCAACGTGCGGCTGGGCCGGGTCGTACGCGGATCGATCGAGTTGCAGACCTCCTACGGCGCGATCGAGGTCGGCGTCCGGCGCGGCACCGCGGCCTGGCTCGACGTCAGCTCCCGACACGGCCGCGTGCACAACGCGCTCGAGACGACCGACAGCCCGGCGCAGACCGACGAGACGGTCGAGGTCCGGGCGAACACTCCCTACGGCGACATCACGATCCGCCGCGCCTGATCCACCTCCACGAATCGAGGCAACCCATGACCAGCTCCCAACCATCCGCGATCAGCGCGACCGGTCTACGAAAGTCCTACGGGGACAAGGTGGTGCTCGACGGCATCGACCTGGAGATCGCGGCGGGGACGATCTTCGCGCTGCTCGGCCCCAACGGCGCCGGCAAGACCACCACCGTGCGGATCCTGTCCACCCTGATCGACGCCGACGGTGGCGAGGCCCGCATCGCCGGTCACGACCTGGGCCGGCAGGCCGACGCCGTACGCGCCGTGATCGGCGTGACCGGCCAGTTCTCGGCCGTGGACAACCTGCTCACCGGGCGGGAGAACCTGCGCCTCATGGCCGACCTGTGCCACCTGGACCGGTCGGCCGGCCACCGACGCGTCGACGACCTGCTCGTCCGGTTCGACCTCGTCGACGTGGCGGGCAAGCCGGCGTCGACGTACTCCGGGGGTCTGCGCCGGCGGCTCGACCTGGCGATGACGCTGGTCGGCCAGCCCCGCGTCATCTTCCTCGACGAGCCGACGACAGGCCTCGACCCGCGCAGCCGCCGCGCCATGTGGCAGATCATCCGCGATCTCGTCGCCGGCGGCGTCACCATCCTGCTCACCACGCAGTACCTGGAGGAGGCCGACCAGCTCGCCGACCGGGTCGCCTTCCTCGACCACGGCCGGCTGATCGCCGAGGGCACGCCACGCGAGCTCAAGCGGCTCATCCCCGGCGGCCACGTCGTGCTCCAGTTCGCCGACCAGGCGGGGCTCGACGCGGCGGCGCGCACCCTCGCCGCGTCCACCCGTGACGAGGCGGCGCTCACCCTCCAGGTGCCCAGCGACGGCGGGGTCGGGTCGCTGCGCTCCCTGCTCGACCAGCTCGACCGTGCCTCGATCAGCGTGGCCGGTCTCGCGGTGCACACCCCCGACCTCGACGACGTCTTCCTCACCCTGACCGGCCAACCCGACCACGAAAGGGCCATGGCGCGATGAGCACCCTCACCCTCGCTGTCCGCGACTCGGGCACGATGCTGCGACGCAACCTCCTGCACATGCGGCGCTACCCCTCGTTGACACTCCTGCTCATCGGCGTACCGGTGATCATCCTGCTGCTCTTCGTCTACGTCTTCGGCGGCACGCTCGGCGCCGGCCTCGGACCCGCCGGTGACCGCGGTGACTACGCCAACTACGTCACGCCCGGCATCCTGCTCATCACCGTGGCCAGCGCGGCGCAGGGCACCGCGATCTCGGTGGCCATGGACATGACCGAGGGGATCATCGCCCGCTTCCGTACGATGGCGATCTTCCGGCCGTCGGTCCTCACCGGTCACGTGCTGGGCAGCGTGATCCAGACGATGCTCAGCATCGCGGCCGTCACCGCCGTGGCGCTGCTCGTCGGGTTCCGACCCACCGCCACCGCGCTCGAGTGGCTCGCCGTGTTCGGCGTCCTCACCATGATCACCGTGGCGGTCACCTGGCTGTCGGTCGCCCTCGGCCTGGTGAGCGAGAGCGTCGAGACGGCGAGCAACCTGCCGATGCCGCTGGTGCTCCTGCCGTTCCTCGGCAGCGGGTTCGTACCCACCGACTCGATGCCGACGGCGGTGCGGTGGTTCGCCGACTACCAGCCGTTCACGCCCGTCATGGAGACCCTCCGGGGCCTGCTCTTCGGCACCGGGATCGGCGCCGACGCGATCCTGGCGGTCGCCTGGTGCGCCGTCATCACCGTGCTCTGCTTCCTCTGGGCCAAGGCCCTGTACAACCGCAGTCGGGCCGCCTGATCCGACAGGCGACCGACGCGCGGCGACCGCGAACCGTCGACGGCCCGGCCGGGGAGGCCGGGCCGTCGCTTGTCAGTGTCCCTGTCGCGCGGGGTCCCCGGCGTGGCGTCGCGCGAAACGTCGAATGTTATCGATAACACCACTCGAGCATCCGACGGTGCCGCGCGGATCCGGCGGTCTGCGGCGCTCGCTCCCGAGCCCGGTGGCCGCCGGGCGATGTTCCGTCGATCCGGCCCGGCGAGCGGAGTGGTCCGATGATGTTATCGCTGACATGACGATCGAGGGTCGGCGGTCGCGGCGGGACGGTCGTCGCGTGGCCCCCGGGCCGGTCGACCGGCACGTCGACGGGGCCGGGGCCGTCGCCGATCGTCCGTCACCCGCCGCCGTCACGGCGTGCCACGCCCGGAGGCCGGATAGCGCGGTTTGCGCCGTTCGATATCGACCCGCCCGAGTCGGACCGGCGTCGGCGTTCCGTTACGTAGCTGTTGCGGTCAGATGTCTTGACGAGTCTGGATGTGAGCGTTAACACTATCCCCGTTAACGGTGGAGGTGAACATGATCCGTGTGGACGGAGCTGACGACCGCTACGTCGTCGGTGTCGACTTCGGCACCCTGTCCGGACGAGCTCTGGTGGTTCGCGTCGGTGATGGTGCCGAACTGGGGACCGCGGTGCACGAGTACGGCGACGGAGTCATCAGCGCGGCGCTTCCGGGAGGTCGGCAACTCCCCCCGGACTGGGCCCTGCAGAACCCCGAGGACTACCGCGACGTGCTGCGGTACGCCGTTCCGGCGGCGGTGTCCGCGGCGGGGGTGGACCCCGCGGCCGTGGTCGGCATCGGCATCGACTTCACCGCCTGCACGGTGCTGCCGACCCTCGCGGACGGCACTCCACTGTGCGAGACCGCCGAGCTGCGCGACCGGCCACACGCCTGGGTGAAGCTGTGGAAGCACCACGCCGCACAGCCGCACGCCGACCGCATCAACGCGCTCGCCCACGAGCGGGCGGAGCCGTGGATCGGCCGGTACGGCGGCAAGATCTCCGCCGAGTGGCAGTTCGCCAAGGGTCTCCAGATGCTGGAGGAGGACCCGGAGGTCTACCGCCGCGCCGAGCGCTTCGTCGAGGCGGCCGACTGGATCGTCTGGCAGCTCTGCGGCGTCGAGACCCGCAACGTCTGCACGGCCGGTTACAAGGGCATCCGCCAGGACGGAAGCTACCCCTCCGAGGCTTTCCTGACCGCGCTCAACCCGGACTTCGGCGACTTCGTGACCAAGTTGGACGGTCCGCTGCTGCCCCTCGGTGAGCGCGCCGGCGCGCTCACCGACGAGGCCGCCGCGTGGACCGGCCTGCCGCAGGGGATCGCGGTGGCCGTCGGCAACGTCGACGCGCACGTCACGGCGGCCTCCGCGCAGGCAGTGGAGCCCGGCCGGCTCGTCGCCATCATGGGTACGTCCACCTGTCACGTGGTCAATGGCGCCCAGGTCGCGGAGGTGGCTGGGATGTGCGGCGTCGTCGACGGCGGCATCAGCCCCGGCGCCTGGGGTTACGAGGCCGGCCAGAGCGGCGTCGGTGACATCTTCGGCTGGTTCGTCGAGCACGCGGCCCCGGCCGGCGTCGACTCGCACGAACGCCTCACCGAGCTGGCCGCGAGTCAGCAGGTCGGCGCGCACGGTCTGATCGCACTGGACTGGTGGAACGGGAACCGGTCCCTCCTGGTCAACCACGACCTCAGCGGGATGATCGTCGGCATGACCCTGGCCACCAGGCCGCAGGACGTCTACCGGGCACTGCTGGAGTCCACCGCCTTCGGCACCCGGATGATCATCGAGGCGTTCGTCGAGGCCGGGGTCGCCGTGAACGACCTGGTGATCGCCGGAGGTCTGACCAACAACGCGCTGCTGATGCAGATCTACGCCGACGTGACCAGGCGGCCGCTGAACATCATCGCCTCCGCGCAGGGGCCGGCTCTCGGGTCGGCGATCCACGCCGCCGTCGCCGCCGGCGAGTACCCCTCGATCCACGAGGCCTCGCAGGCGATGGGCCGGGTGCACGAGGCCGTCTACCGGCCGGACCCGGACCGGGCCCGCGCCTACGACGCCCTCTACGCCGAGTACCGGGCGCTGCACGACCACTTTGGACGCGGTGGCGACGACGTTATGCTCCGCCTGCGGGCGATCCGGAACGCGGCGGTCGAGACCGCCGCCGCGCACGAGACCACGCTGGAGGTGGTCGCATGAACGCCGAGGCGAACCGACAGATCGTCGCGCTGCGCGAGACCGTCGCCCGCCTGCACGCCGAGTTGACCCGGTACGACCTGGTCGCCTGGACGTCCGGGAACGTGTCCGCGCGGGTCCCCGGCCACGACCTCATGGTGATCAAGCCGAGCGGGGTGAGCTACGACGACCTCACCGCGGACACGATGGTGGTGTGCGACCTCGACGGTGTCCTCGTCGAGGGGGACTTCGCCCCGTCCAGCGACACCGCCGCACACGCCTACGTCTACCGCGCCATGCCGGAGGTCGGCGGGGTCGTGCACACGCACAGCTCGTACGCCACCGCCTGGGCGGCGTGCGGCGAGTCGATCCCGTGCCACCTCACCGCGCAGGCCGACGAGTTCGGCGGGGAGATCCCGATCGGCCCGTTCGCGTTGATCGGCGGCGACGACATCGGCAAGGGCATCGTCGCCACGCTCGCCGGGCACCGCTCACCCGCGGTGCTGATGCGCAACCACGGTGTCTTCACCATCGGCCGGGACGCCCGCGCGGCGGTCAAGGCGGCGGTCATGTGCGAGGACGTGGCCCGTACCGCGCACCTCGCCCGCACGCTCGGTCGACCGGTGCCGATGGCGCAGGCCGACATCGACGCCCTCTACGACCGCTACCAGAACGTCTACGGCCAACAACCAGTCGCACCGGCGGGTTCCTGACCGTCCATCGGTCATCCGGGACCCCGTCGGTCTGCACCACGACGCACCAGCACGCACCACCCGCGTACGCCGCTCGCGCACCTCGGCGGTGGGCGCGGTCACCCACCACACCCAGCCAAGGAGAACTGATGAGAAAGTTGCGAACGCAGCGCGCCATCGCGGTCCTCGCCAGCGTGCTGCTCGTCGGCGGCGTGGCGGCCTGCGGCAACAGCGACACCGGCGGCGGCGGGTCCAAGGACGACGGCAAGATCACGATGGGCTTCTCCCAGGTCGGTGCTGAGAGCGGGTGGCGGACGGCGAACACCACCTCGATCAAGGAGTCCGCGGCCGCCGCCGGCGTCGAACTGAAGTTCGACGACGCGCAGCAGAAGCAGGAAAACCAGATCAAGGCGATCCGCAACTACATCCAGCAGAAGGTGGACGTGATCGCCTTCTCGCCGGTGGTCGAGTCCGGCTGGGACACCGTACTCAAGGAGGCCAAGGACGCCGGCATCCCGGTCATCCTGACCGACCGCTCGGTCGACTCGGCCGACAAGAGCCTGTACAAGACGTTCCTCGGCTCGGACTTCGTCAAGGAGGGCCGGCTCGCCGGTGAGTGGCTGGTCGAGCAGAAGAAGACCGCCTCCGGCCCGGTGAACATCGTGGAGCTCCAGGGCAACACCGGCGCCGCGCCGGCGAACGACCGCAAGAAGGGCTTCGGCGAGGCGATCGCCGCCAACCCGAACCTGAAGATCATCGCTTCCCAGCCGGGTGACTTCACCCGGGCGGGTGGCAAGCAGGTCATGGAGCAGTTCCTCAAGGCCAACCCGAAGATCGACGTGCTGTTCGCGCACAACGACGACATGGGCCTGGGTGCTCTCGAGGCGATCACCGCCGCCGGCAAGGTGCCCGGCAAGGACATCACCATCATCACTGTCGACGCTGTCAAGGACGGCATGCAGGCGCTCGCCGACGGGAAGTTCAACTTCATCGCGGAGTGCAGCCCGCTGCTCGGCCCACAGCTGATGGACCTGGCCAAGAAGGTCCACGCCGGCGAGGAGGTGCCGCCTCGGATCGAGACCGAGGAGACCACCTTCACCCAGGAGCAGGCGAAGGAAGCACTGCCCAACCGCAAGTACTGATCGACGTCGGGGTCGCCGCGCTCGCGTGGCGGCCCCGCCGTGTCCCCCCTTTCGCAACGGACCGGGCATGGCCCGCGACCATCCCGTACCCCGCCCGCCCGGACGATCCGCAGGGACGACCGGGCGGGCGCACGGGAGCGCAGCGGCCTTCCGCGTCGACAACCCAGAAGAGGTCTGATGGGATGACGGATAGCCGTCCGGTCCTGACGATGACCGGGATCAGCAAGTCCTTCCCCGGGGTGCGCGCACTCCACGACGTCAACTTCCGGCTCTTCCCCGGCGAGGTGCACGCCCTGATGGGCGAGAACGGCGCCGGCAAGTCGACCCTCATCAAGGTGCTGACCGGCGTCTACGACACCGACGCGGGCACGGTCACCCTCGACGGCGAGCCGGTGTCGTTCAGCGGGCCGATGCAGGCCACCGCCGCCGGGGTGAGCACGGTCTTCCAGGAGGTCAACCTCTGCACCAACCTCTCGGTGGCGGAGAACATCTTCATCGGCCGCGAACCCCGGTTCCTCGGCGCCGTGCGCTGGGGGGAGGTCCGACGCCGCGCCCGAGCCCTCCTGGCCCGCCTCGACCTCGACCTGGACGTCAGCGCGCCGCTCGGCTCGTACTCCCTCGCGATCCAGCAGATGGTCGCCATCGCCCGCGCCATCGACATCCAGGCCCGGGTGCTGATCCTGGACGAGCCGACCTCCAGCCTGGACGCCGGTGAGGTGGCCCAGCTGTTCCGCATCATGCGGCAGCTGCGGGACGAGGGCATCGCCATCCTGTTCGTGACGCACTTCCTGGACCAGGTCTACGAGATCGCGGACCGCATCACCGTGCTGCGCAACGGCGGGCTGGTCGGCGAGTTCCCGACCGCCGAGCTGCCGCAGCTCTCCCTGGTCGAGAAGATGATCGGCAAGGAACTCGACGTCCTGGAGGGCATCGAGGAGCACTCCCGGCGGGACCTGGCCGCGCTGGAGGAGGGCACCCCCCTGGTGGCGGTGTCGGACTTCGGCCGGGCTGGCGCGGTGGAGCCGTTCAGCCTGACCATCCACGCCGGCGAGGTGGTGGGCCTGGCCGGCCTGCTGGGCTCGGGGCGTACCGAGGTCGCACGGTTGTTGTTCGGCGCCGACCGGGCCGACGGCGGTCAGGTCACCGTGGACGGCACGTCCAGTAGCCTGCGTACGCCCGCCCAGGCCATCGACCACGGCGTCGGTTTCTGTTCCGAGAACCGCCGCGCGGAGGGCATCGTGGCCGACCTGTCGGTCCGCGAGAACATGATCCTCGCCATGCAGGCGGCCCGTGGCTGGGTACGGCCCGTCCCGCGTCGCCGCCAGGACGAGCTTGTCGACAAGTACGTCAAGGCCCTCAACATCCGTCCGGCGGACCCGGAGGTGCCGGTCCGCAACCTCTCCGGCGGCAACCAGCAGAAGGTGCTCCTGGCCCGGTGGCTGATCACCGAGCCGCGGCTGCTGATCCTGGACGAGCCGACCCGGGGCATCGACATCGGCGCGAAGACCGAGATCCAGCGGCTCGTGACGCAGTTGTCCGACGGCGGGATGGCGGTGCTGTTCATCTCCGCCGAGCTGGAGGAGGTGCTGCGCCTCAGCCACAAGGTGGCGGTCATGCGCGACCGGCAGATGGTCGCGCAGCTCGCCAACGACGAGGACCTGGACGCCGACCGCATCATGCAGACCATCGCCAGTGGTTCCCACCGGGAGGAGGCAGACCGATGAACGACACCACGAGCCGTTACCGGGCGATGATCGGTCACCGGCTGTTCTGGCCCGCCGCCGTGCTGGTCGTGATGCTCGCCGCGAACACGATCTACCGGCCCGGGTTCCTGTCCATCGAGCTCAAGGACGGGCACCTGTACGGCACTCCGATCGACATCCTGCGGCTGAGCGCACCCCTGATCCTGGTCGCGCTGGGCATGACCCTGGTCATCTCGACCGGCGGCATCGACCTGTCGGTCGGCTCGCTCTGCGCGATCAGCGGCGCGATCGCCTGCATGTACATCAGCAAGCAGCCCGACCAGAACAGCTTCGCCGTGGTGCTGACCGCCCTGGCGTTGGCGTTCGGCGTCTCGCTGGTGCTCGGCGCCTGGAACGGGGTGCTGGTGGCCGTGATCGGTATCCAGCCGATCATCGCGACGTTGATCCTGATGGTGGCCGGCCGGGGCCTCGCCCAGCTGATCACCGAGGGTCAGATCATCACCATCAACTCCGAGCCGTACCGGGCGATCGGCCTGGGCCACGCGCTGACCCTGCCGCTGGCCATCTTCATCGCGCTCGCCGCGGCCCTGCTCGTCGCCGCGTTCACGCGTCGTACCGCGCTCGGCATGATCATCGAGTCGGTGGGTGGCAACGCCGTGGCCAGCCGGCTCGCCGGCATCAAGTCCGGCCGGGTCATCTTCCTCGCGTACGTGATCAGCGCGGCGTGCGCCGCGATCGCGGGTTTCATGATGACGGCCAACGTCTCCAGCGCCGACGGCAACGCGGCCGGCCTCTGGGTGGAGCTGGACGCCATCCTCGCGGTCGTCATCGGCGGTACGTCCCTGGCCGGTGGCCGGTTCTTCCTCAGCGGCACGATCCTCGGCGCGCTGATCATCCAGACCCTGACCACCACGGTGTACGCCATGGACATCTCGCCGCAGACCTCGCTGCTGTTCAAGGCGGTCGTCGTCATCGCGGTCTGCCTCATCCAGGCGCCGGCATTCCGGGCCCGGTTCGCCAGGCGTCGGCGCACCGCTGCGCCGCCGCCCACCATCGCCGACAAGCCGAAGGAGCAGGTGCCGGCATGACCACTGGATCGCTCACCGCCGGCCGTGCCCGGTTCCGGCTGCCCAGGCGGCAGATTCCGGTCCTGGCCACGCTCGCCCTCCTGCTGGTCATGTACGGCATCGGCGTGTCCCAGTACACGGCGTTCTCGAACGTCCAGGTCATCTTCAACGTCTTCATCGACAACGGCTTCCTGCTCGTCGTCGCGATCGGGATGACCTTCGTGATCCTCACCGGCGGCATCGACCTGTCGGTCGGGTCCGTCGTCGCCATGACGGCGATGGTCTCGGCGTGGCTGCTCCAGGAGGGACTGCCGGCGGCGCTGGTGCTCGTCATCGCCCTGCTCATCGGCCCGACGCTCGGTCTGCTGATGGGCTGCGCCATCCACTTCTTCGAGATCCAGCCGTTCATCGTCACGCTCGCCGGGATGTTCTTCGCCCGGGGCATGTGCACGTTCATCTCCGGTTCGTCCATCCCGATCACCGACGGGTTCTGGACCAGGATGTCGCAGGAGCGGATCGGCGACCCGCGGGGGAACTTCGTCTCGATCAGCGTGCTGATCGCCTTCGTGGTGGTCGCCGTGGCCGCGTACACGCTCGCCTACACCCGGCTGGGTCGCAACGTGTACGCCATCGGCGGCAACCCCCAGTCGGCCCTGCTGATGGGTCTGCCGGTGGGGCGGACCCGGATCGCGGTCTACACCATCAGCGGTCTGTGCTCGGCGATCGGCGGGATCCTGCTGTCGTTCTACACCCTCTCCGGCGCGCCACTGATCGCCGTCGGCATGGAGCTGGACGTCATCGCCGCCGTCGTCATCGGTGGCACGGTCCTCACCGGCGGCGCGGGTTACGTCTTCGGCACGGTGCTCGGCGTCCTGGTCCTGGGCGTGATCCAGACCCTCATCACCTTCGACGGGAGTCTCAACTCCTGGTGGACCAAGATCGTGATCGGCGGTCTGCTCTTCGCGTTCATCCTCCTCCAGCGCCTCATCGGAATCCGTTACAAGTGACCGCCCCTCTCGCGGAAGGCAACTCCATGGCACCACACACCGCACCCGAGATCTGGTTCCTCACCGGCAGCCAAGGCATGTACGGCGAGGAGACGCTCCGGCAGGTCGCCGAGCAGTCCCGGCAGATCGCGGCCGCGCTCGACGACTCGCCGCAGATTCCCGCCCGGGTGGTCTGGAAGCCCGTCCTGACCAACAGCGGTGAGATCCTCCAGGTCTGCCGGGACGCCGCCGCGCAGGGCGCCATCGGGGTCATCGCGTGGATGCACACCTTCTCTCCGGCGAAGATGTGGATCGCCGGTCTGGACGCGTTGCAGACGCCGCTGCTGCACCTGCACACCCAGGCCAACGTCCTGCTGCCGTGGAACGACATCGACATGGACTTCATGAACCTGAACCAGGCGGCGCACGGCGACCGCGAGTTCGGGTACATCCAGACCCGGCTCGGTGTGGCCCGCAAGACGGTGGCCGGGCACGTCAGCGACCCGCGGGTGAGCGCCCGGGTCGGGGCGTGGGCCCGCGCGGCGCTCGGCTGGTCGGCGATGCGGTCGCTGCGGCTGGCCCGGTTCGGCGACAACATGCGCGACGTCGCGGTGACCGAGGGCGACAAGGTCGAGGCGGAGCTGCGCTTCGGGGTGTCGGTCAACACGTACGGCGTCAACGACCTGGTCAAGGTCGTCGGTGAGGTCACCGACGCGCAGGTCGACGACCTCGTCAAGGAGTACGAGGACACCTACCGCGTGGTGGCTAGTCTGGTCGCCGGGGGCGCGCAGCACGACTCCCTGCGCTACGCGGCCCGCCTGGAGCTGGGCATGCGCGCCTTCCTGGACGAGGGCGGGTTCCGGGCGTTCACGACGAACTTCGAGGACCTGGGTGGTCTGCGTCAGCTGCCCGGGATCGCGGTGCAGCGGTTGATGGCCGACGGCTACGGCTTCGGTGGTGAGGGCGACTGGAAGACCTCGGTGCTGGTGCACACCATCAAGGCGATGTCGGTGGGGGTGGACGGCGGTACGTCGTTCATGGAGGACTACACCTACGACCTGACCCCCGGCGAGGAGCTGGTGCTCGGCGCCCACATGCTGGAGGTCTGCCCGACCATCGCGTCCGGCGTGCCGAACGTGGAGATCCACCCGCTGAGCATCGGCGGGCGGGAGGACCCGGTCCGGTTGGTCTTCGACGCCGCGCCCGGTCCGGCCGTGGTGCTCGGCCTGGCCGACATGGGGGAGCGCTTCCGGCTCGTCGCCAACGAGATCGACGTGGTCACTCCGCCGCAGCCCCTGCGCCGGCTGCCGGTGGCCCGCGCCGTCTGGCGTCCGCGACCGGACCTGCCGGTGTCGGCGGAGTCGTGGATCACCGCTGGCGCGCCGCACCACACCGTGCTGTCGCAGGCGGTGGGGGTGGAGGAGCTGCACGACCTGGCCGAGATGAGCCGTACCGAGCTGGTGGTCATCGACGCCGACACGCAGCCCCGCCGCTTCGCCGACGAGATCCGCTGGAACCAGGCCTACTACCGGCTGGCACGCGGCTTCTGACCGACGCGCTCCGAGCGCCTTCTCTGACGGGTGGCCCGTCCCTGCCTGCGGGCCGGGGCGGGCCACACCCGTTCGCACACCTGGCAGGCCGGCGGGTCGCGGGTGTTACGCCTTGACTACAAGCATGTTATCGCTCACAGTCTATAGCCAAGATGGTCGATGTCTTTCGGTTGGCCGGGCCGGCATGGGTCCTCGCCTCCCGGTTCCGGCAGGAGGATGCCGCAGCCGTCGGGCGAGCCGTGTTAGCGATCACATGATCGGGTCGCGGTCAGCTCGGTGCCCCGCCCGGTGCCGCGGACGCCGACCCAGACCGCTCGGTTCGCGTCAGCAGAGGAGGATCATGCTTTCCATCGGTCGGGTTCCCCGGGGTGCGCCACACCGGCGCGGGTGGATGTCGCGGCTCGTGGCCGCCGCGGTGGCGGTGCTGGTCGGTGGCGCGGTCGCGGCCGTCGCGCCGACCGCCGCGTCGGCGGCGACGGTGGACACCAACGCGTGGTACGTGCTGGTCAACCGCAACAGCGGCAAGGCCCTGGACGTGTACAACCAGGCAACCAACGACGGCGCGCGGATCACCCAGTGGGCGCGCAACGACGGCGCCTGGCAGCAGTGGCAGTTCGTCGACTCCGGTGGTGGCTACTACCGGCTCAAGTCGCGGCACTCGGGCAAGGTGCTCGACGTCTACAACTTCTCCACCGCGAACGGCGCCTCGATCGTGCAGTGGGCGGACGGCAACGGGACCAACCAGCAGTTCCGGCTGGCCGACTCGGACAGCGGCTACATCCGGTTGATCAACCGGAACAGCAACAAGGCGATGGAGGTGCAGGGCGCCTCGACCGCCGACGGCGGCAACATCGTGCAGTACGACGACTGGGGCGGCAGCAACCAGCAGTGGCAGCTCGTCCCGGTCGGCGGCGGCAACCCGCCGCCCACGGGCGGCACCTACACGAACCCGGTCATCTGGCAGGACTTCGCCGACGTCGACATCATCCGGGTGGACAACGCCTACTACATGTCGGCGTCGACCATGCACTACTCGCCGGGCGCCCCGGTGCTGCGCTCGTACGACCTGGTGAACTGGGAGTTCGCCGGGCACTCCGTACCCCGACTGGACTTCGGGTCGAAGTACGACATGAGCGATGGCAACGCGTACGTCGACGGGATCTGGGCGTCGACGCTGAACTACCGGCCGAGCAACAAGACGTACTACTGGGCCGGGTGCATCGACTTCGCGCAGACCCACATCTACACCGCGTCCGCCGTCGACGGCACGTGGAGCAAGCACACCACCATCCCCAACTGCTACTACGACGCCGGGATGCTGATCGACGACAACGACACCATGTACGTGGCGTACGGCAACAGCACCATCAGCGTGGCGCAGCTGTCCGCCGACGGGAAGTCGCAGGTCCGCGCCCAGCAGGTGTACCAGACGCCGTCGAGCATCGGGACGCTGGAGGGTGCCCGGTTCTACAAGCGCAACGGCGCCTACTACATCTGGCTCACCCGCCCGGCCAACGGCCAGTACGTGCTGAAGTCGACGAACGGTCCCTTCGGCCCGTACGAGCAGCGTCAGGTGCTGCTCAACCTGCCCGGCCCGATCTCCGGCGGCGGTGTGCCGCACCAGGGCGGGCTGGTGCAGACGCAGAACGGCGACTGGTACTACATGTCCTTCGTCGACGCGTACCCCGGTGGTCGGATGCCGGCCATGGCACCGATCACCTGGACCGGCGACGGTTGGCCCGTCCTCCAGACGGTCAACGGCACGTGGGGCACCTCGTACCCGAAGCCGAACCTGCCCGCGCCACCGCGCGCGGTGAAGCCACTCACCGGCAGCGACACGTTCGCCGGCACCACGCTCGGCCCGCAGTGGGAGTGGAACCACAACCCCGACAACAGCAAGTGGTCGGTCAACAACGGGCTCAACCTGCAGACCGCCACCGTCACCGGCGACCTGTACAAGGCGCGCAACACGTTGACCCACCGCATCCAGGGCCCCACCTCGACCGCCACCATCGAGTTGGACTACTCCACCATGCGCGACGGTGACCGCACCGGCCTGGCGGTGCTGCGCAACTCGTCGGCCTGGATCGGGGTCCGGCGGGACAACGGGTCCACCCGGCTGGTCATGCAGAACGGCCTGACGATGGACGGCAGTTGGAACACCACGAGCACCGGTAGCGAGGTGGCGAGCACCGCCGTCTCCGGTGGCCGGATCTGGTTGCGGGCCAACGCCGACATCAGACCCGGCTCCGGCCGGCAGGCCCGTTTCTCGTACAGCACCGACGGGGTCAACTTCACGTCGTTCGGCAACGCATTGACCCTGGCGAACAACTGGCAGTTCTTCATGGGCTACCGGTTCGCCATCTTCAACCACGCCACCCAGTCGCTCGGTGGGGCGGTCACGGTGCGCCGATTCGACCTGACGACACCGTGACACCAGTCACACGCTGATCGGACGGCCGGTGGACGGTCGGCCCTGCGTCCGTCCACCGGGTGCGGTCCACGGCACCGCGTCAGACCGTCGCCGGCCTGCTCCACGCCCTCTGCGGGGGTGTGGAGCGGGCCGGCGACGGTTCTCCGTCCGGCGCGCGACGACGGAGGCCGTGTGGGAGACGGGGAAGTGCGGCGCTCGGCCAGCTCGGACCTTCGATCCGCACCGCAAGGCCGAACCGTGTCGGAGGCCTTCGCTGGCGTAGACTGTCGGCGATCCAGCGCTGGTCACCTGGGATTCAGCACCGGCGTGGTGGCTGAGCGAGGGGATCGGGCCGGGCTGCTCCAGTCGACGTCGACGGGCTGCGGACCGGAGATGTAGCGGGGGGAGTTAAATGGCCGTCCACGGTCCCGCGATGACGGACGTTGCTCGTCTCGCCGGTGTCTCCCATCAGACGGTGTCGCGGGTGCTCAACGGGCACCCCAACGTCCGCGAGCAGACCCGGCTGCGGGTGCGCGCGGCGATCGCCGAGCTCGGTTACCGCCCGAACGGCGCGGCACGCGCGCTGGTGACCGGCCGGTCGCAGGTCATCGGTGTGGTCGCCCAGAACACGACGCTCTATGGTCCGGCGTCACTGCTTGCCGCGTTGGAGCAGACCGCCGCGGCGGAGGGCTTCGCGGTCAGCGTGGGAAGTGTCCGCAACCTGGACCACAGGTCCATCTCGGCGGCCGTCGAGCGGCACCTGTCGCACCGGGTCGCCGGCATCGTCGTCATCGCGCCCGTCGAGTCGGCCGGTGAGGCGCTGGAGCGCCTGCCCAAGGACGTCCCGCTGGTGACCGTCGACGGCGATCCGAGCCGGCCGGTGCCGCTGGTGACCGTCGACCAGGTGGCGGGCGCCCGGGCGGCGACGCAACATCTGCTCGACGCGGGGCACCGCACCGTCTGGCACGTCTCCGGGCCGTCGGACTGGTTCGACAGCGTCGGGCGCATCGACGGATGGCGGCAGGCGCTGCTGGCCGCCGGTACGGACCCGCCGCCGCTGATGCCGGGGGACTGGTCCGCGGCGTCAGGTTACCGCTGCGGGCAGATGCTCGCGCGGATGCCGGAGGTCACCGCGGTCTTCACCGCCAACGACCATCTCGCACTGGGCGTGCTGCGGGCGTTGCACGAGTTCGGCAGGCGGGTGCCGGACGACATCAGCGTCGTCGGCTTCGACGACGTGCCGGAGGCCGCGTACTTCATTCCTCCGCTGACCACCGTCCGACCGGACTTCGACGCGGTGGCGCGGGCGAGTCTGCACCTGCTGCTGACCCAGATCGAGTCGGGCACCGGCGGGGCGTTGCGCCAGACCATCGCACCGACCCTGGTCGCCCGCGACAGTGTCGCGCCGCCCCGTCGCTGACCGTTCGCGGGCGGTGCGCGCACCTGTTGCCCGCCGTCGTGCCGCTATGGCGTCGGTCGATGGGGGCCCGGTCAAGCCGATCGACGTATGACGATTCGGTGTGCGGCAGGTATTGAACGTCCTGAAATCGCGCCGTAACATGATGGCCGTCACTGTTAGCGTTAACAACATTGGTGTCCGGCTATCAGTCCACGGGTCAGTGATCGCGGTCGCGAGGCGGGCGCCACCGGCAAGGAGGCTCGATGAACCGCATCACCCGAGGTCGTCGGTGGGCAAGCGTAGCGGCGGCGGGAGTGCTGCTGGCCGGCGCCCTCGTCGGCCTGGGCGCCCCGGCGGCGCAGGCGTTGGACAACGGGGTGGCCCGCACACCTCCGATGGGTTGGAACTCCTGGAACTCGTTCGGCTGCAACATCAACGAGGCGCTCATCCGCCAGTCGGCGGACGCGATCGTCAACAGCGGAATGCGGGACGCGGGCTACCAGTACGTCGTCGTCGACGACTGCTGGTTCAACCCCAACCGGGACTCCGCCGGCAACCTCCAGGGCGACCCGGGCCGGTTCCCCAGCGGGATGAAGGCGCTCGGCGACTACCTGCACGCCCGGGGCCTGAAGTTCGGCCTCTACCAGGTGCCTGTCGACAAGACCTGCGCCCAGTACTTCAACTCCTATCCCGGCGCCACCGGAAGCCGCGGCCACGAGGCGCAGGACGCCCGCCAGTTCGCCGCCTGGGGCGTGGACTTCCTCAAGTACGACTGGTGCTCGCCGGAGGGCAGCATCAACGACCAGGTGACCACCTTCGCCAAGATGCGTGACGCGCTGGCCGCCACCGGCCGGCCGATCGTCTACAGCATCAACTCCAACAGCATCCACGCCAAGACCGGCCCGCAGCGCAACTGGGGCGACGTGGCCAACATGTGGCGGACCACCGAGGACATCACCAACGCGTGGAACACCGGGCAGACCAACGGCTACCCGATGGGCATCCAGAACATCATCGACGTGACCGTTCCGCTGGCGTCTTACGCGCGCCCGGGCGGGTTCAACGACCCGGACATGATGGAGATCGGCCGTGGCGGCATGAACGACACGGAGATGCGCAGCCACTTCGCGATGTGGGCGATCATGGCGTCGCCGTTGATCGCCGGCAACGACGTGCGGAACATGGACTCCGCGACGCAGGCCATCCTCAAGAACGCCAACCTGATCGCGATCAACCAGGACTCGCTCGGGTTGCAGGGGACGCAGGTGTCGTTCGACGGCACGCGTCGGGTGCTGGCCAAGCGGCTCGCCAACGGTGACGTCGCCGTCGCCCTGTTCAACCAGGGCGCCTCGACGACGACGATCTCGACCACGGCCGCCGCCGTCGGCAAGTCCGGCACGTCGTTCACCCTCGTCGACGCGTGGACGGGCGGCACCAGTTCCAGCGGCGGGACCATCAGCGCCAGCGTCCCCGCGCACGGGACTGTGGTGTACCGGGTCAGCGGTGGCGGCACCACGACCCCGCCGCCGACCACGTCGAGCGCCCTCGCCAGCGCCGCCTCCGGTCGCTGCCTGGACGTACCGAACAGCAACACGGCGAACGGCACCCAGCCGGTGATCTGGGACTGCAACGGCGCCGCGAACCAGAGTTGGACAGTCAACGGGCAGACGCTGCAGTCCCTCGGCAAGTGCCTGGACGCGCCGCTGAACGCCACGGCGGGCGCCCGGGTGCAGATCTGGGACTGCAACGGTGGGGCCAACCAGCGGTGGACCATCAACACCAACGGGACGATCAGCGGCGCGCAGTCGGGGCTCTGCCTGGACGTCAACAACAACGGCACCGCCAACGGCACCACGGTGATCCTCTGGACCTGCACCGCGGCGGCGAACCAGCGGTGGACGCGGCGGTAGCCGGTCGGGTCCGCCGGCCGACCGGGCCGCCACGACCCACCTGACCGCCGACGGTGCGGGGTGCCCGCGGACGACACGTCGTCCGCGGGCACCGGTCCGTCCGGGGTCCCGCACCGGCGCCGGCCGCGTTTCCCGCCGGTCGGCGCCGCGATCGCACTTGCGCGGACGCCTCCGTTACGAGACCGTGACACCGGTATTTCGGATCAGGTGTTGACGTCCCCTATGTGAGCGCTAACACTACCCGAAAGGTGACAGTTGGCCCCGGCACTCGGCGGGGGAGTCCTGAGAGGAGAGGTCCGTGGGCAGGAGATTCCTGGTTGCTCTCGGCGGCGCGGTGCTGGCGCTGAGCCTGGCGGCATGCAGTGGCGAGGGCGCCGGCAGTGGTGACGACAAGAGCGCGGACAAGCCCGGAGACCTGACCATCGGCGTCTCGATGCCGACCCAGACCTCCGAGCGGTGGATCGCCGACGGCAACGCCGTGAAGCAGAAGCTTGAGGCCAAGGGCTACAAGGTCGAACTCCAGTACGCCGGAGACGACATCCCCACCCAGTCGCAGCAGGTCGACCAGATGATCACCCAGGGCGCCGACGTCCTGGTCATCGCCGCGATCGACGGCACGGCGCTCAACAGCCAGCTGCAGGCCGCCGCCGACGCGAAGATTCCGGTCATCTCCTACGACCGGCTGATCCGCGGCAGCAAGAACGTCGACTTCTACGTCAGCTTCGACAACTACAAGGTCGGCGTCGCCCAGGCCACCTCCCTGCTCGTCGGTCTCGGCCTGCAGAACAAGGACGGCTCGAAGGGCACGGCCAAGGGTCCGTTCAACGTCGAGCTGTTCGCCGGTTCGCTCGACGACAACAACACGCAGTACTTCTTCGGCGGCGCGATGGACACGCTGAAGCCGTTCATCGACGCCGGCACGCTGAAGGTCAAGTCGGGTCAGACCAAGATCGAGCAGGTCGCCATCCTGCGGTGGCAGCAGGAGGCCGCGCAGAAGCGCATGGAGGACCTGCTCACCTCCAGCTACAACGACGGCGCCAAGGTCGACGGTGTGCTGTCGCCGTACGACGGCATCTCCCGGGGCATCATCACCGCCCTGCAGAACGCCGGCTACGGCAGCGCCAGCAAGAAGATCCCGGTGGTCACCGGCCAGGACGCGGAGATCGCCTCGATCAAGCTGATCAACGACGGCGTGCAGAACTCCACGGTCTTCAAGGACACCCGTCTGCTCGCCGAGCAGGCCGTGAACGCCGCCGAGGCGTTCCTGCAGAAGAAGCAGCCGCAGGCCAACGACACGAAGACGTACGACAACGGCGTCAAGGTCGTCCCGTCGTACCTGCTGCCGATCGCGACCGTCTACAAGGACGACATCAAGGCTACGCTGATCGACTCCGGCTACTGGACGGCGGAAGAGGTCGCCGCCGGTCAGGCCAAGAAGTAAGCCACCCGTCGGGCTCGGCGGTCACGCCGGGCCCGACGCCGTGGCGTACCACGTCCGACCTGACAGAGGACAGTGACCATGGACGACACCATCCTCGAGATGCGCCGCATCACGAAGACCTTCCCCGGCGTGACCGCGCTCGAGGACGTCACCCTCTCGGTACGCCGGGGGGAGATCCACGCCATCTGCGGTGAGAACGGCGCCGGCAAGTCCACCCTGATGAAGGTGCTCTCCGGCGTCCACCCGACCGGCTCCTACGACGGCGAGATCCTGTTCGACGGCAAGCCGGTGCAGTTCCGCGGCATCCGCGACAGCGAGGCCGACGGCATCGTCATCATCCACCAGGAGCTGGCCCTGGTGCCGTACCTGTCGATCGCGGAGAACATCTTCCTCGGCAACGAGCGGCGCGGTCGCGGTGGGCTCATCGACTGGAACCGGGCCAACGCCGAGGCGGCACAGCTGCTGGAGTCCGTCGGGCTGCACGAGAATCCGGTGACCCCGGTCATCCAGCTCGGTGTGGGCAAGCAGCAACTCGTGGAGATCGCCAAGGCGCTGTCGAAGAAGGTGCGCCTGCTCATCCTCGACGAGCCGACCGCCGCCCTCAACGACATCGACTCCGCCCACCTGCTCGACCTGCTGCGGCAACTGCGCGACCGGGGCATCACCTGCATCATGATCTCGCACAAGCTCAACGAGATCACCGCCATCGCCGACTCGACCACGGTCATCCGGGACGGGCGCACGGTGGAGACCCTCGACATGAAGGCCGGCGAGGTGACCCAGCAGCGGATCATCCGCGGCATGGTCGGACGCGACCTGGACAGCTTCTACCCCGACCGGGAGTCGTCCCCCGGTGAGGAGATCCTGCGCATCGAGGACTGGACGGTGCGTCACCCGGTGCAGGACCGCAAGGTCGTCGAGGGCGTCGGCCTGTCCGTCCGCGCCGGCGAGGTCGTCGGCATCGCCGGTCTCATGGGGGCCGGGCGCACCGAGTTGGCGATGAGCGTGTTCGGCCGGTCGTACGGGCGGGACATCAGCGGCCGGCTGTTCGTACGCGGGCGCGAGGTGCAGGCCCGTACCGTCGCCGAGGCGATCGACAACGGCATCGCGTACGTCACCGAGGACCGCAAGCGGTACGGCCTCAACCTGATCGACGACGTCCGCCGCAACGTCTCGGCCGCCGCTCTGGACCGGCTCTCCCGGCTGGGCTGGGTGAACGGCAACGAGGAGATCAAGGTCGCCGAGACGAGCCGGCGGGAGATGAACATCAGGACCACGAGCGTGATGGCGGTGGTCGGCAAGCTCTCCGGCGGCAACCAGCAGAAGGTCGTGCTGTCGAAGTGGCTGTTCACCGACCCGGACGTGCTGATCCTGGACGAACCCACCCGTGGGATCGACGTCGGCGCGAAGTACGAGATCTACACGATCATCAATCGGCTGGTGGCCGCCGGTAAGGCGGTGATCGTCATCTCCTCGGAGCTGCCGGAGCTGCTCGGGATGTGCGACCGGATCTACACCCTCGCCGGCGGCCGGATCACCGGTGAGGTGCCGGTGGGCGAGGCGACCCAGGAGAGCCTCATGGAGCTGATGACCAAGGACAAGGAGCTCGTCGGATGACCAGCATCAAGACCCCTCCGGCGGAGCGCCCGACGCCCTCGGACAGCACGCCCGCCGCCGCCCTGCACACGGGGACCAGCGACCTGCGGGCGCTGGTGTTGAACAACCTGCGGCAGAGCGGGATCTACGTCGCCCTGGTCGTCATCGTGGGGCTCTTCGCGATCCTGACCGACGGGGTGTCACTGAGCCCCGGCAACATCACGAACATCGTCCTTCAGTACTCGTACATCCTGGTGCTGGCGATCGGGATGGTCATCCTGATCATCGGTGGGCACATCGACCTGTCGGTGGGGTCGGTGGTCGCGCTGACCGGAGCGATCTCCGCCGTCCTGGTGATCCAGCAGGGGCACCCGTGGTGGATCGGCGTGCTGGCCGCCCTGGCCGTCGGCGTGGCGGTCGGCGCGTGGCACGGTTTCTGGGTGGCGTACGCCGGTATCCCGGCGTTCATCGTGACCCTCGCCGGAATGCTGCTGTTCCGGGGTCTCACCCTGCGGGTGCTCGACAACATCTCGCTGTCGCCGTTCCCGGCCGAGTACCAGCGCGTCGCGGCGGGCTTCCTCAACGGGCTGCTCGGCGGCAACGGCTTCGACGCCTTCACGTTGCTGATCGGCGCCGTCGCGGTGGCCGGCTACGCGGTGAGCGGGTTCCGCACCCGGGTCGCCCGCATCCGCTACCAGCAGCCCGTCGAGTCGTTCCCGCTGTTCGTCGCCCGGGTCGTCGCGGTCGGCGCGGTCATCATGTACTTCGCCTGGCAGTTGGCGCACGCCCGTGGCCTGCCGATCGTGCTGATCATCCTGGCGGTGCTGGTCCTGGTCTACGGCCTGCTCACCCGGCGCACCGTCTTCGGCCGTCAGGTCTACGCGATCGGCGGCAACCTCTCCGCGGCGGCGCTGTCGGGCGTGAAGGTGCGCACCGTCAACTTCTGGATGTTCGTCAACATGGGCTTCCTGGCGGCGGTGGCCGGTGTCATCTACTCGTCGCGGTCGAACGGCGCACAGCCGGCGGCCGGCAACATGTTCGAGCTGGACGCGATCGCCGCGGCGTTCATCGGCGGCGCGGCGGTCACCGGCGGCGTGGGCACCGTGGTCGGCGCGATGGTCGGTGGTCTGATCATGGCGGTAATGAGCAACGGCATGCAGTTGATGGGCATCGACCAGTCGACCCAGTCGGTGGTCAAGGGGCTCGTGCTGCTCGTCGCCGTGGCCTTCGACGTCTACAACAAGCGCCGCGCCGGCTCGGCCCGCTGACATCACGACCGGACGTCCGTGCCCCCTGCCCGCCGTACGGGCAGGGGGCACGCGTCGCATCAGACGGTCAGTGGCAGGCGGCGGTGCCGCTGTCGTTGTACGTCTGGCCGGCGACCGGCACGAACTGCCAGTCGTAGCTGCCGGAGTGCAGGGTGAACTTCAGGACCCCGTACGCCGAGCTGTTGCGTGCCTCGCTGTTGGGCTGGATGGTGCCGAAGGCGTAGTGGCTCGCACCGCCCATCCCGGCGACGAAGCTGCGCATGCCCCGGCTGGCGTCGGCGGCACCGGCCGGGTTCATCGGGGCGAACCGCTCGTACACGTGGTTGTGGCCCCACACCACGACGTCGGCGTTGTAGTCGTAGAGCGCCTGGTACAGCGGGCGTGTCGACGTCGACGGCGCGTGGTTGGAGCTGGACGTGAACAGCGGGTGGTGCCAGTACGCGAGCGTGCACGGCTTACCGCTGGCGGCCAGGTCGGCGCGCAGCCACTGCTCCTGCGCCGACCCGGCGGACATGCTGATGTTGGAGTTCAACGACACGATGTGCCAGTTGCCGAGGTCGAAGGAGTAGTAGCCGCGACCGCTCGGGCCGGCGGCCGTACCGAAGTAGGTGTAGTAGCCGGTCGCGCCCGAGGTGTTGTAGTCGTGGTTGCCCGGCGACGGTCGGGTGCGGGCCCTGTGCCGGCCCCAGGTGGGCTCGTAGTAGCTGGCGAACTGCGACGCGGTGCCGTTGTCGTACACGTTGTCGCCGGTGGTGAAGACGGTGCCGGGGATGGTGTCGAGCAGCGCGGCGGTCGCGGTGTCACCGGAGCCGGAGTTGGCGATGTCGCCGGCGCCCACGAAGACCGGGTCGCCGGACGGCGGTGTGGTGGTCCCGGTGGTGACCACGAGTTGCGGCGCGTCCGCTCCGCTTTCCCGGGTGTCGTAGTAGGCGCCGTCGCCGCTGGTCGAGGTCGCACCGAAGCTGTACGTGCCGTTGCCGGTGACCGCGGCGGTGACGTCGACCTCGTACCAGGTGTCGCCGCTGACCGCACCGAGCGAGCCGAGTGTCGCGCCGTCGATGGCCGGCTGGTTGCTCCAGGTGGTGCCGGTCTCCGACCAGGTCGTGTTGGACATCCGCCGGAACGTGCCACCGGCGTCGCTGCCGTCGTTGCCGCTGATCGTGCGCAGCCGCAGCTTCGCGCTTGTCACCGTGCCGCTGACCCCGCTGACGGTGAAGCGCAGGAACGAGCGCCGCACCGGCGAGTTGTCCGCCACGATCTGCGGGGAGGTGCCGTAGTTGGTGGCCGCCGTGTCGCTCTGCACGTAGGTGTCGGCGACCGGCGCGAATGTCGCGCTCGCCGCCGAGGCCGCGCCCGCTCCGGTCGCCACGGCGGCGGCCGTCGAGGCGAGCAGCACCGCGACCACCCCCACGGTCACCGACGGGCGGGGAAATCGCATGTCCATCCAGGACTCCTTCGCTACGGGTGTGAAGCGCAAGGAATGTAGGAAGGTCGATGGGCCGGCGGGTCACGGGCGGGTGAACAGCGCATCCGGCCAGGCGAACACCTCGATGTTCGCGGTCCGTTCACCCACCCCACGCCGGGCCGTCACGCACCGTCCCTTGTGGCGGGTCGGACCGGTTCCGCACGATGGCTGACCGTCAGCCCGCCGATCCGAGGAGATGCGCGTGTACCTCTCGACCGTCTCCCGACCTGTCACCGACCCGCCCGGGCCACGACGCAGACGGTTCGCTCCGGTCAGCGGCACCGTCGTGGCGCTGGGCACGGTCAGCCTGATCACCGACGTCTCCGCCGAGATGGTCGCCGCCGTCCTGCCGCTCTACCTGGTGCTGGGACTGCACCTGAGCCCTGTCGCGTTCGGTGTGCTCGACGGCGTCCACACCGGCGCCACGGCACTGCTGCGGGTCGTCGGTGGGTTCGTCGCCGACCGGTTCCGGCGGCGCAAGCTGGTCGCCGGCGCCGGCTACGCGCTCTCCGCGGTCGCCAAGCTCGGCCTGCTGCTCGCCGGCCGGTCGGTGCCGGCGATCGGTGCCGTCATCGCCGTCGACCGGCTCGGCAAGGGGATCCGCAGCGCCCCCCGGGACGCGCTGATCACGCTGTCCACCCCGCCCGAGGCGCTCGGGCGGGCGTTCGGGGTGCACCGGGCCATGGACAGCGTCGGCGCGTTCCTCGGCCCGCTCGCCGCGTTCGCGGTCCTGCTGGCCGTCGGGCAGTCGTACGACGCGGTCTTCGTCACCAGCTTCTGCGTCGCCGCCCTGGCCGTCGTGGTGCTCGTGCTGTTCGTCCGGGAGCGGCCGACCGACGGGCCGGACGACCCCCGGGTCTCCGTCGGCGAGGCGTTCGGACTGCTGCGCAGCCGGCCGGCCCGCCGGCTCGTGCTGGCGGCGGCGCTGCTCGGCCTGTCCACCATCGGTGACGGCTTCGTCTACCTGCTGCTGCAACGGCGCGAAGACCTCTCCCTGCGCTGGTTCCCGCTGCTCGCGGTCGGCACCAGCCTGGCGTACCTGCTGCTCGCCGCGCCGCTCGGCGTGCTGGCCGACCGGATCGGCCGGCTGCCGGTGGTGGTGGGCGGATACCTGGCCCTCGGCGGGACGTACCTGCTGCTGTCCGGGCCCGTGCACGGCTGGCCGGTCGTCGCGCTGACGCTGGCGCTGTACGGCACGTTCTACGCGGCCACCGACGGGGTGCTCATCGCGCTCGCCGGACCGGTGCTGCCGGCCCGGCTGCGGACCACCGGGATCGCCCTCGTGCAGACCGGGCAGGCGCTGGCGTACCTCGTCTCCTCGATCCTGTTCGGTCTGGCCTGGCAGGCGTGGGGGCCGCGGGACGCGACGCGGGTCGCGGCCCTCGCGGTCGGCGTCGTCCTCGTCGGCACGCTGCTCCTGCTCGCCTCCCCGTCCCGTTCCGTTGCCCGGAGGGTGTCCCGATGACCACGATGTCGACCCGCGCCAAGATCGCCGTGGTGACCGCCTCGGCGGTGCTGCTGGGCGCCGTGGCGGCCGGTTACGCCGCCACGGCCGCGGAACCGGACCGGACCCCGCCGCCGGGCGCCGGCGAGCGGGCCGTCACCCTGACGCCGGGTCCGCGCCTGCTCGCCGTCACCGACCGGTACGTCTCCTCGGTCGCCGCCGCGGACCCGGACGGGCCGCGCACCGTGTCCGGACTGGAGTGTCTGCGGGTGTACGCCGCCGCCGGCACCGGCGTCTGTCTACGGCCCGAGACCGCCTGGTCGTACCAGGTGGTCGTCCTCGACGCCGCGCTGCGTCAGACGCGCGCGGTCAGCGTGCCGGGCCTGCCGAACCGTGCCCGCGTCTCGGCGTCTGGACGGATGGTCTCCTGGACGACGTTCGTCGGCGGCGACTCCTACACCGCGAGCGGCTTCTCCACCCGTACCGGCATCCTCGACACCGTGACCGGTGCGGTCGTGCCGACGCTCGAGGGGTTCACGATCACGCGGGACGGCAGGGTGCACCGCAGCGCGGACGTCAACTACTGGGGCGTCACGTTCACCCCCGACGACAACCGCTTCTACGCGACCCTGTCGACGCGGGGCCGGCGGTACCTCGTCCGGGGCGACCTCGCCGCCCGGACCGTCGAGACGGTGCGGGAGAACGTCGAGTGCCCGTCGCTGTCACCCGACGGCACCCGGCTGGCCTTCAAGGAGGCGATCGACGCCGACCCGGCGAAGGGCTGGCGGTTGTCGGTCCTCGACCTGGCGAGCATGCGGGTGACCGCGACGGCCGAGACGACGAGCGTCGACGACCAGGCGGCCTGGCTGGACGGCACCACGCTCGCCTACACGCTGCGCGGCGATGACGGCCGGCCGGACGTGTGGAGCGTCCCGGCGGACGGGTCCGGCACGCCCACACTTCTGATCCCGGGCGCGGAGTCGCCGTCGCCGCTCACCTGACGGTCCGGACACCTGACCGCCTTGGTGCGGACAGCATCCCGTCCTGCCGGATTCCGCGCCGCACCCATCGCCGTCCATCGACGTTCCCGAGGCTGTCGACCACGGCTGACCGGGGTCGGGGTACGGGCCGGGGCTCGCGTTCGGGGCGCGGCCCGTCGCGTTCTTCCGGTGTGGTGGCCGGCCCGCCGGTTCGGCCACGCGGCTCATCCTCGCCCGCCCGGCGCCCGCCCCGAGAGGCCCGGCACCGCAATAACGGAGAGTAGAAAACTTTCGATCCGTGCATTGACTTCGATGGTTTACTACACAACAATCACCGTCAATATTTACACCCGTCTTTCTAATGTCACCGGAAGGAGGCATCCATGGCGGCTCTGCAAGGCGAGGTGTCGTGGTTCTGCTGCGGCAGCGCCTGGGGTCCCTGCGGCACCGCGGGGGGCGGTGCCTGCGGCACCTGCAGCTCGGGCAACTACCAGCACGCCTGGCCGAACACCTCCGACGCCTGCCTGGCCATCACCCGCCCGGACCGCTGCGGCGTCAGCGGCATGGCCCGGCGCGGCTGCGGCTTTCGGCACTACACCACGAACCTGTGCAACGGCGCCCGGGTCGGCACCACGATCGCCGACTGCGGCCCCCAGACCGACCTGTTCTGCGGCGAGCGCACCTGCTGCGGCTCCGCCTGCGGCAGCAACCGGATCATCGACCTCACCCCCGCCGCGTACAGCGCGATCGCCAGCCTCTCCGCCGGGCTGCGCCCCTGCCTGGTCGACACCGTCTGAACGGAGGACGCCACCATGAACCAGACCCTGGACCGCCGGAGACTGCTCGCCACCGCGGCGCTCGGCGGCGTCGTCGGCGCCACCGGCCTCGGCTCGCTCGCCCCGGAGGCCGCCTTCGCCGCCGAGCCCGCGACCATCGAACCGGGTGCGCCGGACCCGAACTTCGCCGAGGGCCGGATCAGCAAGATCTCCGGCAACATGCTGCTTGTCACCGGCTCGGACACCGTGCTGCACTCGCTCCGGATCACCGACGGCACGAGCATCTGGAAGCTGCACCCCACCACGTTCGACAAGGTGGCGGTCGGCGACGGGCTCTACGCCCGTGGCGTCCGACTGCCCGACGGCACGCTCGCCGCGGACTCCGTCTGGGTCAACATCGTCAACCTGCACGGGCACATCGCCGCTGTCGGCCGCAACGTGCTGCACCTCGACCACCAGGGCCGGCGGATCGTCGCGCACGTGGTGCCGGACCGGTCCGCCGCCGTCTACAACGGCACCCCGGCGGTCAGCGACCTGTCGCTGCTGCGGGTCGGCCGGCACGTCCAGGTGCTCGGCGCCTGGCACCCGGACACCAACGAGATCGACATCGCCACCGTCTACGCCGCCGCCTAGTCGGCCCGGGGGCGGGGGAGTCCGGCCGGTCCACCGGGTCCGGGCCGGCACCCCGAGCGCCACGCCGACGACCGCCGGTCACCGTGGAAGACCCAGGGGAGGAATCGATGATCAACCTGATCGCGGCACTACAGCCGCTGGTCGTGGGCGTGGTGCTGATCTGGTCGGCCCGCGTCAAACTCCTCAGCCCGCACGCCGCCCAGGCCGCCAACCGGTCGGCGCTGGCACGGCTCGTCGGGCAGCGCCGGGCACTGCCCGCGTACCGACTGCTGGGCGGCGTCGAGGTCACCCTCGGCGCGCTGCTCCTGCTGCCGCCCGTCCTGCGGGTGGAAGCGGTGGCCGCCACCGTACTGGCCGCCGGCTTCCTGGCCTACCTCGGCTGGGCCCGTCGGGCCGCCCCGGACTCCTCCTGCGGCTGCCTGAGCGCACGGGCGACCCCGGTCTCCGGCCGTGGCACGGCCCGCGCCGGGTTGCTGCTCGCCGCAGGTGCGCTGGCCGTGGCGGCCACCGACGGTTGGCTGCCCACCCTGGCCGGCCGGCCGGCGCCCGGCGCCGCCGTCCTGCTCGTCGAACTGGCGGCGGTGGTGGCGCTCTCACCGGAGCTGGACCGGCACTGGCTGCTGCCGCTGCGACGGCTGCGTGCCGACCTGACCCACCCGCTGCGCGGCGGCTCCGGCGTACCGCTGCTCGCGTCCGTGCACCAACTCCAACTCAGCGACGCCTATCGACGGGTGGCGCCGCTGCTGTGCTCCGATGTGCGCGAGCACTGGGACGAGGGCGACTGGCGCTTCGTCGGGCACGCCGCGCGCTACCAGGGTCGACCTGTCACGGCGGTGTTCGCCGTGCCGCTTGCCGACCGGGAACCCGACCTGGTGCGGGTCGCCGTCGTCGACGACGTCACCGGTCACACCCTGCTCAGCCTGGCCGGCACCCCGCCCGCCAGCGGCCGTCGGCTCTCCGTCGCCCCGGCCTGAACCCGCCGCACCGAAAGTGAGGGCACGATGAGACACAGCCGACGACTGGCCGGCGGCACCGCCGCCGCCCTGTTGATGCTCACCAGTCTGATCGGGGCGACACCCGGTGCCGCCTCGGCGGCACCCGTCACCTCCACGCTCACCGCCGCGGTGACCGCCAAACTGCTCGGCGCCGAACTGTCCACGACCGCCGCGCGACCGGAGACCCGGGTCACCGTCAGCCGCACCAGCGGGCGGTGGGCGTTCGGCACCGCCGTCGCCCTCGCGCCCCGGCAGGCGGACGCCCACCCGACCGGCTCGATCTTCATCGCCCGGTCCGAGGCCGCCGGCTGGCGGATCGCCTTCGACGGCGAGGCCGCCTTCGGTGAACTTGCCGCCGAGTCGCCCCTCGTGACGGGTCAGGAGAGGAGCGTGCTCACCACCACGCCGACCCCGATGTACGCGGGCGGCGACTACCGGACCGGAATGGCCCTGCCGTTCGGCGTCGGCCAGACCTGGACGCTCACCAGCGGCCCGCACGGCTGGGGCGGAACGGAGTCGCCGTACAGCTCGGTCGACCTGGCCGGCGGCGACCAGGTGGTCCGCGCCGCCCGGGCCGGCACGGCGTACACGATGTGTCAGGGCTGGATCCGGGTCATCCACGACCGGGGCTACTCGACCGACTACTACCACCTGTGGAACAGCATCTCCGTCAACGGCGCCGGCGTCGGCCAGGGCGCCGTGCTGGGCAACACCGGCACCGACGTGACCTGCGGTGGAGCGGCCTACGGGCGGCACGTCCACTTCGGGCTGCGGCAGAACAGCGCGTACGTGCCGATCGCCGGCCACGACATCGGCAAGTGGGTGTTGACCAGCGGCGCCGCCGCGTACCAGGGCGGCGCCCGGCACGGGTCCGCCTTCGCCGGTGTCGGCGGCGGCCTCTACAACTACGGCCCGCTCGGCTTCAACCAGGGCGTGGTCGACGCGAACGGCGGCGGTGTGCTCACCCGCCGGGCCGGTCCGGGGACCGGCTACGGCTCGCTCGGCTCGGTGGCCGACGGCGCCACCGTCACCATCTCCTGCTCCGCCAACGGCACCTCCCACACCGGGCGGTACGGCACCACCGCGCTCTGGAATCGGCTGAGCGACGGCAGTTGGGTGTCCGACGCCTACCTGTCGACAGGTGTGAACGGACCGCTCAACGGCTGGTGCTGACGAGCTCGACCGCCGAGGTGGGCGGCCCCACCGGCCGCCCACCCCAGTCACCCCGAGGAGTGCTGATGTCCGTTCGATCCCCCCACCGAGGCCGGCTCCTGCTCACCCTGACCACCGCCCTGACCGTCGCGGTCGCCTCACCGGCGGTCGCCGACCCCGGTGGCACGCCGGCGCACGCCGCCCCGCTGTCCGCCGCGTTCGACACCGCCGCCGCGCGCTACGACGTACCCCGCGACCTGCTCGCCGCCCTCGGATACGCCGAGTCGCGGCTGGACACGCACGGTGGCACGGCGGGCGCGGCCGGCGGGTACGGGCCCATGAACCTGACCGCCGACCGCACCCTGGACGAGGCGGCCACGCTCACCGGCCTTGGCCGGGCCGTGCTGCGCACCGAGGCCGCCGCGAACGTCCTCGGCGCGGCGGCGGTGCTGCGCTCGTACGCTGACCAGGCCAGCCTCACCGCGGCGGCCCGCGACGACGTGAACGGCTGGTACGGGGCGGTCGCCAGGTACGGCGGCGCCGGTGACCCGTCGGTCGCGCGGCTCTACGCGGACACCGTCTACGACCTGCTGCGCGTCGGGTTCGTCGCGCCGCGCGGCGAGGCGGTGGCCGGTCGGCCGGTCGCGCTGCGTCGGGGCGCCCTGGAACGGGCCGCCGTGCCCGGCGGGGTCGGCACCCTCAGCACCGACTACGGGCCGGCCGCGTGGGCGCCGGCCAGCACGAGCAACTACACGGTGGCCAGCCGGCCGGGCAGCCACCCCGTGAACCGTGTCGTCATCCACTTCGCGCAGGGCTCGTACGCCGGGACCGTCAGCTGGTTCCAGAACCCGGCAGCCCAGGCCAGCGCGCACTACACCGTCCGCTCCTCGGACGGCGCGGTCACCCAGTCGGTCCGGGAGAAGGACATCGCCTGGCACGCCGGCAACTGGACGTACAACACCCAGTCGATCGGCATCGAACACGAGGGGTACGTCGACAACCCGGCCTGGTTCACCGACGCGATGTACCGGGCGTCCGCGACGCTGACCCGCAACCTCGCCGCGAAGTACGGCATACCCCGGGACCGGGCGCACATCATCGGCCACCTCGAGGTGCCCGGCGCCACCCACACCGACCCGGGCCCGAACTGGAACTGGACCTACTACCTGCAACTGGTGAACGGGATCACCGGCATCGGCTCGGGCACGGTGAACACCAGCGCGAGCACCCTGAACGTCCGCTCCGGTCCGGGCTCCAGCTATCCGGTCGTCGGCTCGGTCGCCGACGGCGCCACCGTCTCCATCTACTGCCAGGCGGTCGGCAGCACGGTCACCGGCCCGTACGGCACCACCTCGGTCTGGAACCGGATCGGCACCAACCGCTACGTCTCGGACGCGTACCTGCTCACCGGCCACGACGGGTACATCCCGAACGTGCCGCGCTGCTGACGGCGCGGATCGGCGCCCGGCGGCCGTCGTTCAGGCGGTCGCCGGCGCGCCGAACAGCAGGTCCAGTTGGGCGTCGAGGGCGTCCAGCGCCTGCTCGGCGGTGTACTGCCCGCCCAGCAGGTAGACGCCCAGCCCCTCCATGAGCGCCAGCAGCCCGGACGCCGCGGCGGCGTCCCTCGTGGGCAGGACGCTGGCGATGAAGTTGGTCAGCTGTGCGGTGTCCGCGCGCAGGCCGGGCGCGGCCGACGGTCGCACCGCCGTGTAGGCGAGGAACGCCAGCGCCACCCGGCCGTCGTCACGGGTCCGGTCGTCGAGCGGCAGCAGCGCGGCGATCATCGTGCGCAGCAGCAGCCGAGGGGCGGGGTTCTCGCCCAGCTGCGCCACCGCCTCGGTGACCCGGATCTGGCCGCGTTCGCGGACCACACTCAACGCGAACGTCATCATCTCGTCCTTGGTCCGGAAGTAGTGCTGGACCATCCCGGCCGACACGCCGGCCGCGGTGGCCACGTGGCGCAGGCTCACCGCCTCCAGGCCCTGCTCCGCGGCGACCCGCATCAGCGCGTCCGCGATGAGGGTGCGTCGCTCCTGGTGATCGACCTTCTTGGGCATGACCTCGATCGTTTCACAGTGGGCGGTCCGGCCCTCGCCGCCCGGCGGAGCGGGCGTCCCACGGTGGCGGTCAGTGGACGGTGACGGTGCCGGCGCCCCCGTCGACCGTGACGAGCTGTCCGGTGGTGATCGTCCGGGTGGCGTCGGGCACGCAGATGACGGCGGGGATGCCGTACTCCCGGGCCACGGTGGGGCCCTGCGCCATGACCGCGCCGGTGTCGGTGACCAGCGCGGAGGCGGTGAGGAACAGCGGGGTCCAGCCGGGGTCCGTGGTCGCGGCGACCAGGACGTCGCCGGGTTCGACGTGGGCGCTGGCCGGGTCGTGGACGACCCGGGCGGGCCCGGTCACCCGGCCGGCGGACGCGCCCACGCCGACGAGCGTCCCGTCGCCGCCGGGCGCCGCCGGCAGGACCGTCTCAACGTCGGTGCCGTCGGACAGCAGCGCCACCGGCACCGACCGGCGACGCAGCTCCCGACGGTGCACGGCCCGCCGCGCGGCGACCACACCGCGCGGATCCACACCCTGGTGTACGGCGGAGTGCACCTCGTCGAGCGTCAGGAACATGATGTCGTCGGGGCGCTCCAGCAGCCCGAGGGCGCTCAGATCGGCCCCGATGAGCAGCAGTTGCCGGCGGGTCTCCCGCAGCGCGTACAGCCCGGCGAACTTGCCGGTCTCGCGTAGGCCGGCAAGTGACCGGGCCCGGCGCAGCAGGAACCCGGCGAGCCTGCCCCGCACCGGTCGTCGACGGCGGGCGCGGGCGACCAGGTCGTCAAGCGCCGTCTCCGCCGCCTCGGCGGCGCGGTGGAAGCGCTGGTCGGGGCCCTGCCGGGGATCGGTGACGCGCAGGTAGTTGGCGAGTGCCGCGAAGACCGGTGTGGGATCTTCGGCCCAGCGGGGCACGCCGAGGTCGACCTCGGCGACGCCCCGGTGGCCGTACTGGTCGAGGAAGGCGGTCATGCCGATGTCGGGCAACGTTCCGCTCAGGTGACGTGCGGCCAGCTCGTCCGGCGGGGTGTCGAGCAGGAGTCGACGGTGGTCACCCGCGCCCTGGGCGAGCCGCCACAGCGCCAGGTCCATCTCGATCGTCACGTTGTGCGGCATGCCGCCCAGCACGGCGTGGATCTCGTCCTGGCCGGCGACCCCCTTGAGCAGGGCGGCCGGCAGCGCGGCGGCGAGCATTCCCGCGACGATCGGCCACATGATGGCGTCGGCGCCGTCGTCGACGTCCTGCGCCTCCCGCACGTGGCGCAGCCGGTCGGCGGTGGTCCGCAGGTCGGCGGGGGCGGCCGAGCGTACCCGGATCTGCTCGACCGCCTGGGACATCCGGATCCGTGCCGTCTCGGGGCGGGTCAGAGCCCGCAGGATCCCCACCACCGCGCGGCCGGCGGTCCGCAGCGACGCCGCGCCCTGCGCCGCGCCGCGGCCGGTGCGGCCGTCGACCGGGGCGAATCGCGGATCCGCCAGCACGTGCCGCATCACGGCCTGCGCCCGGGGGCCGAAGTCGACGGCCAGGAGCTTCACCAGTCGCTGGCGGGACGACCTGTCCCGCGCCAGGTCCGTCAGGTCGCCGTAGAGGCGGCCGCCGATGTCGACGATCTCGACCCGGACGCCGAGCGCGGCGAGCATCGCGGTGATCTGCGCCCGCAGGGTCGCCATGCCCATCGGGGTGACCGGTCGCAGCATGCCCTGGACGTGCCCGAACTCCAGGTAGACGCGGGGGAGGGGCTTGTCGGTGGCCGGCGGCGGGGGGAACAGGGTGGTGATCGGCCGTGACTGCAGCAGCCACAGCACGTCGTCCGCGTCGATCGCCCACTCCACGTCCTGGGGGCAGCCGAAGTGGCCCTGGAGCCGTTCGCCCGTGGCGCGCAGGTCGGCCAGGTGCGCGGCCGTCAGGCAACCGGTGTCGTCCCGGTCGACACCGTCCAGGACGTAGTGGTCCACGGCCGTCGCGCCGTCCACCACTGTGGTGCCCAGGCCCGGCGCGGCGTCGACGGCCATCTCGTCGCGGCGCCCGGTCAGCGGGTTGGCGGTGAACAGCACCCCGGCCACCGTGGGCGTCACCATGCGTTGCACGACGACAGCCATCCACGCCTCCTGACCGTCGGTCCGGCGGGCGTCGCGGTAGGCGGTGGCGCGGTCGGTGTGCAGCGACTCCCAGCACCTGCGGATCGCGTCGATCACCTCCGTGCCGCCGGTGACGTTCAGGACGGTGTCCTGCTGTCCGGCGAAGCTGGCGTCGGGCAGGTCCTCGGCGGTGGCGCTGGAGCGTACGGCCACCGGGCCGGCGCCGAGCCCCTGGTACGCGGCGATGACCTCCGCCTCGGGCACGACGCCGAGCCGGTGGGCCCCGGTGGTGACGCAGAAGCCGTCGGGGACGCGCTCACCGCGCCGGATCAGCTCGCCCAGCCCGGCCGCCTTGCCGCCGACCAGGTCGACCAGCTCGGCGGTCGCCTCGGACAGCGCGATCACGTGCATGGGGAGCCCCTCTCGATGCAATACGACTGCATTGCATGAACCGTAGCCCTTTCACGATGCGACTGCAATGTCACCGAGGGGTGGGCCTCCGACCCGTGGTCCGGGCGTTGCGGGCGTCTGCCATGCTCGGGCCGGTGACGACCGGCCACCCCAGCAGGACCCGCACCCACCGCCGCCCCCGACGTCGGGCCGTGCGCGTCCTCCTGGCGCTCGTCGCCGTGGCGGCCGTCATCGGTGTCGCGGTGGTCGTCGTGCCGATGCTGCGACCGCCCGGTCCGCGCCCGCTCTTTCAGATGCCGGTCTCCTGCGGCGAGACGTGGCAGCTCGGCACCTATCCCGGCCACGACGACTACGACGTCGACCTGTTCCCAACCGAGGGCGAGGCGTGGGGCCGCCCGGTGCTCGCGTCCCACGCCGGCACGGTCACCGTGGCCGGCATCAACGGATCGCTGGGCGGGCGTACGCCGGAGAACCCGCAGGGTCCGCGCGGTCGCGGCGGCGGCTACTGGGTGAAGATCGACCACGGTGGCAAGTGGGAGACGCAGTACCTGCACATGCTCGAACCGCCGCTGGTCGAGGTCGGCCAGAAGGTCGCCCAGGGTGAGCAGATCGGGCGGCTCGGCAGCACCGGCAACTCCGGCGCCCCGCACCTGCACTACGAGCAGCGACGCGGCTGGGACAAGGTCGAGACGCACTTCGACGGAACCGCGTCGGGCATCACCACCGACGATCGCGAGTACACGGTCAGGCGGACGAGCAGCAACTGCCCAGCCGTCTCCTGAGGACCGCGGTTTGCCCGGCACGCCTCGGGGCACTGATCCGGGGGACAGTTTCGGACGTAGGGAGGAGCCGGCCATGGCCAAGGGTGACGTCGACACGTACCACGAGGACGGTCAGTGGAAGAACAAGCCGGAGGGCAACGAGCGGGCCAGCAGCACGCACGACGCGAAGGCCGACGCGCAGGCCGAGGGCCGCGAGATGGCGGCCGACCGGGGCGTCGAGCACGTGATCAAGAAGCAGGACGGCACGATCGGGGAGAAGAACACCTACCCGCGCAGCCGCGACCCCCGGGACATCGCGGGCTGATCGCTCCCGCCACCCACGGACCGACCTCTCCGGCGTGACCCGGGAGGTCGGTCCGTTTCTGTGCGGGCAGCCGACGAGCTTTATCCCCTTACGAGAAATATGGGCGTTTTGGGGGGATATGGTGTTGGTCGGGCTGGAGTGAAAGCTGGGAGTGGACATGTTGTTTCGGGGCCGACGTCGTCCGACCAGCGCCGGGGCTCTGGTGATCGCCGTGACCGCGTCCACGCTGGCACTCGCGTCGTCACCCGCCTCGGCGGCCGGGTCCGTCCTGTTCGACCAGCCGTTCCACGACAACACCGCGAACGGCGTCGGCGCCGTGGCGGTGCCGGGCGTGCCCCCCTCGATCAGCGGCAACTCCGCCTGCCTCAGCGCGGCGGGCAACTCGACCACCGGCCCGTTGCTGAGCTGCCCCACCTCCACCGACCCGCAGGGCTCGGGCAGACTGCGCCTCACCCCGGCCGCCGCCACCCGCGAGGGCGGGGTGTTCGGCGCCGTGAGCGTGCCGACCTCGCAGGGCCTGCACGTCAGCTTCAACACCTACCAGTACGGCGGCGGTAACCCGGGCGCCGACGGACTGGCCTTCGCGCTGGCCGCCGTCGACCCGGCCAACCCCCGGTCCCCGTCGGTCATCGGTCAGCCCGGTGGATCGCTGGGCTACTCGGCGGCGTTCAACGGCGGCTCGGTGGGTCTGTCCAACGGCTACCTGGGCGTCGGACTCGACGTCTTCGGCAACTTCAGCAACAGCCTCTACCAGGGCACCGGGTGCACCAACCCCCCGTACATCTCCACCACCAACGGGCGGGTCCCCGGCCAGGTCGTCATCCGGGGGCCGGGCCGCAACGGGGTCGGCTACTGCGCGATCAACAGCACCGCCGCGAGTACCACCGCCCCCGCCCTGGCGCTGCGCGCCGGCACCCGGGCCGCCTCCGTGGTGCCGGTCGAGGTCGTCGTCAACACCACCTCGTCGCCGTTCACCACCGACACCGGCATCACCACGCCCGCCGGCCAGTACCGGCTCAGGTTCACCCCGGTCGGCGGGTCGGCGCGGACCCTGGAGGGCGCCCTGCCGGTCGTGTCGCCGAGCCTGTACCCGTCGCCGTCCTGGTTGAACGCCAGCGGCTTTCCTCGACAGCTCGCCTTCGGCTGGGTCGGCTCCACCGGTTCGGTCACCGACTTCCACGAGATCGACAACGTGCGGGCGGTCACCTTCAACCAGGTTCCCGACCTGAACGTGGCACAGACCAGCGCGGTCGGCGCCAACCCCCAGCCCGGCGATCCCGTCACCTACTCCGTCACCGCCGGCGTCGACCCCGGCGCCGCCGAGACCGCGCCGATCTCGGTCACCCAGACCGCGCCGGCCGGTGTCGTGCCACGGGGAGCCTTCGGCTCCGGCTGGGTCTGCGCCGCGCCGGTCGGCCAGAGCATCACCTGCACCAACGCCAACGGCCCGTTCCCCGGCGGAACCGCACTGCCGCCGATCACCGTCGTCGCCACCGTGACCGGGACCGGTGTGACTCCGGCACTCGTCCAGACGGCCACCGTCGCGACCTCGTCGTCGATCGACGCGAACCCGGGCTACTCCACAGTCACCACGCCCGTCGCGCCCGCCGCCGCGCCCGCCGGCGTCACCGTCACCCCGGCGGAGAGCTCGATCGCCGGAGGTATCGCGGTCACCGTCGGCGGCAGCAACCTCACCGGAGCGACCGCGATCACCATCGGTACGGTCGCCGAACAGCAGGCCGGCACCGCGGTGCTGCTGCTGCCGTGCCCCTCCGGCCCGGCAGCCGGCTGCTTCACCACGAACTCCGACGGCACGCTCGGCATCTCCGTGCTGCCCGCCCGCTCCAGCCCGGCGACGGTCACGGTCAGCGTCGTCACCCGAGGCGTCGCGGGTTCGGCCAGCTACGTCTACGCGTCCACGCCGGGCACACCGGCCGCGCCCACCGCCGTCGCGGGCGTCGCAAGCGCCACCGTGAGCTGGACCGCGCCGGCGAGCAACGGCAGTCCGATCACCGGATACGTGATCACCCCGATCCGGGACGGGGTCAGCCAACCGACCGTCTCCGTCGACGCCTCCACCACCAGCCGCACGGTGACCGGGCTGACCGTGGGCTCGACGTACACCTTCCGGGTGGCGGCGGTGAACGCGTACGGCACCGGCACGGCCAGCCCGGCCTCGGCGGCCGTGGTCCCGTACTCCCTGCCCGGGGCGCCGACGATCACCTCGGCCACCGCGGGGACGAATGCCGCGACGCTGAGCTGGACGGCCCCGGCCAACGGCGGCTCGGCGATCACCGGTTACACCGTGACGCCGTACCTCGACGGCGTGGCGCAGACTCCCCAGGTCTTCACCGGGACCGCCACCACCCGGATCGTCACCGGGTTGACCGGCGGCGCCACGTACACCTTCCGGGTGGCCGCGAGCAACGCCGGCGGAACCGGCCCACCGTCGGCGCCCTCCGCATCGGTGCCGGTCAACCCGCCACCGACGCTGACCTTCGCGCCACCCCCACCCGGGCGGGCGTACGACCCGTACCGGTACCAGCTCACGGTGACCGGTGGCACGGCTCCGTTCGCCTGGTCGGTCAGCGCCGGGAACCTGCCCGCCGGACTGACCCTCGACCCGGTCAGTGGCCTGCTCTCCGGCACGCCCACCGTGTCCGGCACATTCCCGTTCACCGTCCGGGTGACCGACTCGTTCGACCAGGCCGCGACCAGGGGAGTCGAGCTGGTCGTCAGCCCGCTCGGCGGGCTCTCCATCAGTGTCCCGGCGCTCGCCCCACTCGGCACCGTCACCTCGGGTACGACCGGCGTCTCGGGCCGGCTCGGCCCGGTGACCGTGACCGACGACCGGGGGCCGTTCTCCGGGCAGTGGGTCAGCGTCGTCTCGGCCACGAACCTCACCACGGGCTCCGGTTCGGGTGGCGAGACCATTCCCAACAGCAGCATCACCTACGCCTCCGGGGCGGCCCTCGCCACCACCGGCGTCGGAACCTTCCTCCCGCAGCCCGGCGCCGTGCTGGACACCCCGCGTACCGCCGCCGGGTGGTCCGGCCGCACCGGTGACCCGAACTCCGCCACCTGGAACCCGACGGTGTGGGTGACGCTCCCGGCCGGGTTGGTGGTCGGTGAGTACGAGGCGGTCGTGACGCACTCGGTCATCTAGCCCCGCACACGACGCTGCCCGGCCGTCTCCGCGTGGGGGACGGCCGGGCAGTCGTCGAGGGTAGACGGTCAGGCCAACCGGGTCCGCTGTCGCCGTACGAGCTGCCAGCCACCGAGGGCGACCAGCACCAGCAGGGCGAGACCCCCGACCGCGTACACCAGCCACCCCGGTCCCGTGGACGTCGAGACCGCCATCGGCGCCGCGACGGGCAGGGCGATCCGCCCGGTGGCGGTGCGCTCCACGGTGCCGCTGGCGAGCCTCGCCTGCACGTCCCAGGTCCCCTCGGGCAGGGCCTGGTTGACCTCGATCCGGACCTGGCCGGTCCGGCCGGGCAGGATCGTCACGCCGTTCGTCACCTTGAACGGTCCGGCCTGGACCGCCGCCTTGCGCAGCGACACGGTGCCGGTCATGTCCAGCGCGCGCTGGCCGGTGTTGGTGACCGTCGCGGTGACCACGGGAAACGCACCGACTCCGGGCTCGGCGGCCAGCCCGTCGATGCGGAAGTCGGTCGGTGGTTCGCCGCCGGGGCCGACGTCCAGGTAGACCCGGATGCCCACCCGGTGGACCTGGGTGACGTTGCCGGTGCGTTCCTTCGCGCTGGTGACCTGCGCCCAGATGGCCGCGTACCGCTCACCCCTGGATGCCTTCTCCGGCACGGCGATCTCGACGCCGACCGGCTGCCGCTCGCCCGGGGCCAGGTCGATCCTGGTGGTCTTGAGCCGGATCCAACCACTGAGTTCGTTGCCCGTGCGTCCGTCCGGAACGGTGAAGGCGTTGTTCTCGACCGACGCGGCCCCCGAGTACAACTCGATCCGCTGCGACTCGCCGGAGGTGTTCTGCACCTCGACCCGGCGGTCGATCGTCGTCCCGGGCTTCAGGTGGTCCACGATGTAGACCTGCGCCCGGGGGTCCTGCACCCGACTGGCGGGGATGTCGAGCATGCGGATGCTGATCGCGGCGTCGTCGGCCGGGTCCTGTCGGTGTTCCCGCACGGCAACGGCTGGCGCCGCCGGGACCCCGAGCGCCACGAGGGCGACCGAGGCCAGCAGCACCAGCCGGCCGAGCGGCTCAGAACACCGAATGTGTCACCGTCCCCGTGTAGACGCCCTGGACGGTGCCGACCGGCACGTTCACCACGAGCGTGGGGTTCCAGGTGGCGAAGTTGTTGCCCGTCCCGCCGGTGTGGGTCATCGCGGTGCGGGGCACGTTGATGATCACCTGCTGGGCCGCTGACGCCTGGCCCGGCGTGAAGGTGCCGCCACCGGCGGTGGCCGTCGCCGGTCCGGACCAGTAGAGGACGTTGATGTTCGGGATCGTCTCTCCGGAGGTGCCGCCGCCGGTGACGAAGTCGGTGGAGATGACCGTGGCGGTCCAGTTCGGTGTCAGCGACCCGCGCTGGTCCAGCACGGTGACCGGCCCGAGCTGGCCGGTGACTGTCGAACCCTCCACGCCGTGCCCGATGTTCGCCGTCGCCGGAACGGTGATCGAGAGCCCGCCGGCGGCGTCGACGGTGAGGGTCACGATCGTGTCGCCCGTCGTGTCCGCGGCGGCCGGACCGGCGAGCGCGACGACCGCGGCGACGCCGGCCAGACCCGCCAGAATTTTCCTGCGCATCAAGTCTCCTTGTTCTGGATCAGCCTTGGGGAAGCGTGATGAGCCTAACTACGCGAAACCGGCATTAAGGGGCAAATCACGCATACGTCACCCGGGGGCCGTGGGAGACCCGGAGGCCTGTCGGGTCAGGCCGGGACCACGTACGGGAACGCGGCGGCGCGGGCGCCCTTGGTGGCGTCCGAGGTGAGGCCCGACGTGGTGGCGGTGTTGAGCACCAGGGAGAACATCACCTCGGGCGCGTTGTCGGCCATGGTGCGGCCGTTGCGGATCGCGAAGCCGAAGTTCGCGGCCGTGCCGACCCTGTACGACAACACGTCCGGGTAGAGCTGCCGGGCGACGCTCCAGCCGTACGCCTGGGGATCCGGCGCGGTGCCGTTCGCCGCGACGACCCCCGCGACCGCGGTGGCGATCTCCTCGCCGCCCTCGGAGAGGTCCCTGCCCGGGTGTCGGACGTTGGCGGGGTGCGAGAAGTCGGTGTCGTCGGGCCAGAAGATCGGCCACATCATCGGGTGTCCGGCACGGTTGATCTGGCGCCATCCGCCGGCGTCGGTGGCCAGCAGGGTGCGGCACCACACGCCGATCTCGGTGCCGTCGCGCAGCAGCGGCTCGTCGTGGGACACCTCCAGGACGATGGACTCGACGGTGGTGCCGGCGAAGCTGTTGGTGGCCTGGTCGGCCCGCCAGGCCGAGTGGTCCACCCGCGAGCCGTTCTTGACCGCGCCGTTGACCGTGGCGAGTCCGTCGAGGTCGACGAAGAACGGGTCGGTGATCCGCCCGGCCCAGATCCGGACGTTTCCGCCGGTCGACACCTCGCCGGTCCGCCCCTCGGCGATGGGGGTGCCCATCGCGGCGTCGTCGCGGGCGTCGGCTCCGGTGAGCTCGTACAACTGGAGGGTCTGCCTGCCCTCGCCGTCCGGCTCCCCGAAGGCGAACCGGTAGGACAGTTCCTCCATCTCCGCGCCGTTGAAATGGATCTTGAACTCGTAGCGCGCCTCGGCGTGGAAGCCGCGCTTGATGTCGGCCTTGGTCACCGAGCTGTTGACGTCCATCACGAACACCGTGGCGCGGTCGCCGTTGAAGACGTACAGGTCGTCGATGTAGAGCTGGCCGCCCTGGGCGGCGAGGGGGGTGTCGAGATGGTGCGACATGGACTCACTCCCGAAACGGACGGATCTGGTTGATCCGAACATAGCGGTCGCGGCATGACGGCCCGGGGCGTCGGCGGAATCCCGATCGGCGCGGTACCTGGCGGTGGGCCGTCCGACTCGGACGGCCCACCGCTGGTGACTGGCAGCGTCAGATGCGAGACCACTTCTGGTTGGCCGCGCCGAGGCAGTCCCACAGGTGCAGCTTGCCCCCGTTGTTCGGGTTGGCCTCCCGCACGTCCACGCACTTGTTGGCGTTGAGGTTGACCAGGTCGCCCGCCCCGTTGAGGGTGAAGCGCTGGGCCGGGTTGCCGTTGCAGCTGACGAGGTTGACCTCGGTGCCGTTGGCGGTGCCGGCCCAGGCCGGGTCCATGCACTTGCCCATCGCGCGGACGGTCCCGTCGGAGGCGAAGGTCCACGCCTGGGCCGCCGTGGTGTTGCAGTCCCAGATCTGCAACTTGGCGCCATCCACCGGGTTCGCGCCGGGGATGTCGATGCACCGTCCGCTCTGCGCTCCCCTGATCCGGCTGGTGCCGGGGGTGGGCTCGCCTCCGCCGGAGGTGTAGCTGGACACCCGGACGTAGTCGACGAGCATCTGCTGCGGGAACTGGGTGGAGCCGTCCGGGTAGCCGGGCCAGTTACCGCCGACCGCCACATTGAGGATCATGAAGAACGGGTGGTCGAACACCCACCGGTTGCCGCCGAGGCGGGCGGGGTCGACCCGGTGGTACTGCACCCCGTCCAGGTACCAGGTGATCGCGTTCGGCTCCCAGTCCACCCGGTAGTCGTGGAAGCCGTCGGCGAGCGGGGCGCCGATCGTGCGGCTGCCGGTGATGCCTCCGCTGCCGGAGTAGCCGGGCCCGTGCACGGTGCCGTAGACGGTGTTCGGCTCCCGGCCGATGTTCTCCATGACGTCGATCTCGCCCGCGTCGGGCCATCCGCCGCCGGTGCCGAGCATCCAGAACGCCGGCCAGATGCCCTGGCCGCGCGGGATCTTGATGCGGGCCTCGAAGCGGCCGTACGTCTGGGTGAAGGTCGCCGCCGTCAGCAGGCGGGCCGAGGTGTACTCGCAGCGCCCGTAGTGGCACTGGTAGTTGCCGGGGTTCTCCCGGCGGGCGGTGATGACGAGATTGCCCTGGCCGTCGTGGACGGCGTTGCTGGTGCTGTTGGTGTAGTACTGCCGTTCGTTGTTCCCCCAGCCGCCGCCGCCGATGTCGAAGCGCCACTTGTTCTGGTCGACGGGGGCGCCGGCGGCGGCGTTGAACTCGTCCTGCCAGGTGATCGCGCCGATGGCGGCCTCGGCGCGGTCGGACCGCGCCGGGACGGCGAGGGCGGCGGCGGTGGTGACGAGGGCGACCGCCGCGAGGAGGAGGGGTCGGAGACGGGGTGCGGGGCGGGTTGTGAACACGGGGGCTCCTCAGCGAAGGAGGGGTGGCGGGGGCTGCGCGCCGGAGAGGTGGAGAGCGCTCTCTGAAGCGAAGCATGTCGATATGGTGTCTTTCTGTCAAGAGTGTTTCCAATACGACGACCGTCCGTTACCGCCTGATCGCTCCCCTCGATAGCGGTCGAATCGACCCTTCCTATTGCCGTGAAGCGTCCACCCGGGACAGGATGACGAGGTTCGCAGGAAACCTCCCCGTAACCTGCGCGCTGCTGGTCTCTGTCACAAGGAAGTGGGAGTCAGTCATGAGCGACGCGTCGGCGGCACTGGGTGTGCGCCTCTACCCGGACCTGGTCGAGCGGGGTGGTCTCGCCCCCGCGCTCGTCGACACCGCCGCCCGACACGGCCTCGATCTCGGCCGGGTCACCGCTCCCGAGCAGGGGCGGAGCCGGTTCACCTGCGCGGAGCTGCACTCCGACCAGGGCGTGGTCTGCGTGAAGCTGGGATCCCAGGCCCGATACTTCATGATCGACCTGCGGGTCTCTGGGGAGATCGTCGCGCGCGGGGACGTCATGGACCTCGCGCAGGTCGCCCAGGTCGCCTCGGCGTGGCAGGCGGGGCTGACGATCCCCGAGCTCACCGCCCGGTTCCCGTTCATGGAGAAGACCGGGCACCACCCGGCGCCGGTGGCCCAGGCCAGCTGATCGCCGACCCGCACCCGCGCCGCTCGTCCCCAAGGACGCCGCCCGGGTGGCGCCGTACCTGGCGAGCGCGGTCGCGGTGCGGCCCCGTCGTACGTCACGGCTGCCGGTCCGTCGGTGGTCCCCTCGGATATCGCCGGGCGACGATCACCCGTCCGGTGTGGACCGACGGGGATCCGCGCGCCGCGGTCACTCTCGCGGGGGAGGTCCGGGACGGCCGTTCGCGGCATACTGGCCGGGGTCCACCTGTCATGGTGTGGGCCCACGGGGAGGTGCCGATGACCGCGTCATCCGGTGGTGTGCCGGTTCCGACAGCGACCGAGCTGATGGCGATGATCAGCGACGAACGACGGCGCGCCGCCGATCTGGTCGACACGCTCACCCCCGCGCAGCTGGACACGCCCAGCCTGTGCGGAGCATGGACCGTCCGGCAGGTGGCCGCTCACCTGGTCGCCCCGTTCGCGGCTCGCCGCCGCTGGTTCCTGCCGATCCTCCTGCGCAGCCGGCTCAACCTGCACGAGGCCAACGCCCGGCTGGCCGAGATGGTCGCCCGCCGCCCCGCCGACCAGATCGCGGCGCTGCTGCGGGCGAACGCCGAGACGCCGTACCGGGTGCCCCGCGTCGGATACTTCGGTCAGCTCACCGATCTCCAGGTGCACGGCCAGGACATCCGTCGCCCGCTCGGTCTGCCGCACGAGTTACGACCGGACCGGCTCCGGACCTCTCTGGACTTCCTGGTGGACCGTCGCGCGCTGGGCTTCTTCGTGTCCCGGGGGCTCACCACCGGGTTGCGGTTCGAGGCGACCGACATCGGCTGGGCGTCCGGTGCGGGGAGGGTGGTGCGGGGCGAGGCCGAGGCGGTGATGCTCGCGCTCACCGGCCGGCGCGTCGTCCTCGCCGAGTTGTCCGGCGACGGCGTCCCGGTCCTGCGGGACCGCCTGACCCGCTGACCGACCGGTCGGCACGACGGTCCGGCCTGCGTGCGGGCATGAACGGCTCGGTCCGGGGAAGACCCGCCGTTCCGTGCCAACAGGGGGGTCGGATGAGAGCCGTCGTCTACGCGGACGTCCGGACGGTCGCCGTGCGAGAGGTGGCCGACGCGACCCTGGAGGAGCAGACCGACGCGCTCGTGCGGATCACCTCGACCGCGCTCTGCGGCACCGACCTGCACATGTACGACGGGCGTACCGGAGCCGAACCCGGGTTGGTCCTGGGTCACGAACCGTTGGGCGTGGTGCAGGAGGTCGGCAACGCGGTGCAGACCGTCCGGCCGGGCACCCGCGTGGTGATCCCCACGCACCTGTTCTGCGGGACGTGCGTGATGTGCGCGCGTGGGCTCTCGGCGGCCTGCCTGCGGGCGCGGGCCGAGGGGCCGGGCGCGGCGTACGGCTACGCCGGCATGGGGCCGTACCGGGGTGCGCAGGCCGAGCTGCTGCGCGTGCCGTGGGCCGACGCCAACTGCGTGCCCGTGCCCGGGGAGCCGGGGGACGCGTACGAGGACGACTTCGTCCTGCTCGCCGACGCGTTCGTCACCGGATGGCACGCCGCCGCGTCACTCGCCGTGGTCGAGCCCGGCGACACGGTGGCGGTGTTCGGCGCCGGCACCATCGGCCTGCTGGGGGCGTACTCGGCGCTGCTGCGGGGTGCCCGGGTCGTCTACTGCGTCGACGGCGTCGACGCGCGGCTCGACAAGGCCGGCGAGATGGGCGCGGTGCCGATCGACTTCCGCCGGGGCGACCCGGTCGAGCAGATCCGCGCCGACCGTGCCCGGGCGGGGCTTCCGCTCGGCGAGGAGAAGCTGGGCGGGGTGGACAAGGTCATCGACGCGGTCGGGTTCCAGGCCCGCGACCGGGAGCACCCGGAGCGGGAGCGTCCGAACCAGGTCATCGCCGACGCGGCCCGGCTGGTCAATGCCGCCGGCGCGATCGCGGTCGCGGGTGTGTACCCGGACCGGGACCCACACCCCGGCCCTGGCGCGGACGGCCACGAGAACCTGGTCGCGCCGTGGGGAGCGCTGTTCGGCAAGGGGGTGGCGGTCCGGTTCGGTCGCACCCACGACCGCCGCTACACCGTCCTGCTGCGGGACCTGGTCGTCGCGGGCCGGGCGCGGCCCAGCATGATCGTCACGCACCACGGCACCCTCGACGACGCTCCCGATTTCTATCGCAGCTTCGACCGTCGCGAGAACGGCGTGATCAAAGCGGTGCTGCGCCCGAGGTGACCGAGCGGATCGTGGCCGACGGCCCCGAATCGGCCTTAACGGTCGTTAGGGTACGGATCGCTCTCCTGGTGGTGGCCGTGTCGAGGTGACGGCCGTCGATCCGACTCCTCCGGAGAGGCGTGGGTCACACCGTTGGTCGAGCGTCGCCGTGGGGTCCCCCGGGGGGCGTCGGAGTCGGGGCCCGATCAAGATCCTTCGATGGTCCCCGGCGGGCGGGTGCGTCGCCGCTCCTCCGGTCAGCGCTGATCACCGCTGGTGGTGGGGCTTGTCAAGGTCGGGTGGGGTCGACTGCCGCGCCGCTACCATTTGACAACGTTGCCACCGGCACGGGATGGTGCCGGGAGTGGCTGCGGGGGCGGCTGTGACGGGCGAAGACAGCGTTACGTCAATATTGCCGGATTGTTACATTTTCAACAGGCCCTCGCCTTGCGGATGACCCTCTGGCCGCAATACGTTGCCGTCAACAACAAAACCAAGTGAAGGTTCAACCTTCCGGAGGTAACCGATGACGTTGGCGAGGTGGTACGAGCGATGAGCGACGTGCCCATCCTCCTTGAGATGCGCTCCATCACCAAGGAGTTCCCCGGAGTCAAGGCCCTCTCCGACGTCAACCTGGTGGTTCGCGCCGGCGAGATCCATGCCATCTGCGGCGAGAACGGTGCGGGCAAGTCCACGCTGATGAAGGTCCTCAGCGGGGTCTACCCGTACGGAAGCTACGACGGCCAGATCATCTACCAGGGGTCGGAGAGCAGATTCTCCGACATCCGGGCCAGTGAGAAAGCCGGAATCGTGATCATCCACCAGGAGCTCGCGCTCATCCCGGGCATGTCGATCGCCGAGAACATCTTCCTCGGCAACGAGCCGCGCAAGCACGGCGCGATCGACTGGAAGGCCGCCAACCGGATGGCGCTGGACCTGATGGCCCGGGTCGGCCTCCAGGAGGACCCGGACACCCTGATCAAGGACATCGGCGTCGGCAAGCAGCAGCTCGTGGAGATCGCCAAGGCGTTCGCCAAGGACGTGAAGCTGCTCATCCTGGACGAGCCGACGGCTGCGCTGAACGAGGCGGACTCCAAGCACCTGCTGGACCTGCTGCGTGGGTTCCGCTCGCGCGGCATCACCTCGATCATGATCTCGCACAAGCTCAACGAGATCGAGGCGATCGCCGACCAGATCACCATCCTGCGCGACGGCCGGACCGTGGAGACGCTCGACGTCGAGGCGGACGGGGTCGACGAGGACCGGATCGTGCGGGGCATGGTCGGCCGCGAGCTGAGCAGCCGGTTCCCGGACCACACCCCGAAGATCGGCGAGGTCTTCTTCGAGGTCCGCGACTGGAACGTCAGGCACCCGATCTCCGCCGAGCGACAGGTCTGCAAGAACGAGAGCTTCGTGGTGCGCCGCGGCGAGATCGTCGGCTTCGCCGGTCTCATGGGCGCGGGCCGTACCGAGCTCGCGATGAGCGTCTTCGGCCGCTCCTACGGGGTGTACGAGTCGGGCACGATCATCAAGGACGGCAAGGAGATCGTCCTGAAGTCGGTGGCGGACGCCATCGACAACGGGCTCGCGTACGTCAGCGAGGACCGCAAGGCGATCGGCCTCAACCTGCTCGACGACATCAAGGCCTCGACGGTGGCCGCCAAGCTGTCCAAGATCTCGCACCACGGTGTCCTGAGCGAGGTCGAGGAGTACCAGGCGGCCGAGTCGTACCGCAAGGAGTTGCGGACCAAGGCCCCGACGGTCGACGAGAGCGTCTCCAAGCTCTCCGGCGGCAACCAGCAGAAGGTCGTCCTGGCGAAGTGGATGTTCACCGACCCGGACCTGCTGATCCTCGACGAGCCCACACGCGGCATCGACGTCGGTGCCAAGTACGAGATCTACGGCATCATCCAGCGGCTCGCCGACCAGGGGAAGGGCGTCATCGTCATCTCCTCGGAGCTGCCTGAGCTGATCGGGCTGTGCGACCGCATCTACACCGTGTTCGAAGGTGCCATCACGGGCGAGATCGCCCGGGCGGACGCCACGCCGGAAAACCTCATGAAGCAGATGACCTCGACGAAGAAGATGGCCACACGATGAGCCGATTGAAGGACCTTCAGAAGAACCTGTTCGGAGGCACCACCTCCAACGCTCGACAGTTCGGAATGATCTTCACCCTGGTGGCGATCGTCGTCCTGTTCCAGATCCTGACCGACGGCCTGACCCTGCGGTCGGACAACCTGATCGCGCTGTTCCAGCAGAACTCGTACATTCTGATTCTGGCCATCGGCATGCTCATGGTGATCGTGGCCGGGCACATCGACCTCTCGGTCGGCTCGGTCGCCGCCTTCGCGGGCATCCTGGTCGCCAAGTCGATGGCCGACTGGTCGCTGCCCTGGCCCGTCGCCATCCTGTTCGGCCTCGCCATCGGTGCGATCATCGGTGCCTGGCAGGGCTTCTGGGTGGCCTACATCGGGGTTCCGGCGTTCATCGTCACCCTGGCCGGCATGCTGCTGTTCCGCGGTGGCAACCAGTTCATCGGTAACGCCAACACGATCCCGGTGCCCGAGGGCTTCCGGGAGATCGGCTCCGGGTTCCTGCCCGAGTTCGGTCCGAACACCGGCTACAACAACGCGACCCTGCTGCTCGGTCTGGCCGCGGCGGTGGCGGTGGTCTGGCGCGAGCTCCAGGCCCGCAAGACCCGGCGGGCGATGGACGCCGACCCGGCGCCCATGTGGATCTCGATCCTGCGGATGGCCATCATGGTCGGGGCTATCGCCTTCGCCTCGCTGCGCTTTGCCAGCGGTCGCGTCGGCACCAGCTTCCCGATCAGCGGCATCATCCTGCTGGTCCTGGTGATCGCGTACTCGTTCTACACCCGCAACACGGCCGGTGGCCGGCACATCTACGCGGTGGGTGGCAACTCCCGGGCGGCCGAGCTGTCCGGTGTGAAGCTCAAGCGGGTCAACTTCTTCGTCATGATGAACATGTCCGTCCTGGCCGCGCTGGCCGGCATGATCTTCGTGGCCCGTTCGGCGGCCTCCGGACCGCAGGACGGCAACGGCTGGGAGCTGGACGCCATCGCGGCGGTCTTCATTGGTGGCGCAGCTGTCTCCGGTGGTATCGGCACCATCAGCGGCTCGATCGTCGGTGGTCTCGTCATGGCCGTGCTCAACAACGGCCTCCAGCTGATGGGCGTCGGCACCGACCGCGTCCAGATCATCAAGGGTCTGGTCCTGCTGCTGGCCGTCGCGATCGACGTCTACAACAAGAGCCAGGGGCGCTTCTCCATCATCGGGAGCCTGATGCGGCCGTTCCGCCGCGACGACTCCGCCCCACCCGCCTCACCGCCGGACGCGGAGCGCGAGCCCGCCAAGGCAGCGGTGTCCGGCTGACGGCCACCGACTTCTCCACCCGCCTCACCATCCAGAAAGGCAAGTCCTCACATGCGTAAATCTTTCGGCACGTCGGTGGTGGCCATCAGCGCCGCCGCCATGCTGGCCCTCGCCGGCTGCGGCTCCGGCCGTGACGGCGACAGCGACTCCGGCGGCGAGGCCGCCAAGGGCTTCGCGGCGAACTCGCTGATCGGCGTGGCCCTCCCGGCCAAGACCTCGGAGAACTGGGTCCTCGCCGGTGACCTCTTCAGCAACGGTCTGAAGGAGGCCGGTTTCCAGGCTGACGTGCAGTACGCCGGTGCGTCGACCACTGTTGCGGACCAGCAGGCCCAGATCACCGCCATGACCACCAAGGGTGCCAAGGTCATCGTCATCGGCGCGACCGACGCCGCGCAGCTGTCGACCCAGGTCGCGGCGGCCCACGCGGCCGGCGTGAAGGTCATCGCCTACGACCGGCTCATCACCAACACGCCGGACCTCGACTACTACGTCGCGTTCGACAACTTCAAGGTCGGCCAGCTCCAGGGCCAGGCCCTGCTTGAGGGCATGAAGGCCAAGAAGCCGAACGGCCCGTACAACATCGAGCTGTTCTCCGGCTCGCCTGACGACAACAACGCCGGTGTCTTCTTCAACGGCGCGATGGACGTGCTCAAGCCGGAGATCGACAAGGGCAACGTGGTCGTCGCCTCCAAGCAGACCGAGGTCAAGCAGACCGCCATCCAGGGCTGGAAGGCCGAGGGTGCGCAGGCCCGCATGGACCAGCTGCTGACCTCGACCTACGGCAACAAGGAGCTGGACGGCGTCCTCTCCCCGAACGACACGCTGGCCCGCGCCATCCTGACCTCGGTCAAGGGTGCCGGCAAGCCGATCCCGGTCGTCACCGGCCAGGACTCCGAGGTCGAGTCGGTCAAGTCGATCGTCGCCGGTGAGCAGTACATGACGATCAACAAGGACACCCGCAACCTGGTGAAGGAGACCATCAACATGGTCAAGGCTCTCCAGGCCGGCGACAAGCCGCAGGTGAACGACACCGAGTCCTACAACAACGGCAGCAAGGTCGTCGACACGTTCCTGCTCCCGCCGGTCGCCGTCACCAAGGCGAACGTGGCCGAGGCGTACGCGAACGACCCGAAGCTCGCGCCGCTCACCAAGTAGTCACCACGCGGTAGGCAGCAACGACGATGGGTCCCGGATCTCCTCTTCCGGGACCCATCGTCGTCCGGGCGCCCCGCACCACCCGGCTCCGACGCGGAAGGAGGTCTGACCGTGGGCGCACCCATCCGGTCCAGGCCAGCCGGCGTCGGCCGTAACCCCGAATCCCCGCTGCCCTCGGTTCCCGGTGCCAGCCAGGAGGAGATCCGGCGGCAGAACCTCGGCGCCGTGCTGCGCTACGTGCACCTGCACGGCCCGACGTCCCGGGCCGAGCTGACCAGCCGGCTCGGCCTCAACCGCAGTACCATCGGCGCCCTCGCCGCCGACCTGGTCGCCAGTGGCCTGGTCACCGAGGAGACCACCACCACCGCCCGTCGCGCCGGCCGCCCCTCGCTGGTGGTCAGCCCCCGCTCCGACCGGGTGTACGCGCACGCGCTGAGCATCGACGCGGACCGGTTGCGTGCCGCCCGGGTCGGTCTCGGCGGGCGCATCCTCGACCTGCGGGAGGTCGCCCGCCCCGACGACATGTCGGCGGTCGACGCCGTCGGGCCGCTCGCCGACCTGGTCCGCGACATGGAACGGGCGGTGGCCCCCGACGCGCTGCTGGTGGGCGGCGCGGTCGCGGTGACCGACACGACCCGCAACCCGGACGGCGGACTCCGGGTCGCCAGCGTCGAGGCGACCCTCGGCGCGGCGCTCGAGGCCGAGCTGACCACCTGCGCCGGCTTCGTGGCCGGAGACCTGGCCGACATCGCCGGCCTGGCCGAGCACGTACGCGGCGTGGCAGCCGGTGTCGACGACCTCATCTACCTGCACGGCGACGTCGGGATCAGCGCCGGCATCATCGTCGGGGGCCGGCTCGTGGTCGGCCACCGGGGGCACAGCGGCAAGGTCGGCCACATGGTCGTCAACCCGAACGGCCTGCCGTGCGGCTGCGGCTCACGGGGCTGCTGGGAGACCGAGATCGGTGAGACCGCGCTGCTGCGACACGCCGGCCGCGATCCCCGTGACCGTGCGGCGGTGGCCGAGGTGCTGCGCGCGGCGGCGGACGGCGACCCGACCGCGCTCGCGGCGGTCGAGCAGGTCGCCGACTGGCTCGGCTTCGGCGTGGCGAACCTGGTCAACGTGGTCAACCCGGACGCGGTGGTGTTCGGTGGCTCGCTGCGCGACATCTTCACCGCCGGGGTGGACACCGTGCGCCGCCGGCTGGACTCCATGCCGCTGCCGGGTTCCCGGGAGCACCTGCGCCTGCGCGCGGCCGCGCTCGGCCGCGACGCCGTTCTGATCGGCGCCGCCGAGCTGGCCTTCGACAAGCTGCTGGCCGATCCGCTCAACGTCGGCGTCGCCGGCCAGTGGGGATCCGACGACCCGGCCTAGAGGTCCGGCCCGTGTCAGGGCTCGGAGTTTCCGCACCACGCTCATGCCGCCTGCCCGGCCTGCCGGGCCCTGGTTCCGTGCGCCCCTCCGCCGGCCGTCCACACGACGTCGTCACCTTGCCCAAGCGGCCCGGCACGTCTCCCGTATCGCCTACCGTATGTTGTACGGTAGGCGCGACCACGACGACGGTGGAGGGAGTTCGACGTGACAGCGAGCGGTACGGCGATAGTCGCGGAAGGGCTGCGGAAGCGGTATCGGGACCGGTTCGCCCTGGACGGCTTCGACCTGCGGGTGAGGGCGGGGACGGTGTGCGGCCTGCTCGGCCCGAACGGTGCGGGCAAGACCACGTCGGTACGGATCCTGTCCACCCTGCTGCGGCTGGACGGGGGCCGCGCCGAGGTGGCCGGGTTCGACGTGACTCGCCAACCCGAGCAGGTGCGCTACCGGATCGGCCTGGTGGGGCAGCACCCCGCGCTCGACGAGGCGCTCAGTGGCCGGCAGAACCTGGTGCTCTTCGGCCTGCTGTCCCACCTGGGACGGCGCCGGGCCCGGCAACGGGCGGTCGAGCTGCTGGAACGCTTCGGCCTCGACGACGTCGGCGAACGGCCGGTCCGCACGTACTCCGGCGGGATGCGGCGGCGGCTGGACCTGGCGTCCGGCATGATCCTGGCCCCCGCCGTGCTCTTCCTCGACGAACCCACCACCGGGCTGGACCCGCGCGGTCGCAACGAGGTGTGGGTCTCGATCCGTGAGCTGGTCCGCGCGGGCACCACAGTGCTGCTCACCACCCAGCACCTGGACGAGGCGGACCAGCTCGCCGACCGGATCTCGGTGGTCGAGGCCGGTCGCGTGATCGCCGAAGGCACACCGGACGACCTCAAGACCCGGCTGGGCGGTGATCGGATCGACCTCGTCGTCGCGGACCCCGCCGATCTCGGCACCGCCGTCGCCCAGGTACGCCGGGTCGTCGACGACGAGCCGACGGTCGACGCCGACCGGCGTGCGCTCAGCGTCGGCGTCGGACACCGCGCCGGCGCGCTCGTCGAGGTGCTGCGGGCGCTCGACGCCGCGCAGGTCACCGTGGCCGACGTGGCCCTTCGTCGCCCCACCCTGGACGACGTGTTCCTGCACCTCACCGGGCACCGGACCGCGCGGGAGGTGGCCGCGTGAGCACCACGGCCCCGCCCTCGACCGTGGACCTGACGCCCGGCCGGCCCGCCGCGCTGACCGACAGCGGCACCCTCGTCTGGCGCGGCCTCGCGCGATGGCGACGTGAGCCCGGCCCGCTTGTCGCCTCGCTCGGCTTCAACATCCTGATCGTGCTGATCTTCGCCTACCTGTTCGGCGGGGCGTTGCAGGTGCCCGGGGGAGGCAGCTACCGGGAGTTCCTGATGCCCGGCATGTTCGTGATGACAATGGTGTTCGGCATCAGCATTACCACCATCGCCGTCGCCGAGGACCTGGAGCGCGGGATCACCGACCGGCTCCGCTCGATGCCCGTCTCACCACTCGCGCCGCTCGTCGCCCGGGCGGTGACCGACATGCTGTTCGCCCTTGTCACCCTCGCGGTGCTGCTGGCCGCCGGCCTCGCGGTCGGTTGGCGGGCGCACGGCGGCGCCGGCGCCACGCTGGGCGCGGTGGGGCTGATCCTGCTGCTGCGGTTCGCCCTGGTCTGGGTCGGCATCTTCCTCGGCCTGGTCACCAGGGGTCAGACGGCCGTGGTCGCCGTGCAGACCCTGGAGTTCCCGCTCGGCTTCCTCTCCAACGCGTTCGTCGCACCGGCCACGATGCCGGCCTGGCTCGGCGCGGTGGCCGCGTGGAACCCGCTGTCGGCGACCGTCGGCGCCACCCGCGAACTGTTCGGCAACCCCGGCTGGGGAGGCGACTCGTGGGCGGCGCAGCACTACCCGTGGTTGGCCGTGGCCTGGCCGATCGTGCTTGTCGCCGTGTTCCTGCCGCTCTCGGTCGCCAGGTACCGGCGGCTGGCCGGCTGAGTGTCCAGGCGTACGCGCCCCCGGTGGCCGGGCCACCGGGGGCGCGGTCGGTCACCCGGCGGGACGCAGCACCCGCCCCGGGCCGGCTGCGTTGTCGGCGGCGGCCTGGCTGCGCTGGGTCCCGGTGACGCAGACGTCGTCGCCGATGAACGCGTCGCGCCACACGTACCCGGCGACGCAGGTGTGCGGGCCGTACGGTCCGCTGACCCAGCGGCTGGCCGCGGCCGCGTTGTCCGCGAGCACCTGAGAGCGGGTCGCACCGGTGACGCAGACGTAGTCGGACTGGTCGGCGTCGCGCCAGACGTACCCGCTGACGCAGGTGTTCGGGCCCGCGACGAGCCGGGCCGGGTTGCGCCGGGACGCGGCCGCGGCGTTGTCGGCGGCGGCCTGGGTGCGCTGCGCCCCGGTGACGCAGACGTCGTCCCCGGCGTACGCCTCACGCCACACGTACCCGGCGACGCAGGTGTGCGGACCGTACGGGCCGTTCACCCAGCGGCTCGGCGCGGCGGCGTTGTCCGCCCACACCTGGCTACGGGTGGCGCCGGTGACGCAGACCAGGTCGCCGGCGCGGGCCTCCCGCCAGACGTAGCCCTGGAGGCAGCGGTTGACCACGTCGGACGTCACGGTCACCGAGGCGGCGTTGCCGGAGAGCCAGTTCACGCCGATCTGCACGCCGTTGGCGTTGAGCGACTGCGCCGGCCCGCCGCCGGGACCGGTGCGCAACAGGGTGGGCGTGCCGTCGCGGACCTCGTGCAGCAGCACCGTGTCGGCGGGGATGCCGGCGCTCCAGCCGGTCTTACGGCGGAACTCGACGGTGTAGTAGTGGAACAGGTCGGCCGGGTCGAACGGGATCCGGACCAGTTGCGGGCCGCTGGCGGCGGGCACCTCAAGCGGGGCCAGGGTGAGGGTGCGGGAGCCGACCCCGTCGGCGGCCATGGTGAACACCCGGTTCTTGGGCAGCCAGCCCAGCTCGTCGCGGTGCGGCCCGTTGAGGCCGACGGCGCTGGTGCCGTAGTTCGCGGTGCCGAAGGCGTGGATGTGCATGGCGCTCATCTCGTCCCACGGGTCGTCGTACTCGCCCGGTTGGGACCACGGCGCGTTCTGGTACGTGGTGTCGTTCGAGAACGAGTGGCCCAGGTTGTAGCCGTGCAGCATCTCGTGCGCGGCGAAGCCGACGTTCCAGGCGCCCGGGTCGAGCAGCACCCGGCCGCCTGCCGCGCCTGAATCCACCCAGTCGTTGAGCATGACCGCGATCCGGTTGCCGGCGGGCACCGCGTAGCCGGCGGTCGCCGCCGTGTCCACGCAGCGCTGGATCCGGGTCCACCTGTCGATCGACGCGAACTGGGCAAGCGTGTACGGCATCGTGTACCAGCCGCGCACCACCGACCCGGCCAGCGACACCCGTCCGCCGGACTGGTCGGCCAGGTAGTCCGCCACCCCGCCGGTGCCGACCCCGGCCGCGGTGAGGAAGTTGGCGAAGTGCGACGGCGGTTGGGGCTCCGCCGGTTTGTCGCTGAACTTGCACAGCAGCACCGACCAGGCAGTGGCGTTGCGGATCGGGCTGGCCGTCGCCGGGGCGGACGGCACGGCCACCGCCCCCAGCACGGCGCAGGCGAGCGCCACGGCCGATGCGCCGACCCGACTGAGGATTCTGGACTTCACTCGTACGCTCCCATCGCCGCGGCCCGGCCGACCCGGGCACGATGTCCACATCGGAGCACCAGCTGTGATGGGATGAGCACCTTGAGTCGCGTTGGCGACGGGCCGGAATCCGACTTCGCCGAGCCCTGGCTCTCGCTGACCGTCGAGGGGCCGCGCTGACGGGTGATCGCCGGGGCCCCCGCGCCCCGACGAGCACCCGTCGCTCGATCAGGCGATCCGGCGGACCCGGCGCACCGCGAGGTAGAGCAGCAGCAGGGCCAGGGCCACGAAGATGCCCGTCTCGATGCCCTGGAACAGCCAGAACCGGTCCGCCGGCTGGTACAGCTGCCAGTTGTACGCGCCCGGCTCGAGACCCAGCTCGGCGCCGCACGCCCGACCCTTCGCCTCTCCGGCGCCCGGCGGGCACATGATGCGGGTGTCCTCGGCCATCATCTTCCCGTCGGGGTTGCGGATGCCCTGGCTGAGGATCCAGTCGCCACGGGCCATGCCGGCCTCCGTGGCCCCCTCGATCGGGAAGGTCAGGGTGCGGGCGGGCCTGTAGTGCGGCCGGACCAGGGTCTCCACCGCCGCCCGTACGCCGATGTACCCGGCCAGGGTGATGCCCATGGCGGGCAGCATCCGCTTCCACACCGTGCCGGCGAAGACGCCGAGCGCCACGGCGAAGAGGGTGTACCCGATCGGGACGACTCCCTGCAGGTCGAAGACGATCACGCCGAGGCGGCCCTCGTGCGCGGCCCGTGTGAGCGGCTCGACCCACCACGACATGCCCAACCCGTAGCCGGCCGCGAGGACGAGGACGGCTCCGCCCACCAACACGAACTTCACGAGCGCCCAGCGGGTGCGGCCCACGCCCTGGGTCCAGACGAACCGGTGCGTACCGTGTTCCACCTCGCGGGCGACCAGCGGGGCACCCCAGAACAGGCCGACCAGGACCGGCAGGGTGAGCAGCAGCACGGCCACCAGGTTGAGGCTGCCGTACCGGTTGCTGAAGCGGCGGAAGCCGGCGTCGCAGGTCTGGCGGGTCGCCTCCGCCACGTTGGTGTCGGCGAGCTGGCGTGCGCAGTCCGCCAGCCCGAGGTCGGCGAAGGTGTTCCGCATCGACAGGCCGATCGGCACCATCAGAGCGGCCAGCGCCGCGAACGCCAGCAGGGTGTAGAACACCTGCTTGCGGTGTTGCCGCCAGGTCAGCCAGATCATGCCGCCACCCCCCACTCGCTGTGGCTGGTCTGGGTGGCGCCGTCGGCCAGGTAGGCAAGGACGACGTCCTCGAGGCTGACGTCGCGGACCGTCCAGGCCGGATCGGTGACCGGACCGTCGGTGCGGACCAGCAGCGTGGACTGCCGGTCGGTGTGGCTGGCCCGGACCACGGCGGCGACGCCCCCGACAACGCCGCCGTCGTGCCGGGGACCGACGAGCTGCCGGTGGGCCTCCACCAGCTCGTCGACCGCGCCGGCGAGCTGCACCTGGGCGGCGTTGAGCACGATCAGGTAGTCGCAGACCCGTTCCAGGTCGGCCAGCAGGTGCGAGGAGAGCAGGACGGTGGTCCCGGAGTCCGCCACGCTGCCCATCAGCGACTGGAGGAACTCCCGCCGGGCGAGCGGGTCGAGGCTGGCGACCGGCTCGTCGAGCAGCAGCAGCCGGGGCCGCTTGGCCAGCGCCAGGGCGAGCGCCACCTGGGCCCGCTGCCCGCCGGAGAGCTTGCCGACCGGTCGGTCCGGTGGGATGCCGAGCTGTGCCAGACGGGTGCGGGCCAACGCGGCGTCCCACCGCCTGTTCAGCCTGCCACCGGCGAAGACCAGCTCGGCGGCGGTGAAGTCCCGGTACAGCGGGGTGTCCTGGGCGACGAACCCGATGTCGGCCAGGCCGTCGGTGTCGCCGTACGGGGATCGGCCGAAGACCCGCACCGCGCCCGCGTCGGGCTTGAGCAGCCCGACGGCGAGGTGCAGCAGTGTGCTCTTGCCCGCGCCGTTCGGCCCGACCAGCGCGGCGATCCGGCCGGCCGGCAGGTGCAGTGAGCAGTCCCGCAGCGCCCAGGTGCTGCCGTACCGCTTGCCGAGCCGGTCGGCCTCCAAGACCATGTCCATCCTCTGTCCTCTCGTTCCGCTCATGCGGGTTCCTTCTGCGGGGTGTCGTCGGCGAGGGTGGCGCGAAGTGTGGTCTCCACCAGGGCGATGACGTCCTCGGCCGTGAGGCCGGCGGCCTGCGCGCGGTGCAGCCAGGCGACCAGGTCGTCGCGCAGCTCGGCCTGGTTGGGCAGGGAGGCGCCGGCCAGGGTGCGTTGGACGAACGTGCCCACCCCGGGTCGGCCGCCGACCAGACCCTCGATCTCCAACTCCCGGTACGCCTTCAGCACCGTGTTCGGGTTGATCGCCAGTGACTGGGCGACGTCCCGGACCTTCGGCAGCTGGTCGCCCGGCGAGAGCAGGCCGACCCGCAGCGCCTGTTTCACCTGCTGCACGAGCTGCATGTAGGTGTTCACCTTCGACCGGCTGTCCAGCACGAACTCGATCACTCGTGATGATCCTTCCTGTTGTCCTACGACAGTAGGACTAATAGACAGCTTCATCGGGCGCACCGCGCCTGTCAAGCACTTCGGCATCCCGCCGTGGCACCGGCGGGCCACGAGTTGGCACACACGGGCCAGCGGACCGGGAAGGGGACGGCAGGCGATCCGCGCGACGGAAAGGTGGGCGATGGTCACCAGGCAGCTCGCGGCATCGACGGCGACACCGCTGCAGACGGCCCGCGCCCGGGGCCGGATACGCGGACGACTGATCCTGCTCGGCCCCGCGTTCGTCGCCGCCGTCGCGTACGTCGACCCCGGCAACTTCGCGACCAACTCGGCCGCCGGCGCCCGCTACGGCTACCTGCTGGTCTGGGTCGTGGTGGTGGCCAACCTGATGGCCATGCTGGTGCAGACGCTCACCGCCAAGCTCGGCCTCGCCACCGGGCGCAGCCTGCCCGAGTTGTGCCGCGAGCGCCTGCCACGACCGGTGAACCGGATGATGTGGGTGCAGGCCGAACTGGTCGCCATGGCCACCGACCTGGCCGAGGTGATCGGCGGTGCGGTCGCGCTCTACCTGCTCTTCGGCATCCCCCTGCTGCCCGGCGGGATCATCATCGGCGTCGCCGCCTTCGCCGTGCTGGCCCTGCGCTCACGGGGCTTTCGCGCGTTCGAGATCGGCATCGCCGTGCTGCTCGGCGTGATCGTGCTGGCGTTCGCCGCCAACCTGCTCGCATCCGGCTCCGACCCGGGCTCCGCCGTCGCCGGACTGGTGCCCCGGCTCCAGGGCACCGACAGCGTGCTGCTGGCCGCGGGCATCCTCGGTGCCACCGTCATGCCGCACGTCATCTACGTGCACTCCGCGCTGACCCGCGACCGCATCCCCGCCGCCGACGACACCGAACGTCGCACGCTCTTCCGGGGCCAGCGCACCGACGTGCTTCTCGCGCTGACGGCCGCCGGGGCGGTCAACCTCGCCATGCTGCTGATCGCCGCGGCCAGCTTCCGGGGCGGGGGGCCGGCCGGCGCGGACAGCCTGGAGGGGGTGCACGCCGGCCTCGGCCAGACCATCGGCACCGCCGCGGCGCTCGGCTTCGCCATCGCCCTGCTGGTCTCCGGCCTGGCGTCCACGAGCGTCGGCACGTACGCCGGCGAGGTGATCATGGAGGGCTTCCTGCGGCGGCGGATTCCCCTGCTGCTGCGCCGCCTCATCACCCTGCTGCCCGCGCTCGCCGTCCTGGCCATCGGCCTCGACCCGACCCGGGCGCTGGTGCTGTCCCAGGTCATCCTCAGCTTCGGCATCCCGTTCGCGCTGATCCCGGTGGTCGCCTTCACCCGCCGCCGCGACCTGATGGGAAACCTGGTCAACCACCCCCTCACCACCGCCGCCGCGTCACTGGTGGCCGTGCTGGTGGTCGCGCTCAACGCCTTCCTGCTCTGGCAGGTCGTCGCCCCCTGAGCCGGATGTGTCGGATGACCCCGGTCAGCCCCGGGCGTGGGTCAGGTCCGGCGGCCCTCGTCGCGGGCCGGGATCTCCTGGCGCTGTTCGAGGGCGTCCGCCGGGTTCGCGTCGGCCGGCAACGACGTCTCCCGCTCGAGCGTGCCCGCCGGCAGGGCGCCCTGCTCGGCGAGGTCGGCCTCGGACGCCTCCGGGTCGACGTCGCCCGACACCCGGTCCGGCGGCCCCACGTCGAACGCGTCCTGCCGCTGCTCGACGGCGTCCGCCTCCGGGGGAGGGATCGGAGCGTCCTGGTCGTCACGGTACGTGCTCATCGGAGCCTCCTCGCGGCGGTCGTCGACGTGCCGCCGGGCCGCTGCCTACCCGGCATCGCCGCGCTCAGACCTCCTCCCGGTCAGGATCCGCGACGCTCCCGGTCGGGCCGGACGTCAGCCCGCCCGGGTCGCGCCGCCACGGCAGGACCGGGCGGTCGTACCCCGTACCGTCGTGGGGGCGCCGAGATCGACGGGTGCGGGACCGCCCGCGCAGGCGAGCGCGCCCACCTGCCCGCCGGCGACGATCGGTGCGGACGCGGTACCCGTCAGCGCCAGCCGGCCGGCCACCCGCGTACCCACCACCGTGACGTGGCCGGTCGTGCCGGTCAACGTCACCGCGCCGCGTACCTCGGTGTCGAGCAGTTCGACGGCGGCCGCGCCCGACGACGCGAGGCCCCCGCTGATCGTGGACCCCTCGGCGACCAGGGAGGCGCCCGGTGCGACAGTGACCGGGCCGCTCACGGTGGCCGCGCGCAGGCAGGTGACACCGGCGTCGGCCACCAGCGGGCCGGTGTACCGCCCGGCGACCACACGGGTGCAGGCCGGTGGTGGCGGGATCAGCGTGGCCACGAACGCGCGGGGCGACCCGACGTTGCCGACCGCGTCGACGCCCCGGTACTCGACGGTGTGCCGCCCGTACCCCGGGGACCGCTCGGCGAACGGCGACACCGACAGCCCGCCCGAGCCGAGGTTGCCGTAGACCAGGCCGTCCACGTCGGTGCCGGTGGCGGTGAACAGGAACGGCGACCGGGCGTCCGTGGGCCAGCCGTAGTAGGTGTGCCAGCCGTCGCCGTCGAGACGGAACTCCGAGGTCACCACCCCGGCGCGGTCGTCCGTGCCGGTCAGACCCATGGTGAACGGGCCGTTGTAGACGTACTCGGTGGGCCGGCCCGGCCGGGTCACGGTGAGCAGCGGCTCGGAGAGGGCGTACGCGACGTCGGGCCGGGTCGCGTCGACCGTCCAGGTGCGGGTCGTCGCCTCCCGGCTCGTCGGATCGCTGACCCGGGCGGTCAGCCGGTGGGTGCCCCGGGACAGGCGCAGCGTGCCCAGGTCGAGATCGCGGTCGCTGCCGGTGTCGGCCACCGGTCGTCCGTCGAGCGACCAGCGCACGCCCGGCGCCCGGTCGGTGGGTTGGCTGGTCCGCACGTACACCACGTCGTGCGCGCCGACCGGCCGGTCCGTCGCGGTGGACCCGGTGATCGCCAACGGCGGTGCCACCGGCGGGGTGTCCACGCCGGTGTCCACCGTCCAGGTGCGGATCCGGGTCAGCGCGGGGGAGCGGCGGATCGCCGGGTCGCGGACGAACTCCGTCGGGTCGGTCACCGTGGCGGTGACCGCGTGCCGGCCGGGAGGCAGTCGCAGCGTCCGCAGGTCCAGGTGACGGGCGTTGCCGGTACGCGGCACCGCCCTACCGTCCACCGACCAGCTGACCGTCAGGGCGTGGCTCACCGGGTGCAGGGTGTCCACCCAGAGCAGACGGTCCGCGCCGACCGGCTGGTCGGTGGGCGTCCCGCCCTGCACGAGGTCGACCCGGTCCGCGATCCGCTCGGTCATCTGCTCGCGGGCGACCTGGTCGAAGTAGAAGCCCAGCGACTTCATCATCGAGTGCCGGCTCGGCCGCCACACGCCGCGCTGGAGGTACAGGCCGCCCTCGAAGCGGCCGATCCTGCCGCCCGACTCGCTCGGTTCGCCCAGCCAGCGCCACCACTTGGCCCGGGTGTCGCGCATCTGCCGCTCGGTGAGCACCGTGTGGTGCGCCGAGTCCGGTTCCGGGCCGTCGTACGCGTCGCCGGGCACCCCACGGGCGTAGTAGTCGTACTCGTCCTGCAGCCCGCCGAGCGAATGCCCCAACTCGTGCGGGCTGATCAGCGCGGAGAGCGCGTTTCCGCCGGAGGCGGTCGCGTTGCTGCCGCCCGCACCGCCGTACGTGTCGCTGTTGGCCAGGGCGATGAGCTGCCGGTTGCCCGGGTTGGTGCCGACGGCCAGGTCGGCGTACGTGTTCGCGGCCGTGCCGTCGACCGTGAGCAGGCGTTGCACGCTCGCCGGGTTGCATCCACCCCAGAAGCCCATGTTCAGCGCGGTGTCGCGTCGTGGCGCGGACAGGCCGGGGTCGCAGTCCACCCCGGACTCCGGCGAGACGATCTCGACGGCGTAGACGTTGACGTAGCTGCGGTAGGACTTGAACGGCTCGATCGTCCACAGGGTGCTGAGGTGCCGGTCCACGTGCGCCCGGAAGGTGGGCAGGTCGGCCTCGGTGTAGCCGTCGCCCAGCAGCACCAGGTTGAACCGCGTCGCCGGGTCGCCGGTGACCTGGATCGGCACCACTGTGGCGCTTCCCGCAGGCGATGCGACCGTAGGCGCGGCGACCGCCGGTGTGGCGACCGCCGACCCCGCCGCGACGAGCGCCGCCACACACAGTCCCGCTCTGATCCGCACCCCGCGCCCCTTCCGACGTGCCGGCGGTCGGCCGGCGTCGGACAGCCGGGCCGGCGGGAGCGCCGGTCCCCGATCCGCGTGACCGCGGTCACCTCGGACCGTACCGGGGGTCGGGTCGACACGTAACCCCGCGGCGTCCCGACGGGTGGTCACGCGACCGTTCGGCGCAGCCAGGGCGGCGTTCGGCTCGCGCGCCCGCCGCTGCGGGTGTCGGGTCGCCCGACCTATCAGGAAGCATCGATGGACTGTCCGATGTGGCGGTCGTTGTCGGCGGGCGGCACGCCGCGGTGAACCCCGGACGACCCGCGACGAGAGGGAACACCATGCGATGGAACGCACGACGGGCCGCCGCCGGCGGCTTCGGGCTCGTCCTCGGCGCCGTCCTGGCGCTGGCCCAGGTCGCACCCGCGCAGGCCGAGTCGAACGGCGGCGTACGCGTGATGCCGCTGGGTGACTCGATCACCGACGGGTACAACGTGCCCGGCGGATACCGGATCAACCTGTGGCAGCGGCTGGCCGGCGGCGGCTACACCGTCGACTTCGTCGGCTCCGGGTTCAACGGCCCCGCCAGCCTCGGCGACCACGACCACGAGGGCCACTCCGGCTGGCGCATCGACCAGCTCGACGCCAACATCGTCACCTGGCTGCGGGCCACCGACCCGCGTACGGTGCTGCTGCACATCGGCACCAACGACGTGAACCAGAACTACGACCTGGCCAACGCGCCGGCCCGGCTCTCCGGTCTCATCGACAAGATCAGGTCGACGGCCCCGGAGGTCGAACTCTTCGTCGCCACCATCACCCCGGAGTCCGACGCGACCCGGGAGGCGCGGGTACGGGCGTACAACGCCGCGATACCCGGCATCGTGGCGCAGAAGGGCAGCCGGGTCCACCTGGTCGACATGCACGCCGCGCTCACCACCGCCGACCTCGCCGACGGCGTCCACCCCAACGCCGGCGGGTACGACAAGATGGCCGCCCGCTGGTACGACGCGCTGCGGACGGTGCCCGGCAGCCTGACCCCGGCCGGCGGCCCACCGGTCGGCACCCCGGTCGGCCTGGTCAACACCGCCTCCGGGCGTTGCCTGGACGTGTCCGGCGCCAGCACCACCGCCGGCGCTCCCACCATCATCTGGGACTGCCACGGCAACACCAACCAGCGGTGGACCCGCACCGCCGCCGGCGAACTGCGGGTCTACGGCGACAGGTGCCTCGATGTGAACGGCGGGGCGAGCGCCGACGGCACCCGCGTGCAGATCTGGACGTGCAACGGCGGCGCCGCGCAGCGCTTCACCTTCCGCACCGACGGGAGCATCGTGCTCACCTCCGCAGGCAAGTGCGTCAACGTGACCTCCGGCGGCACCGCCAACGGCACGACGGTGCAGCTCTGGACCTGCAACGGCACCGGCGCCCAACGCTGGTCCGTCCGGTGACGAACGCCCCGCGCCGGTCCCCGCCACACCCGGCCGGGACCGGCGCGGGGCGGCTCGGCGTCGACGACGCGTACCCGAGATGCCCACCGGCGGTGGGCGGCATCCGCCAGGATGGGCGGGACGGCCGGGGACGTGGCCGCGACGAGGAGGCGGGCGATGCGCGTACGCGGGCGGGTGACCCGGGGGTGGCGTGTCCGCGCGGGGGCGGTGCTCGGCGCGCTGGTCGTCGGCGTCGTGCCGGCGGTGGCGCTGACGCCCGGTGTGGCCGGGGCGGCGTCTCCGGCGACCGTGTGTCAGGTGCGGGACGACCGGCTCAACGAGATCTCCGGGATGGTCGCCACCGACGACGGGTACGTGGTGGTCAACGACGGCGCCGACGACGAGGCCCGCCGCCGGATCTTCCACCTGGACCGCCGCTGCGCGGTGACGCGGACGGTCAGCTACCCGTCGCGCCCCCGCGACACCGAGGACCTGGCGATCGGCGCGGACGGCACCATCTGGGTGGCCGACACCGGTGACAACGACCGCACGCGGGAGACGGTCGCCCTGTGGCGGCTCGCGCCGGGTGCGGACGAGCCGGTGCTGCTGCGGATGAGCTACCCGGACCGCCCGCACGACGCCGAGGCGCTGCTGCTCGACGCCACCGGACGTCCGTTGATCATCACCAAGGGCGGCAGCGGCACCGCCGTCCTGTACGCGCCGACCACCGCGCTCCGACCGGGCGCGACGACGCCGCTGGCCTCGGTCGGGCAGGTGGTCCTGCCGTCCAGCTCCACGAGCAACCCGTACTCGTTCCTCGGGCGGGGCGTGGTCACCGGCGCGGCGAACTCCCCGGACGGGCGCCGCGTGGTGCTGCGCACCTACGCCGACGCCTTCGAGTACGACGTGCCCGCCGGTGACGTCGTCGCCGCCCTGACCACCGGCACCGCGAGGGCCGTCCCGCTGCCGGACGAGCCCCAGGGCGAGTCGATCACCTACAGCCGGGACGGCCGCTCGCTGCTCACCGTGTCCGAGTCCGCCGACCAGCCGGCGGGCACCCGCCCGACGATCCTGCGGTACCCGGTCCCGTCCTCGTCCACCGCCGCCGCCCCGCCACCGGCGGAGTCCACCACCACGGCCAGCCCGCCCGCGCCCACGGGGGCCGTCCGGGCCGCCGGAGAGACCGGTGGCGGTGGCCGGATCTGGCCCCTCGTGGCCGGGGCCGGAACGCTCCTGGGCCTCCTCGCGATCGGCGGGGTGCTGTGGCGGCGGCACACCGACAGGCGCTGACCCACGGCTCGTCCACGGGTACCGGTCCCGTGCGGCAGGATGGGCTGATGTCCGTCCTGTCCACGTTGCGTCACCCGATCGTCGCCGCCCCGATGGCCGGCGGGCCGTCCACCCCGGCGCTCGTCGGGGCCGTGTCCGCCGCCGGTGGCCTGGGTTTCCTGGCCGCCGGGATGATCGACCCCGGACGGCTGGTCGCCGACGTCGCGCAGGTCCGCGCCCACACCGACCGTCCGTTCGGGGTCAACGTCTTCCTGCCCGGCTCCGGCCCGGTCGACGAGGCCGGCATCGAGGCGTACGCCGAGCGGCTCACGCCGCAGGCCGAGGAGCGCGGCGTGCGGTTGGGCGAGCCGGTGGGCGGCGACGACGCGTACCCCGAGAAGCTGGCGGCGCTGCTCGCGGACCCGGTGCCGGTGGTGTCCTTCGTGTTCGGCCTGCCGGACCGGGCGGCGGTGGCCGCCCTGCGCGAGCGGGGTACCGAGGTGTGGGCCACCGTCACCCGGCCGGACGCGGTCACCGCCGCCGTCGAGGTGGGCGTGGACGCGGTCGTCGTGCAGGGCACCGAGGCGGGCGGGCACCGCGGTGGGGCACCGGACGACGACGACTACGCGCTGCTGCCGCTGCTGCGGCTGGCCGCCGCCCGTTCTGCCCGGCCGCTGGTGGCCGCCGGTGGCATCGCCGACGGTCCCGGGATCGCCGCCGTGCTGGCCGCCGGGGCCGCCGCCGCCCAGCTCGGTACGGCGTTCCTGCGCTGCCCGGAGGCGGGCAGCTCGCCCCTGCACCGGGCGGCGGTGGCCGGCGCGGCGCCGACCGCGTTGACCCGGGCGTTCACCGGCAAGCGCGCCCGGGGCGTGGTCAACGACTTCCTGCGGCGGCACGACGCGGCGGCGCCGGCCGGCTACCCGCAGGTGCTGCACCTGACCCGGCCGCTGCTCGCCGCCGCCCGGCGGGACGGGGACGCGTCGGTCGCCAACCTGTGGGCCGGTCAGGCGCACCCGCTGGCCCGGGACGTGCCGGCGGCGGACCTGCTCGCCGAGTTGAGCGACGACGCCCGGGCGGCCCTGGCGGTGGCGGCCGAGCGGTCGATGAACTGGGGCTGACCAGCGGATCGACCGTCGGGCCGGGCGGGTGGACGGCGTCGGGTGGCAAACCCGTTAGAGTCTCGCCGTGATCGAGATCGGCGCGCAGGTCGACCTGTCCCACCCGCCCGACCGGGTCTGGCTCGCCCTGACGGATCTGGAGCTGCTCGGCCGGTGGTTCGTCGAGGCCGAGACGGTGCAGGGTGTGCCGGACCGGCTGCTGCTGCACACGGCCGGCCTGCCGGGCTTCGACACCGATACCGAGGTCGAGGTGATCGAGCGGATCGCTCCGGAACTGCTCGCGTTGCGCTGCGACGAGGCCGGCCGGCTCACCGAGCTGACCTGTGCCGTCACCGCCACCAGGGAGGGCTCGCGACTCGCCGTGCGGGAGGTCACCACGCACGGCGCCTGGTCGGCCGAGCAGCACGAGCCGCGTGAGCAGCAACTCCGGCAGGCGCTCACCGTACGCCTGCCGGCCATTCTCGACTGGCTCGCCTTCCAGCAGGTCGACCTGCGCCGGGGCGAGGTCGGGATGACCACGGAGCTGCCACTGATCGCCGTGGACGGCGGAGCGGCCCGTACCCGCCGTCGGCGTCGCACGCTGGTGGCCGTGGCCGCCGGGGCCGTCCTGGTGGCCGGTACGGCGGCGTGGATCGCGCTGCCGACCGGGTCGGATCCCGCCGCCGCGCCGGCGCCGACGGGCACACCGTCGGCGAGCGTGACGGTCGCCGAGCCCACCGCCGCGCCCTCGGCGACGCCCTCGTCGCGGCCGTCGCGGACCGCGTCGTCGGCGACCGCGCGTCCGAGCCGCACCCCGTCGGCGAAGCCGTCGCGCACGCCGTCGGCGACCCCGTCACCCCCGCCGCGGGTCGTCGTGGCGGCCCGCTACGCGACCGACTCCAGCCGGCTGTTCGGCTACACGGGCGAGATCGTGGTGGACAACCCGGGCGGCGCGCCGACGAACTGGGCCGTGGTGGTCACCCTCGCCGAGGGCACCACGGTGGACGACGTCGACGACGCCACCTGGCGGCAGGACGGGCGGACGGTCACCTTCACCGGACCCGCCGTGTCGGCCGGTGGGTCACAGACGTTCCGTTTCGACGTCCGCGACAGCCGACCCAAGGCGCGGGAACCGGAGAGCTGCACGATCGACGGGAAACCCTGCGCGGGCCTGTGACCTAGGCTGCCGGAATGGCACTGCTGCATCGCGCGACACTGCGCCCCACGAAGCTCGACCTGCTGGCGACCTGGCTGCCCGGCCGACCCTGGTACCAGGGGTCGGCCGGCGCGGACGTGGTGAGCCCCGGTGCCTACCGCTTCGACGACCCGGCCGGCGCGGTCGGCATCGAGACGATGCTGGTGGGCGTAGCCGACGGTCCGGTCCACCACGTCCCGCTCACGTACCGCGACGCGCCGCTCGACGGCGCCGACGAGTGGCTGGTCGGCACCACCGAGCACTCGGCGCTCGGCACCCGCTGGGTGTACGACGGCTGCGCCGACCCGGTGTACGCGGCCGCGCTGGCCCACGCCATCCTCACCGGTGCCGGTCAGGCCGAGCAGTTCTTCGAGGTGGACGGACGGCGTGAGGGGCGCTCACCAACGATGACGGTCGCGGTGAGCGGGGCCGGGGCCGCCGACGCGGCACCGGTCGGCGCCGTACGGCGGGTGGTCGACGGCGACAGCACGGTGATCGTCACCGACTCCGTCGAACTGGTCGTCGTCCGCCACCCCGGTGCCGCCGACGCCACCGGGCCGACCCTGCTCGGCAGCTGGGACGGCCAGCCGACGAGCGTTCCGCTGGCGTACGTCCGGATGAGCTGACCACACGGTGGGTGGCCCGGCTGTGCGGGCCGCCCACCGTGGTCACCACCGCGCCGGCGGCGGGGGCGGCGACACCGGGGGACGGTCGTCGCAGGTGATGGTGTTCGGCAGCAGCCACGGCGCGAGCCAGCCGCCGTCGTTGCCGCCGAGGTCGGTCAGCGTGAACTCCGAGCCGGCCGGGGTGAAGTGGAACGACCCGCAGTTGTTGACGCCGACGGCTCCCACGTTGCGGGCGTCCACGTTGGCGAACGAGGCCGACCCGGCCGACCGGGCACTGAGCACCGAGGTGCCGGTGCCGTCGACCCGGACGTCACGGAAGCGCACGTCGTTGATCGAGTACAGGTCCTTCACCGGCCAGTCGCTGACCAGCATGATCGCGTTGTAGGTGTTGTCGAGGTACGCGTCGCCGGTCACCTCGATCGCCGCGTCGATGCTGCGGTCCAGGGCGAAGACCCAGATCGCGCCCAGTCCGATGTTCCAGTTCAGCTCGTACGTGCCGGCGCGGGCCGTGGTGTTGCCGGTGAAGCGCAGGTACCCGGTGAACGGCTCGGCGCCGAAGCGGGAACCGGCGTGCAGGCCGCTGCCCTCGCGTACCGGGTCGGCGACGAGGTTGTGCGAGACGGTGGTGTCCGTGCCGCCGTAGATGGCGATGCCGTTGGCCAGGGTCGGCGACTGCACGGTGTTGTGGTCGAACGTGTTGCGCGCGTTGGCCGTCTTCTCCGACCACATCGCGAGGCCGTCGTCGCCGGTGTTGCGGACGAAGTTGTGCGCGACGAGCGAGTCGGTGACGCCGGTGTGGAAGTTGAGCGCGTCGGCGATCTGGTCGACGATGATGTTGTTGGTGACGCGGACGTTGCGCATCGGGCCGTCGAACCACAGGCCCGCCTTGGTGTGGCGCAGGTGCAGCCCGTCGATCGTGGAGTCGCTCATCGCCCCGCCGATCGCGTTGACCTGGTCGGTGTCGACGCGTTCCCGCACGTCGCCCTCGATGGCGAAGCCGGACAGGTGGACGTTGCGGCTGCCGCCGTCGGCGGCGTCGCGGCCGTAGAACCCGACACCGGTGTGCACGGAGCCGTCCGGGGCGGGTGTGGGCAGGGCGACCTCGCGGCCCCTGATGACGGTGTACCAGTTTCCGGCGCCCTCGATGGTCACGTCGTCGACGATGATGTGCCGGTCGACCTGGTAGGTGCCCGGCGGGATGTACACCTTCAGGTGGTTGCGCCGGGCGAACGAGATGGCCCGGTCCAGGGCGTCGGCGGAGTTCCGCCGGCCGGTGGGGTCGGCGCCGAAGGCCAGCACGTTCGCCGCGAGCAGCCGGACGCGCGGCGGCGCGACCAGCTCCGAGTCGAGCAGGTCGATGACCGTCCACGCGGCGGCGCTGCCGGCCGGCGCGGTGAGCCGGATCCGGTCACCGGCCCGGTAGGTGCGCCCGAGCAGCAGGCGCTGTTCGTCGTAGAAGTGGGTGGGTCGGAACGGTGTGCTGATGCTCGGGTACGGCGTGGTGGCCGACGGCACGCACTGACACTCGGTGATCCACCAGTCCGGGTGCAGCAGCCCGGCCTGCGGGTCGTTGGTGAACGGGTACTGGTTGTAGAGCCACGAGTACTGGGAGGTGAGCGTCATGGTGCGTACGTGCCTGCCGTTGACCGCGACCGTCAGCGGCGCGGTGATGCCGCCTCCCCGCGGCGCGTCCGGGATGCTGTACCGCACGGTGATCCCGTTCGCCGCGCTGGGCAGGACGAACTCCACGTACTCGCCGGGGGTGAGCCGGACGGCCCGCCGGCCGGACGCTTCCGCGGGCAGGGTGTAGGCGGACCGGTCCGGACCGATGACCTCGCCGTCGGTGTGGGCGTTCTCCGCCTCCTGTTCGACGAAGTGGACGTCGGCGCCGCGCCCGGCGACCAGCGCCGGGTCGAGGGCGGCGCGGGTGACCACGGGCCGCGCGCCGGTGGACGCGGACGGCCCGGCGACGGCGACGGCGGGCGTGGCGACCAGCGTGGCGAGGCCGGTCGCGACCGCGACCACGGCAGCGGACGGCCGGCCCGGTCGTCTCCGGGCCGGCATGAGGCTGCGAAACATCGGTGACCCTCCTGGGTGAATGGTGGTGGAGGTCCGCCCGGCGCCCCCGACGCCCGACATTGATCTGCATGATGCAGCACCGGACAGTGCACTGCAAGACAACAATCGAACACCGAAAGGAGGCGACCGTAGGATCGCAAGAAGTGGACGATCAGTGAGTTGAGGTGTCGCGCTCCACCTGCGCCCGGACGACCCGCGCCGGGCGTACGCTGGGCCGCGTGGATCAAGAAGACCGGATCGCCCTGTTCCTCGACTACGAGAACCTCGCGCTGGGGGCGCGCGACAACCGTGGCGGCGCGGACTTCGACTTCCGGCCGATCGCCGACGCGCTGGCCGAGCGGGGGCGGGTCGTGGTGCGCCGGGCGTACGCCGACTGGTCCTACTTCGACGAGGACCGCCGGATGCTCACCCGGTCACACGTCGAGCTGATCGAGATTCCACAGCGGATGGGCGCGTCACGCAAGAACGCGGCGGACATCAAGATGGCCGTGGACGCCATCGAGTTGGCGTTCGAGCGTGACTACATCTCCACCTTCGTCATCTGTAGCGGTGACAGTGACTTCACCCCGCTGGTGCACAAGCTGCGCGAACTGAACAAGCGGGTCATCGGCGTCGGGGTCGAGGGGTCGACGTCGGCGCTGCTGCCTCCGGCGTGCGACGAGTTCCTCTACTACGACCGGCTGGAGGGCGTGGACATCCCGCCGCCCAGGGGTCGGCGCGCCCGCCCCACCGGCCGGCAGGCCGGCCCGGACCAGCGCCCGTCCGAGCCGGAGCGGCAGCACGAGCCGGAGCCGGAGGTGGACCGCCGTCCCGCGGGCGAGGAGCCCGGCCGCGACGTGGACGCCCTCGCCGTGCAGGTCGCCCAGACGGTGGCCGGGTTGCAGGGCAGCGCCAACGGCGAGGTCACCGCCTCCCGGCTCAAGCGCACGCTGCTACGCAAGGACCCGACGTTCAGCGAGTCCGACTACGGCTTCCGCACCTTCGGCGAGCTGCTGCGCCACCTCGCCGAGCGCAACGTGATCGAGTTGGCCGAGGGGCCCGCGAAGGGCGACCCGGAGGTATCGCTGCCCGAGCACGGCGACCGGGAGGTGGCGTTCGGTCTGCTCCGGGGCGTCGTGGCGGACCTGGGCAGCGGCGGCAACCCGGTGGCCCTGTCCGGTCTGAAGAACCAGGTGCGGCGGGCGCGCCCCGACTTCAGCGAGAAGAAGCTCGGCTACCGCAGCTTCCTGCAGTTCTGCAAGGCCGCCGCCACCGCCGGCGTACTCGACCTGCGGTGGAGCCCCGAAGCCGACGACTACCTCCTGACCACCCGGCCCTGACGGTCCGTGGCGCGTCGACCACGAGGGTGACAAGCCCCTGATCTGCAACTCAGGCGGGGGAGATCCGCCGTTGTGGTTTCGAACTGTCAACGCTTGGGCCGAAATACGCCAGGAATGCGGCTCTTGCCCTAGTCTGCGCCTTCCTGGGCCGTACCCTCGGCGCGGAAATTGCTATACGGTCGGCGAATGAAGGTCGAGGAGCATTGGTGGAACGGAGACACGACCCCGCGCGGGCGCCGGGACGTGTACATCCGTACTGATGGGCAGGGTTGGGAGGTTCGCGCCCAGATCGGTGGGGCGTCGGGCCGTGAGCGGGTGCAGCAGTGCCCCAGCAGGGCCTCGGCGGCCATTCTCGCCGACGCCTGGCGCGGCACCCACCCATCCTGGCGTGAGCTGAAGCAGCGCTGATCCGGCACCGGGCCGGGCCGGCAACGCTCCTGGGCTCCAACCCGACGCGCTTGCCGACCGGCCCGGTGCACGGCTCCCACCCACCGGTGCCCACAGGTCGCCGAGACACCTCCCGCGATGCGTTCCGTGTCCCCGCCGTCAGGCCGGGTACACGAGGGTGGCCAGCCCGATGGAGGTCCCCCATGTCGCAGGGTCCCGACGAGGAGAACCCGAGGCTCGCCGAGGAGATCCGGGAAGCCGAGCGTCGACTCGCGAACCTCGCCCACGCGCCGGACGACGCGCTGACCGACGACGACGCCCGGGTGCCGGACGACGCCCCCTTCGGGCAGGAGACCGACTAGGGCCTGTCCCGCCGGTCGTGGTCGCCGTACGAGCCCGGGAACCCGCCACCCACCGGCCCGGTGCGCAGCACCACCGTCGGAGCGTCGGTCATGCCCCCACCGGCCGGCGCCAGCAGGTGGGTCGCCGCGGGGGCGTCAACCTCCGGTGCGTTCCTGCGCCGCATCACCACCAGCCCGAGCGTGCCCAGACCCGCCGCGACCAGCAGGCCGCCCACGAGGAAGGGCAGCACCGAACCGTTCCCCTCGTCGCTGACCGCCTTGAGGGTGGGCGGCGCGGCCTCGGACGTGACGTCGACCGCCGCGGCGGGAGCGTTCGCCTCCGCGACGGGCGACGACGACGCCCTGGTGGGTGCCACCACCGCGGAGAGGGTCAGCCGTACGGTCGCGACGCCACCGGAGGTGCCCCGTACGGTCGTGCTGGCGCTGCGGTAGCCGCCCTTGGCCGCGCGGACCGTGATGGTGCCCGCGGCGATCGTCCTGCCGGCGCTCGCCGCGATCGAGAACTCGCCGCTGCGGCCGCTGGTCGTCCGGTACTCGTGCCCGGCGCTGTCCTGGATGGTCAGGGCCACCCCACCGATCGCCTTTCCGCCGGCGTCGCGGACCCGGCCGGACACCCCGCTCACCCCGGCCGCCGGCGCGCCGGACGACGACGTACCCGGGCCGTGGACGTAGACCATCTTGTAGGCATAGCTGTTCTCACCGGCGAGCCGGAGGCCGATCGAGATGTTGAGACCGGTGGTCTCACCCGGGCGAGCCCCGGGCGCGACGACCGTCGCGTCGAAGCTCCGGCTCTCGCCAGGCCCCAGCTTCGGCTCCACCCGGCATCCGGAGGTGCATCGCAGGCCGCCGCCGACCACCACGATCGCCTTTTCGGCCCGGCGTCCCGTGTTGGTGACGCTGAACCGCACGCGTACCTTCTCGTCGGGTTTCACGTTCTCCGCCGACACGCTGAGGATGCGGACGGTCTCCGGGGCGGCCGTCGCGGGTGTCGCCGACACCGCCAGCGGCCCCCCGGTCAGCGCGATCACGGCGGCGGCCACGGTCCATCGGACAGCTGAGCGTGTCGTCACCAACAACCACCCTCTCCAGGGACAGGCAACACCGGTCGATGACGCCGCAGGCCACTATGCCCTGTCCGGGATGGATCGCGCGACCCGCCTCCGACGGCTGGTCGGACGGCACCGACGGGCCGGGGACAAGGTCCGGGCGGCGACGGGACGGGGCCTGCCCGGCGAATCGTGCCGGACAGGCCCCAGGGTGACAACCGATCAGCGTTTGAGCGTGAAGGTGAAGTCGCCGGAGAGCGTGCCCCCCAGCAGACGGGCCATCGACACGATCTTCCCCTCGTTGATCAGCCGCTCGACCTCACCGCGCGACAGGCCACACCCGTCGGCGATCAGTCGTACCGGCCGCACCGGGATCCGGGCGGCGAAGTGGACCTCGACGTCGATCCTGTCGTGGTCCAGGTGATCCGGTCCGTCCGTGTCGAGCCGCCAGGCGTCGGTCCAGTCCAGGTCGAACCGGTTGAGGCGCCGCACATCCGGATCCTGAAGCAGTTCAACGGTCAGCCCGGGATCGTTGTCGTGCAGCCGGTCGAGCAGCTCCGGTCGGATGGAACGCACCGTGTCCCGTTCCAGGACCGTGAGCTTCGCCGTCTCCCCGCAGACGGTGCAGAGCGCGAGGAGCCAGACGTCGATGAGCTTGCGGTTGGCGTTGACGCGGAATTTGCCGCTTGGCCGAAGGAGCTCGGACGCACACGCGCGGCAACGGCGGCGTACGAGCGGCAGGCAGGTGGGCACGACGGCCCAGGTTGTGAGCACAGAGGTACACCGGTTTCAGTGAGAAGTCCGCAGCAAGAAGGAGCGCGGCGCAGATGCGCGACGCGCGACAGATCAGCGCTCGGGATGTCTCACAGGGTGTACAACGGCCCGCCCTTTGCCTGGACGACGTGGGTGGCCGCAGGGTAGTGGCGCGCGGCGGCGCCACTCCACCGGTTTTTCGGGCCGGCGCCGCTCAGGCGGTCGGGACCGGCAGCACCATGCCCTCGGCCGCCGACCGGTGGGCCAGCTCGATCAGCTCGACCGTGGCGACCGAGTCGCGTGGGTCGACCGGCATCGCGGTGCCGTCGCGCAGCGCCGCCGCCACCTGCGCGTAGAAGCTCTGGTACGCGCCCGCCTCGGTCGGCACCGGCCGCAGGTCACCGTCCACACCGAACATGCCGTACCGCTCCGGTGGGACCTCGCCCCAGCCCGGCTGGTCCGGTCGGCCGCCGTCGTGCAGCGCCGCCTCCTGGACGTCGAGGCCGTACGTCGTGTAGCCGGCCCGGTCGCCCAGCACCCGCAGCCGGGGGCCGAGCTGCGCGGTCACCGCGCCCATCCACAGGTGCGAGTGCACCCCGCTGGCGTGGGTCAACGCCACGAAGGCGTCGTCGTCGACCTCGGCGCCGGCACGGCGTCGGTCCACCTCGGCGTACACGCGGTCCACCCGGCCGAACAGCTGCACCGCCTGGTCGACGAGGTGCGCGCCCAGGTCGAACAGGGCGCCACCGGCCTCCTCGGGCCCGGCGAGCTCCCGCCAGCCCGGCTTGATCGCCGGCCGGAAACGTTCGAACCGGGACTCGAAGCGCAGCACCCGCCCCAACTCGCCCCGCTCGACCAGCCGGCGGGCGGTCAGGAAGTCCCCGTCCCAGCGCCGGTTCTGGAACACCGTCAGCGGTACGCCACGCTCGGCCGCCTCGTCGACGAGCGCCCGACCCTCGGCCGCCGTCGGCGACAGCGGCTTGTCGACGACGACCGGCAGGCCGGCGGCGAGCGCCGCCCGCGCCATCGGCACGTGCTGCCGGTTCGGCGTCGCGACCACGACCAGGTCCAGAGCGTCCGGGGTACGCCAGAACCCGTCGGCGTCGTCGACCAGGCGGGCGTCCGGGAAGTGCTGCCGGGCCTGCTCGCGCCGCTGCGGATCGCGGGTCACGATGGCGTCGAGGCGCAGCCCGGGCGTCGAGGCGATCAGCGGTGCGTGGAACACCCGGCCCGCCAGCCCGTACCCCAGCAGGCCAACCCGCAACGCCTCCGCCATGCCGCACCCCCGTCTCGCCGGCCCGCTCACCCGAGGTGGCTGCGGTGCCGGTTGTCGAATCTACGCTCCGCGGATGGTCCGGCGCTGGTCAGGCCGCCGGGTCGCTGCGCAGGTAGGTGAGCACCGCGAGCACCCGCCGGTTGGTGTCGTCGCTGGGCGGCAGGTCGAGCTTCAGCAGGATGTTGCCGACGTGCTTGCCGACCGCCGCCTCGGTGACGTGCAGCCGGGCCGCGATCGACGCGTTCGAGCGGCCCTCGGCCAGCAGCGCCAGCACCTCGCGTTCCCGCGCGGACAGGGCGGCGAGCGGATCACGCGGGCGGTGCAGGAGTTGTCGGACCACGTCCGGGTCGATGGCGGTGCCGCCCGCGCTGACCCGCCGCAGCGTGTCGACGAACTCGGCGACCTCGGCGACGCGGTCCTTGAGCAGGTAGCCCACCCGTTGGCCGTCGCCGCTGTCCAGCAACGCGGCCGCGTACCCGGTCTGCACGTACTGGCTGAGCACCACGACCGGGAGTCCGGGCCGTTCGGCGCGCAGCGCGACGGCCGCGCGCAGCCCGTCGTCCCGACGACCGGGCGGCATCCGGATGTCGGTCAGCACCAGGTCCGGCCGGTGGTCCCGGGCGGCGTCCAGCAGTTCCGGCGCGGAGCCGACGGCGGCGCACACCGCGAAGTCGAAGCGGGTCAGCAGCGCGACCAGCCCCTCGCGCAGCAGCACCTCGTCCTCGGCGAGCACCACCCGGGTCACCGACGACATGGCAGCTCCACCCGGACCAGGGTAGGCCCGCCGGGCGGGCTGGACAGCAGCAGCCGCCCGTCCACCGCGGCGACCCGGTCGGCGAGGCCGGTCAGGCCGGTGCCCCGGGCCGGGTCGGCGCCACCGCGACCGTCGTCGGACACCTCGACCACGAGGTCGCCGCCGGCCCGGGTGAGGCGGACGTCGGCGCGGGTCGCCCCGGCGTGCCGGGCCACGTTGCCCAGCGCCTCGGACACCACGAAGTACGCGGTGGTCTCGACGATCTCCGGCAGCTCGCCGTCGACGTCGGCGTGCACGGTGACCGTGACGGTGGCCGCGTCGGCCAGCTCCCGCACGGCCCCGGCCAGCCCGAGGTCGGTGAGGCTCTGCGGTCGGATGCCGTGCACCAACTGCCGCAGCATCACCATCAGCCCCCGCGCCTGGTCGTGCGCCACGGCGAGGGGCCGGGCGGCGGGGGAGTCCTCCGGTACGTCCAGCCGGGCCAGACCCAGCTGCAGGGTGAGGCTGGTCAGTCGGGGCTGCGCGCCGTCGTGCAGATCCCGCTCGATGCGGCGCCGTTCGGCCTCGTACGCGCCGACCAGCCGGGTGCGGGACCGGGTGACCTCGCGCAGCGCCGCCGCGTCGACGGGCCAGGCGAGCGCCCACCGGGCCACGGCGGCCTGGCCGGCGGCGAGCAGACCGGCCGCGTAGCAGAGCACCGGGAGCAGCAGCACACCGACGACCGCGTACGGAACGGCCTCCCCGGTGGTCTCGATCGGCTGCCAGACCACCACCGGATCGGCGTCGCTGACCAGCCAGGGACTGGTGACCATCCCGAGGTCGAGCAGCACCAGCAGCAACAGCACCCAGTACGCGACCGGGGCCACCCCGCCCAGCCAGAACAGGTACGCCACCTCCCGCCAGCCGGCGGCGGTGCGGTACCGGGCGGCCAGTCCCGGCCACGGGGACGCCGGCAGTGGACGGCCGTCCACGAGTCCGAGCCGCCACCGCTCCACGGCGGCGACCGGGAAACTCACGATCGGCGCGAGCGCCAGCAGGGTGAGGCTGCCGACCGCCAGGAACAGCATCAGCGGTATCTCCGGCGGTCGTCCGTGCAGCCGCAGCGCGTTGACGGCGGCGAGCAGGGGTGCGCCGAGGACGAGCAGCCCGACGGCGAGCACGCCCGCGATCGGCACGGTGCTGACCAGGTAGGCCAGCGCCCGCCAGGGCCAGGCGGAGACCAGCCAGTCGCGGCGGCGCAGAGCCTGGGCCAGGTGGGAAGGGCGTTGCGGGGTCATGCCACAGACGCTAATCGCGGGCGAACGGGCGTCCCAGCCGTCCAGATCCACTTCAGGGGTATGCCCAGCACTACCCGCCGGACGGGTGTGCGGCGTCCGGAAACGGGAAGGACGCGCCATCACGCGACCCGCGTGAGCTGTGCTCGCGGCGGCGGGAGAGACATGGGTGCCAGAACCTTCGTGGTGGTCGGCGGTACCAGCGGACTCGGTCTCGCGGTGGCCCGACTGCTGGTCGACGAGCACCGGGTGGTGGTGTTCGGCAACGAGCCCGCCGAGGTCGCCGCGACGACCGACCAGCTCGGGTGCGACGGGGCGGTCTGCGACGTGTCGTCGTACGAGCAGGTCCGCGACGGGTTCGCCGGGGTGGTGGAACGCTACGGCGCGATCGACGGGGTGGCGGTGTGCGCGGCGATGTGGGCGGGCGGCGGCCTCGCGGACCTTCCGGTGGAGCACATCAGGCGGGCCGTGGAGATCAACGTCCTGGGCGTCACGTACCTGCTCCGGGAGGCGCTGGAGCACCTGCGTCGGCAGGACCACGGGAACGTGGTGTACGTCGGGGCGACGGCGCTGGCGGCGCCCCGGCCGGGCATCCCGGTGTACCGGGCCACCAAGAGCTACGGCAGCAGCCTGGTCGACTCGCTGGCCGAGGCCCAGCACAGTAACCGGGTCAAGGTGATGCAGCTGCATCCCGGGCCGATGCCGACCCGGCTCCAGGAACGCGTCGGCGCCGACTTCCTCGACGAGGTGTACGCCCTGCCGGAACAGGTCGCCCCCGAGGTCGTCCGGCTGCTGCTGCTCGAACCCGACGACCTGTACGTGTCCGGTGAGCGCGTGCTGCGCGCGGACGGACGGTGGTGACTGCCGGAGCCGGACCCGCCGACCGTCCGGCCTCCGCGTGGGCGCCGCTGCGGACGGCGGTCTACCGCAACCTGTGGCTGGCGCTGCTCGTCGCCAACATCGGCACCTGGATGCAGACGGTCGGCGCGCAGTGGCTGCTGATCCACCACTCCAACGCCTCCACCCTCGTCGCCCTGGTGCAGACCGCCAGCCTGCTGCCGGTGCTGCTGCTGGCGCTGCCCGCCGGAGTGCTGGCCGACAGCTTCGACCGTCGGCACCTGCTGATCGCCGTGCAACTGTTCCTGGTCGCGGTGGCCCTCGCCCTGACGCTGCTCACCCTGACCGATCGGATGCCGCCGGCTCTGCTGCTCACGCTGACCTTCGCGTTCGGGGTCGGGCAGGCGCTCACCCTGCCGGCGTGGGCGGCGGTCATCCCGGAGCTGGTGCCGCAGGAGCAGCTGCGCTCGGCGTCCACGCTCGGTTCGATAAGCGTGAACGTGGCCCGGGCGCTCGGTCCGGCGCTCGCCGGTGTGCTGATCGCCCGTACCGGTGTCGCCCCGGTCTTCGGGCTCAACGCCGTCGCGTTCGCGGTCTTCACGTACGCGCTGTGGCGCTGGCGGCCCGGCAACGCCCGCGCGGTCGAGGTGCCCGAGCGGTTCGCCGCCGCGCTGCGCGCCGGCAGCCGATACGTACGGCACTCGCCGATCGTGCGCCGGTTGCTGCGTCGGGCGCTGGTCTTCGTGATCCCGGCCAGCGCGCTGTGGGCGTTGCTGCCGTTGGTGGCGAGCCGCCGGCTGGGGCTGGGTTCCGGCGGGTACGGGCTGCTGCTGGCCGCCCTCGGGGTGGGCGCTGTCGCCGGTGGCGTGCTGCTGGCCGTGATCCGCACCCGACTGTCGGCCAACCAGCTCCTGCTCGGCGCCGGGGCGGTGTTCACCGTGACGTTGGCCGTGGTCGCCACCGTACGCGTGGTGCCGGTCGTGCTTCTCGTCCTGCTGCCCGCCGGGATGGCCTGGGTGACGGTGCTGGCCAACGTCAACGCTGAGATGCAGCTCTTCCTGCCGGCCTGGGTACGCGCCCGTGGTCTGGCCGTCTACCAGGTGTGCTTCGCGGGCGGGCAGGCGGCCGGCGCGCTGCTGTGGGGGCTGGTGGCCGACATGGGCGGCCTGGTCCTCGCCTATCTCGCGGCGGCGGCGTTGATGCTCACCGGCACCGTGACGAGCCGGATCTGGCCGCTGCCCGACCTGCGCGCGGTGAATCGGGAACCGGCGGCCTACTGGCCGCAACTGCACCTGGCGTACGAGCCTGATCCGGGGGTCGGACCCGTGCTGGTGCTGGTGCGGTACAGCGTCCGGCCGGAGCGCGCCCGCTCGTTCCTGGCGGCCATGGATTCGGTGCGCGCCGCCCGGCAGCGGACCGGGGCGATGCGGTGGGGCCTGTTCCGTCCGGCGGAGACCACCGACCGGTTCGTCGAGGTGTACCTGGTGCCGTCCTGGGACGAGCATCTGCGCCAGCACGGCGGTCGGCTCACCGGCGAGGACCGTGCGGCCGAGGAACGGGCCCGGGAGTGCGCCGACGGCACTCCGGAGGTGCGGCACCTGGTGCCGGCCGCCGCCGGCCGCCGGCTGACCGACGACCGCGAGGCCACCTGACCAGAACGGGTAGGGGGTGCCAGTCCCAGGGTGGTCCGGGCGCGGGCCAGCGTGCCGGCGGGCGCCCGGACCACGCGGGCGTCAACGGCCCAGCGCACCGCAGGCTTGCTTGATGTCCGACGCCAGGTCGCTGTCCCCGCAGTCGGTGCCCGCCCCGGCCCGGCCGGCGAGCTGCCACCGCGTGCCGGACTGGTGGAGGAAGATCTGAGGCTTTGGGAGGATCTCGCCCGAGCCGGCCGGTACGGCGATCACCCGGGCGTAGGAGTTCTTGCAGGTGAGCACGTCGACCCGGGCGATGTCCAGCCCGGCGGTACTGCCGTCCAGCACCGTCCGGCTGGCGGCCAGCAGGGTGCCGGGCGAACAGGAGGGGTCGGTGTTGGGCGTCGGGTCCGGTGCCGCGGCGCCCGGCGGGTACGAGCCGTCGCCGGTGGTGCGGGACCCACCGCCGGTGGTGCGGGACCCGCCGCCCGTCGGGGGCGTCGGCGTGGCACTTCCGGCCTGCGGGCTGTCGGTCGGAGGCGACGTCGCCTCGCTCGGCGGTGCGTCCACGATGGACTCGGGCGAACTGGCGGTGGGCGCTGCGACCGGCCGCCGCTCGGCGTGGGAGCACCCCGCCACCGCGCAGGTCAGGGCTACCGCAACCGCCAGTGCCACGCCATGTCCTCGAGTTCGCATGACTGGGTCCTTCCGTCGTCGGTGGAGCCGCGAGCCGCTGCCCGGGCCTGCCGACGACGGTAGGATCCGCTCCTCCGCCGAAGCTGAACCAAACCTTGATTCCGCAGGTCGCCGCGCCTCAGAGCGTCGACACGGCGCGTGCGGCACCCGGGGAGGCCCCGACGCTGTCGAACCCACAGTCGGCGCCGCAACCGTCGTGCCAGCCCGCCGCCTCACCGGCCTCCCGGGTGCCCAGTCGGTCGAAGACCGCCAGGGCATCGGACCAGGCGGTGTGGGCCGCCGGCACATCGCCGCTCGCCGCGCGGACCAGCCCGAGGTCCCGCAGGGTCCGCGCCCGGCCCAGGTCGTGTCCGAGTGCCTGCCAGCCGTCGTACGCCAGCTCCAACGCGCGAGCCGCGTCGTCGAGCTGGCCCGCGGCGAGATGCAGTTCGCCGATGGTGCGCTGGACGAGCGCCGTGCCCAGCCTGTCGTGCAGACGCCGGCAGGTGGCCAGGGAACGGCTCAGCGGCTCGCGGGCCCGGTCCACCTCGCCCCGGCGGAGCCAGATCTTCGCCAGCGCCTGGGCCGTGTAGCAGGCCATGTGCTCGTCCTGATGGGCCATGATCTGTGCGTGCGCGCGCGAGCACCACATCTCGGCCTCGTCCAGTTCGCCGCGCGCCCGGTGGACCAGACCGATCGCGCGGGTGGCGATGGCCTCCCCACGCCAGTGCCCGAGTGTGCGGTACCCACTGACGGCCTCGCTGAGCCGCGCATTGGCCGTCGTGTCGTCACCCAGCTCACGGTGGCAGTGCCCCAGCCCGTACCGGGCGTGCGCGGCACCGTTCTCGTCGCCCAGCCGGGCCAGCGTGTCGGCGGCAGCCTCCAGCAGCGGGATCGCCTCGTGGTGCCGTCCCACCTCGCGCAGCACCGTGCCGAGCCCGTTGCGCGCGGCGGCGGCCCCGGCCTGGTGGCCGGCCTCGTCGAAGAGTGCCACCGCGGCCGGGAAGTAGCGCTCCGCGTCGGCGAACCGGTCCTCCTTGTAACGGAGCAACCCGATCCCGCACTCGATGACGGCCTGGGCCACCCGGTTGCCCGTACGACGCGCGACGCCGATCGCCGCCGCGTGGGTGCGGTCCCAGCTCAGGAAGTCGTTGCGGACCGCGAACGAGGCGAAGACCAGCGCGTCGGCGAGCGCACAGGCCGCCGCGTCCATGTCGAGCTCGGCCGCACGTTCCACCGCCGCGACCAGGCAGGCGCCCTCGGCGTCGAGCCACCCCGGACGCAGGTGGTCGGCGGCCAGCACACACGGCTGGAGGCTGACCGGCATCGGCGGCTGCCGGTACAGCGGTGGCACCGCGTGCGGAAGTCGCTCGCCGAGGCGTTCACTGAGCTCGGTCGCCGCGGTCAACACCCGGGCCACCGCGGTGTGCAGCTCCTCAGGGGTGTCCTCCTGGACGGCGCGCTCGTACGCGTACAGCCGCACCAGGTCGTGCATCTGGTATCGCAGGACGCGGTGCACCGGGTCCGTGACGACCTCGATCAGGCGGGCGTCGACCAGGAGCTCCAGCAGCTCCTCGGTGACGTCCACCGGTTCGTCCAGAAGTGCCGCGCCCAGCCATTCCGCGAAGCTGGGCGACCCCATGAAACCGAGCAGACGGAAGATCCGCCGTGCGGCCGGATCCAGGCCCTCGTAGCTGACCGCCACGCTGAGCCGGACCGCCAGCCCGTCGGCGGTCATCTCGTCGAGCCTGCTCCGCTCGTTGCGCAGCCGGTCGGCCAGCCGGGCGATCCGCTGGTGTGGTCGCGCGGTCAGGCGCGCGCCGATGATGCGCAGGGCGAGGGGCAGGCCGCCGCACAGCCCGACGAGCGTCTCGGCCGCTTGCGGCTCGCGGACGATCCGGTCGTCCGCGAGGATCTGCGCGAGCAGGGCCAGTGACTGCTCGGCGGTGAACATCGCGAGCTCGACGTGGTGTGCTCCGGGCACCGTGGTCAGCCGGGCGCGGCTGGTCGCGATCAGGGCGCTGCCGGAGTCACCGGGAACGAGGGGGCGGATCTCCTCGGCGCTCGTCGCCGCGTCGAGCACGATCAGGATGCGGCGCCCGCTGATGGTCGAGCGGTACTGGCTCAGCTTCTCCTCGGTGCTGCGCAGCTGCTGCACGTTCGGGACGCCGAGGGCGCGCAGGACCTGGTTCAGGGCGCTGGCCGGGTCGCTGCGCCGGCCGTCGAGACCCACGAAGATCTGCCCGTCCGGGTAGCTGTTCCGCAACAGGTGGGCCAGCCGCACGCTCAGCGAGGTCTTGCCGACGCCACCGGGCCCGGACAGGATCAGCGGCGGCCGCGAGACGACCGCCCGTTCCGGCTGCGCCAGTACGCTGAGCGCCCGCTCGATCTCCGCCTCGCATCCCGTGTGGTCCGGAAGCGGGGGCGGTAGCTGGCAACCGGGACCGGCACGCCCGACCGGCGGTGCGTCGGTCGGCTCGTCCGGCGCGACCGGTTCGACGTGCTCCGGTGCCACCACGACGGGCGGCGCGGGTGGCGCGGACGCTGCCACCGGCCGTCGCGCCATCTCGTCACGCAGGATGCGCTGGTGCAGCTGTTGCAGTTCGGCGCCCGGGTCGACGCCCAGCTCCTCGGAGAGGAGCGTGCGCGTGCGGGCGTACTGGTCCAGCGCCTCGGCGCGTCGGCCACCGAGGTGCAGCGCGCGCATCAGGTGCAGAACGAGGGGTTCGGTGAGCGGGTCGCGTTCCAGTGCCTGGCTGAGTCTGTCGGCCACCGGCCCGGGGCGGCCCTGACGCAGTTCACTCTCCGCCCACTCCAGCAGGGTGCCGAGTGCCTGTTGACGTAGCCGCTCCCGCACCCGGGCCGCCCAGTCGCCGGGCAGACCGTCGAGCGGGTCGCCGCGCCACAGCTCGACCGCCTGACGCAGCAGGTGCGCCCGTCGCGGGTCGTCGGGTTCGAGATGGTGGACCTGGTCGGTGAGACTGCGCAGCAGCCGCAGGTCCACGCGGTCGTCCGAGGCCTCCAACTGGTATCCACCGGGCCGTCGGACCAGTGTGATGGCCGTGACGCCCTCGTCGAGAGAGGCCGCCGCGAGCAACCGGCGGATCCGGGTGATGTAGGTGTAGAGCACCCCTCGGGCCTCCGCTGGGGGCGAACCGTCCCACACCCGGTCGATGAGCGTCTCGACCGGTACGGACCGACCGACGTCCACGGCCAGTGCCGCCAGGACCAGGCGCTGCTTCAGCGGGCCGAGTTCGATCGGCCGGCCGGCCGCCTGGATCTGTAGCTCGCCAAGTATCCGAAGTTCCACGGCATCGCCCCCGCGTCCGTTGGGTCGTCCACATCGGCCACGACCAGGTCTGACATGGCTGTCAAGGATTCGTTCAGCTTCGCTACCGGGTCCGGCGGCGAGAGTTCTGCCATCACCGATCCGGTGCACGACGACCGGCGGTGGCCCGTACGGCCAGGCGAGTCCACTTCCCTTCCGAGAGGAGCCGCGAGCAACAACTTCATCGAACGTCGACAAGAGAGCCGCCGGATGCCGGCAGCCCTCGTGATCTTGCACGTTCGCAGCGACTCTAACCGGCGATCGGGGGCGATCAGTGCCCCCGAGGCGATGCCGGCCGCCCATCGGGCCTCTTCACTGGCCCGAAAAACCATCATTCCTTTGGAGGAAACCTGCTATGCGAGTCTTCGCAGCACGTGGCAACCTGCGGTACACCACCCGGCTGGTCGCCGGCGCGGCGCTGAGCCTGGCGGTCGTCGGCGCGAGCAGCCTGCTCGCCATCTCACCCGCCGAGGCCTCGGCGTTGAACGGGACGATCACCCGGACCGAGATGCTCGACCGAGCCCAGAACTGGGTGGACCGCGACATCACGTACACCCAGACGGGCACGTGGGCCGGTGACGTCGACGGCGCCCACACCTACCGGCGGGACTGCTCCGGCCTCGTCTCGATGGCCTGGCACCTGTCGCAGAGCTACGTGACCGACCAGTTCCAGGGCAGCAACGCCATGTGGAGCACCCTCGGCAGCCTCAACGACTTCCAGCCCGGCGACGCGATGGTGCGCTCCGGCCACATCGAGCTCTTCGCGTACTGGAAGGACAAGAGCGATCACGGCAAGGGCGCGTACGTCTACTCGTTCAACGACGACGGCCAGACGGTGCAGAACCCGTACGCCAACAACAACGTCGGCCGGCGGGGCTTCAACGACTGGGACGACCTGACGACCTACAAACCCATTCGGCGGGCCAAGATCGAGGCCGAACCGGAGCCCGAGCCGGAGCCGGAAGTGACCCCGGTCGAGGATCCGAACGTGGTGCAGCTCTCCGGGGATTTCAACGGTGATGGTCGGGACGACGCGGCGATGTTGTACCGCTACAAGGACGAGTCGATCGAGTTGTTCACGGCGTTGGGTAACGCCGGTGGTGGGTTCGGGGCGTTCACGGGCAGTTACAAGCTTCCGGCGAATTCGTGGAAGTGGGATTCGTTCCGGACGATCGTGGGTGACTTCAACGGTGACGGTCGTTCGGATCTGGGGGCGATGTATTACCAGGCGGACGGGTCGATCACGATGCACACCGCGTTGGCGAACACGGCCGGTGGGTTCGGGGCGTTCACCGGGAGTCTGACGGTGCCGGCCGGCGCGGGGTGGAAGTGGGACGCGATCCGGTTGACGAGCGGTGACTTCAACGGCGACGGTCGCGACGACGCGGCGATGCTGTACCACCACAAGGACAACTCCATCGAGTTGTTCACGTCGCTGGGCAACACCAGCGGTGGGTTCGGCACGTTCACCGGCAGCTACAAGCTCCCCGCCAACTCGTGGACCTGGAACTCGTTCCGCACCATCGCCGGCGACTACAACGGTGACGGCCGCTCGGACCTGGCCGCCATGTACTACCAGGCCGACGGCTCGATCACGATGCACACCGCGCTGGCGAACACGGCCGGCGGGTTCGGGGCGTTCACCGGCAGCCTGACCGTTCCGGCCAGCGCCTACTGGAAGTGGGACGCCGTCCGCCTGACCACCGGCGACTTCAACGGCGACGGCCGCGACGACGCCGGCATGCTGTACCGCTACAAGGACGAGTCGATCGAGCTCTTCACCGCGCTGGGCAACACCAGCGGTGGGTTCGGCACGTTCACCGGCAGCTACAAGCTCCCGGCCAACTCGTGGAAGTGGAACTCGTTCAAGACGATCACCGGTGACCACAACGGTGACGGCCGGACGGACCTGGCCGCCATGTACTACCAGGCGGACGGGTCGATCACGATGCACACCGCCCTGGCGAACACCGCCGGCGGGTTCGGGGCGTTCACCGGCAGCCTGACGGTGCCGGCCGGCGCGGCCTGGCACTGGGACGCCATCCGGCTCTTCTGAGCATCCCTGCTGCGGGAGGGCTCACGCAGAGCCCTCCCGCACCCCCCGGTGTCATCCGGTCAGCCGACAGCCCTGGCGCGAGGTCGCGCCCGTCGAAGGAGTGTGCATCAATGTCCAGCACCAAGAGGTCGGGTGTCGTCGCCGCGCTGGCCGCGGTCGCCCTGCTCGCGACCGCCGCACCGGCGGTCGCCACGGAACGGGTCGCGGACGCCCCGGACGGGCACCCGGCCATCGCCGACGCGGCCCCCGCGATGGCGGCCACCGCGGCCGTACCCCCGGGATACCCGGTGACCGGTATCGACGTCTCACACCACCAGGGCTCCATCAACTGGGCGACGGTGGCCGCCGGGGGCGCGAAGTTCTCCTACGCCAAGGCCACCGAGGGGCTCTCGTTCGTCGACAGTTCCTTCTCCGCCAACCTCCGGGGCGCCAAGGAGAACGGCATCCTGGCGGGGGCGTACCACTACGCCCGCCCGGAGTTGTCCGACGGCACCAGTCAGGCCAACTACTTCCTCGACCACGCCCAGTACTCCCAGGACGGCAGGACGCTCATCCCGATGCTGGACATCGAGTGGCCCTGGGAGGGGTCGGGTGCGCCGTCCCCCTGTTACGGACTCAGCACCACCGAGATGTCGAAGTGGATCAAGCAGTTCGTCGATCGCGTCTACGCCCGTACCGGCCAGCGCACGATGATCTACACCAACACCAACTGGTGGAACCCGTGCACCGGCAACAATGCGACCTTCGGTGCCAACCCACTGTTCATCGCCAACTACAGCTCCTCGTACAAGCCACTGCCGGCGGGATGGAACCAGTTCACCCTCTGGCAGTACGCGGACGGGGGCTCCCTGCCGGGCGACCAGGATGTCTTCAACGGCAGCCTCACCCAGCTCCAGGCGCTCGCCGGTGGCGGCGGCCCGCAGACAACCCCGGTCGAGGATCCGAACGTGGTGCAGCTCTCCGGGGATTTCAACGGTGATGGTCGGGACGACGCGGCGATGTTGTACCGCTACAAGGACGAGTCGATCGAGTTGTTCACGGCGTTGGGTAACGCCGGTGGTGGGTTCGGGGCGTTCACGGGCAGTTACAAGCTTCCGGCGAATTCGTGGAAGTGGGATTCGTTCCGGACGATCGTGGGTGACTTCAACGGTGACGGTCGTTCGGATCTGGGGGCGATGTATTACCAGGCGGACGGGTCGATCACGATGCACACCGCGTTGGCGAACACGGCCGGTGGGTTCGGGGCGTTCACCGGGAGTCTGACGGTGCCGGCCGGCGCGGGGTGGAAGTGGGACGCGATCCGGTTGACGAGCGGTGACTTCAACGGCGACGGTCGCGACGACGCGGCGATGCTGTACCGCTACAAGGACGAGTCGATCGAGTTGTTCACCGCGCTCGGCAACGCCAGTGGCGGCTTCGGGGCGTTCACCGGCAGCTACAAGCTTCCGGCGAACTCCTGGAAGTGGGACTCGTTCCGGACGATCGTGGGTGACTTCAACGGTGACGGCCGCTCGGACCTGGGGGCCATGTACTGCCAGGCCGACGGCTCGATCACGATGCACACCGCGTTGGCGAACACCGCTGGCGGGTTCGGGGCGTTCACCGGCAGTCTGACGGTGCCGGCGAGCGCGGCGTGGCAGTGGGACGCCATCAGGTTGGCCGCCGGCGACTTCAACGGCGACGGTCGCGACGACGCGGCGATGCAGTACCACTACCGGGACGACTCGATCGAGTTGTTCACCTCGCTGGGCAACACCGCTGGCGGGTTCGGCACGTTCACCGGCAGCTACAAGATCCCGGCGAACTCGTGGAAGTGGGACTCGTTCAAGTCGATCACCGGTGACCACAACGGTGACGGTCGGACGGACATGGCGGCCATGTACTACCAGGCGGACGGCTCGATCACGATGCACACCGCGCTGGCGAACACGGCCGGTGGGTTCGGGGCGTTCACCGGCAGCCTGACCGTCCCGGCCAGCGCGGCCTGGCACTGGGACGCCATCCGACTTCTCTGAGACATCGTCGGTCGGCGTGGGAGGGGCACTTGAAGCCCCTCCCACGCCGCCGCCGTCCGCGAGCCGCCCGACCGTCGACCACGACGTACGGCGCGTGCGGTTAACATGGCGGGACCATGGCGAGTGAGCGCAAGGCGACGGCGGACCCGGCCCGTAGCCTGGCCATCCTCTGGCGCACCCGGGAGCCGACCAGCCGCAGCGCCGGGCAGGGGCTCAGCGTCGAGCGGATCGTCCGCGCCGCCATCGACATCGCCGACGCCGAGGGCCTCGACGCGCTGACCATGCGCCGCGTCGGTGAGGCGCTGGGGGTGGGCACGATGTCGGTGTACACCTACGTGCCGGGCAAGGCCGAACTCGTCGACGTCATGATCGACACGGCGTACGGCGAGATGCCGCGCCCCGCTGTCGAGGGGGACTGGCGGGTCCGCCTGGAGCGGATCGCCCGGGACAATCTCGCGCTCTACCACCGGCACCGGTGGATGCTGCGGGCCGAGACGACCCGACCGGTGCTCGGGCCGAACCTGGTGGCCAAGTACGACTACGAACTCGGCGCGGTCGCCGACATCGGGCTCACCGACGTCGAGATGGACGCCGTGCTCACCCTCGTCCTCGGGCACGTGAAGAGTTCCGCGCGGGCCGCGTCCGAGGTGGTCGACCTGGAGCGGCAGACCGGCATGACCGACGGCCAGTGGTGGCAGTCGCACGCGCCCTGGCTGGAGACGTTCCTGACCCCCGACAGCTATCCGACCGCCTCCCGCGTCGGTACGGCCGCCGGCCAGCAGCACGGCGCCGCGTACGGCCCGGAGTACGCCTTCGAGTTCGGTCTGCAACGCGTCCTGGACGGGATCTCCGTGGTCATCGCCGAGCGGGCGGCCACCGGCTAGTCGAGCACCGCTCAGGGGCACCGCCGCGCCAACGGCCCACCGGCGCGGATCGGCGGCGTCCCGGGCTCGGCCGAACCCACCCACGCCCGCCAGCCCGGGTGGTACGACTGGGACGGCAGCCGACGTCCGGGAAGGGGGGCGATGACGAACGGCCTCCCCGAGCGGCTGCTCCAGCAGCGGGAGAACCCCCGCCGGACGTCGTTCCTGGAGCTCTTCTTCGACCTGGCCTTCATCTTCGCGCTGACCCGGCTGTCCCAGGCGCTGCTGGCCGACCACAGCCTCTACGGCGGTCTCCAGGTGCTGCTGATGCTGGCGGCGCTCTGGTGGGTGTGGTTCGTGACCGCCTGGTCGGCGGACTGGTTCGACCCGCGCGCGCCGCTGATCGTCGTCCTGCTGCTCTGGGTGATGTTCGGCGGCCTGCTGATGGCCGCCGCCGTGCCCACCGCCTTCGACGACCACGCCATGCTGTTCGCCATCGCCTACGTCGCCATCCACGTGGGCCGGGGGGCGCTGCTGATCCCCGCTCTGCGGGGGCACCCGCTGCAACTGCGCAGCCTGCGGGTGGCGATCTGGTTCACGATCTCCGGCGTGCTCTGGGTGGTCGGCGCGTTCGTCGCCCCGGCGCGCGAGGTGCTCTGGGCGCTCGCCCTGCTGCTGGAGTACTCCCTCGCCCGGCTGCGCTGGCCGTTCCCGCGGCTCGGGCGCAGTTCCTGGCCGGACCTGCAGGTGAACGGGGACCACCTCTCCGAGCGCTACCAACAGATCTTCATCATCGCGCTGGGCGAGCTGATCCTGATCGCCGGCTTCACGTACAGCCAGTCGGACCTGGACCGGGAACGCACGCTCGCGTTCACGCTGGCGTTCGTGACCGCAGTGGCCCTGGCCCGGCTCTACCTGGTGCCCGCCGGCACCCGGCTGGGCGCCGCCATCGTGGCGGCCGGCCCGCCCGGCAGCAAGCTGGCGCTTCTCGCCGGCTACCTGCACCTCGTCATGATCGCCGGGGTCCTGGGCACCTCCGTGGCGATGGAGATGACGATCCACGACCCGGGTGAACACAGCACCGGGCAGTTGGCCGTGGGTGTCCTCGGCCCGGCGCTGTTCCTGACCGCCCGGATCCTTCTGTCGGCGGTGATCGACGCCAGCCTGCCGTGGGCGCGCCTGATCGGTGTGCCGGCCATCGTGGTGGCCGGCCTGACCAGCGAGGGACGTCCGCAGCTCGTGAACAGCGCCGCCGTGACCCTGGTGCTGCTGTTGATCGTCCTGCTCGACGCGATGCCCGGGATACGGCGGTTCGTGTGGCGCACCGCCGCGGGCGACGCGCCCGGCCGGCGGCGGCACGGGTAGCCGGCCGATGCCCGGGGGATCAGGACGACACGGTGACCGACCGCGCCGGGACGACGTGGTGGAGCTGCGGGTGCACGGCGTGTCGGGGGCGCAGCCGGCGGTCATCCTCGGCCGGGCGCGGACGCGGCAGGTCGCCGGCGACGACAGCGGCGGCTTCCACCGCACCGACGAGCCCGACGGCACCGACCCGGACGGTGTGACGCTCGAGGCGTACCGGTGGGGCGACCTGCCCTCGGGCACCGTCGTCCGGACCCTCGCCATGGTCTTCCTGCTGCCGTTCATGCTGAGCAACGTGGCGGTGTGGATGCGACCGACGAGTCGCCGCAGCGCCGACGGGGTCGCCATGCTGTGCCGGCTCCTCGCGCTCAACCTCACCGCGTTGTACGTCGTGGCGGTGGCCGGGATCGCCCTCGACCTGGTCGCCTGGCGGTGCCTCGGCGAGGCCCGGTGCCGGGGACCCTTCGACACGATGGACGGGCTCGACGGTCGGCACGTCGGGCAGCGGCTCGCCGTGCTGGCGCTGGCGCCGATCGCCGCCGTCGTGCTCCTGCGGCTGCTCGGCGCCCGCCGACCCCGCCCGGCCGACCATCCGGTGTGGGCCGTTGAGCCGCTGGTGGGACGACTGCGGGCGATCCACGTCGCCGCCGCACTCGCCGTACTCGATCTCGTGCTGCTCGTGGCCCGACGCGCGGCCGGCGCGACAGTCGCGACGACGCTGCTGCTGGCGCTCGGCGCGGCGGTGCTGCTGGCCTGCGTCGGCCTGCTCGCCGCACCGGGGCTGGTCGACCAGGTGGCGGCCGCGCGGACGGCCACCAGGAGCGCCCGCGCGACTGGCGTCGCGGCGGCCGGCCTGACCGTGGCGACGCTCGTCGTCGTCGCCCGCGACGAGCGGGACTGGCCGTCGTCGGGTGGCCTCCCCGGCTACGGAGGGATCGCCGGCGCGGTGCTGCTCAGCCAGATGCTGCTGCTCGTGCTGCTCAGCGGCGTCGTGCTGTGGCAGCGTGGTCGGGTGGGCGGCCGGGCCGTGCTGCGGCGCGGACTGGGCGCGGCGGTGATCGCGGCCATCGCGGTCGGCCTGGCCGGTGCGCTCTCCGCCGGTCTGGCCTATCAGGCGGGGGAACTGCTCGGCGGGTACCGGGGTGACGGTGGGCCACCGCTGCCGTACCGCTGGACCCTGCTGGCCTTCTTCCTGCACATGGCGGCGGCGGTACTGCTGTGCGGCGCGATCAACCTCCTCTCGCGGCGACGGCGGTACGCGGCGGCGGCGGCGACCGCCGCCCGCGACTTTCCCGCCGCGCCACCGGAGGCGGCCGGACGACTCAGGCAGGTCGTCCGGGCCGTCGCGCGGGCGCGGTTCACCGAGTGGCTGGGCGTGCTGGCCGCCACGTACGCGGTTCTCGCGGCGGTCGGACTGGCCACCAGTCTGCTCGGGCTCACCGGGCGCCACCCGGAGGAACTGGCGCTGGTTGTCGGACTGCCGGCCGAAGCCGTCCGGATGGGCCTCACCGGCGGCACCTACCTCGTCGCCGTGGTCGTCCTCACCCTGCTGGCCGGTGGTGTGTTCGCGTACCGGACGGCCTGGTTCCGCCGGCACGTGGGGATCCTGTGGGACCTGGGCACCTTCTGGCCCCGGGCCGCCCACCCGTTCGCGCCGGCGAGCTACGCCGACCGGGCGGTGCCGGAGTTGGCCGACCGGATCATCGCGCTCGCCGGGCGGCACCGCGGGGTGCTGCTCTGCGGGCACAGCCACGGCTCGGTGCTGCTGGCCCTCGCGGTGCTGCGGCTGCCCCCGCAGGTGCGTCGCCGGGTCGCTCTGCTCACCTACGGGTCGCCGCTGGAGCGCCTGTACGCCCGGCTCTACCCGGCGTACCTCAACGAGGAGATGATGCGTGAGGTGGGGGAGCGGGTCGGGTGGCGCTGGCTCAACCTGTGGCGCGACACCGACCCGGTGGGCGGTTGGATCTTCTACGCGAACCGCCCCGGTGACCCGCCTCCGGACGCCGCCGACCCGGCCGGGTCGGTCGACCGGCGGGTGCGGGACCCGCGGAGTCTGCTGGCCGCGCCGGGGGACAAACGACCGCCGCCGGTCCGGGGCCATCATCCGGGGGAGACCGACCCCGAGTTCCGGGCGGCGGTACGCGACCTCGTCGCACGACTGCCCGGCTCGGGCGACGGGTGAACCCGTGCCCCGCCGGTCAGCCGCCGTCGGGTAGCCGCTCGGACTCTGCCACGACCGCTCGCACCTTGCGCAGGGTCGCGTCCGGCGCGCGGATCGCGGCCCGCCAGCGGTCCAGCGTCCGGGTGAGCACCCGGACCACGAACTGCAACTGGTTGACCTGCTCGCGCAGCGTCCCCAGCTCCGAGCGGGCGTGCAGCGCCTCGCCCTCCAACTCGGTGATCCGGGTCTGCAACGGCTGCACCAGGGTGAGGGCCGCCTCGGTGAGGGTGTCGGCGGCGTCGGCCTTGAACTTGCCCCGCTGCACCAGCACGGTGGCGATGGCTGCCAGACCGGTCGAGCCGCCGAGGATGCCGAACACGCTGAGCGCCACCTGAACCCAGTGCGGTGCGGCCGGCGTCGGCGACGTGTTCACGGGACGCTCCCCTGCAGTTGCAGGTCGGCCACGCATTCGCAGGCGCGGACCAGGCGGCGCAGGTCGACGGCGATCTGCACGGCCCGCCACAGCGAGCCGACAGTCACGGCGATGACGAACGACGACGCGACCACCGACTGTTGGTTCCACAGGGACACCAGGGTGGCCGCGTACATGCCGGTGATGGTGCCGAGCACCAGGACCGACGCGAGCTCGATGCCGAGCCCGGTGGAGAGCCGGCCGGGCCACAGGATGCCCAGCAGGCCGCCCACCCCCACCAGGATCAGGCCGATCTCCCAGGCGGCCTGCACGGGCGCCGGCATGGACGTCTGTACGGAGGTCGGCCGGACGTCGAGGGTCAGCATCAGGACGCCGCACACCGGCGCCATGGCCAGGACAGCTACCTCGTACGGCTGGTGGCGGGACCGGATACGGAGAACTCTCACGGCAACTCCCTGGTCGAGGACCGGCCCCATCCGTCAACGGCCGACGGGCCGGTGCCGTGTGGAGGACGTCGTGACCGGGGTGCGGTCCTGCGGCGAAGGCCCGTGGGGTGGCGGGTGCGTGTGGACGGTCGATGGTCGAGGAGATGGGCGACTCGCCGTCGTTGGCTGCCGGTATCTGCCTGTGTATCACCGATGACCGGTTGGCGTCCACCTGGTGTAACGTCGTATTTCCGCAGGTCAGAGCCTTTTTGGCGGCCACGGGCGGCCCGGCTGCGCCGAGTCGTCCGTGACACACGGTGTCGGATCTCCTACTGACGGTGCGGGCGGGTGAGCAGGGAGCGCAGCGCCCCGACCACCTCGGCCGGCGCCTCCTCGGCCATGAAGTGCCCGCAGGTGACCGTCTGGTGCGTCAGGTCCGGTGCCCACGCCCGCCACAGCCCGGCCGCGTCGTACCCGAGCGCCGCACCCCAGTCCTGCTGAAGGACTGTCACCGGCATCGACAACTGGCGACCGGCCGCCCGGTCGGCGGCGTCGTGGGCGACGTCGACGCCGGCGGACGCGCGGTAGTCGGCGACGATCGAGGGCACCGCGTCGCGGGAGGCCCGCAGGTACGCGGCCCGCGCCTCCGCCGGCAGGGCCTCCGGATCCCGGGTCCAGACGTCCAGGAAGTGACCGAAGAAGGCGTCCGGGCTGGCACCGATCATCTCCTCGGGCAGGCCGGGCGGCTGCGCCATCAGATAGAGGTGGAAGCCGACCGCCGCGCTGACACCGTGCAGCACGTCCCACATGTCGAGGGTGGGCAGCACGTCGAGCAGGGCGAGCCGGCTGATCGCCGCCGGGTGGTCGAGACCGGCGCGGAACGCGACCAGGGCGCCCCGGTCGTGCCCGGCCAGCGCGAACCGTTCGTGCCCGAGCGCCCCGGCCAGCGCCACGACGTCGGCGGCCATGGTGCGCTTGGCGTACGCCTCGCCGTCGCTGTCCACGGGCTTGTCGCTGTCCCCGTACCCCCGAAGGTCGGGGCAGATGACCGTGTGGTCGGCGGCCAGGTCGGCCGCGACGTGCCGCCACATGAGGTGCGTCTGCGGGAAGCCGTGCAGCAGCACGACCGCCGGCCCGGAACCGCCCACGGCGGCGTTGAGCGCCACGCCGTCGGCGACCGTGACGCGCTGGTAGTCGAATCCGTCGATCCTGGGGTCCACGGGGAACCTTCCTGGTGATGGGTGGCCGGCCCAGGCGGTGGCCTGTCGCCGTCGTACGTCATCGAGCCTGCCCCGCGGCGATCAGCGGAGAGTCAGCATCCGATCAGTACGGGCGGCCCGTCGACGTCCGCGCCGACGCGCCTAGATTGGTGCCATGACCAGGCAGGCCGCGGCCGCTCCGGCGGTGACCTTCGGTGTGCTCGGGCCGGTGACCGCCGCCACCGAGGGTCGCCCGGTCCCGCTCCGGGGGCACCGGCAGCGCCTCGTGCTGGCCCGGCTGCTGATCGCCCACGGGCGGGTGGTGCCGGTGGAACGGCTCGTCGACGACCTGTGGGACGTCGCTCCGGACGGGGCGGTGGGCGCCATCCGCACCTTCGTGGCCGACCTGCGCCGGGCACTGGAACCCGACCGGCCGCCCCGGACGCCGCCCCGGATCCTGGTCACCGAGGCGCCGGGGTACGCGCTGCGGGTCGACCCGGACGCCGTGGACGCCGACAGGTTCGAGGCGGCCGTCGGCGAGGCCGGCCGGCTGCTGGCGGGACGTCCGGCCCTCGCCCTGGCGGCGCTGGACGCGGCGCTGGGGCTGTGGCGGGGTCCCGCGTACGCCGACTCCGCGAACGAGACGTGGGCGGTCGCGGAGATCAACCGGCTGGACGAGCTGCGGATGCTCGCCGTCGAACGGCGGGCCGAGGCGCTGCTGGCGTTGGGGCGGCCGGACGAGGCGGCGGCCGACCTGCCGGCCCACCTCGCCGGTAACCCGCTGCGCGAGGACGCCTGGCGGCTGCTGGCGATGGCCCGGTACCGCGCCGGCCGGCAGGGTGACGCGCTGGCCGCGCTCCGCGAGGCCCGGGATGCCCTGGTGACCGCGCTGGGTGTGGACCCGGGGCCGGAGCTGCGGCGGCTGGAGGCCGACATCCTGGCCCAGGCGCCGCACCTCACCCCGACCCCCGACGCCGCCCCCGACAGCGTGGCGGACGATCGACCCGCCGCGCCGGAGCGTCCGTTCGTCGGCCGCGACGCGGAGCTGACCCGGCTCGGGCTGGCCGCCGACACCGCCGCCGACCGCCGCCGGCCCGCGCTCGCCCTGCTCAGCGGCGAGCCCGGGGCCGGCAAGACCGCGCTGGCCGAGACCCTGACCCGACGGCTCGCCGCGCGGGGGTGGACCACGGCGTGGGGGCGCAGCCCGGAGTACGAGGGCGCACCAGCGGCCTGGCCGTGGACGCAGGTGACCGAGGCGCTTGACGGCTCGACAGATGTCGACGAGTCGGACGACGCCGCCACGGGCGACCCGAGCGTCACACGGTTCCGCCGGCACGGCGCGGTCGCCTCGCTGGTTTCCACGGTCGCCGACCGGGCACCGGTGCTGATCGTCCTGGACGACCTGCACCGCGCCGACGGCGACACCCTGGACCTGATGACCGCGCTGCTCACCGGCCCGCAACCCGTCAGCGGGCCGGTCCTGATCCTCGGCACGTACCGGGCCACCGAGATCAGCCCGGCGCTGACCGCCGCCCTGGCCCGAGCCGCCGGACTGGAACCGGTACGGGAGTATCTCGCCGGCCTGCCCGCGCCCGCGACGGGTGCGCTGGCCAGCGCCGTCGCCGGAGTGGACCTGGACGCGGCCACCGCCCAGCTGATCCACAAGCGCAGCGGCGGCAACCCCTTCTTCGTCCGGGAGCTGGCCCAGCTGTACGCGGGCGAGGGCGACGCCGCGCTGGCGGCCGTGCCACCCGGGGTGCGCGACGTGATCCGGCACCGGTTGGCGCAACTGCCCGCGCCGACCCGCACCGTGCTGCGGCAGGCCGCCGTGCTCGGCCGGGACCTCGACCCGCGGGTGCTCAGCGCGTTGGCGGACGACCCCACCACCGTGCTCGACGCCCTGGAGGGCGCGCTGCGGGCCGGCTTCCTCGCCGAGAGGGACACCGACGGACAGCTCCGCTTCACCCACATCCTGGTGCGCGACACGCTCTACGCCGACCTGTCCGCGCCGCGCCGCGCCGCCTGGCACGGCGCCGCCGCCGAGGTGCTGCGCCAGCGGGAACCCGTCGATCCCGCCGCGCTCGCCCACCACCTGCTGGCCGCCGGCGGGTCGGAGGCCGCCGGTCGTGCCGCCGCGTACGCCCGCACGGCCGCCGAGCAGGCCGAACGGGGTGGCAGCCCGCACGAGGCGGCCCGGCTGTGGCGGCAGGCCGTCGACGCGTACGACCGCGCCGGCGGGGTGCACCACCGCGAGCGGTTGACCGCGCTGGTGGGACTCGGGCGTGCGCTCGCCGTGACGGGCCGCCTCGCCGAGGCGCGGCGGGGGCGGGCCGAGGCGATCACCGCGGCGGAGTCCGTCGGCGACCCCCAGCTCATCGAGGAGGTGCTTGCCGGCTTCGACGTACCGGCCATCTGGACGCGCAACGACGACGACCTGCTCTCCGGGCGGATCGTGACCGCCGCCGAGCGTGCCCTGGCCGCCCTCGGTACGACCGGGTCGGCGCGGCGCAGCCGCCTGCTGAGCACCCTCGCGTTGGAGCTTCGCGGCACCGTCACGGACCGTGGTCGCCGGGCCGCCGACGAGGCCGAGACGATCGCCCGGACCGTCGGTGACCCGGGGCTGCTGGCGTTCGCGCTGAACGCCCGCTTCATGCACACCTTCGACCGGGTGGGGCTGGCCGGTGAACGCGCCCGGATCGGCGCCGACCTGGTCGACCTGGCCGCCCGGCACCACCTGGTGACGTTCGAGGTGCTCGGTCACCTCGTCCTGGTCCAGGCCGCCTGCGCGCTGGCCGACCGGAACGCCGCCGACGCGCACGCCCGCGCCGCCGACCGCCTCGCCGAACGGTACGAGCTGCCACTGGTCGGCGTCTTCACCAGGTGGTACGCGGCGCTGCGGCTGGCGCTGGACGGCGAGTCGGCCGCCGCCGCCGACGCGTACCGGGTGGCTGCCGACCGGCTGCCCGGCGACGGCATGCCGGGCCTGACCCACGGTCTGCTCCCGCTCGCGCTGCTCGGACTGCGTCTCGCCGACGACCGTCCGCTCCCGCAGCCCGACGACGGGGACTGGGCGGGCCTGGACTGGGGGCCGCACGAGCCGTGGGTCCGTCCGCTGCTGCTGCTCGCCGCCGGTGACCGGAGCGCGGCGGCGACGGCGCTGGCGGCACTCCCGCCGGGGCCGCACGACCTGCTGCGGGAGGTCCGTCTCTGTCTCGTCGGCCGGGCGGCGCGGGCGCTCGACGACCGGCGGATGATGGAACGTGTCCACGCCGAGCTGCTGCCGGCCGCCGAGGAGCTGGCCGCCGGCAGCGGAGTGCTCACCGTCGGCCCGGTGGCCGGTCACCTCGCCGACCTCGCCGCCGCGCTGGGCCGCGACGACGAGGCGGCCCGGCACCGTCGTACCGCCCGCGCGGTGACCGCCCGGGCCCGCGCCGCCGGCTGACCCCGCCACGACTTTGCGGACTTTCCGTCGGAACCGGTCGGCGGGTGCGGTCAGATGGAACCACCGGCGGGTCCGCCGTCGGCCCGGGACCGAGGGGGGTACGCCGTGGAGGTGCTCATCCTGATCGTGGTGCTGGGCGTCACCGTCCTGGTCGGCACCACGCTCGGCGGCCGGTACCGGGTCGCGCCGCCGGTCCTGCTCATCGCCTTCGGGGTGCTGCTCGGGCTGGCGCCGCCGCTGTCCGATCTGACCCTGGAACCGGACCTGGTGCTGTTGATCTTCCTGCCGGCGATCCTGTACCGGGAGAGCCTCACCATCAGCCTGCGCGAGATCCGGGCCAACCTGCCGGTGATCGGTCTGCTCGCCGTGGTGCTGGTGGTGCTCACCATGGTCACCGTGTCGTTCACCGCGCAGGCGTTCGGGGTGAACCCCGCCGCCGCCTGGGTGCTCGGCGCCGTCCTCGCGCCGACCGACGCGGCGGCGGTCACCGGTCTGGCCAAACGGTTGCCCCGCAAGCTCCTCACCACCCTGCACGCGGAGAGCCTGATCAACGACGGCACCGCGCTCGTGGTCTTCGCGGTGGCCGTCGGGCTGCTCACCCAGAGCGCGGATCCGGGTGTGCTGGGCATCGGCGAGGAGTTCGTCGGGGCCAGTGTCGGCGGGGTGGTCGCCGGCCTGCTGGTGGGCGCCCTCGTGGTGCTGATCCGTAAGCGGCTCGACGATCCCCTGCGCGAGGGCGCGCTGAGCGTCCTGACGCCGTTCGCCGCGTTCCTGCTCGCCGACTCGGTGCACGCCAGCGGGGTGCTGGCGGTCGTTGTCGCCGGGCTGGTGCTGGCGTACGCCGGTCCACGGGTGATCCGTGCCCGGTCCAGGGTGCTGGCGTACGCGTTCTGGGACCTGTCCACGTTCCTCATCAACGGCGGGCTGTTCGTGCTGCTCGGCACCCAGATCCCCCGCGCGGTGCGGGGCGTCACGAGCACCTCGCCGAGGCGGGCCGTGGTGATCGTGCTGGTGGTCACCGTGGTGGTCCTGTGCACCCGGCTGTTCTTCATCTACCTGACGGCGCAGTCGGCGAGACTGCGACGCCGCCGGATGGTGGAGCAGGGCGCGCAACCGTCGAGCTGGCGGGTGGGGACCGTGGCGGGCTGGGCCGGCTTCCGGGGCGCCGTGTCGCTCGCGGCGGCGCTGGCCGTCCCGACGATGACCGTCGCCGGTCGACCGGTGATCGAACGCGATCTGATCATCTTCGTCACCGCGCTGGTGATCGTGCTGATCATGCTCGTCCAGGGCACCACCCTGCCGCTTGTGGTGCGCTGGGCGGGACTGGCCGGCGACCCGGAACGCGTCGACGAGGCCCGGCTGGCCCGGATGCGCGCCACCGAGGTCGGTCTGGCGGCGGTGCCCCACGTGGCCCGCGAGGTCGGCGCCGGAGACGACGCGGTGCGTCGCCTGCAGGCGGAGTACCAGCGGCACCTGGACGACGTCAACGAGAGTGGCGGGGACACCGCCGAGGAACGCCGGCTGGAACGCAAGCTGCGCCTGGGCGTCCTCGCCCACAAGCGCCGGGAGGTCACCCGCCTGCGCGACCGGCGGGAGATCGACGACCTGGTGCTCCTGGAGTTGCAGGCCGCGCTGGACAACGAGGAGATCCGGCTGCTGGGACGCGGACCGAGCGAGTGACCGCGCGTCGTGATCTGCCGGCGTTCGCCGCGCACCTGCGCCGCCATACCGGTTGAGCGGCGGTCCTCAGAGCACCTGCGCGAGGAACCGGCGCAGGCGAGGGTGCTCGGCCCCCTCGAAGATCCCCTCGGGAGGGCCGGCCTCCAGCACCACACCCCGGTCCATGAAGGCGACGGTGTCGGCCACCTGCCGGGCGAACCCCATCTCATGGGTCACCACCACCATGGTCATCCCGGCGGCGGACAGGTCGGCCATCACCCCGAGCACCCCCTTGACCAGCTCGGGGTCGAGCGCCGAGGTGGCCTCGTCGAAGAGCATCACCTCCGGCCGCAGGGCCAGTGCCCGGGCGATCGCCACCCGCTGCTGCTGACCGCCGGAGAGTTGCGCCGGCCGGGAGTTCGCCTTGCCGGCCAGCCCCACCAGCTCCAGTTGGGCGCGGGCGACCGCGTCCGCCTCGTCCTCGCCGAGCCTGCGCAGGCGGCGCAGCGCCAGCGTGATGTTGCGCAGCACGGTCATGTGCGGGAACAGGTTGAACTGCTGGAACACCATGCCGACCCGCTGCCGCAGCGCATCCGGGTCGTCGCGCAGCACGCTGCGGCCGTCCAGCAGCACGTCGCCGCGGTCGGGCTCGATCAGCCGATTGAGGGTCCGCAGCAGAGTCGACTTGCCCGACCCGGACGGCCCGATCACGCAGGCCGTCGCGCCGCGCGCCACGAAGAGGTCGACGCCGCGCAGCACCCGGTTCGGTCCGAAGGCGAGGTGGACGTCGCGCGCCTCCAGGCTGACGGAGGTGGTCATCGCCGGTCTCCTTCCGGGACCCCGGCCAGCGCCGGGGTGTCGTCGTCGTCATCGTCGACGGGCGCGGTGGCCGGCCGGCCGTGCCGCAGCCGCCTGTCGATCCAGTTGACGACGTGCGTCAGCGGGACGGTCAACGCCAGGTAGAAGAGCCCGGCCAGCAGCAGCGCGGACTCGTTGCCGGTGGTGGCCGCGTAGTCCTGCCCGATCCGGAACAGCTCGCGCTGGCTGGCCACCAGCCCGAGGAAGTAGACCAGGCTGGAGTCCTTGATCAACGCGATGAGCTGGTTCACCCAGGCGGGCAGCACCCGCCGGATGCCCTGCGGGATGATCACCAGCCGCATCGCGTCGGACCAGGAGAAGCCGAGGGCGCGGGCGCCCTCCAACTGGGCGGCCTCCACCGACTGGATACCGGAGCGGAAGATCTCCCCGATGTACGCCGCCGCGATCAACGACAGCGCCAGGATGCCCAGCGGGTACGGGTCCGGTCCCCAGATCTCCATGCCCAGCGGCGCCAGCCCGACCCCGATCAGCAGGATCGTCGCGGCGGCCGGCAGGCCCCGGAACACGTCGGTGTAGACCCGCGCCGGCCAGCGCAGCCATCGGGTACGGGAGATGCCGGCGACGGCCAGCAGCAGGCCCAGCACCGAGCCGAGCAGGGCGGCGGAAACCGCCAGGATCAGCGTGTTGGGCAGCCCGACGGTCAGCATCTCGGGCAGCGCCTCGCGCATCGCGTCGGCGTCGAAGAACGTCTCCCACAGGGTGCTCAACGGATCCATCGGTCGCCTCTCCTACCGCCCCGCTCGCTCGTCACCGGTGACCGCTCAGGACGCGGCCGACGCGGACGCCGACGGCGCTACCGACGCGGACGCCGACGGCGCTACCGACGCCGACGGCACCGCGACCGTGCCGCTGCCGGGCGCGAAATCCGCCGGGATCGGCCGACCCGGGTAGTACTGCGCCTGCAACCGGCTCCAGGTGCCGTCCGCGATCACCTCGTCGAGGGCCTTGTTCAGCGCCTCGCGCAGCTTGTCGCCGCCCTTGGCCACGGCGTACGCGGTCGGCGCCGGGCTGAGCTGCTTCGCCGCCACGGTGATCTTGCCGTTGCTGTCGGCTGCCGACTTCTCGCCGATCTCGGCCGGGGCGATCCACGCGTCGGCGGTGCCCGCCTTGAGCTGGTTGATCGCGCCGTTGTAGTCCGGAACCCGCACCGGGTCGAGCTTCCTGCCGGTGGCGTAGTCGTCCTGGACGGTGCCCTGCACCACGACGACCCGCTTGCCGGCCAACTGGTCGAAGCTGGTGATCGGCGAGCCGGCCGGGACGTCCAGGCCGAAGTAGCCGAAGTCGTAGCCGTTGCCGAAGTCGACCGTCTTCTTACGGGCCTCGGTGATGGTGATCGAGGAGCTGCCGACGTCGAACTTGTGGTTGTTGACCTGACTGAGCAGCGCCGAGAAGTCGGTCCCGACGAACTCGACGCGCAGGCCGAGCTTGCCGGCCACCGCGGTCAGCAGGTCGTTGTCGAAGCCGGTGAACCTGCCGTCCTTGAGGTAGACGTTCGGCGGGGCGTCGGTCAGCGTGCCGGCGCGCAGCACGCCCGGCTGCGCCAGGCCGTACGGGTTCGCGGTGGCGTCGGTCGAGGCGTCGTCGCCGCAGGCGGTCAGCGACGTGGCGGCCAGGATCGTGGCCGCGCCCAGGGCGGCGACGCGGGTCAGGGCAGGAAGGAATCGCACAGGTCTCTCCGAAGGGGTGCGCCACGGCGGGTACGCGCCGCGGACGGTGCGCCCGATGGGCGTACCGCTGGAAACGGGTGTGGGAAAGGGGGACGCGTCAGAGCGCGGTGCGGCGGCGACACGCCGCGCTGCACATTCGCATCATGTCCACGTGCCGACGCCGGATCAGTGCCGGCGAGAGCCGGCCGACGCGGAGATCCGCGACGTCGGCCGGTGGGATGGAGCTGAGGATACGCATACGGTCTCCCGGGTCTGTGCTGACCTGGGTGCCAGGCCACGCTTGCACCGACGTCCTGCCGGTGCCTGGTCTTCACCCGGGGCACCCCACCGCGGAGGAGGGTTGCCGGCCAGCGAGCCGGGGCTTCGCGCTGGCGCTCATGACCTGCGCCGAGGCTAGCAGCCGGAACCGGTGGATCGTCCAGCCGTTATGACCACGCTCACCGTCGGCGACCGTCGACCGGCAGGTCAACCGGCGTGCACGTGCGGTCGGCGGCGCGGGTCGGGCTCCTGGCGGCGCAGGATCTCCCGGGTGACCGAGGCGATCGCGCCCTGCCCGAACGCCAGGTAGCGCAGGAGGTTGCGGGCCGGGCCGCCCTCGCTCCACTCGAAGTAGATGTGGGGACGTCGCCGGCTCCGGTCGCGGATCTCCAGCAGCAGGGCGGCGAGCGCGCTGGGCACCGAGGAACTGGCCAGACTGAGCACCGGGTAGCTGTCGTGGGCCACGCTGCCACGGACCAGCAGCCCGGTCTCGAAGTCCGACGGGTCGGTGACGCGCACCTCGACGAAGATGACGTCGCTGTCGTCGGGGAAGTCGTTGTCCGCCATGGTCTGGGCCAGCTTGGCGCGGTACTCGGCCGGGTCCCGGCGTTCCGGCTCGTGCGCGATGAGGCGGATCCGGCGGGTGGCCCGTTCGTCGATCATCCGGGCCGCGACCGGATCCAGCTCGACGTGGTCGACCCGTAGCTCGTAGGCCCGCATCAGTCGGGACAGCACCGACACCAGGATCATCCCGCCGATGAAACACGCGGCGATCTTGACGCCGTCGGGGCGTTGCACGACGTTCGCCACCGTGGTGTACACGAAGATCACCGCGATGGTCCCGAACGCGAGCGTCCGACCCCGCTGCCGCCGTCGCCGGGCCGCGAGGGTCACGGCCGTCGCCGCCGAGGTGATCAACACCAGGACCCCGGTGGCGTACGCGCCGCCCTGCGCGTCCACGCTCGCGTCGAAGACCACCGTGATCAGGAACGCCACGGTGGTGAAGACCAGCACCAGCGGGCGGACGGCCCGCGCCCAGGTGGGCGCCATGCCGTACCGCGGCAGATACCGGGGTACGAGGTTGAGCAGACCGGCCATCGCCGAGGCGCCCGCGAACCAGAGGATCCCGATGGTGGACAGGTCGTAGACGGTGCCGAACACCTCGCCGAGGTGCTGGTGCGCCAGGTAGGCCAGCGCGCGGCCGTTCGCCGGGCCGCCCGCCTGGAAAGCCTCGGGTGGGATCAGCACCGTGGTGGTCACGCTGCTGGTGATCAGGAAGACGCTCATGATCGTCGCGGCGGTGGTGAGCAGCCGACGCGCGCCTCGGATCCGGCCCGACGGTCGCTCCTCGGAGTCCCGCCGGTCTCCACGGATGTGCGGCATCACGGCCACCCCGGTCTCGAAACCGGACAGGCCCAGCGCCAGTTTCGGGAAGACCAGCAGGGACAGTCCGACCACCAGCAGGGGGTCACCGTGCCCGGTGGTCAGCGCGGTCCGCCAGTCCGCGACCGCGCTCGGGTGCGTCGCCACCCGCCACAAGGCGTCGGCGATCACCACCGCGTTCAGCGTCAGGTAGACGGCCACCAGGACGACCGCGATCCCGATCGCCTCGCCGAATCCCTTGAGGAACACCGCGCCCAGCAACGCCACCAACAGCAGCGTGAGCGGCAGCTCGTGTCCCTTGAGCGCGCCGGGCAGGAACGGATTCTCGTCGATGTGGGCTGTCGCGTCCGCCGCCGACAGGGTGATGGTGATGATGAAGTCGGTCGCCGCGAACCCCAGCAGCACCAACACGAGCAGCTTGCCCGGCCAGTAGTTCAGCAGACGGACCAGCATCGCGATGGAGCCCTCGCCGTGCGGGCTCTCCACCGCCACCCGCCGGTACACCGGCAGTGCGCCGAGCAACGTCACCAGCACCAGCACCAGGGTCGCCACCGGCGACAGCGCCCCGGCGGCAAGCGCCGCGATGCCCGGCTGGTAGCCGAGCGTCGAGAAGTAGTCGACACCGGTCAGGCACATCACCCTCCACCACGGGTGCTGCCGGTCCCGCGGCGGGCGGCCGAGCGGGCCGGAGTGCCGCGCGGCCCGCTCCGTACCGCCGAGCAGCCAGCCGCGCAGCCGCCCGGCGCGCCTGTCGACCCGCACCGGCGCTTCCCCCGTCCTCCGCCCCTGCTCACCGCGAGTATCCGCCCGTGCGCACGCACCCGTCCGCAGGTACGCCGAACCCGTCCGGGGCAGGTCCGGCGGCCCGGCGGGTCGGACGGGTTTCGGCCCCGGGGCAGGGGGGATGCACCGCCTCCGGCGCCCCGCACCGATCCGCCCGCTCGGGCCGAGGCCTGCCGGACGCGGATGCCACCGGGGAGGGAGCGGCTCATGGTCGGCGGCCGTCGCTTCCGCCCGGGTGGCGGCTTCGGCCGCCAGCTCGACGAGCACGCGACCCCGGTCGGCGTACCGCCGCCGCCCGCTCCGGCGCCGCCCGCCGGTGGCATGGTGGAGAGCGCCGTCTACATCCGGGGACACCGGTTCGCCTCGCCGGCCGGCCTCGCCGAGACGTACCGCTGCCTCCAGGAGCAGGACGAGGCGATGGCCTGGATCGGGCTGTACCGGCCCGACATCGACCAGATCACCTCACTGGCCCGGGAGTTCCGGCTGCACGACCTGGCGGTCGAGGACGCCATCAACGCCCACCAGCGGCCCAAGCTCGAACGGTACGGCGACACGCTGTTCGTGGTGCTGCGCGCCGCCCGCTACGACGACCTGCGCGAGGAGGTCGAGTTCTCCGAGCTGCACCTGTTCATCGGGCCGGGATTCGTGGTCACCGTCCGGCACGGCGAGGCGCCCGACCTGGCCGCCGTACGCCGTCGACTGGAGACCGACGCGCCGATGCTCGCCCAGGGTCCGGAGGCGGTCCTGTACGCGATCCTCGACCAGGTGGTCGACGGGTACGCGCCGGTGGTGGCCGGACTGGAGAACGACATCGACGAGATCGAGACCCAGGTGTTCGGCGGTGACCCGAACGCCAGCCGGCGCATCTACGGGCTCAGCCGGGAGGTCATCGAGTTCCAGCGGGCCGCCCGTCCGCTGCTCACCATGCTCGACGCGCTCGCCGCCGGCGCGGGCAGCTACGGCACCGACGAGGAACTGCGCCGGTACCTGCGCGACGTGACCGACCACCTGACCCAGGTGGTGGAACGGGTGGACGGCTTCCGGCACCTGTTGCAGAACATCCTCACCGTCAACGCCACACTCGTCTCGCAGCAGCAGAACGAGGAGATGCGCAGCCTCACCGCTGCCAGTTACGCCCAGAACGAGGAGTTGAAGAAGGTCTCGTCGTGGGCCGCGATCCTGTTCGCCCCCACCCTCATCGGCACCGTGTACGGGATGAACTTCGTCCACATGCCGGAGTTGAACTGGCGGTTCGGCTACCTGTTCGCGTTGCTGCTGATGCTGCTGGTCTGCGGCACCCTCTACCTGGTCTTCAAGCGGCGCGGCTGGCTCTGACCCGGCGGGGGGGTCACTCGATGCCGCGCAGGATGTGCCGCTCGTCCTCGCTGTCGTCGTCGCCGGCGGCGATCCGGCCGAGCAGCACCGCGGCGGCCCAGATCGTCAGTGGCGTGGCCGCCCCGGTCATCCCGCCGCCGGTCCGGTCGTCCCTGGTCTGGCTCCGCTCCGTGCGCGGTGGCCTGCGCTGAGCCTGCATGGGCCCTGCCTCTCCTCGTCGAAGCCGCCGCGGGCGGCGCGGGCGTAGGCCGCGCCGCCGGGCCGGTCGCCCGCGCGAGCGGGTCGCACCGGTACGGCAGCCATCTCGAACCATCCCACGCCCGGACGCGTCCGCACCGCTTCTTTTCGGTTTCCCGACTGCGGCCCGCCAAACCGGACATTCTCCGCTATCGTCCGCTTTCGGCTCGGCGATCACTGCAGCGGGTGGGCGATCCCGCGCGCGTGGTCGGTGAGCGCCGCGCCGACCACGGTCGCGGCCACCGGCAACACCTCCAGGCAGCGGCGCACCGCGGCGGCCATCAGCGCGTTCGGCACCCGCATGGACAGCGTGCAGTGCGGCACCCAGCGGCCCGGCTGGTAGTGCTCGGCGAGGGCGATGCCGGCGGCGGCCAGCCGGTCGTGCACCAGCCGGTGGTGCGCCAGCAACTCCAGGGTGGGCGCCGGGCCCAGCCACAGCACCCGGCCGACGAACTGCCCGGCGTGCTGGAGGTCGAGGCGCAGCGGGGCGGCCACGACCGTCCCGCGCAGCGCGGCGGCGACCTGTTCGGGATCGAAGCGGGGCGCCACCGCGAGCGAGACGTGCGGGCGGTGGCGCTGCTCCAGCAGCGAGCGCATGCTCTGCACACCCTCGGCCTCCAGCGCGTCCCACAGCACCCGGATCCGGCGTGTGGCGTCCGGATCCAGATACAACTCCAACGCCGCGACCACGTGATCACCGTAGCGGTGGGAGGTTTGATCGCCCGTGGCGGCGGTACCTGTTCCCCAACCGACCAGGAGGCGTGCGCCGTGGACGTGAGTGACCTGCTGACCGAGACGTACGACCGGTTGCCCGACCTCGTCCGCGCCGCGGTCGACGGCCTGAGCCCGGAGCAACTGCGCCACGAGCCGGGACCGGGCGCCAACACGATCGGCTGGCTGGTCTGGCACCTGACCCGCATCCAGGACCAGGCCGTCGCCGACCTGCTCGACACCGGGCAGATCTGGGTGGAAGGCGACTGGGCGGGCCGCTTCGGCCTGACCGCCGACCCCGACGACACCGGCTTCGGGCACTCGCCCGCACAGGTCGCGGCGGTGCGGCCGGAGAGCGCCCAGGCGTTGATCGACTACTACGACGCGGTGTCGGGGCGTACCCGGTCGTTCCTGGCCGGGCTGGCCCCGGCGGACCTGGACCGGGTCGTGGACGAGGCGTGGGACCCGCCGGTCACCCTCGGCGTGCGGCTGGTCAGCGTCGTCGAGGACGACCTGCAACACGTCGGGCAGGCCGCCTTCGTCCGCGGCCTGCTCGGCGCCGACTGACCGGCGGGCTCACGGCACGATCACCGCCCGGCCCTGGAGGGTCCCCGCGCGCATCTGGCGGTAGGCCTCCAGGGCGTCGTCCAGGGCGAAGGTGGTGGTCGTCGGCCGGACGAGGCCCCGCGCGCCCAGGTCCAGCACCTCCACCAGCTCGGGACGGCTGCCCCAGTAGGTGGTCGCGATGCTCACCTCGTACGGCACGGAGAAGAACGACACCGGCAGGGTGCCCCCGCCGATGCCCACGATGGTCAGGTCGCCGACGGTGCGGGCCACCGCGACGCCGAGCGTCAGGGTGGCGTCCGCGCCCACGAAGTCCAGCACGACGTCGGCACCCCGCCCGCCGGTGGCGTCCCGGATCTCCTCGGCCGCCGTCGGGCCAGCCGTCACCGTACGGTCGGCGCCGCACTCCTCGGCCAGCCGCAGCGCCTCGGCACGGGTGTCCACCGCGATCACGCGGGCGGCCGTGGTGGCCTTGAGGATCTGCACACCCACGTGCCCCAGCCCACCGACCCCGATCACCACGGCCGTGCTTCCCGGCGGGAGCTTCGGCCAGGAACGCCGCACGGCGTGGTACGGGGTGAGCCCGGCGTCGGTCAGCGGCGCGGCGTGCACCGGATCCAACCCGTCGGGCAGCGGCACAACGTGTCGCGCGTCCGGGACCAGCTCGTACTCGGCCATCCCGCCGTCCAGGCCCAGGCCGCCACCGCCACCGGGCACCGGCGCGTCGGCCGGGTTCTCGCAGTACGGGTCGACGCCGACCCGGCAACGGGCGCAGGTGCCGCAGCCCCACGGGCCGTAGACGGCAACGGGCTCCCCGACGCGCAGCCCGGTCACGCCGTCGCCCAGGGCGTGCACCCAGCCGGCGTTCTCGTGCCCCAACGTGAACGGCGGGTCCCAGGGCACCGAGCCCGGCTCGAACTCGTCCATCAGGTGCAGGTCGGAGTGGCAGGCGCCGGCGCCGCCGATCCGCACCACCACCTGGCCCGGCCCCGGTGTCGGTTCGGCGACCTCGACCAGTTCCGGTTCCGACTTCCATCGCATCAACCGCAGTGCCCGCATCCGACCGTCCCCCGTCTCTGAATCCTGCCCGAGCCTGCCCGAATCACCGACCGGCAAACGAGGTCACGTGGCACCGTCGGGCCCGGCTCACCCGATCCGGGTGAACCGGACTCGCCCCGGCAACGGTGATCCTGCTGGGACACCCCGGCGAAAGGGCGACGCGATGGGCACGACGGTGGCGCGGTACCTCCAGCAGGTGGACGACGGACGGCGGCCGAACCTGCCCGAGACCACCGCCGGGACGCTGCGGCTGGACGTACGCGGAGGAGGTGGCTGCACCGAGCACTGGTACCTGACCGTGGCTGACCAGCACGTCCAGGTGACCAGGTCCGCGGAGGTCGCCGACCTGGTGGTCCGCGCCGACCGGGCGGTCTTCGACCGGCTGGCGAACGGCTCGGCGCACATCGCCGCCGCGCTGCTGCGCAACGACCTCACCGTGCGGGGCGACCTGCGGCTGCTGACGCTCCTGAGACGCATCTTCCCCGGACCCGAGGGCGCCCGTCATCCGCGCGAACTGGGGCGGGCGGCGCTGGCCGGTCGGGACGCACAGCCGTGAGGCAGGAACTCGTGCACGTCGTCGCGGGCAACGTCTTCGCCATCAGCGACGCCCAGGGCGACATCGAGATCGATCCGCAGGCGCCCGTCGGTCTCTTCGCGTTCGACACCCGCTTCCTGTCCCACTGGGTGCTCACCGTCGACGGTGAACGGCTCAACGCCCTCTCCCGCGACGACATGACCTCCTTCGAGACGCGGTTCTTCCTCGTCCCCGGTGTGGCCAGCCACTACGTCGACGCCGACGTGTCGCTCATCCGCCACCGCTCGGTGCACGACTGCTTCCACGAGAACATCACGGTGCTCAACCACTCCTCGCGGCACGCGGAACTCACCGTCCGGCTGGACCTGGGCAGCGACTTCGCCGACATCGCCGAGGTCGGCGCCCTCCGACAGCGGGCCGTGCACGTCGACGCCGACTCCGCGCGGCACCGGCTCGTCCTGCGCTACCAGCGGGAGCGGTTCGTCCGCGAGGCCACCGTGAGCAGCAGCGCGCCCGCCGAGGTGGACGAGGGTGGAATGACGTTCCGGATCCGCCTCGACCCCGAGGGACGATGGGAGACCGACCTGCACGTCAGCCTGACCATCCAGGGCGAGAAGGGGCAGGACATGCGGGCCCATCTGGACTCGCACCAGCAGGCAGTCCGCGGTGGGATGCGTGAGGACCTCGCGGACTGGCTGGACCGGGCTCCGCGGCTGGTCTCCGAACGCAACGGCCTGGAGGCGACGTACCAGGGCGCTCTCGCCGACCTGGCGGCGCTGCGGTACCGGCCGCTGGCGTACACCGAGCGGGTGCCGGTCGGGGGTCTGCCGTGGGCGATGGCGTTCTGCGGGCGGGACAGCATCATCACCTGCCTCCAGACGCTGGCGTTCACCCCCGAGCTGACGCCCGCGACGCTGCGGATGCTGGCCCTGCTGCAGGGTGGGCAGCTCGACGACGAGCACGAGGAGGAACCGGGCAAGATCATGGCCCAGCTCCGCTACGGCGAGTCGGCGGCCTTCGGCGCACTCTCGAACGCCCTGTACTACGGTGCCGCCGACACCACCCCGCTCTTCGTCGTCCTGCTCGACGAGTACGAACTCTGGTCCGGCGACGCCGACCTGGTCCGCGAGTTGCGCCACCCGGCCCGCATGGCGCTGGACTGGATCGACGAGTACGGCGACCTGACCGGGGACGGCTACGTGCGCTACCAGCGCCGCAACGAGCGGCACGGCGCGGTGAACCAGTCCTGGAAGGACTCGGCCGACGCGATCGTCGACTCCCGTGGACGGCAACCGGCGTTCCCGCGCGCCACCTGCGAGGTGCAGGGCTACGCGTACGACGCGAAACGACGCGGCGCCCGACTGGCCCGCACGTTCTGGGACGACCCCGCGTACGCCGACCGGCTGGAGCGCGAGGCGGAGTCACTCAGGCAGCGGTTCGACCGGGACTTCTGGCTGCCCCAGCAGGAGCACTACGCGTTGGCCCTCGACCCGTACGGCGAGCCGGTCGACGCGCTGTCCTCGAACATCGGGCACCTGCTGTGGAGCGGGATCGTGCCGGAGCACCGTGCGGAGGCGGTCGCCGAGCACCTGATCGGGCAGCGGCTGTTCAACGGCTGGGGTGTGCGTACCCTCGCCGCCGGGCAGCGGCCGTACAACCCGGTGGGCTCGCACCTGGGGGCGGTGTGGCCGTCGGACAACGCGCTGATCGCCGCCGGGCTGCGGCGGTACCGCTTCGACGCCCACGCGGCCCGGATCGCCTCCGGCATCCTCGACATGGCGCAGACCCTCGGCGGGGCGGTGCCCGAGCTGATCGCCGGCTACGAGCGGAGCATCACGAAGTATCCCGTCCAGCTGCCGTCGGCGGGCCGCCCACAGTCGTGGTCCTCGGGTGCGCTGCTGATGCTGCTGGGCACCCTGCTGGGACTGCGGCCCACGGGGGACGACCTGCTGGTGACTCCGGCGCTGCCGGCGGGCTTCGGGCGCCTGGAGCTGCTGGACATCCCCGGCCGTTGGGGTCACGCCGACGCCTACGCCGGCGACCGCTCCACCGGCGCGCGCCGCCGCTGACGGGGCGTCACTCGTCGCGGTGCGCCGCCCCGCCGACCTCGTGACGGCGTTTGCGTCGGGCGCGGCGGAAGCCCTGCACGGCGAGGCCTTCGCCGGCCAACTCGGCGGGGCGCGGCGCGGCGCGGATCGCGGTCAGCAGCAGCACGACCGTACGCGGCCCGGCAGACGCATCGAGGGGACCACCAGCGAGCAGCCGCTCGGCGGTCTCCTGATCCATCTGATCTGCGTCCATCTCGTGTCCCTCAGCGCCGCCCACCTGCGCGGCGTCACATCCGCCCCGGCGAGGGGGATGTGGCACGCGGGGGACCCGCCGGACGCGGGCAGACTCAGCCCATCGTCTTGGAGCCGTCGATCGCCTCCCGCAGGATGTCGGCGTGCCCGGCGTGCTGGGCCGTCTCGGCGATGAGGTGCAGCAGCACCCGGCGCACCGTCCAGCTCGCGCCCGGCTCGAACCAGGGCGCCTGCGGCAACGGGTGCGCCACGTCCAGGTCGAGGGTGGCGACCAGCTCGTCGGTCCGCGCGGCGACCGCCTGGAACCGCTCGACCAGCCCGGCCAGGGTCTCGCCCGGCGCCATCCGGAACTGACCGACCCAGTCGATCTGCTCGCGCTGCATGGCCTCGGCGCCACCGACGGCGAACCGCATCCACCGCTCCTCGGTGCCGGCGACGTGCTTGATGAGCCCGCCGGGGCAGAGCTCGCTCACGGTGCTGCGGGCGGCGGCCTGCTCGTCGCTCAGCCCGTCGACGGTCTGCAGGAGGAAGCCCCGGTGCCGTCGCAGGGTCTGCAACAGGTCGGCCCGTTCCCCGGTGAGCTGCTCGGTGCTGGTCATCCTCGCCCCTTCGTCGAAGTCCGTTGCGCGTCAGACTAGGAGGGGGCACCGACACTTCGGCGTGGGACACGACGGTGGCCCGGGCCGCCAGCGGTTGCCGATCGGCGTGCGGGACTGTCCACTGAATGACATGGGTGTGATCAAGGTGGGCACGTCGTCCTGGGCCGACCAGTCGTTGCTGCGCTCCGGCTGGTACCCGCGTTCGGCCAACACGCCGGCCGCCCGGCTGGCCTTCTACGCCGGCCGGTTCCCGCTGGTCGAGGTGGACACCTCCTACTACGCCGTGCCGGTGCCGGAGACCACGCAGGGCTGGGTCGACGCCACACCGGAGGACTTCACCTTCGACGTCAAGGCGTTCCGCCTCTTCACCGGTCACCCGACGCCGGTCGCCGCGCTGCCCCGGGACCTGCGGCCCGCCACCGGCCCCAGCCGGGTCCGCCGCCGCGACCTGCCCGAGCAGGTGTACGACGAGCTGTGGGCCCGGTTCCGCGCGGCGCTCGACCCGATCGCGGGCGCCGGCAAACTGGGCGTGGTGCTGTTGCAGTTCCCGCCGTGGCTGGCGCGCGGCGCCGCGGCCGAACGTCGAATCGTCGAGCTGGCGCAGCGGTGCCACCCGTGGCGGGTGGCGGTCGAGGTGCGGCACGGGTCCTGGTTCGACGGTGCCGCGCGGGCGGCCACCCTGGACCTGCTGCGGGCACACGACCTCTCACTGGTCTGTGTCGACATGCCGCAGGGGCACCCCTCGTCGGTGCCGCCGATCCTCACGCGCACCGCGGAGCCGGCTGTCGTCCGCTTCCACGGGCACAGCGACGCGTGGCGCGACGGCGACAAGGAGGACAAGTTCCGCTACGCGTACGCCGAGTCGGAACTGCGGGACTGGGCCGGGCGCCTGGCCGAGCTGGCTGGCGGGGTCGACGACCTGCACGTGCTGTTCAACAACTGCTGCGCCGGGCAGGCCCAGCGCGACGCCACCCGGTTGGCGCAGGTGCTCGCCGAGAGCATGCTCGGCGGAGTGCCGGCCGGACCGCGTCGACCGCTCGACGGTCAGAGCGTCCCGGCGCGGGCCGCGTCGACCCCCTGACGGCACCCGCCCGCGTGCCGTCCGGCCGGGCCGGAGCACGCGGGCAGCGTGGTGCCTCAGGAGCGCCGGCCCCGGCTGCGCAACGCGTCCTGGGTGCTCTCCGTGACGTCCGCCTCGTCGGGGAAGGTCCGGCCGCTGGGCGCCGGGTCCGGCGGCGCGCCCGGCCCGGCCATCGTCGTCCGGGTGGGCTCGACCGGACCGAAGCCGTGCCGCCCCGCCGGATCGGACCGGCCGGGCGCCGCGCCCGCGCGCCGCTCACCGCGCCGTCCCTCGGGCACCGCCGTCTCCTCGCTGCCCTCGTCCATCGGCGAGTCGTCGTCCGCGCCCCACGGCGCGTCGGCGTCGAAACCGTCGCCGGTGCCCCACGGGTTGACCGCCTCCGGTTCCAGCCGGTCACCGCCGCCACTGCTGCGTGCCTCGGTCATGGCCACCTCGCTCGTCGGTCCGCCGCTACCGGCGGACGGATCGCCCGTCCCCGGCCGGTCCCGCCCCCTCGGTGTCGCCGTGGGGGGCGTGCGGGGCCGGCCGGTGGCCCCCGTCGACGGTCCGGCGGGACACCGGCCGGCCCGACGCTCAGCGTCCGGACATCGCCATGTGCCGCTTGCCGGCCCCCATGCTCATGCCCATCTTGGCCATGCCCATCGGGGCGCTGCGCATCCCGCCGGCACGGTTGAGGATCCCGCGCAGCACCTGGCCGGGCTTCTGCTGCTCGCCCATGTACGCGGTGACCACGACCAGCGATCCGGTCAGCGCCGGAATCGCCCACTGGAGCAGCTTCATCTGCCGCTGGGACGAGGCGACGTTGGCCGGTGTCTGCTGGTTGGGTTCGGTGGTGCCGCTCACCGGCGGTCCGCCCGCCTTCTCCAGCCGCATGCCGACCAGCCGGCTGTAGCCGGTGACCGCGAGCGCGCCGATGGTCAACGCCGTCTTGATGGCACTGGCCCGGCCGACGCCCCGCTGGGCCGCCACCCGAGGGCTCTCGGTGACCAGTTCGCCGACCGCGCCGGCCAGGTGCGCGCCGATGGCGGCCGCGTTGACAGGTGTCCACTTCGACCATCCGGCCGAGGCGACCGGGAGCCGCTGGGTCGAGTCGTTGATTTTCGCCGCTGCGCCGTTGACGCCGAAGGCACCCATGAGGGAGCCGCCGAACCAGGCCGCCAGACCCAGATCGTGCATCGAGCGCAGTGCGGTGTGTCGTTCGGACATGTGATCCCCTTCCGCCGTGTCGGGCGATGCGGCTTACCCGCCGCCCGGGCGGCTAACCCCGTCGTGCACCGGTCGATCCCCGCCGTACCGGCACGGCGGGGACATCCGGGCGTCGGGGCGCCGGACCGCCGCCGGCAGGAGTCGTCGGCGCGGTGGCGGGTAGATCCGTCTGACGCCGACGGAGAGGGGAACGGAATGTCGCAGCCGGACGAGGTTCGGGAGAAGACCCCCAAGACGGACGCGGTGCTCATGCATCCCGACAACGACCCGCACCGGAACACGGCGGAGGTCGCGCCGCGCAAGGACCACGCGGAGATCCGGGTGGAGCGCGACGGCGAGTTGACTCCACTGGAGCAGGACGAGTGAACCCGGCCGGCCGGGCGACGTGCCCGGCCGGTACGCCTCAGCGCGGTGGCAGGTCGCCGGCGAAACGGGCGATCCGCCCCGCGAGGGGCGTGCTGGCGCGGACCCAGGTGAAGTGGTCAAGTGGCGCGCCGGCCTGCGCCACCGTGTAGCGCTGGCGGGTCACCCGCGCCGCCGCGAGCTTCGCGCAGAGGTGGTCCATGGTCTCGTGCGGGGTGTACTGGTCGTCGTCCACGCTGATCGCCAGCACCGGTGTCCGCACCGCGCGTACCGCCGCTTCGGTGTCGGTGCCGTCCAGGCGCGGGAAGCGGCCGGTCCGGGCGGTGTGCGCCCAGTCCCGGATGACCCCGCGCGCCTGCCGACCGCCGAATCCCCAGCCGGGCCAGACCCCGAGCAGTGCCGCGGTGGCGGCGATCCCCTGGGTGTACGGCAGGACGCCGAGGCCGCGCCGACCCGGGTAGACGCGCCAGTAGGGGACGCCCACGGCGACCAGTGCCAGCCCGTCCACGTCGGCGTCGCCGTGCAGGGCGAGGTGCAGCAGGGCGGCCTGCCCGCCGAGTGAGTGACCGAGCAGCACCCGGGTGCGCCCGTCCAGCCGTGGCTTGAGGGCGGCCAGGACGGCGCCGACGTCACCGGCCAGCTCGCTGTAGCCGTGCCGGTCGGCGCGGTTCGGCGCCGGCGTGCTCGTCCCGGTGCCTCGCAGGTCGGCGACGACCACGGCCAGCCCGGCGTCGCGCAGCGCGGCCGCGAACGGGCGGTAGTAACGGGCGCGTACCCCCATCGCCGGCCAGATGACGACGACCGGCGCGCCCGCCGATCCGTCCGGCTCGGGATACACCTGCACACCGATTCGGGCGCCGTCGACCTCGACGAACTCCTGCGCGTACTCCGTCTCCCCGTTCACCGGCCCAGCTTACGGCCCGACGTTACCGGCGGGTAGCCGAGGCGGCCCGGACGCGACGGAAGGCCCCGCCGGGTGGCGGGGCCTTCCGGTGACGCGTCAGGTCAGGAGACGGAGATCGCCCCGTTGCCGGCCCGGACACACGACACCGCGCGGGCGGCGGTGGTGGCGGCCCCGGCCAGGCACTGGCCGAGCACCTGGTGCCCGGTGGCGTTCGGGTGCCACGACTCCTGGCAGGTCTGGAAGTAGCTGACGCAGGTGTTCGCGATCCGCTGGATGGCGATCTTGTCCTTGCCCGCGAGGCTCGTGACGAAGGTGCCGTTCGCGCCGTCCTGGAGGCGGATCGGGGTGGCCAGCGCGCCGGTCGGGCTGTTGGTCTGCTCGCAGAGCCGGGCGCCGTCGAAGGCCCGCTGCACGTTGAGGTAGACCAGGTCGGCCGAGGGGAACTCGGCGGCCAGGGTGTCCCGGGTGGACTTCACGATGCCGCCGAGGCCCTGGGAGAAGCGGTGCCCGGGCGCGAGGCTGGCGCGGTGGATCGGGCAGCCGGCGGCGTACCGCTCGGCGCCCAGGTCACGGAACTTGTCCCGGGTGTCGTCCCGGCCGTCCTCCTCGTGGAACACCGGGTTCAGCTCCAGCGGCAGCGGATTCGTGTAGTCCTGGAACACGATCCGGTGCTGCCCGTCCGCGTCCACCTGGTCGAGGGTCGTCAGGATCTGGCGTACGGCGGCGGTGGTCTCCGCGGTCGCGGCGCTGAGCTGCGCGGCGGTGGCCAGGTCGGCGTCGCTGCACGGCTTCTGCTCCACCGGCCCGTTCAGGTACGCCCAGAACTCCCACCAGCCGGTCCACGCGTCGGCGATGAACCGGTTGGCGCACTTCTCCGCGACGCTGCCGAAGGTGAACGAGCTGTTGTTGGAACCCAGCCCGATCAGCACGAGGTCGATGTCCTGGGTCTGCGCGACGGCGCGGAGCTGGTCGAGCTGCGCGGCGACGGTCCGGCCGTTGGCGCGCGCCTGCGAGGCGTTGGCGATGTCGTGCGGCTGACCGCCGGAGCAGGCCAGGTTGAAACGGTTCTGGATGCCCGGCAGGTTCGCCTGGTTCAGCGACGCGTTCGCCGACCGGTGGCAGAAGTACGCGTTGTTGTTCGGCGCCGTCCAGCCGGGGAAGCCCTGGGCGACCCCGTTGACGTCGACCACCGGGGTGTACGCCCCGGCGCCCTCGCCGCTGATGAAGCTGTCGCCGAGCGCCACCGCGGCGGTTGGCAGCGCGGCGGTGGCGGGGGAGGGCAGCGCGACGGCGGTCGACAGCGCGGCCGTGACGATCGTGAGTGCCGCGGCGAGCGCGGTACGGCGGAACCTGGGCATGGGGCTCCCGTCCATCGAAAGATGAAAGATTCTCTGAGGGCGCGATCAGATCACCCGCGCGTGACGGGCGTCAATGGCCCGTAACAGAATCTTTCGACGAATGACATCTCGGCCCGCCGGGCCGTCCGTCCGAACCGGACGGCCCGCCGGCGTACCGGCCCGTCAGGGCCCGCCTGACCGCCGGGCGACCGCTACCTCGCCGGCGCGGCGACCGCCCGGTCGGGGCGCCCACGACGCCTCAGCGCGACCGCGCCCAGGGCGTTCAGACCCACACCCCAGATCAGCAGTACGCACAGCCACTGCACCCACCGCAGCACGCTCATCTCGCCCGACAGCAGGTGGCGGACACTGCCGAACGGGGTGAGCCACGGCTGCGCCGGACGGAGGGAGTCCACCGCGCCCAGCAGCCCGAACAGACCCAACGGCAGGACGATCGTGGCGAGGAACGCGATCACCGTCGAGCGCAGCAGCAGACCCAGCCCGGTGCCCACCAGGCCGGCGACGACCTGCACCAGGACGCTGCCCACCGCGACCGTCCCGGCGTGCCGCCACGGCTCGTCGGCCACGGCGGCCGGGGTGAGGGCCACCGTGGCGGCGCAGATCAGCACCCCGGCCACGCCGACGACGATGGCGGGCAGCAGCACCGCGAGCACCGTGGGAACGACCCCGACCGCGTCGGACGCCCGCCGACGATCACGCACCAGCAGGATGCCGAAGAGTGGCGTCAGCACCGACATCAGGCTCTGGGCCGTGTCCGAGACCGCGGCGAACGTCCGGTCGGCGGGAGCGGCCGCCGCGACCAGCGCCACCGCGGCGAGCAGCCCCGCCGCCAGGGTGCCCACGAGCAGCCAGAACCGGCCCCGCGTGCCGAGGGAGCGCCGCAGCGCGCCGCGCGTCGTCTCGTCCACCCCGTCACCTTTCGACGACCGAACAGGTACGCGAGCCTACCGGTGGGGGTGTCGGAGCGTGGTCCCGCGATCACCCGTAGCTGTTCCCTCGCTCACGTCCGGGCGGTGTCACGCGGCGGGTCGCGTAGGGCGTCCGGGAGTTGTCCCAGCCTCCGGCTAGGCTCGCTGCGGCGCGCCACGCCGGCTGATGTCGCCGGTGACCGGCAGCACACCGCCGAGACCGGGGAGTACGACCAGTTGACCGCAGAGCCTGACACCCTGTACGGGGCCGATGACCTCACCCACCTTGAGGGGCTGGACGCTGTCCGCAAGCGGCCCGGCATGTACATCGGCTCCACCGACAGCCGTGGCGTGGGTCACCTCGTCAACGAGATCCTCGACAACTCCACCGACGAGGGTGTCGCCGGTCATGCCAGCCACGTCGAGGTGATCCTGCACGCCGACGGCTCGGTGCAGGTCGACGACGACGGTCGGGGCATCCCCACCGACGTGCACGCCAAGTCCGGCATCTCCGGCGTCGAGCTGGTGCTGACCCGGCTGCACGCCGGCGGCAAGTTCGGGGGCTCCGGCTACAAGACCTCAGGCGGCCTGCACGGCGTCGGCGCGTCCGCGGTCAACGCGCTGTCCCGCCGGTTCGACGTGACGGTCCGCCGCGCCGGCAAGGTCCACGCCATGTCGTTCCGGCACGGCGTCCCCGGGGTCTTCGACGGCGACGGCCCGGACGCGCCCTTCACCCCCGGCCCCGGGCTCCAGGTGGTCGGCGCCATGAAGCGCGGCCACCGCACCGGCACCTCGATCCGCTGGTGGCACGACGCCCGCTACTTCGAGACCGGCGCGGCGCTCGACGTCGACGCGGTCCGGATGAAGCTGCGCAACACCGCCTTCCTGGTCCCCGGCGTGACCTACCTGCTGCGTGACCTGACCGGCGAGGCGCCCGCCGAGGAGCGGTTCCACTACCCCAACGGGCTCAGCGACATGGTGGAGTTCCTCGCCCCGGCCGGCGACCGGCCGGTCTCGGGCATCCTGCTGGTCAACGGCGAGGGGACGTACCGGGAGAACGCCGCCGACGCCAACGGGGTCATGCAGTCGAACGTGCAGCGCCGCGCCGAGGTCGAGGTGGCGTTCCGCTGGGGCACCGGCTACGAACGCACCGTGGAGTGCTTCACCAACACGATCCGCAACGCGCACGGCGGCACCCACCGCAAGGGCTTCGAACGCGCCCTCGTCCGCACCCTCGCCGACGCGGTCCGCAACACCCGTGGCCTGCTCAAGGCCAAGGAGGAGCCGCCCACCCTGGACGACGTCCTGGAGGGCATGACCGCCGTGGTGCACGTGCGGATCCCCGAGCCACAGTTCACCTCGCAGACCAAGGACGAGCTGTCCACCACCGGCATCACCAAGGTGATCCAGACCCTGGTCGACGCGCACGTCAAGGCATGGCTGGAGGACCGGCGCACCAAGGCCGAGGCGCGTACCGTCCTCCAGAAGATCGTCGACGCGGCCCGGGTGCGGCTCACCCAGAAGCAGCAGAAGGACGCCGCCCGGCGCAAGACCGCCCTGGAGGGCGCGTCGATGCCGCCGAAGCTGGTCGACTGCCGCGCCACCGGCATCGACCGCAGCGAGCTGTTCATCGTGGAGGGCGACAGCGCCCTCGGCACCAGCCGCATGGCCCGCAGTTCGGAATACCAGGCGTTGCTGCCGATCCGGGGCAAGATCCTCAACGTGCAGAAGGCCAACCTCCAGCAGGTTCTGGACAACGCCGAGTGCGCGGCCATCGTCCAGGTCCTCGGGGCCGGCTCCGGGCGTACGTTCGACCTCTCCGCGCTGCGCTACGGCCGCGTACTGATCATGGCCGACGCCGACGTGGACGGCGCGCACATCCGTACCCTGCTGATCACGCTCTTCGCCCGGTACATGCGCCCGTTGATCGAGGCCGGGCGGCTCTACGCCGCGATGCCGCCCCTGCACAAGGTCACCACCAAGGGGCGCAACCCGCAGACCGTCTACACCTACACCCAGGCCGAGATGGAGACGACGGTCCGCAAGCTGGAGAAGGCCGGCAAGCAGATCGTCACCCCCATCCCACGGTTCAAGGGTCTCGGTGAGATGGACGCCGACGAGTTGTGGGACACCACGATGAACCCGGCCACCCGCGCCGTCCGCCGGATCACCCTCGACGACGTGGACGCCGCCGAACGGATCCTCGAACTGCTGATGGGCGAGAAGGTGGAGCCCCGGCGCAACTGGCTGATCGACTCCGCCGACCGCGTCGACCGCGAGGCGATCGACGCATGAGCGCCCGTTCCGTTCGAGTGGAGAGCTGAGTCATGGCACGCCGTAAGGAAAACAAGGTCGACCTCTCCTCGTTCGACCAGGCCGGCGCGCGGGTCTTCGACAATCCGCTGGTCACCGAGGTCTCCGACTCCTACCTGGAGTACGCGTTCTCGGTCATCCACTCCCGCGCCCTGCCGGACGCCCGCGACGGCCTCAAGCCCGTGCACCGGCGCATCCTCTGGTCGATGTACGAGCAGGGCTACCGCCCCGACCGTGGGCACGTGAAGTCCGCCCGCATCGTCGGGGACACGATGGGTAAGTACCATCCGCACGGCGACACGGCGATCTACGACGCGATGGTCCGCCTCGCACAGGACTTCTCGCTCAACGTGCCGCTGATCGACGGGCACGGCAACTTCGGTTCACCCGACGACGGCCCGGCCGCCTCCCGCTACACCGAGGCGCGGATGTCCCGCGAGGCCATGCTGCTCGTCGGTGAGCTGGGCGAGGACACCGTCGACGTCGAACCCAACTACGACGGGTCGCTGACCCAGCCGACCGTGCTCCCGGCCGCGTTCCCCAACCTGCTGGTCAACGGCGCGTCCGGCATCGCGGTCGGCATGGCCACCAACATGATCCCGCACAACCTGGCCGAGGTGGTCTCCGCCGCCCGCTGGCTGATCAACCACCCGGACGCCACCCTGGACCGGCTCATGGAGTTCGTCCCCGGCCCCGACCTGCCCACCGGTGGTGTGCTGCTCGGCCTGGACGAGGTGCGCCGGGCGTACGAGACCGGGCGCGGCGTGGTGCGGATGCGCGGCAAGGTGGAGATCGGCCCGATCGAGGGCAGCCGGGGCCGCCAGGCGATCACCGTGGTCGAGCTGCCGTACGGCGTCGGCGCGGAGAAGGTCATCGCGGCGATCACCAACGAGGTGACCAAGACCAAGCGGCTGACCGGCATCGCCGACGTCAAGGACCTCACCGACCGCGAGAGCGGCACCCGGCTCGTCGTCGAGTGCAAGGTCGGCGTCAACCCGCAGGCACTGCTCGCCGACCTCTACCGGTTGACGCCCCTGGAGCAGTCGTTCGGCGTCAACAACCTGGTCCTGGTCGACGGGCAGCCGCGCACGCTCGGGTTGAAGGCGCTGCTGGAGGTCTTCCTGGCCCACCGGTACGAGGTGGTCACCCGGCGCACCTCGTACCGCCGCCGCAAGCGGCAGGAACGGCTGCACCTGGTCGACGGTCTGCTCATCGCGTTGCTGGACATCGACGAGGTGGTCCGGCTGATCCGGGGCAGCGACGACGCGCAGGCCGCGAAGGACGGGCTGATGAGCCGCTTCGGCCTCTCCGACATCCAGGCCACCTACATCCTGGACACGCCGCTGCGCCGGTTGACCAAGTTCGACCGGATCGAGCTGGAGGCCGAGCAGGAGCGCCTACGCGCCGAGATCGCCGAGCTGAGCGCGATCCTCGACGACGAGCGGGTGCTCCGCAAGGTGGTCTCCGACGAGTTGGCGGCCGTGGTCAAGCAGTTCGGCGCCGAACGGCGTACGACCCTCGTCGACGGTGACCTGAAGGAGGTGCTGGCCGCGTCCGCGCCGGCCGGCCCACTGGAGGTCGCCGACGACCCGTGCCAGGTGATCCTCTCCGCGACCGGGCTGGTCGCCCGGACCGCGGCCGAGTCGGAGGAGAGCGCCGAGGGGCGCCGCCGCAACGGCCGGGTCAAGCACGACACGGTACGCGCCATCGCCCACTCCACCGCCCGTGGCAGGGTGCTGCTGCTGACCAGCGCGGGCCGGGCGTTCAAGGTCGACGTCCTGCCGTTGCCGGTGCTGCCGGAACAGGCCGGCACCGTGTCGCTGCGTGGCGGGATGTCCGCGGCCGAGCTGGTGCCGCTGGAGGCGGGGGAGACCGTCGTCGGTCTGGCCCCGCTCGGCGGGCCGGCGGACGGCTCCCCGGGGCTCGCGCTGGGCACCCGCCAGGGCGTGGTGAAGATCTGCTCGCCGGAGTGGCCGGTGCGCTCCGACGAGTTCGAGGTGATCGGTCTGCGCGACGGTGACGAGGTGGTCGGGGCGACCTGGCTGACCGACGGTGCCGAGACGTTGACGTTCGTGTCCTCGGAGGCGTCGCTGCTGCGGTTCCCCGCCGGGCTGGTCCGTCCACAGGGGCTCAAGGGCGGCGGCATGGCCGGCATCAACCTGCCGGCCGGAGCACACGTGGTGTTCTTCGGCGCGGTGCGCACCGACGACCCCGGTCACGGCGAACCGATGGTGGTCACCTCCACCGGGGCGACGGTCAAGGTGACGCCGTTCAAGTCGTACCCGGCGAAGGGCAGGGCGACCGGCGGCGTACGCGCGCACCGCTTCCTCAAGGGTGAGACCGACGTGGCGGTCGCCTGGGTGGGACCGCGCCCGGTCGGCGCGACCGGCACCGGCGACCCGGTGGAGCTGCCCGCCGCCGACCCGCGCCGCGACGGCTCCGGCTTCGCCGTGATGCTCGGCCCGACGGTGGTAGGCCACCTCATCGAGCGCGACTAACCCCCACGGCCGGCTTGTCAGGCGTGCCGGCCTGTCTGGTGTGCGGGCTTGTCTGGTGTGCGGGCTTGTCTGGTGTGCCGGCCTGTCCGGCCTGCCGGCTCGTCCGGCCCAAGATCCGCACAACTTCCGGGAAGTTGCTGCTTCTGGCAGAGTGCTTTCCACCCAAATGCCCGTATGTTGGCGCCTGACCCGCTGCATGATCGTGCTCGATCCCGGAAATAGTGGCATCGCTGGCGCGGGATACCACTCGATCCTGGATCGAGCACGATCATGCAGCGGGCGGGGTAATCCGGGGCGCGGGCCTGCGGGGCGGGCGCGGGTGCGGAGCCTGCCGGGCAAGGCGCGGGCGCGGGCCTGCGGAGCGGGCGAGCGATGTGGGCGTGCATCGTCTGCGGGCTGGGCGAGCGGTGCGGGGCGCGGGCCCGGGGCGCGGGTGAGGGCCTGCGGTGCGCGCACGGTCAGGCGGGGCCGGGCCAGGGGCCGGCGGGGTTGCCGGGGTCGGGCCGGGCGGTGCGGGACCTGGGTCAGGCGACGTTGTGCGGGCGGAACTGGACGCTGACCCGTGGGCCCACCGGGCGGGTGGTCTTCGGGATGGCGTGTTCCCAGGTGCGTTGGCAGGAGCCGCCCATCACGATCAGATCGCCGTGCCCGACCGGGAACCGCAGGCTTTCGCCGCCGCCTCGGGGGCGCAGTAGCAGCGGGCGGGGTGCCCCGAAGGAGACGATCGCGACGACGGTGTCGGTGTGCGCCGAGCGGCCGATGGTGTCGCCGTGCCAGGCCACGCTGTCGCGCCCGGACCGGTAGAGGCACATGCCTGCGGTGACGAACGGCTCGCCCAGCTCAGGGGTGTAGTGCCGAGTCAGTGCCGCCCGTGCCTCGGTGAGCACGGGGTGTGGGAGTTGCCGGTCGCCGGCGTACCAGCAGAGCAGGCGCGGCACGTCGACCTCGCTGTCGTACATGGTGCGTCGTTCGGCGCGCCAGGGCACGTCGGAGAGCAGGGTGTCGAGGACCGTGTCGGAGGCGCGCACCCAGCCGGGGAGGTGGTCGACCCAGGCGCCCCGGGTGAGCTGGTGCCGGCGGATCTGCCCGGCCAGCGGCCCCAGGGTCGGCTCGGCGTCGGTCAGGTCGAGCATCGACGGCTGATAAGCGGCCTGCGTCATACGGCCACCCTAGCAGCACTTTCGTACACCAGTGCTAGTCACCCCGGCCGCCCTCGGCAAGATCGTGCTCGATCCCGGATGTAGTGGCCTCCTACGCGCTTCGAGGGGACTATTTTCAGGATCGAGCGTGACCAGGCGCGACGCCCGAGCGCCCGGCGCCGAACGTGACGCTCAGGGCCGTCGCCTGTCAGTCCGTGGGGGTCGTCGTGGGGACGGCGGCGAGCACCGCGTCGACGACCCGTGCCCGCCCCCGCCCGTCGACGGCGGACCAGGCCCGCGCGGCCAGTGCCGCCCGCCGCTGCGGTGAGCTGAGCAGGCCGTTCAGGGTTCGGGCTGCCGTCGCGCGGGCCGCCCGTCCGGCGATGCCGGTGGCGGTCAGCTCGGGTAGTTCACCGAGGCCGGCGGCGAGGCCGTGGCGGACCACCTGGTGGTACGACTCGCGTTGGTTGTCGACCACGCAGACCAGGGCTGCGGGTGCGCCGAGGCAGCAGAGTTCCCAGGTGGACGTGCCGGCGGCGCTGACCACCAGGTCGGCCTCGGTGATCAGGGACGGCAACGCGCCGGTGGGCGGGACGGGTCGGATGGTCTGCCCCCGGCCGGGGGTGATCTCGTCCAGCTCGGCCTCGGTCTCGGGTCGACCGACGACGACGGTGAGGTCGATGGGGTGGCCGGTGGCGACCAGTACCCGGGTCAGCACGGGGGCCGCGCCGACCGCGTCGGTGCCGCCGAAGAAGGCCAGCACGCGGGGTCGGCCGACGGTCGTGGCGGGTGGGGGTGTCGGCGGGCGGGCGGTGCGCACCGAGTCGCGCAGCAGGGCGTACGCGCTGCCGGCGAGCAGCCGTCCGGGCAGCCGCGGGTGCCGCGCCCCGTAGTTCTGGTCGAGGTAGAGGTCGGCGTCCTGCCCTCGGCTGTCACCGTCGACGACGGCGAGGGTGCACACGCCGGCGGCTCGCAGCGCGCCCGCGCCGGCGGGGTCCAGCTCGTAGGAGTCGAGGACCATCACGTGGAGGTCGTGCCGGTGCGCGGCCTCGACCAGGTCGGCCGGTGTGTCGGGGCCGGTGTGCAGGGGGATGTCCCGCGCGGCCAGTTCGGCGACCGCCCAGTCGAGCCGTTCGACAGTGCCGAACATCGTGACGTGGGCGCCCCGGGCCTGGAATTCCTCGGCGAGGGCCAGACAGCGTACGAGGTGTCCGACGCCGCGGCGCGGTCCGGCATCGCAGCGTATCCCGACCCGGATGGTGCTCAGGACTCCTCCAGCTGCTTCTGTCGGACGTCGGCGTTGAGTGCCCGCAGCCGGGGCTGCCCGTCCAGCCAGTCGGCGAGGGTGGTCAGCGGCACGCTGACGTCGCCGAAGTGGTCGACGACGGCGTTGACGAGGGCCCAGTCCTGTTCGGTGTCGAGGGTCAGCCGCAGTCCGGATCGGTCCGGGGTGAGGGTCACCCCGAGCACCCGGAACAGGTCGGGGTGGGTGTACGCGTACGAGGTGACGTGCACCCGGTGGTGTCCGGTGGCGAGCCGGTCGAGGGTGCGCAGCGCGTCCGCCCGGATGATCTCGACGTCCAGTCCCCGGGGCAGCGTACGGGCGATCGACGTGCTCGCGTAGTCGAGTCCGGGGACGGCCCGGTACACGGCGGCGACCAGCGTGACGATCTCCGGGTCGAGCAGGGGGCAGTCGGCGGTGAACCGCATGACGGCGTCGCCGGGGTGCGCGGCGAGGGCGCCCACGAACCGGTCGAGGACGTCGTCGACCGGTCCCCGGTGGCACGGGACGTCCAGCCGTTCGCATTCGGCGACGACGGCGTCGTCGACGGGGTCGGTGCTGGTGGCGACCACCAGGTCGGCGAGGACGCCGCTGTCGTTGGCGGCGCGCACCACCCGGCCCAGTACGGACCGTCCGGCGAGGGGGCGGAGCACCTTGCCGGGCAGCCGCGAGGATCCCATCCGGGCCTGCACGATCCCGACGATGCGTGGCCCGGTCACTGCTGCTCCTCCTGTGGGGGGCCGAGCACCGTGCGGGCACGGCGCCTGGCGGCGCGGGCGCTCCGCTTGGCGAGTCGGGCGGGCGTGATGGCGAGCCGGCCGACCCGGTAGCTGAGTGAGCCGCTGAGCAGGCCGATCGTGGTTTCGGCGCGGCGCAGCGCCCGCTCGCGTGAGGTCAGCAGCTCCTCGGTCCACGCGGTCAGGGCCGCGAGCCTGCTCAGTTCTTCGCGCTGACGCAGCCACGCCTCCCGCAACTGCTGGTAGCTGTGCGGGCCGACGGGCGGGTCGGTCGGGGTGACGGCGTGCAGCCGGGTGGCGAGGGTGATCCGGCCGTCGGGGTCGAGGTGGTGCAGGGCCGCCGTGATCTCCGCTTCGGCGTCCACCGCCTGGGTGACCGTCGCGCGGTCCAGGTCGCGTCCGGCGAGCCCGCCGAGCACCACGGTCAGGCCCGCCACGTCGAGGGTGGACGACCACGGGTGGGCGTACCCGCCGGTGAGCAGGCCCGCCGCGAACCGCCACAGGCCGCGGGCCAGCACCACGTCGGTGGGCAGGGCGTCGGTGGCCCGCCAGCTCGCATCGAGTACGGCGTACCGTTCGCCGTCGACGACCACGTTGTCGGTGCCGGCCAGCGCGGTCGCGCCGCCGACGAGTCCGGCCGCGTCGGCCTGGGCGGCCAGCCAGCCCGTGTACCCCCGCAGCAGCGCGCGTAGCCCCGCCAGGTCGCGGCGCAGGGCCGCGTCGAGCAGCAGGGTACGCAGCAGCCGGCCGGATGGCACCGGCCCGTCCACCGCGTCGGGGTCCCGGTACGCGGCGGCGCGGCTGGCGAACGGCTGCGCGACGGGAAGGCCCGCGCCGGTGCGCGGGGCGAGCTCCCAGCGCCAGCCCGTCGGGCCGTCGAGCACCTCCAGTACGCCGATTCCGGGCTGCCCGGTCTGCGTCAGCGCCACCGGCAGGTCCCCGTCGGCTGCCGGCGCCCCGGGCCGGCGGGCGAGCATCAGCCAACCGGGCGCGAGGTCGGCGGCGCGTCCGGCGTGCAGCGCGTCCACCGCCAACCGGGCCGGGTCCTGCAGGACGGTCGCGCCGGTGAAGCCCGCCGCGCAGGCGGCGTGCAGCACCGCGTCGAACAGGCCGGAGCCGGCGCCCCGGTCGAGCCGGTCCGCGTCGAGCAGCGCGGTCGGGGCGCCCGAGTGGGGGTACGCGGCCCAGCAGGCGGCCGCCAGCAACCCGGCGTCGCGCAGCCGTTCGCGGAGCTGGTCGCGGTTCGCCGGGTGGGTCTGGTCGAGCACGCCACCGATCACCCAGGCCGAGTCGTCCCGGCCGGCGTACCAGGGGGTGGTGTCGACGAGTCGGTGCAGTCCGAGCGGGTTGTCCAGGCGCAGCAGCAGCGTGCCGCCCGGCCGCAGCGCGGCGACGAGTCGCGCCAGTACGCCGTCCCAGCCGAGCCGGGTGCCCTCCACCGACTCCACCGGGTCCAGTCCGGCGGCGGCGATCACCACGTCGTACGTCTCGTCGGCGGGCAACCCGGCCGGGCCGCCCACGACCACGTGGGCGGCGCGCGGGGCGAGCGCCACCGCGTCCGGGTGGCTGCGCAGCAGGCAGGTCACCTGGGCGTGGGTGAGCCGGTCGAGCAGTGCCGGGTCGTGCGGGCCGGCCAGCAGGACCCGGGCCCCGGGCGGCACGATCCGGGCGGCCAGGACGGCGAGGGGCCCACCGTCGGCCAGCCGTTCACGCGGCAGGTCGGACCAGGCCAGCATCTCGCCGCCCGGCAGGGTGATCCGGCCGGCGGGTGCCGTCTCAGTCGTCACGGTCGTCCTCTTCCTCCTGGAGGTTCGCCCAGCCGAGCAGCTCGCGCAGCTCGGCCGGCGAGCAGCGGTGGTCGGTGCCCAGTTCGGCGCGGGCGATCCCGGTCGCGGTGGACAGGTCGACCGAGGTGCCGTGCAGCTGCGGCCACTGTCGCCGGATGCGGGCCGTCCCACCGAAGGTCGGGTCCTCGTTGGACAGGATCATCGGGTCGCCGTAGACCGCCGGTTCGCAGCCGGCCGCGATTCCGTAGAAGATCGCGCTGGTCAGCCGGTTGGAGGCCACCCGGCGGTGCCGTCGCAGCTCGGTCAACTGCTTGTCGAGGAAGTCCGGGTCGGTGTCCTTCCACCAGTGCCCCCGGTAGCCGTGGCAGATCACCCGGAATCCGGCGCGTTCGTAGAGGCGGCGGACGTTGCGCATGCCGTACTCGTGCCAGTACAGGCAGACCGTGACCGGGCCGGGCTCGGTGTCCCGGATCAGGGCGATGAGTTTGGGGTGGTCGCCCTTGACGTGCTGACCCTCCCAGCCGTGGAACGGGTACCAGATGGTGCCCTCGCGCTCCTCGACCGGCGGCTCCTCGGGACGCGTGGCCAGCAGGTAGACGAAGGGCGCGCCGATGACGACCACGTTGCGCCGGCCCACCGACCAGGCCCGCCGGCGGGTCTGCTCCGACCACAGCAGGCTCGGGGTGCGGTCGGCGTACGGGTGTCCCGGGGCCAGCCCGTCGCCGATGTTCCAGCCGTGCTGCACGTACCCGTTGATCCGGGGTGGGTGCCGGTCGCCCAGACCGGCGTAGCGGGCCAGCACGTGCGCGTGGCCGTAGAAGTGGTTCGCGTGGTGCATCAGGTCCCCATCAGGCGGCGGAACGCACCGCGCTGCCCCGCAGGGCTGCGGTCAGCGCGTCGACGACGCGGTCCTGGTCGGCGTCGCTGAGACCCGGGTAGAGGGGCAACGACAGCTGCTGGGAGTAGAACGACTCGGCCACCGGGCAGGATCCGCGCCGGTAGCCCAGGTCGGCGAACGCCGGGTGCCAGTGCACCGGGAGGTAGTTGACCTGCACGCCGATGCCGGCGGCGCGCATCCGGTCGTACACCTCGCGGCGGCGGCCGTCGAGCACGCGGATCGGGTAGAGGTGCCACGCCGGGTCGGCCCACGGCCGGCGGGTGGGTGTGCGCACGCCGTCCAGGTCGGACAGCGCCTCGTCGTAGCGGGCGACCAGGGTGGCCCGTCGCGCCTTGAACCCGGCGAGGCGGCGCAGCTGGCTGCGGCCCAGGGCGCAGAGCACGTCCGGCAGCCGGTAGTTCAGCCCGAACTCGTGCACCTCCTGGTGCCAGCCGCCCTCGTCGGCGAGGCGCAGCTCGTCGCGTTCGCGGACCACCCCGACGCCGCGGAACCGTCGGGCCCGCTTGAGGATCCGCGAGTCCACGGCGGCGACGGCACCGCCCTCGGCGGTGGTGAGGTTCTTCGTGGGAAAGAACGAGAACGTGGTCAGGTCGGCGAGCGAACCGACCGGGCGGCCGTGGTACGTGCCGCCGATCGAGTGTGCGGCGTCGGCGAGCAGGAGCGCGTCGCTGCCGGCCAGCGACCGGCGCAGGGCGTCGTAGTCGGCCGGATGGCCGGCGTAGTCCACCGCGGCGACGACCTTCGTGCGCGAGGTGACGGCCGCGGCGGCGGCCGCCGGGTCGAGGCAGAACGTCTCGTCGTCGACGTCGGCGAACACGATCGTCGCGCCGAGGGCGACAGCGCTGCTGGCGGTCGCCACGAACGTCATCGGCGGTACGACGACCTCGTCGCCCGGACCGACCCCGGCGGCCGCGTACGCGACGTGCAGCGCGGCCGTGCCGTTGGAGACGGCGGCGACGCCGACCCCGCCGGTCCACCGGGCCAGGTCGGCCTCGAAGGCGTCCACCTGCGGGCCGGTGGTGAGCCAGTCGCCGCGCAGCACGTCGGCGACGGCCGCGATGTCGTCCTCGGTGACCGACTGCCGGCCGTACGGGAGCATCCCCGTCATGCGGTGAGGCCGAGCATGTCGCGCAGCCGCTCGACGCCGAGCCACTCGTCGTTGGTGTCCGACTGGTACGCGAAGCCGTCCGGCACCGGCTCGCAGTCGACCGGCGGCCGGTAGCCCCAGCCGGCGATCGTCGGCTGGACGATGTAGCGGTCCTCGGCGCGCAGCGTCCGGCGGCTGTCGTCCGGCGCGATCATCTCCTCGTGCAGCTTCTCCCCGGGCCGGATGCCGATCTCGTGGGTGGTGGCGTCCGGCGCGACGGCCTCGACCAGGTCGAGGATGCGCATGCTCGGGATGCGCGGCACGAACAGCTCGCCGCCCTGCATCTGGTCGAACGAGTCCATGACGAACTGGACGGCCTGCTCCAGGGTGATCCAGAAACGGGTCATCCGCTTGTCGGTGATCGGCAGGCTCTTGCCCTCGGCGGCCAGCCGGTGGAACAGCGGAACCACCGAGCCACGGCTGCCGACCACGTTGCCGTAGCGGACCACCGCGAACCGGGTGGGGTGGTGGGCGGCGTAGTGGTTGGCCGAGACGAACAGCTTGTCACCGACCAGTTTCGTGGCGCCGTACAGGTTGATGGGGCTGGACGCCTTGTCGGTGGAGAGCGCGATGACCTTCCGGACGCCGGCCTCGATCGCGGCGTCGACCACGTGCTGCGAGCCGGTGATGTTGGTGGCGATGAACTCGGAGGGGTTGTACTCCGCGGTGTCCACCTGCTTCAGGGCGGCGGCGTGCACGACGTGGTCCACGCCGTGCATGGCGCGGGTGAGGCGGTGCCGGTCCCGGATGTCGCCGATGAACCAGCGCAGCCGGGGGTCGTCGCCGAGTTGCTGGCGCAGCTCGTACTGCTTGAGCTCGTCACGGGAGAACACCACCACCCGGGCGGGGTCGGCCTCGTTGAGGATGTGCCGCAGGAACGTCCTGCCGAAGGAACCCGTCCCCCCGGTGATCAGAATGGACGATCCATCCAATTCACTCAATGTGGTGCTCCCGTGTTCGTGGATGAACGAGCGGCCCTCGGCCGGCCGACCGGGGTGAGACGCTAGCCATGGCGGGTTAACGCCCCGGCGCTCGCGGGTTAACCGCGTCCACTGCCCCCGTGAATGCCGGACACCGCGCAGGCGAACACTTCCGTCGGTGCGCGAAGCGGGCTGACCAGGCCGGATCCGGCCGTTACAGTGGCCGCGCGAGCGACCCGGGCGCCTCGTGCCGCCGGGTCCCGCGTTCACCCGACAGCCGCGCCACTCGGCGCGAGTGGTTCACCCCCGCGCGTCACCGTCCGGCCACGGCGCCGTCCGGCCCGCGCTCCACCGGCCCGGCCGGCGAATCCAGGAGGCGTTGATGGCATCCGGCAGCGACGTGATGGAACGGCCGGCGGCTCCGGCCGGTACGCCGGCCGCCGCACCCGCGCGGCGCTGGCTCGTGCCGCTGCTGCTGATCGTCGGATGGGTGCTCAGCGTCGCGTGGCGGATGTGGCTGTCCCGGCACATCGTGCTGCCGATCGCGCACACCGACGAGGACAGCTACCTCGACACCGCCCGCGCGCTGGCCGGCGGGCCGGGCGGGTTCAGCAGCGAGAACGACCTGCTCCGCCGGGTCGGCTACCCGATGCTGATCTCGCCTGCGTTCCTCGGCGACCGGGACTTCGCCGACAGCTACCGGCTGGTCCAACTGATCAACGCGATGGTGAACTCGACGCTGCTCCCGCTCGCGTACCTGCTGGCCCGGCGGCTGCTCGGGTTGCGCCGCTCCTACGCCCTGGGCGCGACGGTGGTGGCCGCCACCCTGCCGGCGACCGCCTTCTACGCGGGCGTCGCCATGATCGACGCGGTGATGGCGCCGCTGGTGGTGGCCTGGCTGCTCGCCGTGCACCGGTGGATCGGGCGGCCCGGCCCGCTGGCCGCGGCCAGCGTCGGCCTGTTCGTCGGCGCGTTCCACCTGCTGCACTCCCGTGGCCTGGTGATCGTCGGAATCCACGCCGGTCTCGTCCTGCTGCTGCTGGTCCGCCGCCGGATCACCCCCGCCGGGGTGCTCGCGGCGCTGGCGCCGGTGCTGGCCCTGGCACTGGTCAACGAGGCAGGCATCCGGCTGCTCGGGGACCGGGTCTACCTGCTGGGCAGCACCCCGGGCGGCAATGTGGTCGACGCGGTCGCATCCGCGCAGGGTGTGGTCCGGGTCGGCGCGGCGGTCACCACCCAACTCTGGTACCTCGTCGTGGTCACCTTCGGGATGGCCGGGGTGGCCTGGGCCGCCGCCGTCCACGAACTGTGGCGGCCCCGGCGCGGCGACGCGACCCGCTGGACGATGGGCGTCGCGCTCGTCACGAGCGTCGGGGTGGCCGGCGGGGCCTCGGTCATCCTGGCCGGCATCACCAGCAAACCGTTGGACGCGATCTACGCGCGCTACGTGCAGATGCTCGCGCCGTTCTGGATGCTCGTCGGGCTCGGGGTGCTGCTCACCGCCGGGCGTCTGGTGGTGCTGCGCCGCGCGGCCGTCGCGGTGGGCCTGCTGGCCGCCGGCGGCGCGGTCGTCGCGGCCCGACTCGCGTACGTGGCCAGCCGGGGGCACACCCTGCGCTACGGCGGCTTCGGCGCGCCCGACCTGATCGCGTTGACCGGCGGATGGCGGGAGATGCGCCCGGTCGTCGGATCGCTGATCGGCGTCGCCGGTTGCCTGCTGCTGGTCGCCGTGGTCCGGGTGCCCCGCCTGCGGCTGCCGATCCTCGGCGCCCTCGTGGTGGTCAACCTCGTCACCATGCAGGTGATCGACGAGCGGCTGGTGCTCCCGACGGTGGCGAGCACCGCTCCCACCCCCCGGGTCGCCGACGTCGGGGTACGCCCCGGCGAGCGGGTGTGGGCGTCCACCGGCGTGCACTACATCCTGCGGTTCAACCTGAGTCACCAGGTGACGTGGACCGACGTGCGGTGGTTCCGTGAGCAGCCGCCGGCCGCCGCGCAGGTGGTGTTCGCCCGCTGGGCGCCCGGCCAACCCGACGACTGGGACGGCGCCAGGTACGGCTTCGTCCGGCTCGGCGGCAATGAGCGCCAGCACTGGGCGGCGTGGCGACGGGCCTGACCCCGGCCGATCGTGAACGGATGATGTCCAACGGGGGTGGCAGCGGTTAATGGTGTCGGAAAATTGCGCGAAAATGCGCGACAATCAGCGTGGGCGGCGGTCGGCCCGGTCGAGCGAAATGGGGATGACCGTGATTTCCCGACCGTCGGAAACCTCCCGGCGGCAGGTGCCCTCGACGAAACGGAAACGCCGGTTCATCTGCCGTACGACCGTGTTGTGCTCCAACACCTCCCCGTCCAGCCGGTCCAGGTGCAACCCGTCGAAGGCGTACTCGACTGCCTCGCGCACGACGCCCAGCCAGGCGGGCAGCGTCTCGCCCCGCTCGGCCAGCCCGTCGGAGTCCAGATAGAAGCCCCAGGCGCCGGTCCGAGGGCCGTCCAGCCGCAGGTCGAAGAAGGTGACGACACCGCAGGGGCGGTCGTCGCGGACGTACACCAGCACCCGCCGCGACGGGTCGTCGCGGACCGCCGACCACCACCGGGCGTGCTCCTCGGCGGTGATCTCGTGGCTGTTCTTGCTGACCTGCCGGTTGGCTTTCTGATTACGCCAGGACAACATCAGGTGAACGTCGTCCGTCGTTGCTTCGCGCAGCACGTGCCTCTCGCTTTCCATCTGTTCCCGCCCGGTTCGGGAACCGTACCCGGGTGCACCGGGAAATCGGATATGCATTCGTTGGGTTGTAGACTCCGGCGCATGAACGAATTGAGTCGCGCGCAGATCCGCGACCTCATGGCGCAGGTGTTGAAGAACCAGGACAGGGAGCTGCCCGCCGACGACGCGGCGCAGCTGCGCGAGATCGGTTTCCGCTCGCTGGACTTCTCCGAGTTGGCCCTGCGGGTGGAGGACGAGACGGGGGAGGAGCTCAACTTCGACGCCCCCGGGCTGCGTCGCATCGCCACCGTCGGCGACGTCCTGGACTTCCTCGTCGAGCTTGCGCACCGGTGACCGTCGCGGCACCGGGCCCCGCGACGGCCGCGCGTCGCGAGCCGGCCGGCGTGGACAACCGGGTCGTCCTCGGCGGCGTCGCGCTGACCTGGCGGGAGCTGCCGACGCCGGCGCTGCCCGACCCCGCCGCGGTGCTGGCGCACTCCGCCACGCACGCCCTCGCCGCCGCGCGGCAGCACGCCGTGCACGGCACCGAACTGCTGCTCACCACCGCGAGCCGGGTGGACGCGGAAATGCGCGCCGAGCTGTCGGAGGCCGGCTTCACGGTCACCGTGCTGGACGACGACGGCACCCATCCGAGCGCGCCGGCCCGGGCGCGTGCCGCCGACCCCGGCCGGCTGTGGCTGCTGACGTCCGGCTCGACCGGCCGCCCGAAGCGGGTCGGCCACACCCTCGACACACTGACCACCGTGCGGGCCGACCAGCCCGAGCGGACCTGGCTCTGCCCCTACGCCCTCGGCACGTACGCCTGGTGGCAGGTGGTCACCCTGTCGTTGACCCAACCCGGGCAGCACCTGGTGGTGGTCGAGCCGGACGAGCTGGACGACTGGCCCGCGGTCGCCGCCGCCCACCGCGTGGACGCGGCCTCCGGCACGCCGACGTTCTGGCGTCGCACCCTCTACCGGGACGCCACCGCGCTGGCCCGGGTGCCGCTGCGCCAGATCACTCTCGGCGGGGAGCCGGTCGACCAGGCGATCCTCGACCAGCTGCGGGCCGTCCACCCGACCGCCCGGATCTCCTGGATCTACGCGTCGTCCGAGGTCGGGGCGTCGATCGTGGTGCACGACGGGCGGGCCGGGTTCCCCGTCGACTGGCTGGACCGGGACGTCCCCGGCCGGCCGACCCTCTCCGTGCGCGATGACGAACTGGTGGTCACCTCGCCGTACCACGGGGTCGGTCTGGCCGGCCCGGTGCCCACCGGGGACCGCGCGCAGGTCGTCGACGGCCGGGTCCTGATCACCGGACGGCTGGACTCCGACGAGATCAACGTCGGTGGCAGCAAGGTCTCCGCCGGAGTGGTGCGCGGCGTGCTGACCGGCCACCCCGCGGTGGCCTGGGCCCGGGTCATCGGCCGCCGCGCCCCGGTGCTCGGCCGGATGGTGGTCGCCGAGGTGGTCCTCGCCCCGTCCGCGACGTCCGGCCCGCCGGACGCCGGCCTGCCGGACGAGGCGGCGCTGGTGCGCTGGTGCGCCGACCGGCTGCCCGACCACGCGGTGCCACGCCGGATCCGTGTGCTGACCGAGATCCCCGTCAAGGAGACCCTGAAGAGCGATGTCTGACCCCACCGACACCCGACTCGTTCCCCCCAGCTCCGTCGTCCTGGTCTCCGGAGGCTCACGGGGGCTGGGCCTGGCCATCGTCACCGACCTGCTCGACGCGGGCGTACGGGTGGCCGCGTTCGCCCGTACCGTCACCCCGGAGCTGGAGAAGCTCGCCGCCGAGCACCCCGACCGGGTGCACGTCGGCTCGGTGGACGTCACGGACCTGCGCGCCGCACAGGCCTTCGTCCGCGAGGTGGAGCAGCGCCTCGGCCCCGTCGACGGAGTCGTCAACAACGCCGCCGTCGGGCAGGACTCCCTGCACGTGCACACCGCCACCGACGACATCGCCCGGATCATCGAGACCAACCTGACCGCGCCGCTGCAACTGACCCGGCTGGTGGTCCGGCGGATGCTCGGCAAGGGCCTGCGGGGGCGGATCGTCAACATCACCTCGATCTGCGCGCAGCGTGGCTTCCCGGGACTTGTCGCGTACTCGGCCACCAAGGGCGGCATGGACGCCGCCACCCGGTCGCTCGCCCGGGAGCTGGGCGGCCGGATGCTCGTCAACGCGGTCGCGCCCGGGTTCTTCGCCTCGGAGATGTCGGCGGTGCTCGGCCCGACCCAGCTCGACCAGATCGTGCGCCGCACGCCGAGCGGTCACCTCACCGAGCCGGAGGAGGTCGTACCGGTCGTGCGGATGCTGCTGCGCGAGCACACCAACATCAACGGCCAGGTCATCGTGGTGGACGGTGCCGCCTCCATCTGACCTTTCGCGGGTCCCGTCCTCCGCCGGACCGGCGCGGCGCTCCGGCAGCACCGTGCCGCGCCCGGTACCGGGACTGCTCGCCGCCGCCGAGCGGCACCTACGCGTCGGTACCCCGGCCGCGATGGCCGACGCGACCACCCGCAGTCACCTCGACGACGGCAGGTGCGTCGGCTGGTACGGCCCGCCGGTGCCCGGCTGGCGGGTGGCGGTGGACGCGGAACGCTCCGACGCCCCGGTGCCCCCGGCGCTGGCCCGCCGGTTCGGCGCCGCCGACTTCTGGGCACGGTGGACCCGCGCGGAATCCGGCGCCAAACTCGCCGACGTACCGATCGCCCTGTGGTGGCGCCGCCACGGCCTCGCCGCCCCGAACGGCGCGGCCCTCTGGCGAACCCTGCACCTGGCCGACCTGGTCATCACCGTGGGCCTGGCCCCCCCGCAGCCCGCGATCTGGCACGTTCGGACGCTGATTCGCGCGTGATCCACCATCTGCGGCGGCAGAAAGTGCGAGATCGCCGCAGCTGGGGGTCAGATCAGGGACCAGGTCAGGGGGGTGCCACGGGGGACGTCGGTGGTGAAGGTGCGGCCTCGGACCCTGTCGATGTCGGCTGGGGGGAGGCCACCGGCCGGGCGGATCGAGCGGACGTTGTTCGCGGTCACCGGGTCGCCGGCGCGGACGTCCTCGACCACGAACAGGGAACGGCGGAACCGCAGCCCCTCCCGCTCGGCGGGGGTCGGGCCGATCGCCGTGCCGCCCAGCGCGGCGTACGCCCGGCCCGACTCGGCGACCAGCGCCGACAGTTCCGCCGGGTTCAGGGAGAAGTCCGAGTCCACGCCGCCGTCGGCGCGGTCCAGCGTCACGTGCTTCTCGATGAAGCAGGCGCCGAGGGCCACCGACGCGACCGCCACGCCGATGCCGGGCGTGTGGTCGGAGAGGCCGACCGGCACGTCGAACGCGCCGGCCAGCACCGGCAACCGGCGCAGGTTGCTGTCGGCGGGCGGCGCCGGGTAGGACGCGGTGCAGGCCAGCAGGATGATGCCCGCCGCGCCGCCGTCCCGGGCGGTCCGCACGGCGGCGTCGATCTCGGCGACCGTCGCCATGCCCGTGGAGATCACCATCGGTTTGCCGGTGCTGGCGACGAGCCGGATCAGCGGCAGATCGACCAGCTCCGACGAGGCGATCTTGTACGCCGGCGCGTCAAGTGACTCCAGTAGTTCCACGGCCGTCGCGTCGAACGGCGACGAGAAGACGGTCAGACCACGCTCGCGGGCCCGCTCGAAGATCGGGGCGTGCCACTCGTACGGGGTGTGCGCCCGCTGGTAGAGGCGGTACAGGTTCTCCCCACCCCACAGCTCGTGCCCGCTGGAGATGCGGAACGCGGGGGTGTCGACGTCGATCGTGATCGTGTCCGGCCGGTACGTCTGGAGCTTGAGCGCGTGCGCCCCGCTCTCGGCCACCGCGTCGACGATGGTCAGCGCCCGATCCAGGTCGCCGTTGTGGTTGCCGGACATCTCGGCGACCACGAAGGGTCGCTCCCCGGCACCGACCGCGTGCGGTCCGATCGTGATTGTCGCCGTCATTCCGACCTCTGCTCAGGTACGTCCGCACCGGGTGCGGTGGTGCTGTCGTCGTCCCCCCGAGGGGTGGACGACCTGGAAACTCCGGCGCCCGCGCTCACGGCAGGCGGCCCCCGGCCAGCGCGTCGGTCCGGTCGGGCGCGACGGCGGGCCGGTCGTCGGACCGGTTCGGGTCCTCGTCGGTCGCCGGCGACCCGCCGCCGGTCGGGCCCGGACGCCGCAGCCGTCCCGCGACCCGGTGCGCCCGGCGCAGCGCCGAGTACGCCAGCCAGTCGCCGCGCCCGACCAGCCGGTGCTTGAGCCCGGTCACCCCGGGGGGCATCGGGTAGCCGCCGGTGGGCAGGTAGCGGCGGTAGTGCTCGGCGACGCGGTGGAAGAACGCCCGTCGCAGGTGCGGGTGCAGGCGGTCGTCGTTGCCGACCACCACCAGATAGTGGCTGATCATCAGCTGGAACAGTTCGGCCCGCACCTGCTCGTCCGGGTGGATGCGGGCGACCCAGTCCATCAGCCGCTCGTACTGGCCGAACGCGTCGAAGTGCCGGCCACTGCGGGTGGAGGTGATCGCGCCCTGGCGGCCCTGCCGGTACAGGTAGCAGACCCGGTCCAGCACGGAGATCTTCTCCGCGCCGATGATCAGCGGGTGGCTGAACGGGATGTCCTCGTACCAGCCGGGGAAGAACCGCAGCTCCAGGTCGTCGAGGAAGGCCCGGCGGACCACCTTGTTCCAGGCAGTGTGCTGGACGCGCAGCAGGTGCGGCTGGTCGGCGAGGCGGACCACGCCCGGCACCCCGCGCAGCAGGTGGCTGCTCGCGTCCACCTCGCGCCGGCCGTCCTCGTGCACCCGCAGGTGGTCGAGCATCAGCACGTCGGGCTGGTGCTGGCGCAGCCGGTCGAGCACCGCCGCGATGGTGCCCGGGGGCAGCCAGTCGTCGCTGTCGACGAACCAGACGTACCGGCCGGTGGCGACGTCGAGGCCGGCGTTGCGGGCCAGCCCCAGACCCACGTTCCTGCCCAGGTGCACGACCTGCACGCCGTCGTGTCCGGCGTACGCGCGCAGCATCGCGCCGCAGCCGTCCGGCGAGGCGTCGTCGACGGCGATCAGCTCGACCGCGTCCGACTCGCCCGCGGGGATGTCGGCCCGGATCGACTCGAGGCACTGGTACAGGTACGCCTCGACGCCGTACACGGGCACGACGATGCTCAGCAGCGGTGCGTGCGTCGGCTCATTGACCACGCCGCCACCTTCGACGACGTGGGTGGCCGGTCCCGGAACCTGACGTGGCCGACGAAGGTGGAGTCCCTGAACTCCCGCCGGGCGGAAGGTTAACGACGGTCGTCCGGTTCACCCGGGAGTGACCCGGTAGGGTGCCTCGGTGCGGCCCTGCCGGGTCGTCGCGGGCGTCGCCGTCGCGCCGTCCGACGCCGCGCCGACGAGGAGACGTACGTGCTGGTGACCCTGCGGATCGTCAGGAGACCGGCATGAGCACCGCCGACGTCCCGGTGGCCCGGCCGGCCCCGGTCACCCGGTTGCCCTCGTTGACCGGCCTGCGCTGGATCGCCGCGTTGCTGGTCTTCGGTTTCCACGCCGGCACCATGCGGATCATCGCCGAGCCGGACTACAAGGCCGTGGTCGACGTGCTGTTCACCCTGGGCCTGTCCGGGGTGCAGTTCTTCTTCGTGCTCAGCGGGTTCGTGCTGGTCTGGTCGGCCCGCCCGGGCGACTCCCGGCTGACGTTCTGGCGACGGCGGGTCGCCAAGATCTACCCGAACCACCTGGTGTTGTGGGCGGCGGCCCTGCTTGTCGCCTGGTGGTTCGCCGATCCCGTCCTGCCGGCCGTCGCGCTGGAGAACCTCCTGCTGTTGCAGGCCTGGGATCCCCGGCCGGGTTGGTTCTACAGCGTCAACACGGTGAGCTGGTCGCTGTCCTGTGAGTTCTTCTTCTACCTGTGCCTGCCGCTGGTGCTGCCCCTGCTGCGCCGGGCGCGGCCCGCGCTGCTGTGGACGCTGATCGTCGCGTTGCCCCTGCTGATCCTCGCGCTCTGGCCGGCCCAGCACCTGGTGCCGGAGGACAGCCGGTGGTGGTTCACCCAGGTCTTCCCGCTGACCCGGTCGCTGGAGTTCTGGTTGGGCGCGGTGGCCGCCGAGCTGATGCGCCGGGGACTGTGGCGCGGTCCGGGGCTGACCGTCGCCAGCGCGATCTTCGTGGCCACCTGGGTGGCCGCCGCACAGTGGATCCGCGCCGAACTGTGGACCACCCTGCTGGCCGTGGCGTACCTGCTGGTGATCACCGCCGCTGCCGACGCGGACGTGCGGGGCCGGCGTTCGCCGTGGCGGTCCCGGCCGTTGGTCTGGCTGGGTGAGGTGTCGTTCGCGTTCTACCTCGTGCACGTGCTGGTGATGACGAGCGTGCTGCGGTGGACGGGGGACTGGGGGACCGGGTTCAAGGGGTGGCGCGGCCCCGCGGTGGTGCTCGGCTTCCTGCTGGCCAATCTGGTCCTCGCCGGCCTGCTGCACCGCTTCGTCGAGACGCCGATGATGCGCCGGCTCGCCCCACGCCGTCGGGGCCACCCGCCGGTCGTCCCGCATCCCCGGACACCCGAGGTCACCAGCGCGGACGGGTCCGCCGACCAGGCCGGGAACACGCTGGCCGGCGGCCCCGGCCGGGCCGAGGGTCGATCGACGTACGCCGACTCGCGCTGAGCGTCCACGCTGGTCGGCGCGGCGCGAGCCGACACGCCCGGCGTCGGTGCGTCCGGCTGGCGACGGCGGTAGCGTGGGGTCGTGCTTCCGGTCGCGTTCACCTGTCCCCTGTGGTGGGTGGCGCGCTGGGCGACACGGGTGCTGACCAGCCTCGCCGTCGTCGCCGCCCTCGCGTTCGGCGCGGGCGCGTCGCCCGCCTCCGCCGCCGGCCACCCGACGTCGGCGGGCACGGCCTCGGCGTTCACGGTCGGGCCGGTCGCGGGTCCGCCGAGCACGACGTCGGCGTTCGCGGCCGGGCCGAGCACGACGTCCGGCCGGGCCGGCGCGGTGGTCGCCGTCGGGCACGGGTCGTCGGTCGTCGCCGACGACACCGCTGACCGGCGCACCTCGACGGGCCCGACCGACCCGCAGCCCGCACGGCTGGCTCTGCACCTCCTCCCCGGCGTCGCCGGTGACACTCCGGTGCGCGCGTCCGGGGCCGAGCGACAGCCCCACGCCGACGGCCCGGCCACCCGGGCGCCCCGGGCTCCGCCCGCACGCTGAGCCACCGGGACGAGCGTCCCGCCGCCGCGCCCTGTCGATCCACCGCCCGCACCCGCCGACCCGTGGCCCTGCCACGTTCCGTCCGGCCCGTGCGGCCCACCGTCGCATCGCTGTCGTTCCGAGGTGTCGAGCATGGAGACCGTCGTCTTCTACCAGTTCCTGACCGAGGTGCCCCAGGCCGCCGCCATCTGGTCGGTCCTGTTCCTGCTGGCGTTGAGCGTGCCCGCCGTCCTGGTCGCCCGCCCGCAGCGGGACGCGCCGCCGGGTGACCCGGGCCCGACGGCGCCCACCGCCCGGGAGGTGGCGGCGGCCGAGGCCGCCGACCTGCGGCGGTACGCCGAGGAGGTGGCCGTCGCCGCCGCCGGCGCCGCCCAGACCGCCCGACGGCGGCGCGCCGACTGGCTGGTCAGTCAGGAGGAGGCGGAACGTGCCTGGGCCGGGTACGACGAGGCGGAGACCGCCGCCCGTCGGTTCGTCGGCGCCGGCGCGCTGCCCACCCCGCGTACCCCGCACACCCCTGCCGAGTACGCGGCTCGGGAGCGGTACCTGCACCGCGCCGCGATGGCGGCGTACTGGCGCGGGGAGTTGACCATGGGGCAGCTCGGTGACGTGTTCGGGCACCGGCGCGGTTGGGACCCCCGCCGGCACCCGGTGGAGCAGGAGGTGCTGCTCGCCCGGGCGATCAGGGACGCGAGGCTGGCCGACCACCGGGCCGCCGCCGAGCGGGAGCGGTCGGCGTGGCGGGACGCGGAACTGGCCGCCGAGGCGGCGCGCGCCCTCGCCGAGGAGGCGTACGCGGCGGCGGCCCGGCTGCGACCGAATCCGGTACCCGCCCGTCGGGCGGCGGCCGGAGCGGTGCGTCCCGCGGCGGTGGCGCGCTGGCGTCCGGCCCGCGTCAGTTGAACCCGTCCACGGTTGAGCCCGATCTGTGACGTGAGCCCGGTCACGGGCACCCGAAATCGGGCGCGGGGCGCGACCGGGCCTGTTGTTCGCGCGAATACGGAGACGTTGTCGCCAGCCTGTCCGGTTGTCGACCACAGGCGTCGCCGTCACCGCTTGTCCCATCGAGTCACGTCATCGGCAATACGCGCAGAAATTGTCGTCCAGAATGATGTTTACGCAGGTGGGCGCGGCTTGGCAGGGGTACGCACCGGCCAGTAGTGTCGTCCCGTCCGGTGCGGTTACCGATCGCAAGAGGCGACGCCGCGCCGACCCGCTCAATCGTGATCAACGAACCGGGGACCCATCAGTAAGTCCGGGGTGAATCCGCGAGCCACGGCCCGCGGTAGGGCGATCTTCCCGCCCGAATCCGTCAGCTAACCCGGTAGGCGGTGTCGGAAGGAGTTCCATCCTCGTGCAGCACCTCTCCACCCCTCGGCTGTTCCCCCGCCTCCACGGCGCCGCGGTGCCCCCGCTCATCCGTCCGGTGAGCTGACCCCCCGGGTCATCGCCCTTCCCGCCCGGCCACGCCGGGCGTTCCCCTGAGCGGTTCACCATCCGCGGACCACGGTTCGCGCGCTGGCGCCTGCCCGGATACCGGCTCGGCCCCGGTGTGCCGCTCTCCCCCCGAACCGTGGAGGACCCCGTGAAGCACACCCTGAAGCGTCAGCTCCGCCGTCTCACCACCGAACGCCCGTACCGGATGGTCGCCGCCTCCGCCGCGGCCCTCGCGCTCGCGGCCACCACCGGCGTCCTGCTCGCCGACACCGACGACGCCCCGGCCGGCCAGCAGACCCCGACCACCGTCGCCGAGATGCGCGGCGACCTGGCCGCCTCCCGTGACCAGGCGCGCGTCGCGTCCCCCTCGGCGAGCGCCGCGCCGAGCAGCGCCGCCCCGGCCACCAGCGCCGCGTCGCCCGCCGCGAAGGCCAGCACCAACCCGGACCTCACCCGCAAGCCGACACCGCCGAAGCCACCCGCGACCAAGGTGCTCGACTACGACTACGAGGCCCAGAACACGTACTACAACTGCGGCCCGGCGGCCACCCGCAACGCCCTCAGCGCCAGCGGTATCGACCGCACCCAGAACCAGCTCGGCGTCAAGCTGGGCACCACCGAGATGGGCACCAACTCGGCCCAGGACACCACCCGCGTGCTCAACTCCGAGGTCAAGGGCTCCCCGTACCGGACCCGGATGTTCGCCGGCTCGCCCAGCCCGGCCCAGATGGACCAGCTCCAGGCCGACGTCGTCAAGGCCATCACCGACGGCCGAGGCGTGGTGGCGAACGTCGTCGGCGACGCCGTCGACACCAACGGGGGCTGGCACTCCTACGGCGGTGGACACTACGTCGCGGTGGTGGGTTACAAGGACAACGGCCGGACCGTGCGGATCGCCGACTCGGCGAACGCGGCCGACCCGTCGTACTGGATCACCACGATCGACCTGGCGAACTGGATCGCCACCCGGGGCTACTCCGCCTGACCCAGGTGTGAGCACCGCCGCGGGCGCCGACCCCCACGAGGGGTCGGCGCCCGCGGCGTCTTCGCGTGGTGCTCAGTAGTCGATGAACCCGTACAGCGCGCGGTGGTTCGACCTCGTGCCGGTGACGGTGTGGCCGATGGTGGACGGCCGTACCGTCCCCTTCACGAACAGATAATCGATCTTGCTGGAGCCGCTGGTGGGCGCCGTCCCGTAGCCGGTCATGCCGTAGCCGCTCAGCGTGCCGGCCGCGATACCCGTGCGGTTCGCGTCGATCCCCACGATCCGGATGGTGGAGGCGTTCAACAGGCTCGTCGCGTCCGCACCCAGGTGGATGCCGCTGTTGGCGATGCCCCGGTCGCCGTCGCCGGCGCACGCGTTCTGCCGGTTCTCCTGCGGCAAGTGCATGGTCGCCGCGAACACGCTGGTGCCGGTCGCCCTGATGGTGAACCGGGCCGCGATGGCGCTGGTCCGCTTCCACTTGTAGTAGTCGGTGCTGTCCGGGTCGCTGTTCGGCGGCTTGTACAGCGTGCACCCGGCACCGTTGGCGTACGCGGTGCCCGGCTTGAGCCAGCCCGCGCTCCAGTACTTGGAGATGTCGCCGGCCGCGAGGCTCAGCGTCCTGGTGTTCCAGATGATCGCGTTGGTCTGCTTCTTCTTCAGGTCGCCGAGCGACTGGGAGCTGCACTTGTGCGTGCTGCCCCACGGCTCCGGGTCGGTCCAGGCCACGATCGCCCCGTACGTGCCCGCCGGGTAGCCGAACTTGGCCGCCAGTTGGTCGGCGTACGCCTCGGCCTGGCCGGTGCCGCGCACCTGTTGCACGATCAGCAGGTCGGGCGCCACCACACCGCTGGTGCCGGTGCGTCCGGCGTCGTCGACGAGGATCGAGGTCAGGTGGTCCGGTCCGGAGATCCGGGTGCAGCTCCCGTCGGCGTTGTTCACCACCAGGTTCTCGATGTTGTTGTTGTAGACGCGCAGGACCCGGTCGGCCGCCGCGACACCCGCGTCCGGCCCCGGTGCGCTCGACGGTGTGCCGAGCGCGGGCACGGTCGGCGCCGCACCGAGCGCGACGACGGCCACCGCCGCCACCAGTGTTGATCGATGTCTTCTGAGCACGAGGACTCCCTCCCGTGGTGAAACTGCCCGTCCAGGCGCCGCACTCTACTGTGGATCGCCGCCGGTCGGGTCCCGTGTACGACGCTCGTACCGGGCGGCGAACCGTGGGAGACTGCGGCCGTGGCGGATGAGTCGGGTGGTCGAGCCGGTCGCGGCCCGGTCCTTCTGCTGCTGCACGGGATGGGGGCGACCGGCGACGTGTGGCTGCCCTGGGCGCCGCTGCTGGAGCGGCACTGGCCCGGACGGTGGCTGGCTCCGGACCTCGCCGGTCACGGCTGGTCGGCACCGCTGGCGTCGTACTCGTTCCCGGGCCTCGCCGACCGGGTCGCCCACGGCCTGGCAGCCGACGACCGGCTCGTCGTGCTCGGGCATTCGCTCGGCGGGGTGGTCGGTCTCGCGTTGGCCGCCCGCGACACCGGACTGCCGGTGGACGCGGTGGTCGGACTGGGCATCAAGGCGGTCTGGTCCCCTGCGGAACTGGACCGCGCCGCCGACCTCGCCGCCCGTCCGGTCGGTTGGTTCGCCAACCGCATCGAGGCGGCACGCCGCTACCTGCGCGTCTCCGGGCTGGCCGGTCTGCTGCCGCCGGACCACCCGGTCGTGGACGCCGGGCTGCGCCAGGTCGACGGCCGCTGGCGCCTCGCCATGGACCCGGGCGCGTTCGCCGTCGGCGAGCCCGACCTGGCCGCCCTGCTGGCGGCCACCGACGTGCCGGTGGTGCTGGCCCGCGGGGAGCACGACCCGATGGTCACCGACGCGCAGCTCAAGGAGTACGGCGTCCCGGTCGTCACGCTGCCCGGTCTCGGGCACAACGCGCACGTGCAGGACCCGGCGGCGGTGCTGGCCTTGCTCGACGGCTACCGCTGAGGCGCTAGACGGCCGCCGGGGTGGGCAGCGCCGGCTCCGGCGTCAACTCCCGCCGGGCGGCGGTCAGGAATGCCTCGGCGTACGTCTCGGCCGGGAAGTCGCCGAGGTAGTGGCGGCGGGCGGCCCAGCGCGCCTCGGCCGTCGGATCGGTGTCCAGCAGGGCGGTCAACACCTCGTCGACGTTCGACATGTCCCGCCGCAGCACGTAACCGGCCTCGACCAACGGGAAGCGCCGCGCGAAACGGTCGCCCTCGTCGCCCATGTCGGTCACCGCGTACGGCTTGCCCGAGTAGAGGTAGTCGGAGATCACCCCGGAGACGTCGGAGACCAGCGCGTCCGAGCGGTTGACGCACTCGGTCAGGCTCAGCTCGCGGGCCGCCGCGCCGACGATGTGCTGCCGCCCGGTGCGGGCACGGTCGGCCACCAGCAGCTCGACCAGCCGGCCGAGCTGCCGGGCGGAGGCCGGGTTCTGCGCGGTGTACGGGTGCGCCCGCAGGATGACCGTCGCGCCGCGCTCCAACAGCCGCCGCAGCAGCGTCTCGGCCACCGGCAGGGAGCAGTAGTCGGCGTCGGCGTGGTGCCCGGTCCAGGTGGGGGTGTAGAGCACCGTCGGGTGGGCGAGCCCGCGTACCGGCTCGGGGCGTACCTCGATGGCCTCGACCTGGGGGCGGCCCACCACGACGAACTTCTCCTCCGGGATCCGCACGCCGGCGCGGGCGTAGCGTTCGATCGCCGCCGGGCCGGCCACGAAGATCCGGTCGAAGATTCCGGACACCGGGTTGGCGCTGGGTGCCTTGTCGCTGTCGCCGTGGTGCAACTGGACGTGGGTCAACTGGGTGAACCGGATGCAGTGGCTGTTCTTCGCGCCGTGGTTGACGTAGAACGCCGCCCGCAGGCTGGGCACCAGAGCCTCGTCCATCGCCCGCAGGGTGGGGCAGTAGACCACCGGCGCGTCGGTGGCCGCGGCGATCGGCGCGAGGAACTCCGGCTCCCGTACCAGCACCACGAACGGCCGGCCGATCCGTTCCAGGTACGGCAGCCACATGGTGACCTGGTACTCCGAACCGGGGGGTGCGGAGAAGTAGAGCAGGAACTCCGGCTCGTGCCGGCGCAGCGCACGGGCCACCGCCCCGCCACCGGCGGCCGGCCGGAACCGGCGCCGGGCCAGGTCCAGGGCGACGACCCCGGCGCCCGCGCCCACCAGCAGGCTGGCGACCAGCGCCACGACAGCGGGCAGTACCAGCGCGGCGGCGAGGGTCACGGCGGCGAGCAGCCCGAGCAGGGCGGTGCCGAGCTGGTCGGCGACCAGCGGCGTCCAGGACCGCACCGGCAGGTTGGCCGCCCGGATCTCCAGGTTCCCGGCGGTCCGCAGCGGCCCCACCAGCAGCACCAGCCCCAGCAGGACCAGTGCGGTGGCCACCAGCGCCGGGTCGAGCCCGCCGTCGAGCCGCCGGGAGTAGCCGACCAGGACGGCGGCGGCGATCAGCGCCGTCTCGGCGACCAGGTCGGCCCCGGGCCGGATCCGCTGCTCCACGGCGGCCGCCGCCAGCGCGGCGACGGCAAGCGCCAGCCCCCAGCCGGTGGCGCCGGTGAGCGCCAGCACGACGAAGGCCAGCACCGCCAGACCGGTGCTCAGGCACCGGGCGGCCAGCTTCCGGACCAGGTCACCCCGCATGTCGCTCCGTTCGCCGCCCTCGCTGTCCCGCTGCCGACCGTCAGTTCGCGGAAGCCGCCGCCGGCGCGTCGACCCGGTCCGGGCCGGACTGCGCCGGCACGGTCGGCCCGTCGCCGGGCGCCCGGCGTACGTCGATCACCTGACCGGTCAGGTCGGAGATCAGCACGTCCAGCGACGACTGGGCGACGGCCTCGGCGGCAAGCAGGGTGTGCTCCGGTTCCTCGCCGAAGGCCCGGGTACGCATCGGGGTGGCGGTCCGCTCCGGGTTGATGCAGTTGACGCGTACGCCGACGTCGGCCCACTCGTCGGCGAGCGCCTGGGTGAGGTTGACCAGGGCGGCCTTGGTGGCCGAGTAGAGCGCGTAGCGGGCCCGCCCCCGGGTGTACGAGCTGGAGGTGTAGAGCAGCAGCTGGCCCTTGGTCTGTTGCAGGTACGGCAGGGACTGCCGGGCGATGGTCACCGGGCCGACGAAGTTGACCTGGAGCACCCGGTCCATCGTCTCCTCGTCCATCTCGGTGAGGGCGCCCCTCTCCAGGATGCCGGCGGTGACCACCACGTGGTCGATGCGGCCGGTGGCCTCGAAGGCGGTCTTCAGCGCGGCCTCGACGTCCTCGGCGCGCTCGACGTGGGTGCCGGTGGTGGAGCGGCTGAACGGGAAGACCTGCGCGCCGTAGCGGCGGGCCAGCTCGGTCAGCTCGTGACCGATGCCGTAGCTGCCGCCGAACACCACGATGGTGCGGCCGGTCAGCTCCTCGGCGTAGCTGCGGTGGTCGGTGAGCCGGGGCGCCTGCGCGGCGGCGAGCTGGAAGAGCTTGTCCGCCAGGTGCACGTCGACCGGGTGGGTGACCTTGATGTTCTCGTCGGAACCGTCGATCACCTTGATCGGGGTGCCGGGCAGGTAGCGCAGCACCACGCCGCAGTCGTCGGTGGCGGCGAAGTCCGGGTCACCCTCGGCGATCCGGTACGCCTCGCGGATGGTGGGGGAGCGGAACGCCTGCGGGGTCTGGCCACGACGCAGCCGGGAGCGCGTCGGGATGTCGGTGATGCAGTCGTTCTCGTCGACCTGGATGATCGTGTCCGCGGAGGGGATGGCCACGTCCACGGCGTCGTAGGTCCAGAGCGCGTTCACGCACTCGCGCACGATCCGGCCGCTGAGCAGCGGGCGGACCGCGTCGTGGAAGAGGATGTTGCAGTCGGCCGGCCCGACGGCGTCCAGCGCGATCCGGGTGGTCGCGTTGCGGGTGTCGCCGCCCTCGATCACCTTGGTGACCTTGCGCAGGCCGGCCTTCTCGACGATCTGCCGGGCGTCCTCGACGTGGCCGGTGGCCATCAGCACGATGATCTCGTCGATCTCCGGTGCGGCCTCGAAGACGGCCAGGGTGTGCTCGATGATCGGCTTACCGGCGATCTTGAGCAGCTGCTTCGGGATGCCGAGGCCCAACCGGGTGCCGGTGCCGCCCGCCAGCACCACGGCCACTGTCCGCGAGGGCCGCCACGGTGCCGGGGTCTCCGTTGCGGCGTCCGGGCCAGTGGTCTGGTCCTGCGTCATTGCCGGATCCTCACTCTCAGCATTGCGTTACCGGAAGGTTCCGCCCGAGCGGCGACGGAATGAACCTTAACGCGCGGACCGCGCCGCCCCAACGCGGGCGACGCGGTCCATGGCGCCGTGTCGATGCCAGGGTTCGCCGGCACCCTACTTGCTGTTCGCGTACGCCTCGTACTCGCGAATGACCTCGTCGGTGGGGCCGTCCATGCGGAGAACGCCCGATTCCAGCCAGATCGTCCGCTCGCAGGTGTCGCGTACCGAGGAGAGCTGGTGGCTGACCAGGAACACCGTGCCGGCGCCCTCGCGCAGCTCGCGTACCCGTTGCTCGCTGCGCTTGCGGAAGCCCTTGTCGCCGGTGGCGAGCGCCTCGTCGATGAGCAGCACGTCGTGCTTCTTCGCGGCGGCGATGGAGAACCGCAGGCGGGCCGCCATGCCGGACGAGTACGTCCGCATCGGCAGGCTGGCGAAGTCGCCGCGCTCGTTGATCCCGGAGAAGTCGATGATCCCCTGTGCCTGCTTGGCCACGTCGTCGGGATGCATACCCATGGCCAGGCAGCCCAGGACGACGTTGCGCTCACCCGACAGGTCGTTGAGCAGTGCCGCGTTCACCCCGAGCAGCGACGGCTGCCCCTGGGTGTGGATCGCGCCCCGGTTGACCGGCAGCAGGCCGGCGATGGCGCGCAGGATGGTGGACTTGCCGGAGCCGTTGCTGCCGATCAGCCCGATCGCCTCGCCCCGGTACGCGGTGAACGAGATGCCCTTGACCGCGTGCACCTCCCGCACGTTCGGCGCGTGGGTGCGCTTCACCAGCCGGCGCAGCGCCGCCACCGGAGTGGTGCCACCGCCGGCACCCTGGTGCACCCGGTAGATGATGTGCGCGTCGTCGACCACCACGGTCGGGATGCGCTCCTGCGTAGCGGTCAGTGTCGCGGTCGCCTCGGTGGGCGTCCCGATGTGCTCAACCACGGCCGTACTCCTGTTCGCCGCGCCAGAAGTAGATGAAACCGCCGATCCCGGCCACCAGCGCCCAACCCGCCGCGACCAGCCAGAGCTGGGTGAGCGACTCGTTGAGCAGCGGCGCCTGTTCGAGCAGGGAGTAGCGGGCCAGCTCGATGTAGACCAGCAGCGGGTTGTACTGCACGAGCGTCGTCGCCCAGGCCGGCAGCCGCTCGAAGAGGCTGACGCTGTACAGGACGCCGGAGCCGTACATCCAGGTGCGCATGACGAACGGCATGACCTGCTTGAGGTCGCTCGACTTGGAGCCCAGTCGGGCCACCAGCAGCACCACGCCGGCGTTGAACACCGCCTGGAGCAGCAGGGCCGGCACCAGCAGCAACCACTTCAGGGTGATCGGCTCGCCGGTGACCAGCACGATGCCGATCAGCACCACCATCGAGGCCAGCAACTGCTGGAACTGGGTGATCGTGGTGGACAGCGGCAGGCTGGCCCGGGGGAAGTGCAGCGCCCGGATGAGCCCCAGGTTGCTGCTGATCGACTGCGTGCCGGCCAGCACCGCGCTCTGGGTGAAGTTGAAGATGAACAGCCCGGTGGTCAGGTAGGCGATGAAGTTCGGAATGCTGTTCTGAGCCAGCACCACCCCGAAGATCAGGTAGTAGACCGCCGCGTTGGTCAGCGGGGTGAGCACCTGCCAGAGCTGGCCCAGCTTGGCGTTGCTGTACGAGGCGACCAGCTTGGCATTGGCGTACGCGGCGATGAAGTGCCGGTAGGCCCACAGTCGGCGGCTGTACTCGACGAGGCTGGGCCGCTCACCGGCGACCCGTAGCCCGTGCCGAGCGGCCAGCTGCGCCTGGGTCAGGCCCGTGTCGGGGTCGACCAGCGCGGTGGTGGCCATGGATATGGCGCTCCGATCTTTCGTGCAGACGGGGTTGCTCGCGACGATGGGATCCTAGTGGGAGGTGTGCGCGGGGCGCCGCCTCGTCGCTGCGTGGACAGTAGTCCGAAACACGTCGGGACGCAACCGTATCGTCGTTGCGCTACGCTGGCCGGCGTGACCTGCGAAAAGAGTCTCTGGTGACGACCGAGAAGAGGCGTGCCCCGGCCGGTGCGGCGGTGCTCCGTGGCGAGATCACCACGGCCATCCGGCGCGCGCTGATGCAGGAGCTCGCCGCGGTCGGCTACGGCCGGCTCTCCATCGAGGCGGTGGCCCGCCGGGCCGGTGTCAGCAAGACGGCGATCTACCGCCGGTGGAACTCCAAGCTCGACCTGGTGCTGGAGATCGTCGCGGCGGCGGCACGCGGCAAGCTCCCGGCGCTGGACACGGGCACTCTGCGCGGAGACCTCACGCTGCTGTTCCAGGCCGTGGCGCACGCGCTGCGCCACCCGCTGGCCTCGCAGATCATCCCGGACCTGCTGGCCGAGGCCGCCCGCAACCCCAGCATCGACGCGACCCTGCGCCAGGTCCTGCACGCCCGCCAGCAGGACATCGGCGGTCGCCTGGTGAGCCGGGCCGTGCAGCGAGGTGAGTTGCCCGCCGACACCGACCCGGACGCCGCGATCGACCTCATCGTCGGCCCGCTCTACTGGCGGCTCGCCATCGCCCGACTCCCGCTCACCGACAGTTACCTGGACCGGTTGGTGGAATCGGTGGTCGCCGGACTCGGCGTGACCGGTGCCGTACCGCATCCCCGGGCAGCCCCGATGGCCGGCTGACCGGCCCCGCGACACCCGCCGAACGGTGGGCCCGGATCCTCCGCCCACCTCCGCTAGGCTGCCCCCTTGACACCGGGCTGTCACCGAGAAGACATCCACTTCTCGCTCCCTCACTCGCCGCCGGACGACAAGGACGACCCGTGACGAAAGTCGAAGACGCTGTTGTGGCGCCAGCGCCAGCCGACCGAGAGACCGCGCCGGTCGCGGACACCGCGGCGGCGGACGCCAGCCGGTCCGTCCGTGGCCGGGGTCTGATCGGGCGACTCAACGCCGGTGTGGCCGCCGCACCCGTCGTGTTCACCGACGCCGCGGTGGTCGGCTTCGCCCTCTGGACCCTGCTCTACCACCTCAACCTCGGCCTCAACCTGCGTCCGTCGGTTGTCTTCCTCGGCTGGGTCGCCCTGCTGCCGGTCGTGGCGTACGTGGCCTGGAAACTCCGGCGGCGCGTCGCGGTCGCCGACCGTGCCGACGACGAGCCGGCGGGCACGCCGGCCGGGGCGCCCGCCGACCGGATGGCGCTGCTGCGCCGGTACGCCCTGCCCGTCGGCGCCGCGCTCGGTGCGGCGCTGTTCGCCGCCCTCGGCACCGGCATGGTCACCTGGTGGTTCGCGGCCGTGCTCGGCCTGGTCTCGGTCATCTCGGCGTGGCTGGCCGTGTCCCGGCACGGCGGCAAGGCCGTGGCGGGTGCCGCGCCGGTCAGCCGGGGGACCACGCCGGCGCAGGGCTGGGTGGTCCTCGTCGTCTCGCTGGCCGCCGCCTACTTCGCGACACTCATCGAGCGGGTCTCCCTCGACGACGTCTTCTACGTCGGCAAGTCCGTCTGGGTGGCCGAGCGGGACGAGATCCCGTTCCGGGACTTCCTGTTCACCGAGGGCGTCCTGCCGGCCGGCTCGGCGAACCCGCCGCTGCCGTCCTTCGAGGTCTTCATCGGGGCGATGGCGCGCGTCCTGCACGTGCACGCCGCGTCCGCGACGTGGTACCTGCTCCTGCCGGTGCTCGCCGTGTTCGCCATCTTCGCGTTGTGGCGACTCGTGCAGCGGTGGGCGCCGCGGCGTCCGCTCGTCGCGTTCGGCGTGGCGGCGGCCTACATCCTGCTCGTCGCCTACTACGCCGACTCCCTGAACACCTACCACCTGCCCCGGTTGACCCAGGGCAAGAGCGTCTTCGTGCACGCGCTCATCCCCCTGGCCTGGGTGTACCTCACCGACTACCTGGAGCGCCGGTCCCGACGTGCGCTGATCATGCTCACCCTGCTCTCGGTCGCCAGCGTCGGCTACACCACCACTGCCGTGATGCTCCTGCCCCTGCTCGGCGCCGCGGCGGGGGTCGTGCTGCTGGCCACCCGGCGGGTGCGGGAGGCCGTCCTGTGCTTCGCGGCCGTGTCGCTCTACCCCGTGTTGTCCGGCGCGCTCGTCCAGGTCCTGCGCGGCGGGATCGAGACGACCGTCGCCACGTACGCGCCGCTGCTGCCGCTGCGGACCATCTACGAGCTCACCCTGTGGCTCGGCATCCTCGGTGTCGTCGCCGGGCTCGCCGTGTGGTGGTCGCCCCTGCTGCTGCGCGCGGGCGCGCCCCGGCAGCTCGCCGCCGGTGCCGTGCTCGCGGTGACGGTCCTGATGATCCCCGGCCTGTTGAAGGTCGCCGGTGACCTCAGCGGTCTGCGGGCGGTGCTGTGGCGGGTGCCGTGGATCCTGCCGGTGCCGGCGCTCGTCGGCATGCTGGCCGTCATCCGGCTCCCCAGCCTGGCACGGGTCAACCGCGTCCTGGCGTTCGCGCTCCCCGCCGTGCTGGTGTGCATCTTCTTCACCCAGGGCAAGCCGATGTGGACCGACGACATGGTCAAGACGGAGCCGACCTGGCGGATGCCGCTGGCCCGCAAGGCCGCCTCCTTCTGGATCAAGAACCTGGACAACCGCCCGCAGGGCCTGGTGCTCGCGCCGTCGTCGGTCATGCGGTCGATCCCGGAGGTCACCACCGAGGTCCGGGTGGTGCTCCCCCGCGACCTCTACCTCACCGACTACGGGATCGACTCGCAGTTCGCCCGGGACCGGCTGCTGCTGGCGAGGTTGGCCGACGCCGATCGGACCGTCTCGATCTACGAGGCGGACGCCGCGATGCGCCGGGTGGGGGTCAGCATGGTCTGCGTCTGGAAGTCCAACACCCTCGTCGCGGACGCGGCCCCGTACCTGGGCCTGGAGGAGATCGCGTCGCGCACGCCACCGGGCGCGATGTACTGCTACCGGACCACCGCGACCCCGACCACTGGCGGCTGACCTGCCGGACCACGTCGTCACCACGACCCGGGCGCCTGACCGCGCCCGGGTCGTGGCGTGTCGGCCACCGGTTCAGCGGCTCGGGAGAGCGCCGCGACCGGTGACGGACCGCACAGCGGCGAGCCGGTCCACTGTCCGGATTGCGGCCCGATACCCGGGTGATCCCTCGGTGTTCCACGGCGTTAAGGTCGCAGTCACGCGCGCACGGCCCGAGGCGCGGTTTTCGCGCGTGGCACACTGGCATTTCAGGAGTTCGGACATGGGGCGTGGCGTGCGCGGTCGTGGGGGAGACCCGTCGGCGGCGCGCGAGGCTGCGAACTCCGCACCGCCGTGTGGCGCCCGCGTCGTACGCGGGTCGCCCCCATCCGGCGTCGCCACCAGGGGCCACGCGCCCAGCCGGTCACCACTCTCGTAGGGAGCTGTACCTTTGTTCGGCACGTTATCGGGACGCCTCGGCGTCGCCGCCCGCAGCGCGCTGCTGGTGCTGTCCTACCTGGTCATGCTCGTCGCTGGCATCTTCGGTTGGGTCGCACTGTTCGCTGTCGCCGGGCTGGTCGCGGTGATCGGTGAGTTCGCCGTGGCCCGCTGGTCCCCCCTGTCGCAGCTGCTGCTGGAGAAGGTCGGCCTGCACTTCCCGTACCGGCAGTTGACCCGGGACCTCGCCGCCGTGCTGCTGGTCGCCGCCGAGGTTCCGCTCACCGGCGGTGAGCTGACGTGGCTGCTCGTCCTGCCGGCGGCGGTGTGGGTCGTGTCGGTCTTCGCCGGCGCCTTCTCCACCATGATCGAGCGTCGTAACCCGCTCTCCGCCATGGTGCGCAACATCGAGCTGGGTCCGCTGCGCTCGGCCCCCCAGCCGCCGGCCTGGGCGGCGGCCGTCGCCGGTGACCGGATGCCTCTGCTCAACCTGCTTCTGGTGCCGGCGGCCGTGGCCGCCGCGGTGCGGCACGACGTGACCCCGTTCCTCGTCGCCGCCGTGGTGGCCGTGGTGGCGACCGGCGTGGTGGGCGCGATCATCGCGCTGACCTGGCTGCGTGGCCGTGGATCCGGCGAGGGTCCGCTGCTGCCCGCCGTGCAGCGGTGGCTGGACACCTACCAGCCCGAGGTGGCGCTCTACTTCGCCGGCCCGGCGAAGGACGTCTACCAGGCGAACATGTGGCTCGCACCGACCGAGGCGCTCAAGCAGCGCGCGGTGGTGCTGATGCGCAGCCGGGACGCGTTCCTGGAGCTGGCCGACACCCGGCTGCCGGTGATCTGCGTACCGGCCGGGGTGGACTTCATGAACCTCGACCTCGGCGGCATCCGCGCCGCGCTGTACGCCGCGAACGTCGGCGCGAACATCCACATGCTGCGCGAGCCCACCACGAAGCACGTCTTCGTCGGGCACGGTGACAGCGACAAGCAGGCCAGCGTCAACCCGTACAGCAAGGTGTACGACGAGGTCTGGGTCGCCGGACTGGCCGGTCGGGAGCGGTACGCCCGCGCCGGTGTGGGTGTGCTCGACTCGGACATCGTCGAGATCGGTCGTCCGCAGCTCGCCGGGGTGCACACGTTCGGCGCCGAGTCGGTGGACCGGCCGTTCACCGTCCTGTACGCGCCCACCTGGGAGGGTTGGCTCGACGACGACCCGTACCACACGTCGCTGGTGCTGATGGGTGAGCGGATCGTCAAGGGGCTGCTGGCCACGAACCCACGGGTGCGACTGATCTACAAGCCGCACCCGCTCACCGGGTCGCGGTCGAACGCGGCCCGTGCCGTGCACGAGCGGATCGTCGACGCGATCCGCGCCGCCGGCGGCAACCCGAACGCGTCCTCTCTGGACGGCACCGCGCACCTGGTCATCACCGGTCGCACGCCGGCGCTGTTCGACTGCTTCAACCAGACCGACCTGCTGGTCAGCGACGTGTCCAGTGTGGTCTCCGACTTCGTGCAGAGCCAGCGCCCGTACGTGGTGGCCAACCCGGCCGGCCTGCCGGAGGACGAGTTCCGCCGGGAGTTCCCGACCACGCGGGCCGCGTACCTGCTCTCGAAGGACTGCGGGGAGCTGGAGAAGATCGTGTCGGTGACCCGGGCCGGCGACGACCCGATGACCGAGGCCCGCCGGGAGTTGAAGACGTACCTGCTCGGCCCCGCCGAGGCCAACCCGATGGACCGGTTCCAGGAGGAGATCGCCCGCCTCTGCCGCTGACCGGCGAGACGACCCGCGCCCGGCCCGACACCGTCGGACCGGGCGCGGTCGCGTCAGCTCAGGAGCGCGGCCACCGCGTCGGCGACCGGAACGTCCACCGGCAACACCCGCGCGTCGACCACGGCGGTGACCGGCAGCGGACCGTACAGGTGCGGAAAGAGCTCTCCGCCGCGCGACGGCTCCCACCGCAGCGCGTCACCGAGGCGGTCCTCCCGGATGCTCAGCAGGGTCAACCCGGTGGCGCCGGCGAAGTGCAGCCGTGCCGTCTGGACCACCTGGTCGGTGCCGGAGAGGTGGATGAAACCGTCCTGCCGGTCCACCGCCGAGCCGGCCAGGTGCCCGGCCGCCCGGGCGTCGTCCCACTCGACGGTGGGCAGCAGCTTGTAGATCACGTCCGCAGCCTACGTCGGCGGGTACGCGTTTCGGCCGTACCGCCGCCGACGCCGGGCGCGGCCCGGCATGCTCAGGTGGAACGGCCGCGGAGGGGATGGCGATGGAGAGCTACGACGAGGACTGGACCGACAGCCAGCGGGCGCTGTACGACGAGTGCTACCGGGCCGGCGGCGAGTGGGCCGCGGATCCGGACACCCCGTCCGACGACGTGCAGCACGTGATCAACCTGGCCGAGGCGGACGACGACGCCTTCGACGACGCCGAGATCGACTTCCCGCCCCTGGTGGACGCCGTCACCCAGGCCGGCGGCGTGAACGTCACGAGCGTGCCGGCCCGCCACGACGACCCGGGCTTTCGCGGCTTCACCGACGGCGTCCGGGACGGCGTCGCCGACGACGTCTTCGGCCTCTGAGCGTCCGCCCCGGGTGGGCGGGCCTCCCGCTCGCCGCCCGCTTCTGCCACCATTCGCAGGACGGCGCTGCGAGGGACGGGGGCACGGGTGCGGATCCTGCTGGTGGAGGACGACCGCCGGGTGGCCGCCGCGCTCTCCTCGGCCCTCGGCCGGCGCGGATACGAGGTCGAGCACGCGGCCACCGTCGCCGCGGCGCTCTCGGCCGCCCCGTGCGACCTGGTGCTGCTCGACCTGACGCTGCCCGACGGGGACGGCACCGACCTGTGCCGGGAGTTGCGCCGGCGCAGCAGTCAGCTCGGCATCATCGCGGTGACCGCGCGGGGTGAGGAGCGCGACCGGGTGCTCGGGCTGCGCCTCGGCGCCGACGACTACGTGGTCAAACCGTTCTCGATGGTGGAGTTGCAGGCCCGGATCGAGGCGGTGCTGCGCCGGGCCGCGAACGCCGCGCCGGAGCGGCACCTGATCGAGGCCGGGGTGGTGCGCATCGACGTGACCGCCCGGACGGTGACGGTCGACGGCCGGCTGGTCACGTTGACCCGCAAGGAGTTCGACGTGCTGCTGTCGTTGGCCCGCCAGCCCGGGGTGGCGGTGCCCCGCGACCGCATCCTGCTCGACGCCTGGGGCACCACCTGGGCCGACCGGCACACCGTCGAGGTGCACGTCGGGTCGCTGCGCGGCAAGCTCGGCGACGCCCGCCTGGTGGAGACCGTACGCGGGGTCGGCTACCGGCTGCGCGAGGTCTGAGGAGCCGCCGTGCGTCGCCGACTGGTGATCAGCTATCTGCTGCTGATGGTGCTCGTCCTCATCGCCCTGGAGACGCCGCTGGCCGCCACCCTGGCCGCCAGTGAGACCGAACGGGTGCGCGCCGACCGGCTGGCCGACGCGACCCGGTTCGCCTCGCTGGCCGGGCCGACGTTGCGCGGCGGCGGCCCGGACCCGATCGAGTCGGAGTTGCGCAGCTACGACGAGCTGTACGCGATCGGCGCGGCAGTGGTCGACCGGGACCGGGGCGCCCTGGTCGCCTCGCCGCGGTGGCAGCCGGCCCCGACCGCCACGGCCCTGGACATCGCGCTGTCCGGGCAGCAGGCCAGCGCCCCCCAGTCGGTGTGGCCGTGGACGACCGGCCCGGTGGTGGTGGCCGTGCCGGTGAGCGACGGCGGGGAGGTCCTCGGCGCGGTGGTGATCGTGACGCCCGCCGACCCGATCCGTCGGGCCGTCGCCACCTGGTGGCTGCTGCTCGCCCTGGCGGGCCTGCTCGCCGTGCTGGCCTGCGTGCTCACCGCGTTCGGCCTGGCCGGGTGGGTCCTGCGCCCGGTCACCGAACTGGACGCGGTCACCCACGAGATCGCCGAGGGTGACCGGAGCGCCCGGGTGCAGCACCGCCTCGGCCCGCCGGAGCTGCGCCGGCTCGCGGCCAGCTTCAACCACATGGCCGACGTGGTCTCCGATGTGATGGACCGGCAGCGTGCCTTCGTCGCGCACGCCAGTCACCAACTGCGTAACCCGCTGACCGCGCTGCGGCTGCGGGTGGAGGAACTGGGCCCCAGCCTCACCGACGCGGACGGGCGCTCCGAGCACCGGCTGGCGCTCGAGGAGACCGACCGGCTGGCGCTGGTCCTCGACGCCCTGCTCACCCTGGCCCGTGCCGAACGCGAGGAGAACGAGCGGGTCACCGTCGACGCGGCGTCGGTGGCGGCGTCCCGGGTGGCCGCGTGGGCGCCGCTGGCGCGGCACCGGTCGGTCACGTTGCGGCTGGCCCCGGGCGACACCCCGGCGTACGCCCGCACCGTGCCGACAGCCGTCGACCAGGCTCTCGACGCGCTGATCGACAACGCGGTGAAGTTCAGCGGACCCGGCGGGACGGTGACGGTGACCGTGGTCCGCCGCGACCACGGGGTCGCCCTGGAGGTGCGCGACTCCGGGCCGGGCATGACCGAGAGTCAGCTCGGCCAGGCCACCGAGCGGTTCTGGCGGGCGCCGGACGCGCAGAACGTGGACGGGGCGGGACTCGGCCTGACCATCGTCGCCGTGCTCGTGGACGCCTCCGACGGGCGGCTCACGATGCGCGCGGGGGAGTCGCGGGGGCTGATCGCCGGTCTGTGGTTCCCGGCGCCCGTACCCGCCCCCGACGCCGACCGGCCGGACGCGGACACCGAACCCGCCGGGGACGCGTTCGCCGTACCGTAGCGGGTCGTCAGGGTTTGGCCGCGCGGTACCAGTCGGCGGCCCCGGGGTGCAGCGACAGCGGAGAGGTGACGATCGCCGAGCGGGGGCTCATCCGTCCCGCCGCCGGATGGGCCGCGCCGAGTTCGGCCCGGCGCTCCATCAACAGCCGGGTCACCTCCCGGACGACCCGCTCGGGCAGGTTGGCCCGCACGATCAGGTAGTTCGGGTCGGCCACCGTGGTCACCGGGTCCATGCCGTACACCGAGCGGGGTATGTCCCGCGAGACGTAGACCGGCCCGTAGCGGGAGCGTAACGGCTCGGTCAGCGCGCTCAGGTCGACGATCCGGGTGGCGCTGCGCCAGGCCAGCTCCTCGATGCCGCGCACCGGCAGCCCGCCGGAGAAGAAGAACGCGTCGATCCGCCCGGAGCGCAGGGCGGCCACCGAGTCGTCGAGTCCGAGTCGCTCGCGGCGTACCTCGTCGCCGCCGAGCCGCGCCACCTCCAGCAGCCGGGTCGCGGTGATCTCGGTGCCCGATCCGGGGGCGCCCACGGAGACCCGCCGGCCCCGCAGGTCGGCGACGGTGCGCACCGGGCCGCCACCCGTGGTGACCAGGTGCAGCTGGTCGTCGTACACCCGGGCGATGGCGTCGACGGGCGAATCCTTCGCCGATGCCCTGGGCAGCACGTCGGCCTGGGTGAAGCCCAGCTCGGCGGCGCCGGAGCCGACCAGTCGGACGTTCTCCGCCGAGGCGGCCGTGACCACCACGCTCGCCCGCACGTCGGGTAGTTCCCGGTTGAGGATGGCGGCGAGGGACTGGCCGAAGGCGTAGTAGACGGCGGTGGGGCTGCCGGTGGCGATCCGGATCCGCAGCGGCTCGCTCGCCGTCTCCCGGCAGCCGGCGACGGTCAGGGTCGCGGCCAGCAGCAGCGTCAACAGGGCTGCCGGGCCCGCGCGGCGACGGCCGGGCCGACAGGACGGGGTACGCCTCACGCGCTGCACTGTGCGCCGTCGGCCGCGTGGGCGCAAGCCCGTTCGGTCGGCTGGCGCGTCAGCGGCGTCGGCTCAGCAGACCGGGCGGCGGGCCGGTTCCAGGGCGGCGCTGCTCAGGATCCGCTCCCGGTCGGGGCCGTCGGCGACGCTGACCAGGAAACAGCCGGTGCCCGGTCGGAGCCGGGCCGGCACGTCGAGCACGGCGGCGGCGCGGATCAGCACCGCGGCCAGTTCCCGGTCGGTGATCCGGACGCCGAGGATGTGCCGGCGCACGTGCCGCCCACCGGCCAGCAGCGCCGACCGCCAGGCCGCGGCCGCCAGGCGGGACACCCACCGCCGCCGGGCCGGCGAGGCACCGGGCAGTGGCCCGCCGAGCAGCTCCCGACGCCCCTGCCGCCAGCCGGCGTCCAGGACCCGGGTGTACGCGCCGTGATGCTCGCGCGGCACCCAGAGGCGGTGCAGCTCGTAGCGGCGGCGCAGGCCACCGACGGCGGCCTCGTGGGTCACCGGGATATCCAGGCGGCCGAGCAGCTGGCGCATCCGCTGCGCGGCGTCCTCCCGGTTGAACTCCACACCCGGCACCGCGTCCGTCGCGCGCCGCGCTCCGGTCGGGGGCGGTGTGCAGCGCAGCAGGCAGGCGGCCTCGAACGCGTCGCCGAGGGTCAGCCAGTCCAGTGGGGGTGGCGTCGCGGGCACGCGGGGTGCGTCGAGCAGTGCGGGTTCCGGGGTCAACGGAAGGCTCCCTCGTCGGAGTCTGGGTTCCCCTACCGTGGCCCCTGCGACGCCGTTGCGGAATGCCTCTCGCCCAGCCTTGAGCAAATCTTGCGGGTGGCCGCCGTCACAGGTCGGTGACGACCAGATCCACCTGTCGTACCCGGCCGGGTACGGCGGTCTGCTCCTCGACGGTGTGCTTCAGCTCGCGCAGCGTGCCGATGAGCTGCGCGGCGGTACGCGGCCGGGCGCCGGCGACCAGCAGGTCACGGACCAGCCGGCCCTTGGTGGCCTTGTTGAAGTGGCTCACCACCGAGCGGACCGGCGCCCCGTCGACCTCCCGTTCGTGCAGCACCCGCACGGTCACCGTCCGCTCGGCCAGCCCTCCGCGCGGCGTCCAGGTGGCCGCGTACGCGCCGGAGCGCAGGTCCAGCACCGGCCCGCGACCGGCCGCGTCGTCGAGCGCGGCCGCCAGCTCCCCGCGCCAGTACGCCGACAGCGCGCCCACGTCGGGCAGGCGCGCGCCGATCGGGCAGCGGTACGGCGGGATCCGGTCGGCGAGGCGTACCGCCCCCCACAGGCCCGAGCTGATCAGGATCGACCGACGTGCCGCCCGCAGCGCCGGTGCGGGCAACGAGGCGAGTCCGAGCGCCTCGTAGAGCACGCCCGTGTAGAGCCGCTCGGCCGGGGCGGTGGCCGCCACGCGCAGCCGGGCGTTGCGGCGCAGCTCGTCGCGTTGGCCCTCGCTGAGCCCGAGCGCGACCCGTGCCGCCTCCTCGTCCGGGCCGGCGCAGAGCGTCACCAGCGCGTCGAGCACCCGCTCGCGGGCCGGGTTCAGCTCGGGCAGCGAGATCCGGTCGGTGCTGAACCGCCGTCCGGTGCCGGCGTCGGCCTTCCCCTCCGAGGGCGGCAGCAGGATGAGCATGGGACTCCTCGACGGATGCGACGGCGGGCGGCCCGGCCAGCGTACGACCCGCCGTTACCGCCAGGGCCGCACCGGTGTGTCGGGGTGGTACACGCGATAGCCGGCGACCTCCCGTACCGGTGTGGCGTCGTCCCGGTCGGCGAGCAGTCGGCGCAGCCGCCGGTCCATCGGCGAGTCGATCTCCACCACGTAGCCGGGTCGCTCGGCGCGGCCAACCTGCCGCCAGTACGCCCGGTAGCGGTTCTGCCCGGGGGACAGGTCGCCGTCGAGCACCCCGCAGATCACCGTCTCGTCCGTGTTGAAGATCAGCCGGTTGCAGGTCCAGTAGTCCCCGTACACCTCGTGCGGTCCGTCGGCGCGCAGCGCGGCGGCCAGCTCCCGGGCGGCGCGCTCCTCGGTCCGCGACGCGGCGGCCCCGGTCGTCACGAACAGCACGGTGGTCACCAGCGTGGTCGCGGTCAGCGCGACCAGCACGGCGGTGGCCAGCACTCCGGCGAGCCGCCCGAGCACGCTGGCCGTGCCCCGCCAGCAGGTCACCGCCACCACCCACAGCGGCCACAGCACCGCCGGCAGCGACAGTTGCAGCACCGACAGGTAGCGGGCGTTGTCCAGCGGGCTGGTCGCGGCGAGCGGGCTGCGCACGTACGACAGCAGGGTCAGCGCGGCGCCCGCGACCAGCGCGAGCTGCACGACCGGCGCGACCCGCTCCCCGCGCGTCGCGGCCGCCCGACGGTACGCGAGTACGGCGAGCGCCGCGCCGGCCACCAGCAGCAGCGGGTAGATCACCCCGAACCACTGCTGCCAGCGCCCGCAGCCGTCCACCGGGCAGAGCCCGTGCGCCAGCGGCACCCCCTCCAGCAGGCCGCCGGAGATCCGCTCGGACCACGGTGGTTGCGGTCCCGCCTTGGTGCTGACCTCCCGGAACACCGTCAGCGAGTCCTCGCCGGGGCCGGCACGCAGGTTGTCCAGGATCATCGGCGCGATCCCGACCACGACGCCGGCCACCAGCAGCAGACCGGACCAGCCGAGAAGCTCCCGCCGCAGCGCCCACACCAGGGCCAGCCCGGCCACCGCCAGGTACGGCAGGATCAGCCAGTCCGACCAGGCGGAGAGGCCGACGAGCAGGCCGAACAGGGCCACCGCGAGTCGCCGGCGGCGCACGGTGCCGGCCGCCAATCCCACGGTGATCAGCAGCATCAGCAGCACCGCGGGCTTCACCTCCGGCCGTCCGCCGACGACGGTGAGCTGGTCGCGCACCACCCGTTCGCCTCCGAGCGCGAGCAGACCGACGACGAATGTGGCGAACCAGGGCGTGCAGAGCCGGCGGGTCAACCGGTGGATCAGGTACAGGAACACCGCGTACAGCGCGAGCATCGGCAGCCGCAGCACCGGCCAGCTCGGCCCGGCCAGCGCGACGAGGGGCGCCGCCAGGTACGACTCCAGCATCCCCATGTAGTGCTGGCCGTACAGGAAGACCGGTCGTTCCCGGCCCTGCCCGATGTGCAGCGCCGCGAGGCCGAACGTGGCCTCGTCGCTGTTCGACACCGGCACCGTGTAGAGCGTCAGGACCAGTCGGTAGACGACGCCGACCAGCCCGAGCAGCAGCGCCACGAGCGCCGGCCGGTCGAGTCGTGGGCGCCACCGCCCACGGTGCTGCTCTGGATGCGACACGACCAACGCCCCCGTCGTCGTCCCGACCGGAGTGTTTCACGGACCACGGGCGGGCCGGGGAGGTTCGGCGCAGTCGGGGTCGGCTCGCGTGGCCGTGGGTGTCGACGTGTGGCAGGGTTGGCGCGTGCCACCCACTCCCGCCGGCCAGCTGGCCATTCCGAACCTGCACCGGGCAGCGCGGATCGAGGACGCCGTTCACCAGCTCGTGGAGCGGCGCCTGCGCCGCACCGGCTGGCGGGTCAACATCGTCGCGTACACCGGCTACGGCTCCCCGGGTTGGGTGCGGGTGATGTGCCGGGTGCTGCTGGGCCGTCCGGACACCCGCCAGCGGGGCCGTCTGGACAAGGTGCGCGGCTGGCGCAGCTTCACCACCCTGCCGGCGAAACACGTCACGGTGACAATCGAGGCCGGTGGCGTGCGGCACGAGACCCGGGCCGACCGCAGCGGCTTCGTCGACACCCTCGTCGAGGCCGACCTACCGCCCGGGTGGGGTACGGTCCGGCTCAGCGTCCCGGACGCCGAGCCGGTCGACGCGCCGGTGCGCATCCTCGACCCGAACGTCACGTTCGGCATCCTCTCCGACATCGACGACACGGTGATGGTGACGGCGCTGCCCCGGCCGCTGCTCGCCGCCTGGAACACGTTCGTGCTCGACGAGCACGCCCGCAACGCCGTGCCCGGCATGGCCGTGCTCTACGAGCGGCTGGTCACCGCGCACCCGGGCGCCCCGGTCTTCTACCTCTCCACCGGCGCGTGGAACGTCGCGCCCACCCTGACCCGCTTCCTGTCTCGGCACCTCTACCCGGCCGGGCCGCTGCTGCTCACCGACTGGGGGCCGACGGCCGACCGCTGGTTCCGCAGCGGCCGGGAGCACAAGCGGGTCACCCTGGCGCGGCTCGCCAAGGAGTTCCCCCACGTGCGGTGGCTGCTGGTCGGCGACGACGGCCAGCACGACCAGGAGATCTACCGGGAGTTCGCCGCCGCCCACCCGGAGAACGTCGCGGGTGTGGCCATCCGCCGTCTCTCCCCGACGCAGTCGGTGCTGGCCGGTAGCCTGCCCGCCCCGGCCGGCCGCCCGTCGTCCGGGCCGGTGGGGCAGAAGTGGCTGTCCGCCCCGGACGGCGCCGGCCTGTGGCAGCTGCTGCGCGACGCCGGCCTGGTCTGACCGTCAGCCGTCGCCGGCTCTGAAGGTTACTTGCACAACAGTCGGGCAACGTTGAAGATCCCTTCATGCCCAGAGACTGTTATCGATACTTTTCGGCGCTGGCGCTGGTAGCGGCGCTGATGCTCGGCGCGCCGGCGGCACCCGCCTCCCCGCGGGACACCGTGCCGGTGGCCGCCCAGGCAGCCTGCGTGACCGACCCGGCCACCCCGAAACGGCAGTTCCGGGGCATGTGGATCGCCAGCGTGGCCAACATCGACTGGCCCAGCCGCACCGGGCTCACCGCCGCCGCCCAGCAGGCCGAGTACCGAGGGTGGCTCGACCTGGCCAAACAACGTCGGATGAACGCCGTCGTCGTGCAGATCCGCCCCGCCGCCGACGCGTTCTGGCCGTCGACGTACGAGCCGTGGTCGCAGTGGCTCACCGGAACCCAGGGCGGTGACCCCGGCTACGACCCGCTGGCGTTCATGGTGGCCGAGGCGCACGCCCGCGACCTGGAGTTCCACGCCTGGTTCAACCCGTACCGGGTCGCCACCCACACCGACCTCACCAAGCTGGCCGCCAGCCACCCGGCCCGCAGGAACCCGGGCTGGGCCGTCGCCTACAACGGCCAGCTCTACTACAACCCCGGCGTTCCCGCCGTCCGGGCCTTCGTGCAGACCGCGATGATGGACGCCGTCAACCGGTACGACATCGACGCGGTGCACTGGGACGACTACTTCTACCCGTACCCGGGTAGCGGTGGGGGCTTCCCCGACCAGGCCACGTACGCCCAGTACGGCGCCGGCTTCGCCACCATCGCCGACTGGCGGCGCAACAACGTCAACCTGCTGGTGCAGGAGATGAGTGCCAGGATCCGCGCGGCGAAGCCGTGGGTGAAGCTCGGCGTGAGCCCGTTCGGCATCTGGCGCAACGCCGGCACCGACCCGCTCGGCTCGCGCACCACCGGCCTCCAGTCGTACGACGCCATCTACGCCGACACCCGACGCTGGGTGAAGCAGGGCTGGATCGACTACATCGCCCCGCAGATCTACTGGCAGATCGGCCACCCCGCGGCCGACTACGCCGAGCTGGTCCGCTGGTGGTCGGAGACCGTCACCGGCACCAACGTGCAGTTGCTCGTCGGGCAGGCCACCTACCGCGCCGGGGCCTCGGGGCAGGATGCCGCCTGGCAGGACCCGGCGGAGTTGACCGACCACCTGACCCTCAACCGCACCTACCCCCGGGTCCTCGGCGACATCCACTTCAGCGCCAAGGACGTCCGCGCCGACCGCATCGGCGCCGTCTCCCGGGTGGCCACCGACCACTACCGCAGGCCCGCGCTGGCGCCGGCCGGGGTGGGCGGCTCGGCGCCCGCCGCGCCGAACCTCACCTCGGCGGTACGCGGCACCGGCGGTGTGACCCTGAACTGGCAGCGCGGCGGCACCGGAAGCACGGCCTCGTTTGCAGTGTACCGACTGCCCGGCGACGGCACGGTCGACCCCTGCGACCTGGCCGACGCCCGCAACCTGCTCGGCACGGTACGTGCCTCCGGCAGCACCGGGACGTTCACCGACACCACCGCCGCGACGGGCTCGACCTACCGGTACCTGGTGACCGCCCTGGACCGGCTGCACCACGAGAGCCCGGCCAGCAACGCGCGGGTGGTCACCGGCACCGGCGGCACGTTCAGCGTGATCGTGGACAACACCACCAGCGGTGGCTTCACCGCCGCCGCTACCTGGGGCACGTCGTCGTACCTCACCACGCGGTACGGCACGAACTACCGGTTCGCCGAGCCGCAGGCGGTCAGTGACCCGGCCTGGTTCAGCGCGACGCTGCCCGCCGCCGGCTCGTACCGGGTCGAGGTCTGGTACCCGGCCGACCCCGGCTACAACAGCGCCACGCCGTACCTGGTGGCGACGGCGAACGGGACCGTGACCGCCTCCGTCGACCAGCGCAGCGGCGGCGGGCAGTGGCGGGTGCTGGGCATCTACGACCTCGCCGCGGGGACGCGCCAGGTCGTCGGGGTCAGCCGCTGGACCAGCACCCAGGGGTACGTCGTCGCCGACGCCGTCCGGATCACCCGGCTCTGAGCCGGACCCGTCCGGGGTGCGCGCCTCGGCGCCCCCGGACGGGTCGCACGGTCAGTCCCTGCGCAGCCAGACCGCGCCCAGCGGGGGGACCTGGAGGGCGGCGGAGGCGACCATCCCGTGCCACGGCACGTCCTCGGCGCGTACCTCGCCCATGTTGCCCACCCCGGAGCCGCCGTAGTGGTGCGCGTCGGTGTTGAGCACCTCGGCCCACGTCCCGCCGGCCGGCAGCCCGATCCGGTAGTCGTGCAACGGCTGGGCGGAGAAGTTCGCCACGCACACCAGCGTCGAGCCGTCCGGGGCGATCCGGACGAACGACACGGTGTTGTTGGCGACGTCGTCGCCGGCGATCCAGCGGAACCCGGCCGGTTCGGTGTCCTGTGCCCAGAGGGCCGGGGTGTCCCGGTAGACCCGGTTCAGGTCGGCGACGAGCCGCTGCACGCCGGCGCGGGCCGGATCGTGCAGCAGGTACCAGTCGAGGCCGCGCTCCTCGCTCCACTCGCGGTCGTCGGCCATCTCGGAGCCCATGAAGATCAGTTGCTTGCCGGGGTGCGCCCACATGTACGCCAGCAGCGCCCGGACGTTCGCCAGCCGCTGCCAGGTGTCACCGGGCATCTTGCCGGCCAGCGAGCCCTTGCCGTGCACGACCTCGTCGTGGCTGATCGGCAGCACGTAGTTCTCGCTCCAGGCGTACGCCAGGGAGAAGGTGAGCTGGTGGTGGTGGTGCTGGCGGTAGATCGGGTCCTTCGAGGTGTAGAGCAGGGTGTCGTGCATCCAGCCCATGTTCCACTTGAAGCCGAAGCCCAGCCCGCCGTCGGCGGTGGGGCGGGTGACGCCCGGCCAGGCGGTGGACTCCTCGGCGATCATGACGACGCCGGCGTGGTGCTTGTAGACCGTCGCGTTGACCTCCTGCATGAGCGTGATGGCCTCCAGGTTCTCCCGGCCGCCGTACCGGTTGGGAGCCCACTGCCCGTGCTCGCGGGAGTAGTCGAGGTAGAGCATCGAGGCGACCGCGTCGACGCGCAGCCCGTCGACGTGGAACTCCTCGCACCAGTAGAGCGCGTTGGCGACGAGGAAGTTGCGGACCTCGTTGCGGCCGAAGTCGAAGACGTACGTGCCCCAGTCGGGGTGCTCGCCGCGCCGCGGGTCGGGGTGCTCGTAGAGCGGGGTGCCGTCGAACCGTCCGAGGGCCCACTCGTCCTTGGGGAAGTGCGCGGGCACCCAGTCCAGGATCACGCCGATGCCCGCGGCGTGCAGCCGGTCGACCAGGTGCCGGAAGTCGTCCGGGTCACCGAAGCGGGACGTCGGCGCGTAGTAGCCGGTCACCTGGTAGCCCCAGGACCCGCCGAACGGGTGTTCCATGACGGGCAGGAACTCCACGTGCGTGAAGCCCAGCTCGGTGACGTACGCGGTGAGCTGGTCGGCCAGCTCGCGGTAGCTCAGCCCGGGTCGCCACGAGCCGAGGTGCACCTCGTAGACGCTCATCGGCTCCTGGTGCGGCTGCCGCTCGGCCCGCCGGGCCAGCCAGTCTTCGTCGTTCCACCGGTACGTCGAGTGGTGCACCACCGAGGCGGTGGCCGGGGGCACCTCCGCGTACGCGGCCAGGGGGTCGGCCTTGTCCCGCCACTGCCCGTCGGCGCCGAGCACCCGGTACTTGTAGCGGGCGCCGACCCGGGCGTTGGGCACGAACAGCTCCCACACGCCGCTGGAGCCGAGCGAGCGCATCGGCCAGCCGTCGTCCGGCTCCCAGCCGGTGAAGTCGCCGACCACCCGCACCCCGCCGGCGTTGGGCGCCCACACGCTGAACGCCACACCCTCGTCGAAGACCCGGGCACCCAGCGCGTCCCACAGTCGCTCGTGCCGGCCCTCGCCGATCAGGTGCAGGTCCAGCTCGCCCAGGGTGGGCGGGTAGCGGTACGGGTCGTCGTGCGCGGTGCCGTCGACCTCTACCCGGTAGTCGAGCACGCTGCCCTCGACGGTGGCCTCGAAGACACCCACGTCGTGCACCCGCTTCATCGGGTGCCGCTCGTCGCCGACGAGCAGCACCACGTCGCCGGCGCCCCGGCGCATCGTGCGGATCGTCGTGGACCCGTCGGCGGGGTGCGCGCCGAGCAGCGCGTGCGGGTCGTGCGTCGCGCCGGAGATCAGCTGGTCCATCGGTCGTCCTTCGGGGCGGCGTCGGTCGGTGCGGTGTCGGTGCGGGCGGCGTCGGTGCGGGCGTCGCCCGGTGTCCCGGTCAGCTTGCGGGCTCCGGGCGTGCGGGCGCCGGACCGGCGGGGCGGGGTCGGGACGGGGGCGGACCGCCGAGGCGCGGTCGGCGCGGGCTTTGTCGGCCCCGGTGCGGTCGGCGCGGGCGTGGCCGGTCCGGGTGCGGTCGGCGCGGGTGCGGTCGGGGCGGGCGTGGTCGGCGCGGGCGTGGTCGGCGCGGTGCCGCCGGAGAGGTCGTCGGGGACGTCCGCGACGGTCAGCTCCGCCGCGACGGTCGCGGCCGGCGCCGGTGCGGCGGGCGGGGTCGGACGGCGCACGGTCAACACGTGAGCCGGCTGCAGGTACGGGTCGAGCCGTACCGCGTTGCGCTGACCCCAGTCGTAGCTGGTGCCGGTCAGCTCGTCGTGCACGGTGAACCGTTCGTGCCAGTCGAAGCCCAGCGCCGGCATGTCGAGTGTCGTGTTGCCCCACTGCACCTCGCGCGAGTCGAACGAGCAGACCACGATGACCGTGTTGCCGGTCTCCGGGTCGTGCTTGGACCAGCAGAGCAGCGCCGGGTTGTCGATCTCGTGGAACCGGAGGTTGCGCAGCTGGTGCAGGGCCGGGTTGTCGCGGCGTACCCGGTTGAGGGTGGTCAGGAACGGCGCCAGTGAGCGGCCCTGCGCCTCGGCGGCGGCCCAGTCGCGGGGCCGCAGCTCGTACTTCTCGTTGTCCAGGTACTCCTCGGCGCCGGGCCGGGCCACGTGCTCGAACAGTTCGAAACCGGCGTACATGCCCCAGGACGGGGAGAGCAGCGCGGCCAGCGCCGCCCGGATCTTGAACATCGGCGGGCCGCCGTGCTGCAACGACTCGTGCAGGATGTCGGGCGTGTTCGGCCAGAAGTTCGGCCGCATGTGGTCAGCCGACGCGACCAGCTCCTCGCAGTACTCCCGCATCTGCGCGGCCGTCGTGCGCCAGGTGAAATAGGTGTACGACTGCGTGAAGCCGATCTTGCCCAGCCCGTGCATGATGGCCGGCCGGGTGAACGCCTCGGCCAGGAACAGCACGTCCGGGTCGACCTTCTTCACCTCGGCGATCAGCCAGTGCCAGAAGTCGAACGGCTTGGTGTGCGGGTTGTCCACCCGGAAGATCCGGATGCCCTCGCCGACCCAGTGCAGCACCACCCGCAGCACCTCGGCCCGGATGCCCTCCGGATCGTTGTCGAAGTTGACCGGGTAGATGTCCTGGTACTTCTTCGGCGGATTCTCCGCGTACGCGATGCTGCCGTCGGCCCGGGTGGTGAACCACTCCGGGTGCTCGGTGACCCACGGGTGGTCCGGCGCGCACTGCAACGCCAGGTCCATCGCCACCTCCAGCCCCTGCGCCGCCGCCGCCTCGACGAAGGCGCGGAAGTCCGCGGGCGTACCCAGGTCGGGGTGGATCGTGTCGTGGCCGCCCTCGGCGGCGCCGATCGCCCACGGCGAGCCCACGTCGTCGGGCCCGGCGGTGAGCGCGTTGTTGCGGCCCTTGCGGTTGATGCGGCCGATCGGGTGGATCGGCGGCAGGTAGAGCACGTCGAAGCCCATCGCGGCCACACCCGGCAGCCGCCGCGTGGCGGTCGCGAACGTGCCGGACCGCCCGCCCGCCGCTCCTTCCGAGCGCGGGAAGAACTCGTACCAGGCGGAGAAGAGCGCCCGCTTGCGGTCCACCCAGATGGTGTACGTGTCACCTGCCGTCACGAGCTCCCGCACCGGGTGCTCCCAGAGCAGGTCGGCCAGGGCCAGCGCCGGGCCGACCCGGTGTGGCAGGGTCAGGTCGGTGGCCGCGAGGGCGGTGAGGGCGTCGGCGACCCGGGGCCTGTCGTTCGCCGGAACGAGGTCCCGCGCGGCGGCGAGCACCCGCGTGCCCTCGGCCAGGTCGTTGGCCAGGTCCTCCGGCCCCTGCCCGGCGGCGATCTTCTTGGTCACCGCGTTCTGCCAGGTCAGGTACGGGTCCTGGAACGCCTCGACGGAGAAGGTCCACTCGCCCACGGCGTCCGGTGCGATCGTGGCGTGCCAACGGTCCTGGCCCGGCTCGCCGGGACGCATCCGGGTGAACGGCCGGGTCTCGCCGTCCGGGCCGGCCCACACCACGTTGCAGCCAAGCGCGTCGTGCCCCTCCCGGTAGGCGCGCGCCGACACCGGAACCGGCTCGTCGACCACCGCCTTCGCCGGGTACCGCCCGCAGGAGACGACGGGGGAGACGTCTTCGATCGGGAACCGTCCAGTCACCCCGCCAACCTACTGTGCGAGATCGGCTCGCGCGCGGCCAAGCCTTCCGGTCCGCCCCACACCCGGTCGCGGTGCCCGCTGCGGGTGACCTCAGGAGGGGGACGGTGGGCCCGCGCCCCAGCCGGTGTTCGTGGCCCGCCAGGACGGCCAACCGTGTGGCCAGGTGTCAGGCCAGTTGTCGACCCGGGCGGCCGGCACGGTCCCGGCCGCCCGGGTCGAGCACGTGACCCAGGTGAAGGCCTCTGACTCCCCGACCCACCGACCGTCGCGACATGCGGGCCGGGGAGGGGGCGGAGGGACCAACGTCCGGACCGCCACCGACATCTCGACCGGGTCGAACGGGTGCCGTGCCGGATCGACCTCCGCCCACGTCGCGAGGAGTGGTCTGTTCGACCCACCGTCCGCCATGGTTCAGCATCGTGGCAGCCGGCCATCAGGGCGTCGAGCTCATACCCGTGGGCGGTGGCCCAGGGAGTCCGGCCGGCGGCTCCGGGTGGCTCCCTGGCGGATGACGGCGGGCCGATCCCGGGGAGTCGGTCAGCACGGTGAACCTGCGGGAAGCTCAGACCGGCGCGGTAGCCGCCTAGTTGCGCCGGTGGTAGTGGTTGCGGCGGGGGACCTGTTCGGGGTCGAGCCAGGCCGGTGGGACGAACTCGGGATGCCCGTCGCCGCCGAGCTGGACGCTCCAGTCGCCGTGGTGCAGGTGCCGGTGGTGGTGGCCGCAGAGCAGAACCGCGTTGCCGAGGCTCGTGTCGCCGCCGTCGGCCCAGTGCCGGATGTGGTGACCGTCGCACCAGCGGGGCGGGCGGTCACAGCCCGGGAAGGCGCAACCCCGGTCGCGCAGCACCAGGGCGCGTCGCAGCGGACCGCTGATGAGGCGGCGCTGCCGGCCGACGTCGAGTGCCTGCCCGGCGCCGCCGAGGACGGCGGGGAGGATCGCGGCGTCGCAGGCGAGCCGACGCACGGCCTCGGGGGTGAGCGGAAGACCGGTGTCGAGGGCGCCGGCTCCCAACTGCCGGGTCAGCGTGTCGTAGTCGGTGGTGACGACGACCTGGGCGGGGTCGCCGCCGTTCTCGGGTAGGTCACCGCTGCGAAGGGCGAGCCGGCACACGTCGGCCAGGGCGTCGTGGCGGCGCTGCGCCGGGGTGCGTGTGTCGTCGGGCCCGGTGGGCGCGATGAGCGGGTCGATGGCGGCGCGCAACGCGGCTGCGGCCTCGGTGTCGAGGATGCCGGCCAGGCGCAGCCGGCCGTCGGTCTGCTCGCTGATGGTGACGTGCCGGTCCCGGGCGGCCCGCGACTCCTGCGCCCGCAGGGCCGCCTCGGCGGCGGCGTCGGCGACGTCCGGGGCGACATGGTCGAGGATCCGCGTGCCGAGCCTGCGCAGCAGGGCGGCGTCGAACTGCGCGGCCCAGTCGACGAGGACACCGACGGCCTTGTCGGCGGCCTCCGCGCCGGCGGCGGTGTGCACCGTCCCGACCGTGTCGGCGATGACGCGGACCTGCTCCACGGTGACCGCCCCGCCGGCCAGCGCGTCGCGCACCCCGGCCGGGGCGGCGTCGAGCGTGGCGGCGAGCTCGACCAGACGGCGTGCGGCGCCGACCCCGAGGCGCAAGCGGTCGCGTAGCCACACCGCCGTCGAGGAGGCGCCCTGCGCGGTGGCGGTGCCTCTGCCGTCCAGCTCGCGTACGAGGGTCAGCGTGACCGCGGCCAGGCGTTGCTCCAGGCGGTGGGCGGTGTCCAGGGCGGCGACGAGGTCCTGCTCGTCGGCGGCCCAGGTGGCGCGGTCGAGGCAGCCCGCCACGGCGGCTTCTGCCTGCGCCAACTCATCGATCACCAGCAAAGATTAGAACAGACGTACGACAATCTCCGGCGCTGCCGGCGCGGGTCACCGGACCGCCGGATCAACTCGGGTGACGTAGCCTCCCGGCCATGATCGAACGGGCGCGGGTCGCGGTTGTCGGTGTCGGAAACAACACCTCGGCGCTGGTGCAGGGGCTCGCCCGCTACCGCCAGAGCGGCAGCCTGGTGGGAGTTCGCCGACCGGTGATCGACGGGCTCGGGGTGGGCGACGTCGACGTGGTCGCGGCCTTCGCCACCTCCGCGGAGAAGGTCGGCAGGGACCTGACCGAGGCGATCTTCATGTCGCCCAACAACTTTCCTCGGCTCGACTGTGAGCTTCCCCTAGCGGATGTCCCGGTGACCAGGGGCCTTGTCGACGCGACCGAGGTCGGGCGGGTGGCGGCGGCGCTGGCCGGGGCGGAGGTGCTGCTCTACTCGGCTCCGAGCGGCCGGCCCGAGACGGCACTGGCGTACGCCGAAGCCGCGCACCGGGCGGGGCTGGCCTTCATCAACACCACCTCCGACCCGGTGGCCCGGGACCCGCAGTGGATGGGCAGGTTCGAGGCGGCCGGTCTGCCGCTGATCGGCGACGACCTGGCCAGCCAGTTCGGCACGTCGGTGCTGCACAACGCGCTGCTGCGGCTGCTACAGGAGCGGGGCCTCACACTGGTCAGCTCCTACCAGGTCAATCTGGGCGGCACCGAAGACTTCCGCAACCTGGTCGAGAACCCCACCACCAAGAAGCAGTCCAAGCTCAACGCCCTGTCGGCGGCTGACCGCGTGGAGGTGGCCCCGCTCGGCTACCTGCCGCACCTCGCGTCGCAGAAGGTGGCGCACCTCAACGTTGAGGCGCAGGGTTGGGGTGAGACCTCGGTGAGCCTCGACGTGAAACTGACGGTGCACGATCCGAGTGGAGCCGCGGGCGTCAACATCGACCTGGTCCGCATCGCCGCCAGCGCGTTGCGCAACGGGCGTGGTGGTCATGCCGCCGAGGCGACCTCACTGCTCAAGTCCCCGCCGGGAACGGCGATCTGAGCCGGACCGATCGGGTCGGCTTCCTCGGCGCCTACACCACCTTCTCCACCGAGGAGTGGCACACCCTGGGACTGCTACGCAAGAACGCCGCCGTCGAGGCGTTCAACGTGCTCGGCAGCCTCTGCGCGAGCCTCGTGCTGGCCTCCCTCGGCCTCTGGCTCGGCAGCCTGATCTAGCGCGGGCGCGGGCGCGGTCCGGCGGCGTTCTCCGTCAGCGCCCCTGCGGCAGCAGCGAGCGGTAGACGTCGAGGGTCTGCCGGGCGATGGCGTCCCAGGAGAAGTGCTCCACCGCGCGTTGACGGCCGGCCAGACCGAAACGTTCGGTGCGCGCCGCGTCGGCCAGCAGCGTGTTGATCGCCGCCGCCAGGTCGGCCACGAAACGGGTCGGCTCCAGCGGGGTGCCCGAGCCGTCGGTGGCCTGCTCGATCGGCACCAGCAGGCCCGTCTCGCCGTCGGCGACGACCTCGGGGATGCCGCCGGTGGCGGTCGCCACCACCGCCGTCTCGCAGGCCATCGCCTCCAGGTTGACGATGCCCATCGGCTCGTACACCGACGGGCAGGCGAAGACGGTGGCGTGGGTGAGCACCTGGATCACCTCGGGCTTGGGCAGCATCTCGGCCACCCAGACCACGCCGGACCGGTTGGCCCGCAGTTCGGCCACCAGCTCCTCGACCTCGGCGGCGATCTCGGCCGTGTCCGGCGCGCCGGCGAGCAGCACGAGCTGCGTGTCGGCCGGCAGCTCGCGGGCGGCGCGCAGCAGGTACGGCAGGCCCTTCTGCCGAGTGATCCTTCCCACGTAGACGACGCTGGGTCGGGCCGGGTCGATGCCGAGCCGGTCGAGCACGCCGGTGCCGGCGTCCGGGGCGTACTGGACGGTGTCGATGCCGTTGTAGACCACCCGGACCCGGTCCGGGTCGATCTGCGGATAGGCGGTGAGCACGTCGTTGCGCATCCCCCCGCTGACCGCGATGATCGCGTCGGCCGACTCGTACGCCGTGCGCTCGATCCAGGAGGAGAGCGCGTAGCCGCCGCCGAGCTGCTCGGCCTTCCACGGCCGCAGCGGCTCCAGGCTGTGCGCGGTCACCACGTGCGGCACGCCGTGCAGCAGCTTCGCGGTGTGACCGGCCAGGTTGGCGTACCACGTGTGGCTGTGCACCACGTCGGCGCCCGCCGTCGCGGCGGCCATCTCCAGATCGACGCCCATCGTGCGCAGCGCGGCGTTCGCGCCGGTCAGGCCGGGCGGTTCCGGGTACGCGGTGACCCCCGGCTCGGTGCGCGGCTGACCGAAGCAGTGCACCCGGACGTCGGCGAGGCGGCGCAACTCCCGGGCGAGGTACTCGACGTGCACGCCCGCGCCGCCGTAGACCTCCGGTGGGTATTCGCGGGTGAGCAGGTCGACGCGCAGCGGGGTGGGTTCCGTCATGACCCCGCACCCTAGTGCAGAAGACTCCCCGTACGAGTGGTGAAGTCCGACGCGGGTGGATAGCGTCGGGGCATGGCTGCCAAGGTGCTCGCGATCGTCCTGGCGGGTGGGGAGGGCAAGCGCCTGATGCCACTCACCACGGACCGGGCCAAGCCGGCCGTCCCGTTCGGCGGGATGTACCGCATGGTCGACTTCGTCCTCTCCAACCTGGCCAACGCCGGCTATCTCAAGATCGTCGTGCTGACCCAGTACAAGTCCCACTCCCTCGACCGGCACATCACCAAGACCTGGCGGATGTCCACGCTGCTCGGCAACTACGTCACCCCGGTGCCCGCGCAGCAGCGTCGTGGCCCGTGGTGGTTCGCCGGCTCGGCCGACGCCATCTACCAGAGCTTCAACCTGATCAACGACGAGCAGCCCGACTACGTGATCGTCTTCGGCGCCGACCACATCTACCGGATGGACCCGCGGCAGATGGTGGAGGACCACATCGCGTCCGGCGCGGCGGTGACCGTCGCCGGCATCCGCCAGCCGCTGTCGATGGCCGACCAGTTCGGTGTCATCGAGGTCGGCGAGGACGGCCGCAGGATCCGGGCGTTCCGCGAGAAGCCCACCGACGCGGTCGGCCTGCCCGACGCGCCGGACGAGATCTACGCCTCGATGGGCAACTACGTCTTCACCACCCGCGCCCTGTGCGAGGCGGTCGAGCGGGACGCGGCGGACAAGTCAAGCAAGCACGACATGGGCGGCAGCATCATCCCGATGCTCGTCGAGCGCGGCGAGGCGAACGTCTACGACTTCCGCGACAACGAGGTGCCGGGCAGCACCGACCGGGACCGCGGCTACTGGCGTGACGTGGGGACGCTCGACTCGTTCTACGACGCGCACATGGATCTGATCAACGTGCACCCCGTGTTCAACCTCTACAACTTCGACTGGCCGATCTACACCGAGCAGCCGCCGTGGCCGCCGGCGAAGTTCGTCCACCAGTGGGGTGAGCGGGTCGGCCGCGCGGTCGGCTCCATGGTCTCGCCCGGCGTGGTGATCTCCGGCTCACTCGTGGAGAACTCGATCGTCTCGCCGAAGGTACGGGTGCACTCCTGGGCGCACGTCGAGGGCTCGGTCCTGATGGAGGGTGTGGAGATCGGCCGGCACGCCGTGGTCCGGCGCGCCATCCTGGACAAGAACGTCTTCGTCCCGGAGGGCGCCGAGATCGGCGTCGACCTGGAGAAGGACCGGCAGCGCTACACCGTCTCCGACAACGGCATCGTGGTCATCGGCAAGGGCCAGCGGGTCGAACCGTGACCGTCGTACCAGCAGGAAGGTTGACCCCGTGACCCATCCCCGTGCCGGCCAGCCCGCCGAGCCCGCCGACCTGGTCGACGTGCCGCGCCTGGTGACCGCCTACTACGCCGAGCATCCGGACCCAGCGGACCCGGCGCAGCAGGTCGCCTTCGGCACCTCCGGCCACCGGGGTTCCAGCCTGCGCAACGCGTTCAACTCCGACCACATCCTGGCCGTCACCCAGGCGCTCTGCGACTACCGGCGCGAGCAGGGCCTCGACGGCCCGCTGTTCCTCGCCCGGGACACTCACGCGCTCTCCGCGCCGGCCGCCGTGGACGCCCTGGAGGTCCTCGCCGCCAACGGCGTCACCGTGCTCGTCGACAGCCGTGACGGCTACACCCCCACCCCGGCGCTGTCGCACGCGATCCTCACCCACAACCGGGGGCGCACCAGCGGGCTCGCCGACGGCATCGTCATCACCCCGTCGCACAACCCGCCGGACGACGGTGGCTTCAAGTACAACCCGACCAACGGAGGGCCGGCCGACACCGACGTGACCCGGTGGATCCAGGACCGGGCCAACGCCATCCTGGCCGCCGGGCTCAAGGAGGTCCGCCGGATCACCTACGCGCGGGCCCGGGCCGCGGACACCACCGGGGAGTACGACTTCCTCGCGCACTACGTCGACGACCTGCCGTCGGCGATCGACGTCGACGCCATCCGCGACGCCGGGATCCGGATCGGCGCGGACCCGCTGGGCGGGGCGAGCGTGGCGTACTGGGGGGAGATCGCCGACCGGCACCGACTCGACCTGACGGTGGTCAACCCGACGGTCGACCCGACCTGGCGGTTCATGACGCTGGACGGCGACGGCAAGATCCGGATGGACTGCTCGTCGCCGAACGCGATGGCGTCGCTGATCGCCACCCGCGCCGACTACCAGATCTCCACCGGCAACGACGCCGACGCGGACCGGCACGGCATCGTCACCCCGGACGCCGGCCTGATGAACCCCAACCACTTCCTGGCGGTGGCGATCGGGCACCTGTTCCGGACCCGTACCGAATGGGGTCCGGCCGCCGCGGTGGGCAAGACCCTGGTGTCGTCCTCGATGATCGACCGGGTGGCCGCCGACCTGGGTCGGCCGCTGCTGGAGGTGCCGGTCGGCTTCAAGTGGTTCGTGCCCGGCCTGCTCGACGGGGCGGTCGGCTTCGGCGGTGAGGAGAGCGCCGGGGCGTCGTTCCTGCGCCGCGACGGCTCGACCTGGACCACCGACAAGGACGGGATCCTGCTCTGCCTGCTCGCCTCCGAGATCCTGGCCACCACCGGACGCAGCCCGAGTGAGCACTGGGCGGAGCTGGCCGATCGGTTCGGCGCGCCCGCGTACGCCCGGATCGACGCGCCGGCCACCCGCGAGCAGAAGGCCGTGCTCGGCAAACTCTCCCCGGACCAGGTGACCGCCACCGAGCTGGCCGGTGAGCCGATCACCGCGACGCTGACCACCGCGCCCGGCAACGGCGCCCCGATCGGCGGTCTGAAGGTCAGCACCGAGTCCGGCTGGTTCGCCGCCCGGCCCTCCGGCACCGAGGACGTCTACAAGATCTACGCCGAGTCCTTCCAGGGGCCCGACCACCTCAAGCAGATCCAGCAGGAGGCGAAGAACCTGGTGGACAAGGCACTGACCCAGTCCTGACCACCATCCCCCGGCCCCGTCGTCCGGGGCCGGGGATGGGGTCAGCAGGGTGGGGGGATGTCCTCCTGGGTTCTGCGCAGTTCCTGCGGGAGCAGCTCGCGGAGCTGCTCGGGCAGGAACGGCAGGTCCAGCAGGCCCATCTTGAGCTGGTTGCGTTCCTGGTAGCGCAGCGGGTCGAAGCGGACCACCAGGCCGGCGTTGCGGCGGTAACCGATGTCCACCGCGCCCTCGGTCGCCGCGTCGCGCAGCACCTGCCCGTCCACCTCCACCACGACGGCCGACGAGTGGGGTTCGAGTTCCAGGCGGATCTTCTCGTCCGGGGAGAGCACCACCGACCGGGAGATGCCGGCCATCGGCGCCGACGGGGTGACCACCACCGCGTCCGCCGCCGGGGAGATCAGCGGGCCGCCGGCGGCATAGCTGTACGCCGTGGAGCCGATCGGCGTGCTCACCACCACGGCGTCGGCGCGGTAGTAGCCGTACTGCTGGCCGTCGACCGCGAGGGTGGCGGTGACGAAGCCGGACCCGGGCTGCCGGACCAGGGCGATGTCGTTGAACGCCACGACGTCGTCGCCGCACACGTCGCAGGCCAGGCAGGCGTGCGACTCGACGGTGAAGTCCTTGGACAGCAACCGGCTCAGCGCGTCGGGCAGCTCCGGCGGTTCGACCTCCACGAGGAAACCGAGCCGACCCAGGTGTACGCCGAGCACCGGCTTCGGGTCGAGGATGGCCGAGCGCAGCGCGCCCAGCATGGTGCCGTCACCACCGATGCTGATCAGCGCGTCGACGCGGGTGGCCAGCTGGCCCTCCGGCACGGGCTCGACACTGGCCGGCACCCGATGCTTGTCCTCGGCGCGCACCATCAGCGTCTTGCGGTGGCGCGTCGCCCACCGTTCGATGATCCCGACCACCTCGGTGACATCCCGGGTGGGGTGCAGCACAAGTCCCAGCCCCGACACCCGTACAGCTCACCACATCGGCGTCGGACACGTCCGGCGTACGTCGAAGGTGCGCCGGGCGCCGCCGGTCAACCGAGCGCCGCCGAGATGATCTCCGCGATGCGTCCGCCGGCCGCGCCGTCCCACATCGGCGGTGTGGGACGCAGGGTCTGTCGCCCGGCCGCCAGGGTGTTCGCCACCGCGTCGGCGAGCGTCGAGCGGGTGACGAGGCGGTTGGTGCCGTGCGTGATGGTGATCGGGCGTTCGGTGTTGGGGCGCAGGGTCAGGCAGGGCACGCCGAGCATCGTCGTCTCCTCCTGGACGCCGCCGGAGTCGGTGACGACGACCACCGCGCCGCGTACGAGGCTCACGAACTCGAGGTAGCCCAGTGGCTCGACCACGCGCAGCGCGCGGTGCGAGAGCAGGCCCGCGTTCTCGAGCTGCTGCCGTCCGCGCGGGTGCAGCGGCAGGATGACGGGCAGTTGGTCGGCGACGGCGTGCATCGCCTTCACCAGGTCGACCACGTCCGCCGGGTCGTCGACGTTGCCGGGCCGGTGCAGCGTCGCCACCACGTAGCGTTCCGGCAGCGACAGGGCGGCGCGGATGCCGGCGACGTCGAAGCGGTCGAGGTTCGCCAGCAGCGTGTCGATCATCGGGTTGCCGACCAGGTGGATCCTCTCCGCCGCGATGCCCTCGTTGCGCAGGTGTGTCACGGCGTCGGGGCTGGTGGCGAACAGCAGGTCGGACACGTGGTCGACGACGACCCGGTTGATCTCCTCGGGCATGGACCTGTCGAAGCTGCGCAGGCCCGCCTCCACGTGCGCGACGGGGATGTCCAGCTTGGACGCGACGAGGGCGGCGGCGAGCGCCGAGTTGACGTCGCCGTACACGACGGTGAGCGCGGGGCGCTCGACGGCCATCAGCTCGTCCAGCCCGGTCATCACGCGGGCCGTCTGGCTGGCGTGGCTGCCCGACCCGACGCCGAGGTTGATGTCCGGCTCGGGTAGGCGCAGTTGGCGGAAGAAGACCTCGGACATCCGGTCGTCGTAGTGCTGTCCGGTGTGGACGAGACGTTGCCGGACGCCGTGCCGCTCGAGCGCGCGGATCACGGGCGCCGCCTTGGGGAAGTTGGGGCGCGCGCCCGTGACGTGCAGAACGATCCCGGCTGGCATGGGTCTCCTCGTGGCCGACAATCAGGAGCGACGCGGCAATAGTACAAGTTATCCAGTTTGATGCCTGTGCTCTCTATACAATGTCGAATGACGGATGCGTTGCGGTTTGCGCTGCCCGAGGGGCGGGCTGCCGTGAGCGAAGTTTCCTACTCCTGAGGGCAGGCGGGCCTTACGTGAAGCAGATCGTCCAGTCCGTGTCCGCCGGCGAGTTGAAGGTCGTCGAGGTCCCACAGCCGGAGCCCGGCCCGACCGAGGTGCTCGTCGCCACCCGCCGGTCACTGCTCTCGGCGGGGACCGAGCGAGCCGTCCGCGAGCTGGCGTCGGCGAGTCTGCTGAGCAAGGCCCGCGCGCGGCCGGACCTGGTCCGCCAGGTCGTCAACCGGGCGCGCACCGGCGGAGTGCGGTCGACGCTCGCCGCGGTGCGCAGCCGGCTCGACGAGGACATGCCGCTGGGGTACAGCGCCGCCGGTGTCGTCGTCACCGCCGGCACCGCGACGGACGGGATCCGCCCCGGTATGCGGGTGGCCACCGCGTCCGCCGGGCACGCCGAGTACCAGGCGGTGCCGGGCCTGCTCGCGGTACCCGTACCGGATTCGGTGTCGGACCAGGCGGCCGCGTTCGGGGCGGTGGCGGCCATCGCGTTGCAGGGCCTGCGGCAGGCCGAGGTGGGGCTCGGCGGTTCGATCGCCGTGGTCGGCCTCGGTCTGGTCGGGCAGCTGACCGTACGCCTGGCGCTCGCGTCGGGCCTCACCGTCATCGGCGTCGACCTGCGCCGGTGGACCGCCGAGCTGGCCGAGGGCGGTGGCGCGGTCGGTCTCGTCGAGGCCGGCGCGGCGACCACCGAACAGATCCGGGAACTGACCCGGGGCCGGGGCGTCGACGCGGTCCTGATCACGGCGGCGACAGCCTCGTCCGAGCCGGTCGCGCGCAGCGCCGAGATCGCCCGCGACCGGGCCCGGCTGGTCGTGGTCGGTGACGTCGGCCTGGACCTCGACCGCCGGCGGTTCTACGAACGCGAGCTGGATCTGCGGTTCGCCCGCAGCTACGGCCCCGGCCGCTACGACCGCGCGTACGAGGAGTGGGGCATCGACTACCCGATCGGCCACGTGCGCTGGACGGCGCGACGCAACATCGAGGCGTACCTCGATCTGGTCGCCGGTGGACGCATCGCGGTCGACGACCTGGTCACCCACGTCTTCGACGTGGAGCAGGCGACCTCGGCGTACGAGGTGCTGGCGTCGGATCCGCGCTCGCTCGCGGTGCAGCTCGACTACTCGGCTCCCGCGCAGCCGTCCCGGCAGACCATCACGATCCGGCCGCGCCGTAGCTCGACGTCGCCACGGGCCGGCCTGATCGGCGCCGGAAACTACGCCAAGGCCACGTTCCTGCCCGCGCTCAAGGCGGCGGGCTGGGCGGACGACCTCGCCGCCATCACGTCCGCCAAGGGCCTGTCGGCGCGCCACGCGGCCGAGCGCAACGGTATCGGCGTGGTGGCGCCCACCGTGGAGGACCTGCTGGTCCGCGACGACGTCGACGTCGTGTTCGTCCTGAGTCGCCACGACTCGCACGCCCGCCTGGTGGTGCAGTCGCTCGACGCCGGCAAGCACGTCTTCGTGGAGAAGCCGCTCGCGTTGACGCAGGACGAACTCGACGAGGTCACGGCCGCGTACCAGCGCAACTCCGGGCACCTGTTCGTCGGCTTCAACCGCCGGCACGCGCCGATGGTCGTCGCGGCCAGGACGGCGCTCGCCGCCGGGTCCGGGCCGATCACCGTCGCCTACCGGGTCAACGCCGGGCAACTGCCGGACTCGCACTGGTACCACGACCGGCGTCAGGGCGGTCGTGTCCGTGGCGAGGTGTGCCACTTCCTGGACCTCGCGTCGTGGCTGGTGGGCGAGCAGCCCCGGGTCGTGTCCGCGTACGGCAGCGGCCGTGGTGAGCCGGGGCTGGAGGAGGACGTGAGCGTCCTGCTCGGCTACCCGAACGGGTCCACCGCGACGATCACCTACTCCACCCGGGGGCACCGGCGTACGCCCAAGGAACGGCTGGAGGTCCTCGGCCGGGGACGCACGATACTGATCGACGACTTCCAGCGTCTGGAGATCGACGGCCGGGAGGTGAAGCGGGTGCCCGGCGGCAAGGGACACCGGGAGCTGCTCGCCCACACGCGGGCGGTGATCGCCGGCGACGCGTCCGACGACGGCGCGCTCGAGGCGTCGCTCGGGACGACCCGGGCGGCGCTGTCCGCTGTCGCCGCGCTGACCGGCGCCGAGGAGCAGCCGTCGCGCCTGCCCACGCAGCTCGACGCGGACAGCAGCGTGAGCAGCGGCTTCACCCTCTGACGGAAGTGCCGCCGAGGGGCCGGATCAGCGCGGGGCGTCGTCCTCGCCGTCGACAAGCGGGGCGAGCAGGCGCGCGAGCGCGAGGGCCATCGCCGAGCGCGACTGGTGCTCCCGGATCCAGCGCCGGCCCGCCGCGCCCATCTTCGTCAACTCGTCCGGGCTCGCCTGCACCATCTGGGCGAGGCCGTGGGCGAGGTGACCCGGCGGGGTCACGCAGCCGGCGTCGGCGCCCATGACGAGGTCACCGACGATTCCCGGGCTGTTGGTGACGATCGGCAGCCCGGCCGCCATGTAGTCGAACACCTTGTTGGGGCTGACACCGGCGCGGAACAGCTCGACGTCGGCGAGCACGTGCAGCCCGACGTCCGCCGCGTGCAGCAGGTCGGGGATCTCGGTCTTGGGCACCGGGTCGAGGAACCGTACGGTGCCGATGGCGCGCGCCCTGTCCCGCAGGCGCTGCTTCTCCACGCCCGAGCCCACCAGCACGACGTCGACCTCGGGCACCGCCTCGGCGGCGGCCAGCAGCAGGTCGAGCCCGTTGGCCGGGCCGTGTGCGCCCGCGTACACGGCGGTTCGGCGGGTGAAGCCGTAGCGGCGGCGCAGCTCGTCGCGGGGCGCGCTGGGGGTGAAGTCCTCCGGGTCGGCCGCGTTCGGGATGAACGCGATCCGCTCCGGCGCCACGCCCTTGCCCTCGATCGCCGCCCGGACGCCCGGCGCCATGATCACGACCCGGTCGGCGCGCCGGTACAGGAACCGCTCCAGGCGCTCCAGCGCGCGGTTCGCCAGCGACGTCTCGGACAGCGTGCCCATCTCCACGAGCACCCGCGGCCACAGATCCCGCACCTCCAGGACGAACGGCGTGCGGCGCAGCGTCGCGATCACGCAGCCGGAGAGGCCGGCGAGCAGGTGCGGCGAGGACGCGTAGACCACGTCGGGGCGGGGCTGCCGTAGGCCGGCCGCCGTGGCCGTCACCGCGTAGCTCGCCCAGTTGACCACCCGGCCCAGACCGTTGCCCCGGTACGGCGTCACGGCGACCGGATGGAAGCCGGGCTCGGGGCGTTGCGGCGCGCCGGTGATCATGTTGCGGCGACCGGCGAGGATCACGTACGTCCAGCCGGGGAGTCGGCTGAACAGCTCGACGTGTCGGGTGCCGCCCGGCTGACCCGGGGGGACCGCGAAGTGGTTGAGGACGAGGACCCTGCGGTGTGTCATCGCGGCGCTCGCACGTGTCGGACCGTCCCGGAGGCGAGGTGCGTGACGGCCAGGGACGCGCCACCGTCGCTCCAGGTCACCTCGAACGCGTAACCGTCGAGGGCGTCAGGTGTGGGCGGTGACCCGGCCACCGTGCCGAACCCCCACACGGCGGTGTCGGCCCGGCTCTCGGCGGTGATCCACGTCGCCGGCTCCCAGCGCCCGTACGTCCGGCTGTGCCAGCCCGCGAACGGGGCCGACCGTCCCCGTACCGCCGTGTGACCGTCCAGCCCGAAGAGGTGGAGTTTGGTTCCACCGGCGACGAGGGTGTCGTCCTCCACCATCACCTCGGGGTGCAGTGGGACGGTGAGCGACCAGGTCCCGACGGACGCCTGCGGATCGGCGAACTCGACGATCGCCACGTACTGGTCGGCCACCACGACGGCACGGCCGACCCGGACCGGGCGCTCGCCCCGCTCGTACGCGTCGTGCCACCCGAACAGGACGGTGCGGTCCGGCAGGTCGAGCGGCGGCCCGAGGTGTCCGCGCGCGGTGTGCCGCCAGCGGAACGCGCGGTGCGGGACGAGCTGGTCCTGCCCGTCCGGCCGGCGCACCGGGTGGGCGGCCGAGGTGCGCAGCCCGTTGCGGACCTCCAGCGGCCCGTTGTAGGTGCCCGTGCCCGGGTCGGCGACCAGCCAGGGCCCGCCGTGCCTGATCCAGACCGAGGTGAGATCGGCGTGGCCGTGCGACGGGCCGCCGTCCACCTTGAACCACACCCGCCACGGCCCCCGGTCGACCACCGCGATGCCGCCGGAGGTCGTCGACGGGGACCGTCCTGGGGTGGCCGCGCCGAATTCCTCCCCGGCGGCATCTCTGGTGGGCGCCGGCGCGTACCACGCCAGTTCGTCGAGGTCGGCGTACCACCGCGCGGGCAGCCGCTCACCGCACAGCGCGAGCCCGAGCGCGGTCGAGCCGGCCACGTCCAGCGGATCGCCGGAGGAGGCGAGCACGCGGCCCTCGTCCCAGTCGCCGTACTGCGGGACGTCCCCGTCGAACACGCCAAGCCGCGCCAGGTGCAGGCTGGCCGCGCGCAGGTCACGAAGGACGCTCGCCGGCGCGCCGCCGAGCAGCGTCCGCACGGTGAGCATCTCGAGGACGAAGCGGTGGTACGACAGCGAATCCTCGATCATGCGGCCGTCGGGTCCGAAGTGCCGGCGCTGCTGGGCGGCGAACATCCTCTCCCCGGTGCGCGCCCAGAGCCGGGCGCGTGGCGCGGTGGGGTACATCCGGGAGAGCAGGATCAGCCCGAGCGCGTCTCCGAGCATGTGGTTGTTGCGCATGCTGCTCACCGTGTACGGCAGCTCGACCATCAGGTGGCGGGCGCTGGCCAGCAGGAGCCGGTCCATGGCGGTCGTCACGTCGTACGGGAGTCGTTCGCCGACGAGCGTCAGGATCTGGTTCCAGGCGATGGCGCGCAGGGCGAGTTCGAGGCTCGAGTACCAGTTCACGCCCCGCTCCGGCGGGGACTGGTCGCACCAGGTCCGCAGCAGGCCGTCGAGGCCGTCCTGCCAGGGGCCGTCCGGGTCGAGGCGGGCGGCGCGCGCCAGGACGACCAGGTCGCGGTGCCGGGCCGCCTCCCAGATGTGTTTCACGTCGGACAGTCGTGCGTCGGAACGGATGTCGATGCGCCACCACGGTTCGTCGGCCGGCCACGGTTGCCCGCTCAGGGGATCGGTGCACCACGGCGCCGACACGCCCGTGGCCACTCGGCCGCCGAAGACCCGCAGGCCGTCGTGCAGGACGCGTCGGGCGTCGTCCAGGCAGCGCCTTTCGGCCTCGTCGCTGATCGGCCGCGCGTTGGTCAGCGGCACCGGCGCCGCCGGGTGGTGGCGGTGTGCCCGTGCGTGGAACAGGACGGCGTGGAATCCGGTGCGCTTGGAGGTCTCGTACGCCGCCCGCAGCGGCGCTGATCCGCCCAGGGCGCGCAGGTCCGCGGCGATCGCGCGGAGGGGGTTCTTCACCATCAGCTATCCCTTGGGCGCGGCGGAGGCGAGCGTGGTCTGCGGGATTGTTCGCGAATGCCGAACTCAGGCAGCTCGAAACAGTGCCGCCGACGCTATCAGGTCATTAGAGGTGATTCACGCAATTAAGACGGACTATGACCGCGTGTTCAGGAATTCCCGATTCGAGGCCACACCGGTCGTTTCCGCGTTGCCTCGTCGGTCGTGAGGTCGTTGCGCGTGGTGTGTCTTGGGAGTTCTGGCGTGGGGAATCGCGGTGCGCTCGACGGGGTGACCCGCCGCGGCCCCGTGCTGCCCGGCCGCCGGGACCGCCGGTCGGGAGTGGACGGTGGTGACCACCGTCGACGGCATCAGCCGTGGTCGGCACCGATCGTCCCGCGATGACGTCGACGACGCCAGGCTCACACCGTCGCCGCAGCGCGACCGCCGCGCGCCGCGGGCCGAGTCCACCGCCGGCAGACCCCGCTCCCGGACGCTGACCTGGCTTCCCCTGTGGCTCGCCCTGGCGTGGCTGCTCGGCACGTTCGGCGCGTTCTGGCTGACCGGGCTGGCCAGCCAGGTCGTCAATCCGGGCCAGCTCTGCGTCTTCGTGTTCGCGGCGACAGCTCTCTTCGCCGGCGGATACGTGGCGCAGATGTCGCGCCGCCCGCCGGCCGTGGCCGTCGTGACCCACTCCGTCGACCGCATCCGACAGGTACGCCAGCTGGTCCTGGCCAGCGCCGTCTACTACGTCGTGGTGAGCCTGACGCGACTGGCCGAGTTCGGCGCCACCGGCCCGCGGAGCGTGTGGGCGAGCATCCGGGCACCCGCCACCGGCTACCTCAACAAGTTCGAGATCTACCAGCAGGGCACCGGCACGACGAGCCCGTGGATGAACGTCCTGTTCCCGCTCGGCGTCCTCAGCGTGGCCCTGGTACCGCTGCTGGTGGTCCACTGGCGGAGCCTCCCGGCCTGGCTGCGGCTCGCCGGCATGGCCGGTACGGCGCTGCACATGGCGTTCTACCTCTTCATCGGCACCACGAAGGGGCTCGGTGACGTCGCCATCATGCTGGCGGCGGGGATGCTCGTCGCCCGGGCGTCGGTCAGGCGTCGGCGGCGCACCAGCTCGCGACGTCGCGGGGCGCTCGTGGTGGTCGGGGTGGCGTTCGGACTGCTGGCCATCTACATGGTCCACAGTCATGCCACGCGGGCGACCGAGTTCGGCACCACCGGCGCCCTGGTCCAGGTCAACCCCACGGTCGAGCGGGTCGTCGGTACGCCGGTGGCCGAGGGCGTCGCGGACGTGATCGGCTACCCGACGCACGGCTACCTCGGGCTCTCCTACAACCTCCAGGTGCCCTTCGAGTGGTCCCGTGGCCTCGGCAGCTCACCGTCCGCGGCGATCTTCGCCGAGCAGAGGTTCGGAGTGGACCTGACCGACCACCCGCCCTTTCCCGACCGGACGGAGCACGAGAAGGGCTGGCCGGCGCGCATGTACTGGGCCACCATCTATCCCTGGCTCGCCTCGGACCTCACGTTTCCGGGCGCGGCGTTGCTCATGGGGCTGATCGGCTGGCTCTTCGCCGGCTCGTGGCGTGCGGCGGTGTCCTCCCGCCGGGTCGTCCCGACGTTGATCTTCGCGCAGCTCTGCATCCTCGTCGTCTACGTGCCGGCCAACAACCAGCTCGGTATGGCGCCCGAATCCATCGTCGGGATGGCCACGCTGCTCGGGCTCTGGGCGATGCAGTCGCTCAACAGTTGGCGCCGGCAGTTCGCGGCAGCCCAGGACCGTCAGTCCCAGTTCCGGAAGAACCTGCCGATCGGCTCCGCGTAGGCCCGGTAGTCGAACGACTCGAGGGCCTGGCTGCGGGCGGCCTGGCGCATGAGGGCGCGATCGGCGTCGCTCAACCGGGCGGCGGTGCGGACCGCCTCGGTGACCTCGGCGACCGTGTGGTCCCGGCAGACGAGCCCCTCACGGTGCGGGCGCAGGTATCTCCCCATGTCGCTGGTGAGGTTGGCGATCACCGGTGTGCCGCTGGCCAGGCTCTCGCAGAACTTCGTCGAGAAGCCCGCGTCGGTCGCCCGTTCCGGTCGGCGGATCAGGACTGTGAAGTCGGCGTTCTGGAGGGCGTCCGCCACCTCGGCCTGCGGGAGGCGACCCAGGCACCGCACACCGTCGGGCAGCGCCCGGCCGTCGAACAGGCCGCGTGCCTCGTCCGGTGTCGGACCGTAGATGCGCAACTCGACGTGCGCGCCTTCGCGCTGGACACGGCTCACCGCCTCGATGACGGTGCCCAGCAGGTCCTTCTTGTTCCCGTGCGGGTTGCCGGCGTAGGCGAGGGTGAGCCCGGACGAGCCGGCAGCGGTCTGCCGGGCGTCGAGCGTCAGGCCCTTGACGTCGAGCGTGGGTGGCACCCGCAGGAGCGGCTTGCCGGTACGACGGTAGTGGTTCTCCAGGTACGAGCTGATCGCGATCAGGCCGTCGCACCGCGGGTAGTAGTGGTGCAGAGCGAGCTTCATGCTGGCGTGCAACGGCCCGAGGTACCCGCCGCGCACGTAGCGTCCGTTGAACCAGTCGACGACGTCGACGATCAACGGCACGCCGTGACGACGACACCAGCGCTGGAGGTGGTACATGTACTGGGCCTGACCGCCGTGCACCAGGACGTGCGAGGGTCTGGTCGGCTGGGCGTCGAGCCAACGGACCGTCAGTTGACCCCAGCGCACCAACGTCTGGATCGAACTGGCGAGCGCCCCGGCGTCCGGCGGCGGCTTCTCCGCGAGGCCGACGTACGCCACCGAGCCCGGCCCGTCGATGCCCGGCAGCGGCGTGACGGTGCGCGGCTCCGCCCCACCGCCGGCGACCACCACGTCGTAGCCGGCGGCGGCGAGCGACGCCGCCAGGCCGTGGACACGTCGCGACCCCGCCTCACCCCACGGGAAGAGGAACGGGCCCACACAGGCGACCCAACCCGAGCGTCTCACCTCCCCACCTCAGCTCGCCGCTGGGGCACCTGCCGGCCGGATGCGACGTCCACCGCCGAGCGGAGCGTGGCGGCGAACCGCGCGGCCACGCTCTCCCTCGCGTGCTCCTGCCGTGCGAAGTCGACCCCGTTGTGGGCCAGCCGCCGGCGCAGCGCCGCGTCACGGCAGAGCCTGGCGAGGTCACCGACAAGCGCCGCCGGGTCGTTCGTACCGACGATCACGCCGGCGTCCGCCGCGCGGATGTGGTCCATCGACGCCACCTCGGCGGGACCGTAGCCGAGAATGGGGCGGCCCGAGGCCAGGTACTGGGGGATCTTCGTCGACACCGAGTAGCGGGTGTACCGCCGGATCTCCTCGTCGAAGGACTCGATGTGGACCAGGACGTCCGCCGACCGCAGCGCCGCGGGCACCTCGTCGCTCGCCAGCGACGGCCCGAGGCGCACCCGCTCCAGGTGGGCGAAGTGCCGGCCGTACCGGGCGAGGTCCTTCTCCGGAGCGTGGATGGTCAACCGGACCGGTCGGCCGTCCTGGGCCAGCCGGTCCAGGGCGGCGCCGATGTCGCGCAGCGACTCCCACCGGTTCAGGTGCAGGGCACCGACGTACACCAGCTCCGTCGTCGGTCGCTGGTCCGTCTCCTCCCGGGGCGCGGCGAAGTAGGTCTCGTCGACGCAGTTCACGAAGGGGCTGAACGGGATGCCGTACCGCCTGGCGTACTCCTGCGCCATCGGCCGGCTGATGACCATGCCGAGCGGAGCCAGCCGGAGCAGCCGCGCGATGGACTCCTGCACGGACCGGTTGGCCCGCCCGAGGAGTTCACCCTTGTCGTACAGCGTCGCCGGCCAGTCGTCGGTGAAGTGCGGCACGACGGGGACGCCGCAGGTACGCGCCGCGAGAGCGGTGATCCTCGTCAGCCGGACGCTGCCGAGCATGGAGTAGACGACGTCCGGGCGGAAGTCCCGCATCCAGTCGGTGAGCGTCCGGGGAACCCGGATGGGACTGAGGTCGGCGGTCGCGCGCAGCTGGGCGTAGGCCTTGGCCATGGCCGGGCGGCTCTCCGCCGCGGCGTGTACGGCGGCGATAGGCCGGCTCTGCTGCAACGGTGTGCGACCGTTCCAGCCCAGCATCCGCATCGAGTAGTACTGGATCGGCAGGTAGTGGTCCCGGGGCGGGAAGTGGAAGAAGGTCTCGCACACCTCGGTCGACGGCGCGATGTTGCCGGTGTGCACCTGCCCCAGGCGGTCCTTCGGCCAACCGGAGAAGAGGTTCGACAGGGTCATGGCGGTGCCACTGACCCGGCTGAACGGCGTGTGGCTCACCACCAGCACCCGGGGATGTTCCTCCTGCGACAGCATCAGTGGATCCGCCTCTCTCAGGTGGCCCGCACGGAGAGCGTCCGCCGGTAGCCGTAGATGGCAGCCGGGACGACCGTGAGGCTGTAGACGACGACGGCGACGAACGGCGCGGCCGAGAGTCCCAGCCAGTGCACGCCGAACACCTTGCCGACGATGGACAGTGGTAGGTAGAGCAGGTAACCGAAGAGCTGCGGGCGGACGACCCCGGCGGCGTTCTGCACCATGAAGCGCGGCGAGATCGCGGCCAGCACCAGCCACCAGCAGGCCAGGCCGACGAGCAGGGACCGGCTGCCGATGGGGACCGGAAGCCACGCCGCGAAGAACCGCTCGCCGTACACCACCAGGAAGGTCGACGGCAGCAGCGCGATGAGCGTGGAGACGACTGTCATCCGGCGGACGGTCCGGCGTACCCAGGCGAGGTCGCCGCGTGCCAGGGCCTCGCCGTGCATCGGCCACAGTGGCTGGTTGACGAGCGTGACGAGTGCGCCGAGCTGGGTGAACAGTTTGGCCGGCACCGCGTACGCCGTGACGCTGGCCAGGCCCAGGATGTGCGCGATGATCAGCGGGTCGGCGTTGTCGGCCAGCACCATCACCAGCGTCACCAGGAAGAACAGGCCGCCGAGCGCGAACAGGTCGCGGATTCCCCGACGGTCGACGAATCGCGGTCGGGGCGCCAGTTGCGGCAGGCGCCAGCCGAACGTCCACACCGTGTTGGCGACGTTGACCAGCAACGGGGAGATGGCGATGCTGGCGATCACCGCTATCGGGGGGAGCCCCGCGAACACCGCGCCGAGCGCGAGGGGGAGCGAGAGGCCGCTCGCGGCCGCCTGCCAGACGTTGCTGACGGCCACCTGCTGGTACGCGTACTGCACCCGGGCGACGAGCGACAACGGGATGTTGAGCAGGAAGGCGGTCAGGCAGATCAGGGCGACGAGGTGGGCGTCGCGCGCGGCCGTTCCGGTGGCGTTGAACAGCAGCGGCCACGGCACGAGTCCACCCAGCAGCCAGAGCAGGCCGCACGCCGGCAGCGCGATGCCGCAGACCGCCGCGTAGGCGCTGGAGACGTACCGCCGGGCCGTGTCCGAGTCGCCGTCCACCCGGCAGGCGGCGAGTCTGGTCATCAGGCCGAGGCCGACGCCCAGGTCGGCGAAGGCGACCATCCCGGTGACCGCGAGGACGGCCGCCCAGAGGCCGTACAGATCGGTGCCGAGGTAGGAGAGGGTCACCGGCAGGAGGAAGAGTGGTACGACAGCGCTGACCGCCCGGCTCAGTGCCGCGGTGGCGATCCAGGACAGCAGCCGGCGACCGCGACCGGGACTCGGGGCGGCGGGGGCGGCCGGCTGAGGCGGCTCGACCGTCTGGACGGCGAGCCCCGGCCCCGGCGACCCGGGGTCCGGCTGTTCCGGCCGCTCGAACCTGCCGTCGGGGGCCCGCAAAGTGTCGGTCCTATCGATCTCGGGGCGAGCGTCGCGAAGACGCGCCCGACGATGCGAGTGCCGCGGTGCGACATCGCTCTGGGTCCTCCCGGCATAACTGTCGGTGAGGGGATTTGGATGCGGACGCACCGGCCGTGCCCGGTCGCGGTCGATCAGTGCGACCGCACGGGTACGCCCAGCGGCCCGTGGACCGTCGGGTCGCTCGGCTGGGCGCTGAGCAGGGCGAGGTGCTGGATGACCTTCGCCGTGTCGTCGTACGGGTCGAGTCCGCTCACATCCGCCGGGTCGAGCGGCGGTACGGCCACGTGGGACACCAGGGGATGGAGCGGTCGGGCGTCGACCTCCCCGGCGCCGAGCAGGTCCTCGTGCAGCTTCTCTCCCGGGCGCAGGCCGGTGTAGACGATCGGCACCGTGCTCGACGCCTGCTCGGCCATCTGCCGGGCCAGGTCGGCGATGCGGACCGGCTCACCCATGTCCAGCACGAGCGCCTCGCCGTCGCGGCCGATCTCGGCGGCCTGGAGCACCAGGTGGACCGCCTCCTGCACGGTCATCAGGTAGCGGGTGACCTCGGGGTGCGTGACGGTCAGTGGCCTGCCGTCCTCGATCTGCCGCTGGAAGGCCGTCACCACCGAACCGCGGCTGCTCAACACGTTGCCGAACCGGACGCTCAGGAACGTCCCCGGGAACCGGGACGCGGCGTGCGCGGTCAGCCGCTCGGTGATCCGCTTGGAGTACCCGAGCACGCTCACCGGGTTGGCCGCCTTGTCGGTGGAGATGTTGACGAACCGGTCCACGTCCCGGCAGGCGTCCAGCACCGACAGGGTGCCCCACACGTTCGTCTGGACGGCCTCGCCGGGGTGCCGTTGCAGCAGCGTCAGGTGCTTGAGCGCCGCCGCGTGCAGGATGATCTCCGGCCGTCGCTCCCTGATGATCCGCCGGATGCCCTCGTCGTCCCGCAGGTCGGCGAGGATCAGCTCGGGGCCGTCCAGCAGTGCCCGTCCGGCGAGCGACATCTGGAGGCCGTGCAGGGCCGACTCGTCGCGGTCCAGCATCATCAGCTCACCCGGGTCGGCCTTCAACACCTGGCGGCAGAGTTCGGAGCCGATCGAGCCGCCCGCGCCGGTGACCAGGACCCGCCGTCCGGCCAGGCTGTTCGTACCCAGGGGCAGGTCGCCGACCACCTGGCGGCGTCCGAGCAGGTCGCTGATCTGCACGTCCCGCACGTCGGTGACGGTGATCCGGTGGTCGACCAGGTCGCGTACCGGGGGGAGCACCTTGAACACCGCGTCCGCCGCCAGGGTGGCCTCGCGGATCTGACGGATCAGCGCGGCGTCGGCGTTCGCCACCGAGAAGATGACAGCCTTCGCGCCGGTGCGTCGCACGGCCCGCCCGACGTCGTGCCGCCCGCCGAGCACCCGTACGCCCCGGATGCGCAGGTCGCGCTTGTCGGGGTCGTCGTCGAGGGCTCCCACCGGCAGGTACCGGCCGCGCGGATCGCCGAGCAGGGCGCGCAGCAGCTCCTGTCCGGCGTCGCCGATCCCGAACAGCAGCACCGGTGTCGAGGAGCGGACGTCCGGGCGCAGGGACAGGTCCCGCCGGTTCCGGTACGCGAACCGGGCGCCGAGCATCAGGAGCAGGGCGAGTGCGCCGCCGACCAGCGGGGTGCTCGCCGGGATCGGCCGGTGGCCGCTGGGCAGCAGGCCGAGCAGGACGATGGCGGCGGTCGTGATGGCGGTGCCGGCGACACCCTGGACCTCCTGGAGGCTGCCCAGCGGGTGACGTCCGGAGTAGAGCCGGCGTACCGCCGCCACCGCCACGTGCACGATCGCGGCGAGGACGCCGATCGCCGCGGCCCGGCCCAGCTGGCCCGGGGGGAGGTGGAACTCGAACCGGGTCCAGGCGGCGGCGACGAAACCGCCGATCCAGGCGGTGGTGTCGGTGGCGAGGAAGGCGACGGCGCGGCGGCGTGCCCTGGCTCGTCGCGTCTGCCGCTGCGCGTGGTCCGTGTGCTCGGTGTCCTGCGGCATGTCTGGCTCCCTGCCCGTCTTTCCGACTGCTTCCGCCGTGCCTGGCAGAAGGGCGTACCGCGCCCTTTGTCCTTGTTACAGGCAGACTCATCCTTGGTAACCGTTTTTCGGGTATTGGCGCGATTTCCTGCCTGTCCCGGGGGAACCGGGCAGGCCGGACCGCCTCTCATCGCCACCTGATCGGCCCACGTCCCGTGCCAGTTCGGCTTCGGCCCGACGTCGACGCGGCGGCTACCCGCCGGCCCGCAGGGCGAGGAACTCGTCGATGGCGGCGAACACCCGGGCGGTCTGCGGATCGGTCAGGGCGCTCCCGCTGGGCAGGGTGACGCCGTCGGCGAAGAGTCGTTCCGCCGCGCCGGTGAGCAGGCACTCCGCTCCGAGGTGCATGGGCTGGAGATGCATCGGCTTCCACACCGGTCGGGTCTCGATGTTCCGCTCGGCCAGGTGGATCGCCAGGTCGTCGGCCGTCCAACCGCACCGGTCCCGCTCGACCGTGATGACGGTGAGCCAGCAGTTGGAGCCGGTGTCCTCGGCGTTGAGCAGCCGTACCCCCGGCACCGGCGCGAAGAGTTTGGCGTAGCTGTCACGCAGTCGGCGGCGTCGGGCGATCATCGTGTCCAGCCGGACCAGCTGGGCCCGGCCGAGTGCCGCGAGGAGGTTGCTGAGCCGGTAGTTGTAGCCCGTCTCGCGGTGCTCGTAGTGTCGTGCCGGTTCGCGGGCCTGGGTGGCCAGGTGGCGAGCCCGTGCCAGGAGCGCGGTGTCGTCGGACACCAGCATCCCGCCGCCGGAGGTGGTCATGATCTTGTTGCCGTTGAAGGAGAGCACGCCCACCTCCCCGAACGATCCGGCGGCCCGTCCGGCGTGGCTGGCGCCGAGCGCCTCCGCGGCGTCCTCCACCACCGGCACGCCGGCCTCGGCGCAGATCGGGATCAGGGCGCCGTAGTCGACGCAACTGCCGAACATGTCCACCGGGACGATCGCGCCCACCCGCTCACCCCGCGACCGCAGCCGCCGGATCAGTCCGTCGACGAGGTCGACGTCCACGTTGCCGGTCCGGGGGTCGCAGTCCACGAAGACCGGGCGCGCGCCGATGTACCGGACGGCGTTCGCCGTGGCGACGAAGGTGAGCGTGGGCACGATGACCACGTCGTCCGGCCCGACACCGACGCCCAGCAGGGCCAGGTGCAGGGCGGCGGTCCCCGAGTTGACGGCCACGGCGCCGTCGGTGCCGACCCGTCGCGCGATCGCCCGCTCGAACGCCTCCAGGTCCGGACCGACAGGCGCGGCCCACCCGGAGCGCAGGGCGGCGATCAGGTACGACTCCTCGAGCGGCCCGACGTCGGGTGGTGACAGGTGCACGGTGTCGGTCACGAGGCCGCCCGGCGCCGGTACGACGACTGGACATTTCCAGACATGCGGACAAACAGCATGACCGATCAACTCGACGCATCCGTCGCCGGACACGGCCGCGCCGGGGCCTTTCCTCGCCGGTCGAGTGGTCCGGGCGGGCGTTCACGCCGTCGCCAGGGCCGGTCACCCGCGCGGCGATTGCCAGATTTGTCGGTATTTCTCGGATTTCGGCAATACGCGCAAGTCGTCGAATTTACACTTCGGACCGCGTGATCAACCATCGACAGTGGAGACGGAGACAGCGTTGTTGAGCATGGTGCGCGGCGTGGCGAACGCCCTGCGGGACCGGCGGGCCGCAGCCCGTGACCCGGAGGCGTTCGCCCGGTCCCTCGGGGTCGACCTGCGCGGGCGGGTCCGGTTCTACGGCATCGACCGCGCGATGTTCGGCTCCGAACCGTGGCTCGTCTCTCTCGGAGACAACGTCTACGTCACCGCCGGAGTCCAGTTCATCACCCACGACGGCGGCACGCTCATCCTGCGCCGGGAGGTGCCCGATCTCGAGTGGACCGCGCCGATCACCATCGGGGACGACGTCTACCTCGGGGTACGGACGACCATCCTGCCCGGCGTGACGATCGGCGACCGATGCATCATCGGCGCCGGCTCGGTGGTCACCCGGGACATCCCGGCCAACAGTGTCGCGGCCGGCGTTCCGGCCCGGGTGATCCGCAGCGTCGACGACTACCTCGACCGGATGCGCGCCCGGTCGCTGGGGTGCGGGCACCTGCCGGCCGCCGAGAAGGCCGCGGTGATCCGTCAGATCTACGGGGTACCCCAGCAGGTCGGTGCCGGCCGGGCGGGATTCTGATGCGGGTGGCGGCCGGCCGGCCCGGTGCCGTCGTCGGCCCGGTGGTCCGGGCGCTGCACCGGCTCGCGGACACCGGTGCCCGCCTGCGCCGGGCCGTCCGGGGTCTCGCCCTCGCCAACCGGTTCGCCGCTCGGGGAGACAACTTCACCTTTGACCCCGACGGCGTCTACACCTGCGAGACGATCGAGGTCGGACACAACGTGGACCTCGGCTACCGGCCGATCCTGATGGCGGCCCGAGGGCGGATCCGGATCGGTGACAACGTCATGTTCGGTCCCGAGGTGACCATCCGCGGCGGCAACCACCGCATCGACCAGGTCGGCGTGCCGATGATCGCGGTCAGGAAGAAGCCCGGCGACGAGAGCCACGACCGGGGTGTGACCATCGGGGACGACGTCTGGGTCGGCACCCGCGCGGTGATCCTGCACGGCGTGACCATCGGCCGGGGCGCGGTGATCGGCGCCGGGGCGGTCGTCACCCGGTCCGTTCCGCCGTACGCCGTGGCGGCCGGCAACCCGGCCCGGGTGCTCCGGCTGCGGTGGCCACTGGAGACCATCCGGGACCACGAGCGGCAGCTCTACCCGCCCCGGCGGCGGCTGACCTCCGCCGAGCTGGCCGGGCTGGCCGAGCTGCCGACGCCCGAGCTGCCGACAGCCGAGCTGCCGACGTCTGAGTCGCCGACGTCTGCGCTGCCGACGTCCGGGCCGCGCGTGACGCCCGTGACGAAGTCGCTGACCAGCGGCGTCCAGGCGCGGTAGTCGAAGCAGCGCGCCCGGTCCCGGGCCGCCCGACTCATCGCCCGCCAGGCCGGGTCGTCGAGCAGCAGCGCCCGTTCCAGGCCGCGCCGTACGTCGTCCGCCCCGGAGCCGTCGAGCACGATGCCCTCACGGCCGTCCACGATGTACCGGCGCAGGTCACTCGTGTGGTTGAGCAGCACCGGGCAGCCGGCGGCCAGACTCTCCGGCACCTTGGACGGGAAACCCGCCTGCGCGTACCCGGCCGGCGGGCGGACCAGCACCGAGAAGTGCGCCCGGCGCAGCTCGGCGAGCACCCGGTCGCGGGGCACCCGACCGAGGAAGCGCACCTGGTCGTCGAGGTCGTCCGGGCTGCTCGCGTCCAGGTCGGAGAGGCTGCCGGCCGCGTCCCGACTGACGCCCGCGATCACCAGGCGTACCCGGGAGCGGTCCTCGGGCGCGAGGCGACGGATGCCCTCCAGCACCACGGCCAGTTGGTCCTTGGCGCCGGCGGAGCCCGCGTAGAGCAGCCGGAGTCCGTCGTCGAGTGAGGGTGGCGCGGGGTCGTCGTAGTCGGCGCAGTCCACCTGGGGCGGTACCACGAGTGTCGCGCGGCCCCGGCCGACGAAGTGCCGCTCCAGCGTCTCGGAGATGGCGATGACCCGGTCGGCGAGCCGGCCGGCCAGGAAGAACGCCCAGCGGTGCCGGACGAAGTACGGCGTCAGCCAGCCCCGGGGGAACTGCTCCCGGTCGTGTCGTTCGAGCACGTCAACGGTCACCGGGCAGCGGACCGCGGTGCGCAGCACCAGCCAGGTGGACAGGTTCCACAGGCTGAGCGGCAGGTGCACCCCGGCGAGGGCGTCCGGTCGGACGCCCGCCGCGCGCAGGCCGGCGAGCACCCGCAGCGGGCGGGTGTACCGGTGCAGCCAGCGGCCCGCCATCCCGCCGCCGACGCGGCGACGGGGCAGCGTGATCAGCCGGACGCCGCAGGGCAGCTCCGGGCTCTCCGGCGGACACGACCCGTCGTCCGGCCAGTCGTTCACCACCAGGGTCGTCCCTCCCGGCGGGGTGGCCGAGCGGGCCAGTTGCAGCAGGCGGTTGGACATCGCGTCCCCGTGCGGAAACCGGTAGGCGGCCACCGCCAGCACCTGTGGCGTCGCGGTGGGTCGCGGTGCCGGGGTCAGGTCCGTCGTCGTGGTGGGCTCGCCCACGGTCCGCCCCCCTCGAGAGAGATTCGGGTTGTTCAGCCGTTATGGCCGTTTAGTCTAGGCAATCGTGGGTGATCGGAGACCGCTCGCGCCCTCGTGTCGGACCGGAAGCCTCGAACGCTTTCAGTAGCGATATGACTACACACAGCAACCAGGGCCATCGGACCTTCGTTGTACCGGGTGACCAGTCGACGGCGCGCGGAGGCGGCAACGGCATGCGACGACCGACCACCGACCAGGCCCCCGTCGCCGGGCGACCCGGTCTGGTCGTCGTCGACCGGCCGGCGGCCGAGAGTCCACCGGTCCCGCCGCCCACCCGGAGGTCCCGCGGCCGTGTGCTCGCCGGCGGCATCGTGTCCGCACTGGCCGGCAAGATGGTCGGCCTGGCCGCGCCACTGCTGATCACCCCGCTGGCCTTCCGCAGCCTCGGCGCGGAGCGGTACGGCCTCTGGATGGCGGTCACCTCCCTCACCGGCATGGCGCTCTTCGCCGACTTCGGTCTCGGCAACGGGCTGCTGACCCGGCTCGCGAGGTTGCGCGGCACCGGCGAACGGCAGCCGGCGGCCCGCGAGGTCTCCAGCGCGTACGCGCTGCTGGGCGCGCTGTCCGTACTCCTGGCGGCGGTGCTGGTCGCGACCCTGTGGTGGGTGCCCTGGCCGGCGCTGCTGAACGCCACGGACCCGGCGGTGGCCGGCGACGCCCGGGCGGTGGTGCTGCTCTGCTTCGGCGCCTTCCTGGTCAACATCCCACTCGCCCTCATCCAGCGGGTCCAGTACGCCCACCAGCAGGTGGCCCAGAGCAACCTCTGGCAGGCCGGCGGCAGCCTCGTCTCGGTCGCCCTCGTCTACGCGGCGGTCACCGGTGGGGCCGGTCCCGTGCCGGTCATCGCCGCGGCGGTGCTCGCGGTCCCGGCGGTCAACCTGGCCAACTCGGTCTGTTATTTCGCCTGGCAGGACCGGGACCTGCGGCCCCGCCCGCGGCACGTGCGCGCGACGGCGGCCCGAGGGCTGCTCCGGCTGGGCGTCCGGTTCTTCCTGCTCTCGGTGCTCTCGTCGGTGGTGCTCAACCTGGACGGCTTCCTGGTCAGCCGGGTCCTCGGGCTGCCCGCCGCCGCCACGTACGCGGTGGTGCTGCGGATGTTCGCCCTGCTGACGCTCTTCGTCACGCTGGTGAACCTGCCGCTCTGGCCGGCCAACGGCGAGGCGCTGGCCCGCGGTGACCTGGCCTGGGTGCGGCGCGTCACCCGCCGGATGGTCTGCCTGTCCGCCGGCGTCGTCGCCCTGCCGGCGATCGTGCTCGTGCTGGTCGGCAACGACGTGCTGCGGCTCTGGGTGCGCGCCACCGACCTTCCGCCGGTGTCGCCCACGCTCTTCGCCGGGCTCGCCGCCTGGTCGCTGCTGCTGGCCGTCGCGGCTCCACTGTTCATGGTGCAGAACAGCGTCGGTCTGCTCCGGCCCCAGTTCGTCGGTTGGGCGGGCTGCCTGCTACTGGCCGTACCCCTGAAGATCGTGCTGGCCAACCGGGTGGGCCTGAGCGGGGTGGCGCTCGCCTCGGCCGTGACCTACGGGCTCACGGTCCTGCCGGCCGCCGTGGTCGGCTACCGCCGGGTGCTGGCCGGCGGATCGTCCCGGCCGGCCGCGACCGCGACGGACGTGACGTCGTGACGGGTCGGGGTGCGGCGCGTCGGCGTCACCTGGCCGCCGACGCCGCCGTTACCACCCGGGGTGTGGTCCGCACACCCGGACCGGCTCGCCGTCGAGCCCTGCCGGAACGAGAGGTCATGCAGCGTCTCCCCGCACGCGGCACCCGACGCCTGCCGGCGTCGGTCGGAGTCACCCCGTGAGCCGGCCGGTGGTGGTGCAGCACTCGGCCGGCACCCCGGGTGCCAACGGCCCACTGACGGCCGTGCGGCGGGTGCTTGACTCACCGCTGGCCGACAGGTACGAGTTCGTGCGGATGCACCAGCACGAGGGCAACGGCAGCCTGAACGTGCCGCTGCTGCGCGAGTGGGTACGCCTGCTGCGACAGGTCCGCCCCGACCTCGTGCACGTGCGGGGCCTGCAGAACGAGGGTTTCCACGGCGTGCTCGCCGCCCGCCTCGCCGGCTGCCGCCGGATCCTGGTCACCGTGCACGGCACCGTCCGCGACCTGCGCCAGTCCGGCCGGCCCTGGCGTCGCCGGCTGCTCGTGCACGGGGCCGAACCCGCCACGCTGCGGATGGCCAGCCACGTCGGCACCGTCTGCGAGTACGCGGCCCGGCGGGACTTCCTCCGCGACCTGGGCGGGAGGTTCGTCGGGGTGATCCCCAACGGGGTGCCGCTGCCGGCGCACCCCCGCGCGTCCCGGGACCGGGTCCGCGCCGAGCTGGGCCTGTGCCCCGACGACGTGGCCATGATCGCGGTGTCCCGGCTGACCTGGGAGAAGGGCTACGGCGTCCTCGCCGACGCGCTGCGCCGGCTGCCCCCGTCCACGGTCCGCCGGCCGCACCGGCCCGCCGCCCGCCGGGTGTTGCTGGTCGCCGGCGACGGCCCGGACCGGGACGGGGTCGCCGCGGCCCTGGCCGACACCGGAGACGTCGAGGTGCGCCTGCTCGGCAACCGCCTCGACGTGCCGGACCTGCTCGGCGCGGCGGACCTCTTCGTCTTCCCGACCCTGCACGAGAACCTCTCCAACGCGCTGCTGGAAGCCATGGCCCACGGGCTGCCGGTCGTCGCGTCGGCGGTCGGCGGCAACGTGGAGGTGCTGCGGTCCGGCGGTGGCCGGCTGGTGCCGGCCGGCGATCCGGACGCGCTGGCCGGGGCGCTCTCGCCGTTGCTCGACGACTCCGCCGAGCGGCTGCACGTGGGTGAGCTGGGCCGCAAGGTGGTGGCCGAGAGCTACAGCCTCGACGTCATGCTCGGCTCACTCGACCGGGTCTACCAGCGGATCATCCGGACGTGAGCAGGGTGCGCCAGCGCAGCCCTCGGGTCACCCTGCTGGGTTTCACCGTGCCGGACGACGTCCTGGCCGAGATCATCGCCCGGGACACCATCATGCCCACCCAGACGCACACGTTCGCCTGGGGCCTGGTCCGCAGCCTGCGCGCCGCCGACTGTCCCGTGCACCTGCTGTCCGCCGCCCCGGTGTCCACCTGGCCGGGCAACCGTCAGGTGCGCTTCCGCCCCGGACGGTTCCGACAGGACGACGTGGACGGTCACCTGCTGGCGTTCGTCAACCTGCTCGGCCTCAAGCACCTCACCCGGTTCGGGGCGGCCTGGCGTACCGGGAGCCGGGAGCTGCGGGAGCAGGCCACCGACGTGCTGCTCGTCCACGGCGTGCACTCGCCGTTCCTGTGGTTCGGTGTGCTGCGGGCCCGGCGGCGCGGCGTCCGGGTGGTGCCGGTGCTCACCGACCCGCCGGGTGTCGCGCTGCCCACCGACGGCCGGCTGGTCCGGCTGCTGCGCGGGCTCGACGTGGCGCTGGTCCGGGCCGCGCTGGCCCGCTGCGCCGGGGTGATCGCGCTGACGCCCGCGCTCGCCGACGACTTCGCCCCCGGCCGGCCCCGGCTGGTGATGGAGGGCATCTGCGTCGCCGGGCCGGCCATCGTCGCCGAGCCCTCGCCGGTGGAGACCCGGGACGTCGTCTACGCCGGCGGCCTGAGCCGCGCCTACGGCGTCGACCGGCTCGTCGAGGCGTTCCGTGGGCTGCCCGGTGACGACCTGCGGCTGTGCGTGTACGGGCGCGGCGAGCTGGAGGGATGGCTGCGCGGGCAGGCCGCCGTGGACCCGCGCATCGCGCCCCCGGAACTGCTGCCCCGGGCCGAGCTGCTGCCCCGGCTGTCCCGGGCGAGCGTGCTGGTGAACCCCCGCCCGGTGGACCAGGACTTCGTCCGGTGGTCGTTCCCCTCCAAGATCATCGAATATCTGGCCACCGGCGTGCCGGTGGTGAGCACCCGCCTACCGGGCATCCCGGCGGACTACACCCCCTGGCTGGCCTTCGCCGAGCCGGACACCGTCGACGGGCTGCGGACGGCCCTGGCCGGGGTGTTGAGCCTGCCGCGGCACGAGGCCCGCGAGCGCGGCGCCGGTGGCGCCCGGTTCGTGCGGGAGACCCGCGAACCGGTGGCCCAGGGGCGCCGGATGCACGACTTCCTCGCCGACCTGTGCGGGCTCACCGACGGGCGGGACGCCCCGGCCGACGTGCCGGCGTCCGCCCCCGACCGGGTCGGCTGACCCGGGGCTACCAGGTCGGCGCGGGCCCGCTCGGCGTGCCGGGTCGGCACGGCCCGTTCAGCGCACCAGGCCCATCGGTGGCCGTGCCGGGCGGGTGCTCGGCACCACCGGCGGCGTCTCGACGGGCCGGTCGAGCAGCGCCACCGGCAGTCGGGACCACAGGGCCAGCATCAGCCACGCCACCGGCGAGATCTCCCAGTGCCCGCTGAGCCAGATCGGCGTCCACGCGACGATCAGCGCGCCGACCAGCATCCCGTGCCGGCGACCCAGACCGGGTGCCGCGTCCCGGATGAGCAGGCCGATCACCGCGGCGAACAGCGCGATCCCGATCAGGCCCAGGTCGTTGCCGAGGGTGAGCAGCAACGAGTGGGCGCCGACCCCGTAGTACGGGTTGGTGCTCGGAAACGCGCCGACGCCGATGCCGACCAGCGGCGAGTCCCAGAACGACGCCTCGGCCACCGGCCAGATCGCCAGCCGCCCGGAGAGGTCGTCCAGGGGGCGGTCGAACACGTTCGCCAGCCACTGTGGCTGGTAGCGGGTCAGGTGTCCGAACGGTACGAGTGTCAGCAGGACGGCCGAGGCGGCGACGGCGAAGGCCCAGGTCCGTCCGGCCAGCCGGTCCACGACCAGGTACGCCGCGACGGCGGCCAACGCGATCTGGCTGGCGCGCGTTCCGGTGAGCATCGTCGCGTACCCGAACAGCGGCAGCAGCAGCCAGAGCGCCGCGCGGACCGGGCGGGGGCCGACCCGCGCCACCATCAGCAGGACGGTGACCAGGACGGCGGTGACCAGGCAGTACGCCGTGTAGTTGACGCCCACGCCCTCCAGCGAGACGCGCAGCGCCGTCGCGTCCAGTCGGCTGGCCCGGATCAGTTGGACCGCCGTCCATCCCGCGCCGGCGAGGTAGGCGCCGGCGACCAGCAGCAGGCGACGCCGGCTGGACAGCACGTGCCGGGCGGCGATCAGCAGCAGGGCGACGGTCCACCACGCACGCACCGCGGTCTGGCTGCTCTCGACGTCGCGGCTCCACATCAGCGTGGCGGTGGCCCAGCAGCAGATCAGGATCGCCAGGTAGTCCGCCGGACCGGTGCGGGGAATCCGACCGCTGGTCAGCAGCGCGGCGGCGGCGAGCCAGAGCCCGCCCTGGTAGACCAGGTTCGGGCTGACCGTGCCGAGGACGGCGGCGAGGCAGATCGGTAGCACGCTGACCTCCGCCAGGTTCCACCGGCTGCCGGGCGGCGTCGCGGGGCCGTCCGGCCGGAGCCGACCGGTCAGCGGGGCGGGCGTGACGCCTCCCGAGCGTCGCGGCGGCTGCTCCACGATGGACCGCGCTGCGCCGTACCCCTGAGCCACGGGCTCTCCTCCTGCCGAGCGGTGCTCCGGTCGGCGGGCGCCGGACCGTGCCGCAGACGAGCCTAGGTGGAGATCGAGGGAGGTACCTGTCCTTTACCGATAAATCGGGCAATTCACGCAGGGCGTCGGCCGCGCCCCCGCGCCGCGGCCTTGCTCAACATGTCCTCGATCTGGTCGACACCCACCCGCATCGACATCCGGTCCAGGTAGAGCTGACGACCCCGGCGGCCCATCGCGAGCCGCTGCTCGGCGGGCACCCCGGCCGCGGCGACGAACTGGTCGGCCAACGCCCGCCAGTCGTCCGGCGGACAGACCAGGCCGGCCCCAGCGGCGCCCACCAGCCGGGCGGCGTCGCCGTCCGCCGACATCAGCACCGGCACCCCGCAGGCGAGGGCCGCCTGCAACTTCGACGGCACCGTCCCGCGCAGCCACGGCAGGTCCCGCAGCATGACCAACTGGTAGTCGGCGGCGGCGTACAGCGCGGCCATCTCCGCCGCCGGACGCCGACCGAGGAACCGGACGTTCGCCGCGCCCAGGGCGTCGGCCAGCTTGCGGGCCTGCTCCGCGCCCAAGCCGGTGCCCACGAAGACCAGATCCACAGCGTCCGGCGCGGCCGCCGCCGCCCGGATCGCCACGTCCACGCCCTGCAACAACCCCAGGTTGCCGGCGAACATCACGGTGACCCGTCCCCGGTGGCCGATCGCCGTACGGGCCGCGTCGGTGCACGGCACCGGCCGGAACAGCGCCTCGTCGGTCCAGTTGAACACGGTGCGTACCGACCCCGGGTCGACGCCGCGCTCGACCACCTGCTCCGCCATCGCGGGAGCGATCACCGCGATGCCGGCGCAGGAGTGGTAGATCCGCCGCATCGCCCCGGTGAGGACCGCGTCCAACGCCCTGCCCGCCAGCCCCGCCGGCGCCATCCCCGACTGGGTCACCGACTCCGGCCACAGGTCCTGCACGTGCAGCACCGCCGGTACGCCCCGCAGCAGGCGCAGCAGCCCGGCGGCGGCGTACGAGGTGGGCGGCGGGTGGTAGACGTAGAGCGCGTCGACGTCGCGCAGGTGCCGCGGGGCAGCCAGGGCGCTGGTCGCCGCGAACGACAGGTAGCTCACCGCACGGCGCAGGCCCGAACGGTCGTGGCTCGGGTACGCGGGCACCCGCCGTACGGCCACCGGGCCGTCGGTGTCGTGGTGGTTCCACCGCTGCCGCCAGCCCGGGTAGGTCCGGCCGAGCGGCAGGCTCGGGAACGTGGTCAGCACCCGCACCTCGTGCCCGCGCCGGGCCAGCTCGCCAGCCAGTTGCCCCGGCACGAAGGTGTTCTCCGGCGGGTACCACTGACTGATCAGTCCGATTCGCATCTCCGGCACTCCCGTTCCGACTCGCCCATCAGGGCTGACAACTGACGGAACGGATCGGAGGACACGCGCCACGCCGGTCCGACGCGCGTGACCTGGGTCGACAGCGCTCGTTGTGCCACTGGCGGCCGCCGCTGGGCCGCCGCCGACCGGCCGAAGGGGAGACCTCGTGAAGGTAGTGGTGACCGGGGGAGCCGGATTCATCGGCGCCAACCTGGTGCGGGCGCTCGACGAGACCCCCCAGGTGACCGAGATCGTGGTCGTCGACGACCTCTCCACCGGCCTGCTGGACAACCTGCACGACCAACCGGTCCGGCTGTACCAGGGCACCGTGCTCGACCCCGACCTGCTCGACGAGGCGGTCACCGGCGCGTCCAGCGTCGTGCACCTGGGCGCCCTCGGCTCGGTGCCGCGCTCCATCGACCGGCCGCTGCCCAGCCACCACGCCAACGCCACAGGCACGCTGATGGTGCTGGAGGCCGCCCGCCGACACGGGGTGCCGCAGGTGATCCTCTCCTCGTCCTCGTCGGTGTACGGCGCCAACCCGGTGCTGCCCCGGCAGGAAGGGCTCCGCCCGATCCCGGTCTCCCCGTACGCGGTCTCCAAACTGGCCGCCGAGGCGTACGCGGTCGCCTACGCCTCCTGCTACGGCATGGGCGTGCTGCCGTTCCGCTTCTTCAACGTCTTCGGCCCCCGCCAGGCGGCGCACCACGCGTACGCCGCCGTGCTGCCCCGGTTCGTCACGGCAGCGCTCGCCGGTGAGCCGCTGCGGGTGCACGGTGACGGCCGGCAGACCCGCGACTTCACGTTCGTCGGCACCGTCACCTCGGTGCTCGTCGACGCGATCGTCCGCCGGGTGTCCACCACCGACGTGGTGAACCTGGCCTTCGGCGCGCGGATCTCCCTGCTCGACCTGATCGCCGAACTGGAGGACATCATGGGCCGGCCGTTGCCCGTGGTGCACGAGCCGCCGCGCCCCGGCGACGTACGGGACTCGCAGGCCGACTGCGCCCGGCTGCGGGAGCTGTTCCCGTCGGTGCGGCCGGTGCCGCTGCGTACCGGCCTGGAGCGCACGGTGTCCTGGATGTCCGGTCGCGTGCTCACCGGCCAGTAGGCCGCGGGATGTCGTCCGGGGTCGCCGAACGGACCCGGCGGGCCGGCCCGGCCGGCGCGAGTCGCAGCCACCGGCTGGTGTCGGGTGTCACCACCGCGCTGCTGAGCCGGGTGGCCGGTTTCGTCGTCCCGATCGTGCTGGTGCCGGTGACGCTTCCCTACTTCGGCAACGACCTGTACGGCCTGTGGATGGCGGTCGCCTCGCTGGCCGGCATGGCGGCCTTCGCCGACCTGGGTCTGGGCAGCGGGCTGATGACGAAACTGGCCCCCTGCTACGCGCACGGCGACACCGCACGGGCCCGCCGCTACGTCTCCAGCGCGTACCTGACCCTCACGGTGCTGGCGTTCGGGCTCACCGGGCTGCTCTGGCTGACCGCCGGCGCCGTGCCGTGGTCGGCGCTGTTCAACGTGACCGGGCAGGTCACCCCGGAACAGACCCGGATGATCTCGCTGATCTGCCTCACCGCGTTCGCGCTGAACGTGCCGCTGTCCCTGATCGCCCGCGTCCAGTACGCCTACCAGCAGGTCGGGCGGAGCAACGTGTGGCAGACCGCCGGCAGCCTCGCCGCGCTCGCCGCCGTCCTCGGGGTGGTCTGGGCCGACCTGTCACCGCTACTGGTGGTCGCGGTGTCGGTGGCCACGCCGCTGCTGGTCAACCTGCTCAACACGCTCTGGTTCTTCGGCCGGCAGGAGCCGGGGATCCGACCGACGCCGAGAGCGGTCGACGCCCGCGCGGCAGTGGAGCTGACCCGGCTCAGCGGGTTGTTCTTCGTGCTCACGGTGGTCATCTCGTTCGCCACGAACGCCGACACGCTGATCATCGCGCACGCGCTGGGCCTGTCCGCGGTGGCCGGGTACGTGGTGCCGGCGAAGCTGCTGTCCCAGCTCGGCCAGCTCGTCGTCCTGGTCAACGTGCCGCTCTGGCCGGCCAACGGCGAGGCCCTTGCCCAGGGGCACCTGGACTGGGTGCGGCGTACGACCCGCCGGATGACCGTGCTGTCGGTGCTCGCAGCCGGCCTGCCCGCCGCCGTGCTCGTGGCGTTCGGCGACCGGCTCTTCGCGGCCTGGCTGCCGGTGCCGATGGGCGACGACCGTTGGCTGCTCGCGGGGCTCGGTGTCTGGTGGCTGCTCCAGGCCGCGCTGTCGCCCCGGTTCATGGTGCAGAACGCCGACGGGGTCATCGTCCCGCAACTCGTCGGCTGGGCGGCGTTCCTGGTGCTGTCGGCGCTCGGCAAGTGGTACGCGGCCGACCGGGTGGGCGTCGCCGCCGTGCCCTGGGTCGGCGCCCTGGGTTACGCGCTGACCGTCGTGCCGGCCGCGCTGTACGGATATCACCGGACGTTGCGCCGGCACCGCCGCCCGGCCACCGAGACCGAGGGAGTCGTCGCCCATGTCGTCCGTTGAGGAGTTCCCCCGTGTCCTGGTGGTGAGCGCCGCCGTCTTCGACCGCTCCACCGGCACCGGCATCACCCTGTCGAACCTGTTTGCCGGCTGGCCCCCCGACCGCCTCGCCCAGCTGTACACCGAGGACGCCAGCCCGGGTGCGGAGGTCGGCGGCACGTTCGCCCGGTTCGCCCCGCGCAACGCGCCCGTCGAGTACCACCTGTTCCGCCTCCGGCAGCGCACCCGCCGTCCCGACCCGGCCCGCGTCGCGACGGCCGAGGCGGTCGACCCGCTGCCCGGCCCGGTGCGCGCCCGGCTGCGTTCGCAACTGCGGGCCTTCGTCGACCTCAGCCCGGTCCGCGTCCCCGTCGACGTTCGCGGCTGGCTGCGGGAGCAGCGGCCGGACGTGGTGTACGCGACGCTCGGCAGCATCCGGATGATGCGCCTGGCGGTGACCGCCGCGCAGGAGTGCGACGCGCCGCTGGTGCCGCACTTCATGGACGACTGGCCCAGCACCCTGTACGCGAACGGGCAGGTGCTCGGTGTGCCCCGGCTCGCCGTCCTGGCCGGGGTCCGGGAGGTGCTGCGGCACTCGTCGTACGGGATGGGGATCAGCGAGGCGATGGCCCGCGAGTTCGAGCGCCGGTACGGGCTGCCGTTCGCCGCGTTCGGCAACTGTGTGGCCCCGTCCGACTTCGCCGACCCCGACGGGCCGGGGCCGGCGCGTCCGGCGGACGGCCCTGTCGAGCTCGTCTACGTGGGTGGGCTGCACCTGGACCGGTGGCGTTCGCTGCGCCGGATCGGCGAGGTGGTGCAGCGGCTGGTGGAGCGGGGCACACCGGCGCGACTGACCGTGCACGCCCCGGCGCGGGACCTCGGCCCGTACGGGGACGTCTTCGCCGGCCTGCCGGCGGTCCGGATGGGCCGGTCGTTGGCGCCCGGCGAGGTGCCCGGGGTGCTGCGGCGGGCCGACGTGTTGGTGCACGTCGAGGCGTTCGCCGAGGAGCACCGGCGGTACACCCGCTACTCGCTGTCCACGAAGATCCCGCAGTACCTGGCGGCGGGCCGACCGGTGCTCGGGTTCGGGCCCGCCGAGCTGGCCTCGATGGCGCACCTGTCCGAGGCCGACGCCGGCATGGTCGTCGGTGTCGACGACGAGGTGGCCCTGACCGAGGCCGTCGGCACGCTCTGCGCCGACGCCGAGCTGCGGGACCGGCTGGGCCGGCGGGGCCTGGCGTACGCGGTGCGGCACCACCGCACGGACCGGGTGGCCGCCCGGTTCGCCGAGGTGCTGCGGGAGGCCGCCCGCCGCCGGGTGGCCCGGCCGCCGGCGCCCCGCTCCGGTTCGGGGACGACGCTTGAGGGCGTCGACGCCGGCTGACCGGCGGGACGCCGGGTGAGCGGCGTAGGAACCGGGTCAGCGGCGCAGGAACCGGCCCGCGCCGGCCATCGGGACGAGTGACGCCCGGCGCAGGAACGATCGGCCGTGCCGGGGCGCGACGCCCCGCGCCGGACCCCAGATGCCGGGAAGCGCGGTGAGCAGGCCGAGGGCCAGCCAGAAGCCCAGCGCGGTCTCCCACTGCCCGGTCAGCCAGATCGGCAGCATGGCGGCGGTGAAGGCGCAGGCCAGCAGCAACGCCGTCCGACCGGTGCGGGCGGCGGTGACAAGCGCCGCGGCCATCGTGCCGAAGTAGAGCAGCACCCCGACCAGCCCCAGGTCGTTGCCGACGGTGAGCAGCAGGTTGTGCGGCCCGATCTCGAACGGGTTGGTGGAGATGAACACCCCCGCACCGGAGCCGGTCAGCGGCGACTCCCACCACGTCGACAGGGCGTACGGCCAGATGGAGAGCCGACCGGAGATGTCGCCGGTGGGACGCCCGTACAGCCCGTCGAGCCAGAGCATCTCGTTCTGCGGTGTCATCCCGAACGGCACCACCAGTACCGCGATGGCGGCGATCCCGGCGACGGTGACGCCGGTCAGCCGGGGCAGCAGGTGCGCCGCCAGCGCGGCGAGCAGCCCGAGCAGCACGCCGATGGCCGCGCCACGCGAGCCGGTGAGCAGCACCGCGTACCCGAGCAGGGCGACGAGCCCCAGCGGCGCCAGCCGCAGCGACCGCCGGTGGGCGCCGGCCACGGCGAGCGCCAGGGCCAGCACCACCCCGACCGCCAGGGTGTACGCGGTGAGGTTCACCTCCCTGCCGTCGATGCCGTAGCGGTGCGCGAAGAGCAGCACGTCGCCCTGCGACCGCGCGCCGGCGACCACCTCGACGGCGACGACGACGCAGCCGGCGAGGTAGGCCCAGCCGACCAGCAGCAGGTCGCGTCGGGCCCGGACGACGTGCCGGCAGGCCACCAGGAGCAGGCAGACCGAGATGTACCGGTAGGCGGCGGGCAGGGTGAGGTCGGTACGGCTGCTCCAGAGCACGCTGGCGGCGGCCCAGAACGCGAGGAGCAGCGCGAACGTGTCGACGCCGCGCAGTCGGGGCAGCCGAGCGGTGAGCCCGATCGCCAGCAGGGCCAGCGGTGCGGCGTAGTTGAACGACCACCACGGTGGGCGTGCGGCCATGAAGGCGATCACGCCGAGCACCAGGACGGCGGGGAGGCTGCCGCCGGGTTGGTGTGGGCGGGGTCGGGGGCGCGGGGCGGCGGCCGGTCGCTGCCCGACGGGCGCCGGGTCCACCCGGCCGACGAGCTGCGGGGGGCGCCGGGCCGTTCCGGTGCGCGGCGGCGCCGCCGTCACCGGATGAGCCCGGGGTACGCGGTCGGCGCGCGGCCTGGCGGGGGAGGGAGCGGCACGGAACCGTTTGTATCAGGTGAAGAACGGCGAAGTAGCGAATTAGCCGACAAACACGGACCTTTTCCCCGCAATTTTGTGACGCCTGCGACTTGTTTGGGGTGTTTGGGCTAAACGCGTATCCCGCCATGTCGGCCTTCGTTGACCCGGGTGCCGCAACCGGTGGGGCTTTCGCCTGGCCACCGGCAGATCGGCGCCCGCGCGGCAGCGTGCAGCGCTGCGTCCGGGCTGGCGGGTGACAACCGCCCGTCGGATGACGAACGGGAGAACCAATGAGCGTGATGACCGCGGGCCGCCGGGTGCTGATCACCGGCGGGACCGGATCCTTTGGACAGACCATGGCCCGACGCCTGCTCGACCGGGACGTCGCCGAGGTGCGGATCCTCAGCCGGGACGAGGCCAAGCAGGAGGCCATGCGCCGGTCCCTCGGCGACGAACGGGTGCGCTACCACGTCGGCGACGTCCGCGACGTCGACACCGTGCTGCGGGCCACCCGGGGCGTCGACTTCGTCTTCCACGCGGCGGCGCTCAAGCAGGTGCCGTCCTGCGAGTTCTTCCCCCTCGAAGCGGTGCGCACCAACATCCTCGGCAGCGGCAACGTCGTCGAGGCCGCCGCCCACAACGGGGTCAGCTCGGTGGTGGTGCTCAGCACCGACAAGGCGGTCTACCCGGTGAACGCGATGGGCATGAGCAAGGCCCTGATGGAGAAGGTCGCCCAGGCGTACGCCCGGAACAACCCGAACAGCGCCACCACCGTCTCCTGCGTCCGGTACGGCAACGTCATGTACTCGCGCGGCTCGGTGATCCCGCTCTTCATCGAGCAGATCAAGGCCGGCCGCGCGCCCACCGTCACCGACCCGGGCATGACCCGCTTCCTCATGTCGCTCGCCGACTCGGTCGACCTGGTCGAGCACGCCTTCCACCACGCCCGCCCCGGCGACGTGTTCATCCGCAAGGCCGCCGCCTGCACCATCAGCGACCTCGCCGAGGCCATCTGCCAGCTCTTCGACGTGCCGTTCAAGCTGGAGGTCATCGGCGTACGGCACAGCGAGAAGTGGCACGAGACCCTCGCGAGCCGCGAGGAGCTGGCCCAGGCCGACGACTTCGGCGACTTCTTCCGGGTGCCGCTCGACGCACGGGACCTCAACTACGCGCTCTACGTCTCCGAGGGCGAACTGGGCGAGGTGCCGCACGAGGACTTCAACTCGGCCAACGCCACCCGGCTCGGCGTACCCGAGGTGGTGGAGCTGCTCAGGACGCTGCCGGAGATCCGGGCGGAGCTGGCGCTGCGCGACCCGGTGCTGGCGTGCTGAGCCTCGCCGTCACCGGCGCCGGCGGGTTCCTCGGCTGGCACGTGCGGGTCCTGCTACGGGCCCTCGGCTGGCCCGAGCCGACCGTGCTGACCCGCGCCGACCTCGCCGACCCGGCCGTGGTCGCCCGCAAGATCGCCGGCGTGGACCGGGTGCTGCACCTCGCCGGGGTCAACCGGGGTGAGCCCGCCGACGTGGCCGCCGGCAACGTCCAGCTCGCCGCCCAGCTCGCCAACGGCCTGCGCGCCTGCCCGGACCCGCCCATCGGCGTGGTCTTCGCGAACTCGGTGCAGGCCGGCAACGGCACCCCCTACGGCGACGCGAAGGCCACCGCCGCCAGCATCCTCGCCGACACCGGCGTGCCGCTCGACGACCTGCTGCTGCCCAACCTGTACGGCGAGCACGGCCGGCCCTGGTACAACTCGGCGGTCGCCACGTTCTGCCGGGTGCTCGCCGAGGGCGGCCAACCCGAGGTGCACGCCGACCGTGAGATGGACCTGGTGCACGTCACCGACGCCGCGGCCCGGCTGGCCGGCGTCGCGGCGGGCGGCTCCTGGGACCCGGCGATGCCGGCGCTGCGGACCGGGGTCCGTGCCCTCGCCGACCAGCTCGCCTCGTACGCGGACATCTACCGCACCGGCGAGATCCCGCCGCTGCGCGACAGGCACGACGTACGGCTGTTCAACACCTACCGGTCGCACTGCTTCCCGGCGCACTACCCGCTGGCCCTGCCCACCCGGTCCGACGCCAGGGGCGCGCTCGTCGAGACGGTGAAGACGCACGGGGGAGCGGGGCAGACGTTCTGCTCCACCACCCGGCCCGGCATCACCCGCGGCGAACACTTCCACCTGGCCAAGGTGGAACGGTTCGTGGTGCTGCGCGGCACCGCCGAGATCAGCCTGCGCCGGATCGGCGACACCGACGTCGTCCGCTTCCCGGTCGGCGGCGACGAACCGGTCGTGATCGACATGCCGACCATGTGGGCGCACAACATCACCAACACCGGCCAGGACGAGCTGCTCACCCTCTTCTGGACCAACGAGCTGTTCGACCCGGAACGGCCCGACACGTGGCCGGAGCCGGTCGGGCACGAGCACCGGGTGCCGGCCGGCGTCCGGTGAGTGACCTGCGGAGGGAGACCACATGACCCGGGTGATGACCGTCGTCGGCACCCGTCCCGAGATCATCCGACTGTCCCGGGTGCTCAGCCGGCTCGACGACACCGTCGACCACGTGCTGGTGCACACCGGACAGAACTGGGACGCCACCCTCTCCGACGTGTTCTTCACCGAGCTGCGCCTGCGGCAACCCGACCGGTTCCTGCGGGTCGACACCTCGTCGCTGGGCCGGGTGCTCGGCGGGGTCCTCGTCGGCATGGAGGCGGCGATCGCCGAGGTGCGGCCGGACGCGCTGCTCGTGCTCGGTGACACCAACAGCTGCATCGCCGCGCTGATGGCCCGCCGGATGCGGGTGCCGGTCTACCACATGGAGGCCGGCAACCGCTGCTTCGACCTGAACGTGCCGGAGGAGACGAACCGGCGGCTGGTCGACCACGTGGCCGACTTCAACCTGGTCTACACCGAACACGCCCGACGCAACCTGCTCGCCGAGGGCCTGCACCCGCGCCGGATCCTGCACACCGGCTCGCCGATGCGCGAGGTGCTGGAGCACTACCGGGCACCGATCGCCAGCTCCACCATCCTGCGTCAGCTGGAACTCGATCGGGGCGGCTACTTCCTGGTCAGCGCGCACCGGGAGGAGAACGTCGACCGGCCCGACCGGCTCCAGCGACTGCTGGACTGCCTCGTCGCGGTCCGCGACCGGTGGGGTCTGCCGGTGCTGGTCTCCACCCACCCGCGTACCCGTAAGCGGTTGGAGGCGTTGGCGCCGGACGCCACCGCGCTGGACGGCATCGCCTTCCACGAGCCGTTCGGCCTGCTCGACTACGTGCACCTGCAGACCAGGGCGTACTGCACGTTGTCGGACAGCGGGACGATCAGCGAGGAGGCGGCGATCCTCGGTTTCCCGGCGGTGACCCTGCGCGAGTCGATCGAACGCCCCGAGGCGCTCGACGCCGGCGGCATCATCATGACCGGCCTCGACCCGCAGGGCGTGGTGGAGGCCGTCGAGGTGACCGTGGCGCAGGTCGCCGCGCAGGGCGTGCCCTGCCCGGTCGACTACCAGGTGCCGGACACCTCCCGGCGGGTGGTCGACTTCATCCTCTCCACCGTGCGGCGCCACCACGACTGGGCCGGCATCCGGCACTGACACGCACGGGCGGTCGGTGGTCCGGCGGGACCGGCCACCGGCCGCCCGCCGTCGTGTTCAGCGGCGGCGGGCCGCCACGTCCTCCACGAGGTCCGCCACCTCGGCCGCCGCCCGCAGGTCGTCGAAGGACGCCAGCACGTGCTGGCGGGCCAACCGGCCGCGCAGCGTCAGCGTCCCCGCGGCCCAGCCCCGGTACGCCGCGTCGAGCGCGTCCACCAGGGCTGTCGGGTCGGCCGGGGGCACCACCCAGCCGGAGCGTTCGGTGACCGCATCGGGTAGCCCACCGGCCGCGCTGACGATGCTCGGCACACCCATCGAGCCGGCCTCGACCGCCGCGATCGGACTGTCGCACAGCGACGGCGCGACGCTCACGTCGGCGGCGGCGTAACACGGCCGCACGTCCGGCACCGACTCCACCCAGGTCACACCGGGATCGTCGGCCACGCCGAAGGACTCGCCGAGCTGCCGCCGGTAGCTCTCCCCGGCCGCCGTCCAGCCACCACCGACCAGCAGCAGGTGCGCGTCCGGGTGCCGGCGGCGGAACGTCCGCCACGCGGCCAGCAGCACGTCGTGCCCCTTCACCCCGCGACCCGCGTGCACCAGACGCTTGGGCGGGTAGACGTAGGAGACCATCACCGCCAGGAACGCGCCCTGGTCGATGCCCAGCTCGGCGCGCAGCTTCGCCCGCTGGTCCGGACCGGTGGCGTCCGGGCTGAACGCGTCGGTGTCCACCCCGTACACCGCGACCGGCCGCCGCTGCGGCGGGCAACCCAGCTCGCCGTACCGGGCGGAGGCGGACCGGCAGCCGCAGACCACCAGGTCGTCCAACCGCCACATCAGCCGCTCCACCGCCCGGACGAGCCGGGACTCCAGGTACGCCGGACCGGCCACCATGTGCACCCGGCGCACCGGCAGCCCCAGGGTGGCCAGCCGCACCGCGTACGCCGACGCGATCAGGTGGTACTGCACCACGTCGGGGCGCAGCCGCCGCAGCAGCGCCCGCAGCCGCAGCAGCCCGAGCGGCGTGGACCGGCCCACCGTGAAGTCGTACGGGGAGTCGAGCACCTCGAAGCCCCGCCGCTCCAGCTCGTCGGTGAGCCGACCGGCCCCCCGGGGCAGCACGACCGTCACCTCGTGCCCCCGGTGGCGCAACTCCTCGACCTGCGGCAGCAACCACATCCCGCCGGCGTTCGTCTTGACCAGCACCGCGATGCGCAGTCGGCGGACCCCGAGCGGGTGAGCCACGCCGGGGCTGCCGGAGGGGCTCACCGGGCCGGGACTCCCTTGACGACCGCGCCGGCCGGCACGTCCCGGACGACGCAGGCCCCCGCGCCGACGGTCGCGCCCGCGCCCACCCGCAGCTTCTGCAACACCACAGCCCCGGCGCCGATCAGCACTCCGTCACCCAACCGGCAGTCACCCGAGACCGCCGCCAGCGGGTTGACCGAGACGTGGTCACCCAGCTCACAGTCGTGCGCCACCGCGCTGTTCTGGTTGAGGTGCACGTGCCGGCCGAGCGTGACGTTGGTGGTGACCCGGGCGCCCGGGAACGCGATCAGACCCTCGCCGTACACGGCGTCCGGGCCGAGGGTGGCGTCCGGGTGCACCAGCACCGCCGCCGGCAGCCCGTACGCGGCCAGCCGTCCGTCCACCGCCCGCCGGGCCGCCGGGTCCCCGATGCCCAACGCCAGGTACGTGCCGGCGGGCTGCTCGGCGAGGCGGGCGGTGCCGCCAAGGTAGGGCACCTCCAGCCGTTGCACCCGCTTCAGGTTGACCTCGCTGGGGCGATCGTCGACGAATCCCCGTACCCGCCACGGCGGCCCGTCGACGGCGGCGGCGTTGACGGCCCGGACGATGCCGAGCACCTCCCGGCCGTGCCCGCCGCAGCCGACGATGACGAGGTCCACGCTCACCGGTGCGCCTCCGCCGCGCCGGCTCCGGCCAACTCGGCCGGGCCGAGGTACTCGTGCGCGGTGGCCGCGCCGGCCGCCGTGATCCCCTCCCGACGCAGCACGGTGCGGACCGTGCGCAGCAGGATCTGCAGGTCCAGCCGCAGGGAGCGCTGCCCGACGTACCGCACGTCGAGGGCGAAGCGCTCCTCCCAGCTCAGCGCGTTGCGCCCGTACACCTGCTGGAGGCCCGTGATGCCGGGGCGGACGTCGTGGCGGCGGAACTGCTCGGGGGTGTAGCGGTTCAGGTACGCGGGCAGCAGCGGACGCGGCCCGACCAGGCTCATCTCGCCGCGCAGCACGTTCCACAGTTGGGGCAGCTCGTCCAGGCTGGTCGTCCGCAGCCAGCGACCGAAGCGGGTGAGCCGGGCCCCGTCGTTGGCCGGCGCCTCGTCCTCGCCGCCGACGGTCATCGAGCGGAACTTGACCAGTTCGAACAACCGCCCGTGCCGTCCCGGGCGGGCCTGCCGGAACAGCACCGGTCGTCCCATCGTGACCAGGACGGCGAGCGCCACCGCGGCGAGCAGCGGTGTGGCCAGCAGCAGGGCGACGGCGGCGACGAGTACGTCCAGGACCCGCTTGACGGCGTCGTAGGGCCGGCTCATCGACGCCCCCCGAGGAACTCGGCGATCCCGCCGACCACCCGGTCGACCTGCTCGTCGGTGAGGGCGGAGCCGCTGGGCAGGGAGAGGCTGGTGGCGAAGAGCTCGTCGGCCGCGCCGGTGAGGGCGACCTGCCGGTCGGCGTACACCGGTTGGCGGTGCATCGGTTTCCACATCGGTCGGCTCTCCACCCCGAGCCCGGCCAGGTGCGCGGCGAGGTCCCCGGCGTGCCAGCCGGACCGCTCCGGCTCGACCACCACGGACGTCAGCCAGCAGTTCGAGCCGGGGTCGCCGGCGCCGAGGATCCGGGTGCCCGGTACGGCGGCGAAGAGTCGCGCGTACCGGTCCCGCAGCGCCCGCCGTCGGGCGATCATCGTGTCCAGCCTGCTGAGCTGCGCCCGACCGAGGGCGGCCAGGAGTGTGCTGAGCCGGTAGTTGTAGCCGACGTCGCGGTGCTCGTAGTGCGGCACCGGTTCGCGGGCCTGGGTGGCGAGGTGGCGGGCCCGGGCGACGAGCGCGTCGTCGTCCGAGACCAGCATCCCGCCGGCCGAGGTCGTCATGATCTTGTTGTGGCTGAACGAGTAGATCCCGACCCGGCCGAAGGTGCCGGCACACCGTCCGCGGTAGGTGGACCCGAGTGCCTGCGCGGCGTCCTCCACCACCGGGACGCCGGTGGCCGCGCAGAGCGGCAGCAGCCGGTCGTAGTCGGCGCAGCGGCCGTTGATGTCGACGGCCAGCACGGCGGCGACCCGTCGACCGGCGTCGGCCAGCCGGCCCAGCAGGTCGGAGAGCAGGTCGACGTCGAGGTTGCCGGTGGCCGCGTCGCAGTCCACGAAGACAGGTTCGGCGCCGGTGTAGGTGACCGCGTTCGCGGTGGCGGCGAAGGTGAGCGTGGGCACCACCACCACGCTGCCCGGACCGGCCCCCACCGCCATGAGGGCCAGGTGCAGGGCTGCGGTGCCGGAGGAGAGCCCCAGCGCGTACCCGACGCCGACCCGCGAGGCGACCTCCCGCTCGAACGCGCCCAGCTCGGGCCCGTCCGGGTCGAACCGGCCGGTGCGTACGGCGCGCAGCAGGTAGGACTCCTCCAGCTCGCCGACGTCCGGCGGGGAGAGGAACACCGGGTCGGTCACCGCCGGGCCGCCGCTGCGCGGCGCCACGGGCGGACGGTGGTGGATCAGGTCCACGGACGGCGCCTCCGATCGGACGTGACAAAAGACCAAAATGGTTGTAGCAGGGCGTTTGAGCTCCCATAGGCGGTTTCGCCAATTCCGCGCCGAATGCAGCTGTCTGGCCCCGGCACCCGAACTGATCGTCTAACCGGGCCGGCTAGAGTGCTGCCTGCCCGCGCGCCGCCTACAACAGGGAGAACGAGTGCTGCACCTGAGGGTGATCGCCCCGGCGGACCGATCCGCCGAGGTCGTCGACCTGCTGGCCGCCGAGGCGGGGGTGACCCACCTGGCGGTGTTGCCCGGCGTGGCCCGGCAACCGCAGGGCGACCTGATCCTCTGCGACGTGGTCCGGGAGAGCGCCGACGGCGTACTGCGGGGCCTCCAGCAGCTCGGGGTGGAGACGAGCGGCGGTATCGCCGTCGACGACGTCGAGCTGACCATCTCCGAGTCGGCCGACCGGGCCGCGGAGAAGGCCCCGGGCAGCGGCGCCGACGCGGTGGTGTGGGACGAGATCGCGGCGAAGACCGGCGAGCAGACCGAGCTGTCCGGCACCTACCTGGTGCTGATCGTGGTGGCCACCATGATCGCCGGTATCGGGGTCCTGCTGGACCAGCCGATCCTCATCGTCGGCGCGATGGTGGTCGGCCCGGAGTTCGGCCCGCTCGCCGCGCTCTGCGTGGCGCTGCTGCGCCGCCGGCTCGACGTGATCGGCCGATCGGTGCAGGCCCTCACCGTCGGCTTCCTGGCGGCCATGGTGGCGACCGTGCTGAGCACCTGGGCGCTGACCGCCGCCGGTCTGGTCAGCGAGGAGATGCTGCGCGCCGAACGGCCGCTGACCAGCTTCATCTGGCGGCCCGACGCGCTGTCCTGGGTGGTCGGCCTGCTCGCCGGCGTGGCCGGCATGTTGTCGCTGACGTCGAAGAAGTCGGGAAGCCTGGTCGGGGTGCTGATCTCGGTGACCACGGTGCCGGCCGCGGCGAACGTGGCCGTTGCCGCCGCCTACGGCGTGTGGGACGAGGCGGGCGGTTCGGCACTCCAGTTGGTGATCAACGTGTGTGCGATCGTCCTGGCCGGGCTGGTCACGCTCCTGGTCCAGCAGGCCTGGTGGTGGAACCTGGCCCGCCGGACCCGCCAGGCCCGTCGTCGAGCAGCCGGGTGAGCAGCGTCCGCAGCGGCATCGACTCGCCGTCGCGGCCACCCGCCCCGACGACGAGCGGCGCCGGGCTGGGCTGCGGGTCGACGCCGAACAGCCGGGCCCGCAGGCCACCCGGCACGGTCAGCAGGTGGAACCGGCCGTCCACGTCCACCGCCCGGGTGCCGGCCCGGTCGACGTACCAGCCGGTCAGCCGGGTGCGGTAGCGCCCGCGCCCGTCGTAGCCCCGCGCCACGAGCCGAGTGGTGGGCAGCCCCCGCCGCGTCGCCTCGGCCACGAACCAGGCCACCAGCTCCGCCGCCTGCGCCTGCTCGGCCGCCCGCCGCCGGGCGTCCGCGTCGGCGTGCGCCCGCACCGCCTGCCGCTGCCGCTCCCGCCACCGCGGGTCGTCACCCTCCACCACGAGCCGACGGTACGCGACCCGGCTCAGTCAAGGACGGCCCGCAGGGTGTGCCGGGCGATGTCGGCCATCACCGGGTTGGTCTCCACGTAGTACGGCAGCGCGTTGATCGCCTGCTCCAGGGCCCAGCCACGCCCTCGCTCCCACATTGCGTCGTCCACGCCCAACGCCCGCCGGTACGTCTCGCGCGCCCCCGCGTCGAACAGGTTCCACGCGGGCATCAGGTCCACCGCCGGATCGCCCACACCGACCGCGCCCAGGTCGATGACCGCGGCCAGACGACCGTCGCGGACCAGCAGGTTGCCCGGCATCAGGTCGGCGTGGATCCAGACGTCGGCGGGGTCGTCCCGGCGCACGCCCCGGCACCGGTCCCACACCTGGGCGAGCGCGGCGGTGTCGGTGAGTTCGCCGCTGACGGCGAGGGCGGCCCGCACACCGGCGTCCTGGCCGGCCAGCGGCCCACCCCGGCCGGACCCCGACCAGGCCCGGCCGCCGGTGTCGATCGCGTGCAGGGCGTTGACGACGCCGGCCAGGTCCCGGGCGAAGGCGTCCAGGTCGCCGAAGCGGCCGGGGTGGATCGGCTCGCCAAGGATCCAGCGGTACGCCGTCCACGGCCCGGGGTACCCCTCACCCGGCTCGCCGAGGCCGAGCGGTTCGGGCACCGCGATCGGCAGGTGACGGCCGAGCAGCCGAGCGTGCTCCTGCTCCCGCAGTAGCTCGGCCCGCAACTCGGGGTCGGCCGTCGGTTGCAGGGGAAACCGAAGGACGATCTCCGCGCCGAGCCGGAAGAGGGCGTTCACCGTGCCGGACGAGGGGAGCGGACGAACGGGGAGCGCCCGCCACTCGGGAAACTGCTCGGCGACCAGGGCGGCCACCACCTCGGCGCTGACGTCGAACTGATCGGCGTGCATCTTCACCGCGAGATCATCACGCATCGCCGCGCTGCCAGGCGAGCCGATTTCCCCCGGGTCCGCACCGTTCCTCCGTGGCTCCCTCATCCCCCGACGGCGCTTGCGGGTTCGGGGGAGGCCCGGTGCAGGCGGCCCCTGTCGAGCTGCCCCAGATCTGGACTGCCGCCGCGTCGACCCGCCCGAGATCTGGACCGCCGCCGCATCGACCCGCCCCACAAGTGGGGCAGCGCGACAGGTTGCAGTGAGCAGTCGGGCTGCCTCAGATCTGGACGGCGGTCGCACGGACTCGCCCCACAAGTGGGGCAGCTCGACAGGTTGCCGTGAGGACCCGGCGGCGTAGGACAGAGCGCTGACGACCAGGCAGGGGGCAGCCCCGCCTGTGCTCCTCGACCTCCACCAGGACGCCGTGCCGCGGAGCACCGGGCAGGCCCGCGATCGAGGCCTGCCCGCCCCGCTGGCCGGTCAGGCCAGACCGGCCCGGCGCAGGGCCTCCGCCATCGCGTCGTTGGCCGGCGCCGGCGCGCTCTGCCGCTGCTGCCCGCCGCGACCACTCTGCCCGCCGCGACCACTCTGCCCGCCGCGACCACTCTGCCCGCCGCGACCACTCTGCCCGCCGCGACTACCCTGACCTGCAGGACCACCCTGCGGCCCGCGCTGCGCCGGGCCGCCACGCCCCTCCTGGCTCGTCCGACCACCACCACCGGCGGCTGGCTCGTCGTCGAGGCGCAGGGTCAGCGAGATGCGCTTACGGGGTACGTCCACGTCGAGCACCCGGACCTTGACCACGTCGCCGGACTTCACCACCTCGCGGGGGTCCTTGACGAAGGTCCGGGACATCGCCGACACGTGCACGAGGCCGTCCTGGTGCACACCGACGTCCACGAACGCGCCGAACGCGGCCACGTTGGTGACCACGCCCTCCAACACCATCCCCGGCGTCAGGTCACCGATCTTCTCGACGCCCTCGACAAAGGTGGCGGTGCGGAACTCCGGTCGCGGGTCACGGCCCGGCTTCTCCAGCTCGGCGAGGATGTCGGTGACGGTGGGCAGGCCGAACCGGTCGTCGACGAAGTCGGTCGCCCGCAACCCCCGCAGAATGGTGCTCCTACCGATCACCGAGCGCAGGTCCTGACCGGTGCTGGCGAGGATGCGGCGCACCACCGGGTACGCCTCGGGGTGCACGCTCGATGAGTCCAGCGGGTCGTCCCCGTCGGGGATGCGCAGGAAGCCGGCGCACTGTTCGAACGCCTTCGGCCCGAGCCGGGCCACCTTCTTCAGCTCCGTACGCGAGCGGAACGGCCCGTTCGCGTCCCGGTGCAGCACGATGTTCTCGGCCAGGCCGGCGCCGATCCCGGAGACCCGGGTCAGCAGCGGCGCGGAGGCGGTGTTGACGTCCACGCCCACCGCGTTCACGCAGTCCTCCACCACGGCGTCCAGTGACCGGGACAGCTTCACCTCGGACAGGTCGTGCTGGTACTGCCCCACCCCGATCGAGCGAGGGTCGATCTTGACCAGTTCGGCGAGCGGGTCCTGAAGGCGCCGGGCGATGGAGACCGCGCCGCGCAGCGACACGTCCATCCCGGGCAGCTCCTGCGAGGCGTACGCGGACGCGGAGTACACCGACGCGCCGGCCTCGGAGACCATCACCTTGGTCAGGTTGAGCTGCGGATGCCGCTTGATCAGGTCGCCGGCCAGCTTGTCGGTCTCCCGCGAGGCGGTGCCGTTGCCGATCGCGATCAGCTCCACCCCGTGCGCCCCGGCCAGCCGGGCGAGGGTCTCCACCGACGCGTCCCACTGCCGGCGCGGCTCGTGCGGGTAGATCGTGTCGGTGGCGAGCACCTTGCCGGTGGCGTCCACCACTGCCACCTTCACGCCGGTCCGCAGACCCGGGTCCAGTCCCATCGTCGGTCGGGTGCCGGCCGGCGCGGCCAGCAGCAGGTCGCGCAGGTTGGTCGCGAAGACGCGGACGGCCTCCTCCTCGGCCGCCTGCCACAGCCGCATCCGCAGGTCCGCGCCGAGGTGGATGAGGATCCGGGTACGCCACGCCCAGCGAACCGTGTCGGCCAGCCACCGGTCGGCCGGGCGGCCCGCGTCGGACACGCCGAACCGGCCGGCGATGGCCGCCTCGTACCGGGTCGGGCCGGTCGGGACGGCGTCCGACTCGCCTGCCTCCTCCGGTTCCATGGTCAGGTCGAGCACGCCCTCCTTCTCGCCCCTGAACATCGCCAGGATCCGGTGCGAGGGCAGCTTCGGGTACGGCTCGGAGAAGTCGAAGTAGTCGGCGAACTTGGCGCCGGCCGTCTCCTGACCCTCGCGTACCCGGGACACCAGACGGCCCCGCGACCACATCTGCTCGCGCAGCGTGCCGATCAGGTCGGCGTCCTCGGCGAAGGTCTCGATCAGGATCGCGCGGGCGCCCTCCAGCGCGGCGGCGGCGTCGGCGACGCCCTTCTCCGCGTCGACGAACCCGGCGGCCGTGGCCCTCGGGTCCTGCGACGGGTCGGCCAGCAGCGTCTCCGCCAGCGGGGCCAGCCCGGCCTCGCGGGCGATCTGCGCGCGGGTCCGCCGCTTCGGCTTGTACGGCAGGTAGATGTCCTCCAGCCGGGACTTCGAGTCGGCCGCCATGATCTGCGCTTCCAGGGCCTCGTCCAGCTTGCCCTGGCCGCGGATCGACTCCAGGACGGCGGCCCGCCGCTCGTCCAGCTCCCGCAGGTAGCGCAGCCGCTCCTCCAGGGTGCGCAGCTGGGTGTCGTCGAGCAGGCCGGTGGCCTCCTTGCGGTAGCGGGCGATGAACGGCACGGTGGCGCCGCCGTCGAGCAGCTCCACTGCCGCCCGCACCTGACGCTCGGCCACGCCGAGCTCGTCAGCGATCCGCTGATGAACAGACTGGGTCACGATCTCGATCCGCCTTCGACTCGATCCGCCTTCAAAGAGCGGGTACCGCCCTGCATTGTGCCGGGCGGTCCGGGACGCCGTCGCCGCGCCCAGCCGGGGCGTACCGTCGCGCCCGACCCGGGTGACCCGGCGGCGGTGCCGCCGGGCCTGCGCTAGCGTGGCGATCATGGAAACACCTGCGGAGCCGCGCGCCCGGCGGCTCTTCGGCGGCAGCGCCCGGGCCCTCGGCGACCTCGCGGCGAACCCGTTCCGCGCCGACCGGGACCGGATCGTCGGCTCGCCGTTCTTCGCCCGCCTCGGCGGCGTCACCCAGGTCATCAGCCCGGTCGGCTCCGGCCTGCTGGTGCACAACCGGCTCACCCACAGCCTGAAGGTCGCCCAGGTGGCCCGGTCGATCGCCGAACGGCTCACCGCCGACGAGCGGTGGCGTGACCTGCTGGACAAGCTCGGCGGCTGCGACCCGGACGTGGTGGAGGCTGCCGCGCTCGCCCACGACCTCGGGCACCCGCCGTTCGGACACCTGGGGGAGCGGGTGCTGGACCGGCTGGCCCGCCAGCGCCTCGGCCTGCCCGACGGTTTCGAGGGCAACGCCCAGTCGTACCGGATCGTCACCAGCACCGAGATCCGGGGCGCGGCCACCACCGGCCTGGACCTGACTGCCGCCGTGCGCGCGGCGATGCTGAAGTACCCGTGGACCCGGCTGGACCACCCCGACCCGCACCCGCGCACGATGGATCCACCGCCGCGCGGGGCCACCCCGCCGCCGGACGACCCGGACAGCGGCTCGTCGAAGTTCGGCGCCTACCGGACCGAGCTGGACGACCTGCGGCAGGCGCGGGAGCCGTTCGCCGGTCGCATCCCGGACTGGCAGCAGACCGTGGAGGCGTCCGTGATGGACACCGCCGACGACATCGCGTACGCCATCCACGACGTGGAGGACTTCTACCGGGTCGGTGTGCTCCAGCAGGGATCGGTGTCCGCCGAGCTGATGGCCTGGCAGCGCGAGAGCGGGCAGCTCCGGGCGATCACCGACGCGGCGCTGGCCATCGCGGCCCGGCGGCCCGGCGCGGCCATTGAGCGGCTGCGCCGGCAGTTGCACCGCAAGGACGCCTGGATCGCCGACGACGACGCGTTCGCCGCCGCCGTGGAGCACGTCCGGGAGGAGCTGGTCGACGGGCTGCTGGCGATGCCGTTCGACGGTTCGATCGAGGCCGAGCAGTACGTGGCCCGCTTCTCCGCCCGCTGGTCCACCCGCTTCGTCGAGGCGATCACCGTGACCGACCAGCCGTCGGTGCGCTCCGGGTACGTGCTGCTCGGGTGCGCGCAGTGGCACGAGGTGCAGGTGCTCAAGTTCGTCCACCACCGGTTCGTGCTGGCGCGCCCCGATCTGGCCCTGCATCAGCGGGGTCAGGCCCGGCTGCTGGGCACCCTGGTCGAGGCGTTGTGGGAGTGGCTGCTGGACCCGGAGGAGGAGTCCCGGCTGCCGCGCCGGCTGCACGACCTGGTGGAGCTGGCCGAGGCGGAGCTGCACCCGCGTACCCCGGACCGGATCGGGCGGGCCCGGGGGCGGGCCATCGTGGACTTCGTCGCGCAGCTCACCGACGGTCAGGCGGTGGCCATGCTGGACGCGCTGTCCGGCCGGTCCGGCGCGCTGTGGACCGACGCGTTCGTGCTCTGAAATGAAAGGAAGGGCACCTTATACAACGCGAGGCGTTAATAAGGTGCCCTTCCTTTCGCTAGGCGATCGACTGCCACCAGCCGTCGACGGCAGGTGGCTCGTCGACCACCACCCGCTCGCCGGGTCGGGGCACCGCGAGGCGTACGTCGCGGGCCTTCGCCTCGGCCCACAGCCGGTTCACCGGTTCGGACCAGTCGTGCAGGGCCAGGTTGAACGTCGCCCAGTGCACCGGTATGAACAGCCCGCCGCGCAGGTCGAGGTGGGCGTTGACCGCCTCCTCGGGGAACATGTGGATGGTCGGCCAGGCCCGGTCGTACGCGCCGATCTGCATCAGCGTCACGTCGAACGGGCCGTGTTCGGCGCCGATCGCCGCGTACCCGGCGAAGTAGCCGGAGTCGCCGGTGTAGAAGACCCTGCGGTGGGCTCCGGCCACCACCCAGGAGCTCCACAGCGTGCCGTCGCGGCGCAGCCCTCGGCCGGAGAAGTGCTGCGCGGCGGTCGCGGTGATCTCCAGCCCGGCGACCTGGTGGGACTCGGACCAGTCCAGCTCGACGATCCGGTCGGCGGGCACACCCCACCGGTCCAGGTGCGCGCCCACCCCGAGCGGCACCAGGAACGGCGCGGACTGACCGGCGAGCAGCGCCCGCACGGTGGCCATGTCCAGGTGGTCGTAGTGGTCGTGGGAGATCAGGATGGCGTCCAACTGGGGCAGTTCGTCCAACGAGACCGGCGGCTCGTGCAGCCGGCGGGGGCCGACCAGGTCGGACGGGGAGCAACGGTCGCTCCACACCGGGTCGAGCAGCACCCGCCGGCCCTCGATCTCGATCAGCGCCGAGGCGTGGCCGTACCAGATGATGTTCAGCTCGTCGGCGGTGTCGACGGCCGACGACGCGGTGGGGCGCACCAGCGGCACGGGCGCGGTGGGTCGCCGCTTCTGCTTACCGAAGATCAACTCGCGGAGCAGGTTGCGACCCGGATCGGCGACCATCGTGCGGGTGCCGACCTGGTTGTGGAAGGTGCCGTCGCGGAACTGCGGTGAGCGGGCCGCCCGTTCGGCGCGGGCGCCGGCGAGTCGGCCGCCGAGCGCCGCCGGCACGTCCCGGGCCACCCAGGCCAGCCCGGCCAACGCGGCGAGGCCGGCCGCGCCCCGCATCCGTCGCCCGAGCGCTCGTTCGCCGTCCGTGCTGCGCGTTGGTGCCATCGCCGTCCCTCCGCCGTGTCCGTCCTACACGGTAGTCACCCCGGCCCCGGCGCGCCCGGGCGGTCACCCAAGCGGGTCGGCCGCCACCGGCGGCCGACCCGCGACCTGGCTCAGCCGCCGTTGCTGGGGCGCCGGGTGGCGATCCGGTACGCGGCGCCGGTGCCGGCGAGCCGGTCCACCGCCGTCAGGAACTTCGGGCCCATGGCGGCCCGGGCCTGCACCGCCGGGTGGGTGGCGCCGAAGTTGTCCGGGTCGGCCTGCCCGTCGGCGAAGAGCGCGTAGGTGAGCACCGCCGCGCCGGACCGGTCGAAGATCACGCCGGCCTCGTGGCGGGCGTCGGCGAACCAGCCGGCCTTGGTGGCGACGCGGGCCCGCTCGTCGGAGGACATGGTGCGCCGGATGCCGTCGGTGAAGGCCACCGGGGAGCGCAGCAGCCCCAGCAGGTGCGCCGTCGACGCGGGCGAGAGCAGGGTGCCGGCCACCAGGGCGCGCAGCAGGTCGTGCGTCTCGCGGGGAGTGCTGGTGCCGAGGAAGAACCGGTTCGGGTTGGCCACCGGCTCGACCTGGGTGTTCGGGAAGCCCTTGCCGACCAGGATCGTGTTGATCTCGGCAGCCGGGGCGACCAGCCCGCACAGCCGCACGGCCGTGTCGTCGGAGACGGTCAGCAGGTTGGCCAGTACGTGCCCGAGGGTGACGCTGCTGGGGTACGCGCCGTCCAGGCTGAAGATCCCGTCACCGCCCGGCACGACGATCGCGGCGGTGACGTCGACCCGCTGGTCCAGGGTGAGTAGCCCCCGGTCGACCTTGTCCAGCACCGCCGTGGCGACCGCGATCTTGTTGACGCTGTACGCCTCGATCCGCCGGTCCGCGTCGGCCGCCACCGCGACGACCGGCGCTCCGGCCGGGTCGGCCACGCTGACGTACGCCTGCCAGTTGCCGCCGGCCTCGGTGCTGTGCCTGGCGAAGACGGTGGCGACCCGACGGGCGGCCCGCGCGGGGGTCGTCGGGGACGCCTCGGTGGTGTCGGCGGCGCTGGCCGGGGCGGCGGCGCCGAGCACGGTGCCGGCGGTGGCCACCGTGCCCAGTCCGAGTGCCGTCCTGCGGTTCAGTCGGATGGTCAATCGTCTCTCCCGTCGTGGGGCGCCGGAGCGCTTGCCGGCCCACCACCCTAGGCGAGTTGATCGATGCACGATGTCCCCGGACAGCTCAGCCGAACCGTCGGCGCAGCGCGGCGCCGACCGGCCCGGACACGGAACGGGCGACGTGCCGTAGGTCGGGCAGGTGACCGCCGCGTACCGCCTCGCCCGCCGGATTCGCGGCGAAGACCGAGCCGTCGTGCGCGGCGACCGTCCGTCCGCTCAGGCCGGCCAGCCGCATCAACGGCCCCACCAGTACGTCGTAGACGCCCGGCAGCACGGTGAAGCCGAACCGCATCACGACGTTCAGGCGGCCCACCGACACCTCCCGGCGCGGCCGGTCGACACAGTCCACGATGGTCCGGGCCACCCGCTGCGGGCCGGCGACCGGCGGGGGAGGGCGGCCGACGCGGCCCAGGTAGTTGGCCGCCTGCTGGTACACCGGAGTGTCCACGCTGCCCGGGTTGACCAGGCAGAGCCGGATCTCCGGGGTGTCGCGCAACTCCTGCTGCACCGTCCGGGCCAGCCCCTGCAAACCCCACTTGCTGGCCACGTACGCGCTCATGTACGGGGCGGTGATGTGCCCGAGCACCGAGCCGGTGAGGATCAGGGTGCCGGCGCCGGTGGCCCGGAAGTGCCGCAGGGCCACCCGCGCCGCGCCGGCGGCGGCCAGCAGGTCGGTGCGTACCACCTGATCGAAGACCCGCTCGGGCAACTCGTCGAAGCGGCCGTACGCCATCACCGCGGCGGTGTGCACCCACACGTCGATGCGACCGAACCGCTCGATCGCCGCGTCGGCGAGCGCCTCCAACGCGCCCGGCTCGCTGACGTCGGTGGGGACGATCAGCACGTCGGCGTCGGCGCACTCCGCGCGTACCTCGGCGAGGGTCCGTGCCGCGCGGGCGGCGAGGACCAGGCGGTCGCCGCGGTCGGCGAACGCCCGGGCCGTCGCCCGACCGATCCCACTGGTCGCCCCGACGATCACCACCACCCCCACACTCACGGCGCCGCCCGGGTTCGTGACTGCGGGGCTCGCAAAACCGGCTCACTCCTCGCACTCACGGTGCGAGGACCACCTTGATGCAGCCGTCCTCCTTCTTCTGGAACATCTCGTACGCCCGGGGCGCCTCGGTCAGCGGCAGCCGGTGGGTGCGCAGGTCCTCGACGCCGAGCGGGTCGTCGTCGCCGGAGAGCAGCGGCAGGATCTCGTCGGTCCACCGGCGGACGTGGCACTGCCCCATCCGCAGCTGGATGCCCCGGTCGAACATCTCCATCATCGGCATCGGGTCGGCCTCACCGCCGTAGACGCCGGAGAGCGACACGGTGCCACCGCGACGGACCCCCTTGAGCGCGGCGTGCAGGACGGACAGCCGGTCCACGCCGGCCTTGTCGGTCATCGTCTGGGCCAGCTTGTTCGGCAGCAGTCCGGCGGCGGTCTGGGCCAGCTTGCCCGTCGGCGAGCCGTGCGCCTCCATGCCGACGGCGTCGATCACCGCGTCGGGGCCGCGCCCGTCGACCATGTCGATCAGCGCGCCCGGCACGTCGGTCAGCTCGCTCACGTCGAGCACCTCGATGCCGTGCCGGCGGGCCAGTTCCAGCCGCTCCGGCACCAGGTCCAGCCCGATCACCCGGCCGGCGCCGAGGTGCCGGCCGATGCGGGCGCAGAACTGGCCGACCGGGCCCAGCCCGAACACGGCCAGGGTCCCGCCGGGCGGGGTGTCGGCGTACTTCACGGCCTGCCAGGCGGTCGGCAGGATGTCCGAGAGGTAGAGGTAGCGCTCGTCGGCGCCGGTCTGCGGGATCTTGATCGGTCCGAACTGGGCCTGCGGGACGCGCAGGTACTCGGCCTGGCCGCCGGGCACCGAGCCGTAGAGCGAGGTGTACCCGAACAGCGCCGCTCCCTTGCCCTCGCCGGTGACCTGGGTGGTCTCGCACTGGGCGTAGAGCTGGCGTTCGCACATCCAGCAGCTGCCGCAGGAGATGTTGAACGGAATCACCACCCGGTCCCCGGGCTTGAGCCGGGTCACGCCCGACCCGACCTCCTCGACGATGCCCATCGGCTCGTGGCCGAGGATGTCGCCGGGCTTCAGGTACGGCCCCAACACCTCGTACAGGTGCAGGTCGGAGCCGCAGATCGCGGTCGACGTGATCTTTACGATCGCGTCGGTCGGTACCTCGATCCGGGGGTCCGGCACCTCTTCGACTCGTACGTCCCGCTTGCCCTGCCAGGTCAACGCTTTCATGTCTGGTTTTCCTCCTCTGGTCCCTGCCTTCCTGCTACCCGGGCTCAGACGTTTGAACCGACCGCACGCCGCCCGGTGGCCCGAGCGGTTTCAGAGGGTGGTTTCGCCGTTGAGGCCGAAGTAGTCGTGCCATTTGCTGCTGGGGGCGAAGGTGGTGCCGGTGGAGAGGGCGACGTAGATGTCGTTTGTGGTGTTTTTGGTGAAGACGATGAGGTCGTCTTTGCCGTCGCCG
>NZ_JBEXGP010000006.1:0-202258 GCF_040607375.1 Micromonospora sp. NPDC005298
GTTATTGCCGGTTCTGTTGCTTTTGTTTGAGCATTTGGGTCTGCCGGAGTTTATTCTTTGGGGCTGCCCGGGGGGGGGGGGGGGGGGTGGGGGGGGGCGTCGAGCCCGACCACGGCCACCGCCTCCGAGAGGACCCCGATGGCAACCAGCACCACCGCGCCGGACGCCGGCCGGCGCGAACCCCGGGCCGGGACACCCGCCCGGGAGCCGGCGCGCCGGCCGCGCGGCCCGCGCCGCTCACTCCTGCCGTACCTGCTGCTCGCACCGGCCATCGTGCTGGAACTCGCCGTCCACGTGATCCCGATGGTGGTCGGGGTCTGGATGAGCCTGCTGGAGCTGACCCAGTTCCACATCCGCGACTGGTCCACCGCACCCTTCGTCGGGTGGGAGAACTACCGGGCGACGCTCGACATCAACAGCGCCGCCGGCAAGGAACTGCTGCACTCGTTCTGGATCACCCTGGCGTACAGCCTGCTCTCGGTCGGGTTCGCCTGGCTGCTCGGTGTCTCGGCGGCGGTGGTGCTGCAACGGCCGTTCCGGGGACGGGCCCTGCTGCGGGCGCTGTTCCTCACCCCGTACGCGCTGCCGGTCTACGCCGCCGTGATCACCTGGAGTTTCCTGCTGCAACGCGACACCGGGCTGGTCAACCACGTCCTCGTCGACCAGCTCGGCCTGCTGAACGAGCGGCCGTTCTGGCTGATCGGCGACAACAGCTTCTGGTCGCTGCTCGTGGTGTCGGTGTGGCGCAACTGGCCGTTCGCCTTCCTGTGCCTGATGGCCGGCCTGCAGAACGTGCCAGGTGAGCTGTACGAGGCAGCCGCGATCGACGGCGCGGGGTTCTGGCGCCGGCTGCGCTCGGTCACTCTGCCGATGCTGCGGCCGGTGAACCTGGTGCTGCTGCTGGTGCTGTTCCTGTGGACGTTCAACGACTTCAACACCCCGTTCGTGCTGTTCGGCGGCTCCGCCCCGGAGCAGGCCGACCTGATCTCCATCCACATCTACCGCAGTTCCTTCAAGACCTGGGACTTCGGCTCCGGCTCGGCGATGTCGGTGGCGCTGCTGCTGTTCCTGCTCGTCGTCTCGGCCGCGTACCTGCTGATCACCAACCGTCGGAGGGACGACCATGCGTGAGACCGCCGGCGAGCGCTGGGGCCGGCGCATCGTGCTGACCCTGCTCACCCTCTTCGTCGTCATCCCGCTGTACGTGATGGTCACCTCGGCGGCCAAGCCGTTGCAGGACGTGCAGAACGGCTTCACCTGGTGGCCCAGCCGACCCACCCTGCAACCGTTCGTCGACATGTGGAGCACCGTGCCACTGGCCCGGTACCTGGTGAACAGCCTCGTGGTGTCGAGCGTCGCGGCGGTCTGCTCGGTCGCGGTGGCCATCTTCGCCGCGTTCGCGGTCAGCCGGTACCGGTTCCGTGGCCGGGGTGTCTTCTCGGTGACGGTGCTGTCCACCCAGATGTTCCCCGGCATCCTGTTCCTGCTGCCGCTGTTCCTCATCTACGTCAACCTGGGCAACGCGACAGGCATCGAGCTGTACGCCAGCCGTACCGGCCTGATCATCACGTACCTGACGTTCTCGCTGCCGTTCTCGATCTGGATGCTTGTCGGCTACTTCGACTCGATCCCTCGTGGGCTGGACGAGGCGGCGCAGGTCGACGGGGCGGGGCCGCTGCGCATCCTGTTCCGGGTCATCCTGCCGGCCGCCGTGCCCGGCGTCGTCGCGGTCACCGTGTACGCGTTCATGACCGCCTGGGGTGAGGTGCTCTTCGCCTCGGTGATGACCGACGAGGGCAGCCGCACCCTGGCCGTCGGCCTCCAGGGCTACTCCACCCAGTTCAACGTCTACTGGAACCAGATCATGGCCGCCTCGCTGGTGGTCAGCATTCCGGTCGTCGCCGGTTTCCTGGCCCTTCAGCGGTACTTCGTCGCCGGCCTCACCGCTGGCGCGGTCAAGTGAGCCATCCAACCCCAGAGGAGAACCGTCCCGTGCCCGACCTGTCCAAGCTGCCACCCGACTTCCTCTGGGGCGTGGCCACCGCGGCGTACCAGATCGAGGGGGCCGTCGACGTCGACGGTCGGTCGCCGTCCATCTGGGACACCTTCTCGGCGACTCCCGGCAAGGTCGACAACGGCGACACCGGCGCGGTGGCGTGCGACCACTACCACCGGTGGCCGGAGGACCTGGCGCTGCTGCGTCGGCTCGGCGTGGACGCGTACCGGTTCTCGGTGGCCTGGCCCCGGGTGATGCCGGACGGCGTCGGGGGCGTCAACGCCGCCGGGCTGGACTTCTACGACCGGCTCGTCGACACGTTGCTCGCCGACGGGATCCGGCCGTTCGTCACGCTCTACCACTGGGACCTGCCGCAGATCCTCCAGGACTCCGGCGGCTGGCCGGAGCGCGCCACCGCCGAGGCGTTCGCCGACTACGCGGCGGTGGTCGCCGGTCGCCTCGGTGACCGGGTGGCCGACTGGTGCACGGTCAACGAGCCACTCTGCGTGTCCTGGATCGGGCACCTGGAGGGCAACATGGCCCCCGGCGAGCGGGACCTCACCCGCGCGGTGCACACCTCGCACCATGTACTGCTCGGGCACGGCCTGGCCACCCAGGCGATCCGGGCCAACGCCGCCCGCCCGGCGTCGGTGGGCCTGGTGCTCAACCTCAGCCCCATCGAGGCGGCCACCGACCGCCCCGAGGACGTCGCGGCGGCCCGCCGGGCCGACGGGCACGTCAACCGGTGGTGGCTGGACCCGGTCCACGGGCGCGGCTACCCCGCCGACATGGTCGAGACGTACGGGGTCGAGCCGCCGGTACGCGGTGACGACCTCGCGGTGATCGCCACGCCGACGGACTTCCTCGGGGTGAACTACTACTTCCGTCAGCTCGTGGTCGACGACCCGACCGGCGCGGCGCCGTACGCGAAGCAGGTGCCGGTGCCCGGCTCGGTGGAGACCGCGATGGGCTGGGAGGTGTACCCGGCGGGCCTGGAGCGGCTGCTGGTCGACGTGCACGAGGAGTACCGGCCCGGCCGGATCATCGTCACCGAGAGCGGTTCGGCGTGGCCGGACGAGGTCACCGCCGACGGCACCGTCGAGGACAAGGAGCGCACCGACCACCTCGAGCAGCACCTGGCGGCGTGCGCCTCGGCGGTGGCCCGGGGGGTACCCCTGGACGGGTACTTCGTCTGGTCGCTGCTCGACAACTTCGAGTGGGCGTACGGCTACGACAAGCGTTTCGGGTTGGTGCACGTCGACTACGCCACCCAGCGCCGGACGCTGAAGGCCAGCGGCCTGCGCTACACCGAGCTGATCCGCGCCCACCAGCGGCTCGCTCGTACGACCGGCACCGCGACGCCGGTGGCCTGATCCGGGGGCGGCCGCCCGGGGTGTCCAGCCCCGGGCGGCCGGGGTCGATCGGAGGAAAACGCCCTCGACCGGTCCGCGCGGTGGCTAGCCTGCGGCCATGTCAGCGGCACCCGACGAGGTCGAGCAGCCCGACGCCGGACCGCGCGTGTCAGGCACCGGCCGGATGACGGCCTTCAGCGACGGCGTGTTCGCCATCGTCATCACGCTGCTGGTCATCGACCTGCGGGTGCCGGAGTACCACGAGGGCGAACTGCTGAGCGGTCTGCTCGGTGAGGGCGCCTCGTACCTGGCCTTCGTGGTGTCCTTCGTCTACATCGGCGTGCTCTGGCTCAACCACCACGCGCTGCTGCGGCTGATCCGGGGCACCACGCTCACGCTGAGCTGGATCAATCTCGGCATCCTCTTCGGTACGGTGATCATTCCGTTCCCGACGGCGGTGCTGGCGTCGGCGTTCACCCACGGCGACACCGACGACCAGCGGGCGGCCGTCGCCCTGTACGCGCTGAGCGCCGCGCTGATGTCGGCCCCCTGGCTGGTGTTCTTCAGCTACCTGCACCGTCACCCGGCGCTGCTGCACCGCCGGATCACCCCCGACTACGTACGCAGGCAGCGCCTACGACCGATCACCGGGCTGGTGCTGTACGGGCTGGGCGGCCTGCTCGGCTGGTTCGTCAACCCGCTGCTCGGTCTGATCGCCGTCATCATCATGATCACGTATCACGCCGTGACCAGCGAGGGGCTGCCCCGCTGGCTCACCCGCCGCTGAGTGGCCGTAGCCGCAGCAGGTCCGCCGGGGTGTCCACGTCGACCGGGGAGCCGACGTCGTCGCACGGCACCTCGAGCACCAGCTCCGAATGGTGGCGCAGCAGGTCGCGGGCGCCCCGGTCGCCGACGGCGTACCGGTCCAGCAGCGGCCACGTGTTCCGGCCGAGCAGGACGGGGTGCCCCAGCCGGCCGGCGTAGGTGGCGACCGCGACGACCGCGCCGGCGGCGTACGCCGCCCGGACCCGGTGGACCGCGACCGGGCTGAGCAGCGGCTGGTCGACCAGTGCCACGACCGCGGCCGGGACGTCGGCGGCCAGCGAGGCCAGGCCCCGGCGCAGCGACGAGCCCAGCCCCTCGGACCAGCCGTCGTGCCGCACCGGGACCGCGCCGGGCAGGTCCGGCACCTCGTCGGCGCCCGCGCCGAGCACCACGTGCACGGGTGCGCAACCGCCGTCGACCAGGAGCCGGATGGCGCGGCGCACCAGGGGCTCGCCGTCGAACTCCACGAGGGCCTTCGGGCGGCCGTACCGCCGTCCGGGGCCGGCGGCGAGCAGCAGTCCGGCGGTCACCGGCCTCACCTCCGTACGACTGCTCTGCGGTATTCGCCCCGAGATATACCGACAAAGCTAGTCTGGGCCGGTGCAGGGCGGACCGGAGAACGCGACGACCACCGACGAGCGGCACTCGTCCCGGGTGGCGTTCGACGTCAACGGCACCCGCCGCGAGGTGACACTCGACAACCGCACCACGCTGCTCGACACGCTGCGCGAGCACCTCGGCCTGACCGGGGCGAAGAAGGGCTGCGACCACGGCCAGTGCGGCTCCTGCACCGTCCTGCTCGACGGCCGCCGGGTGAAGAGCTGCCTGATCTTCGCCGTCACCCTGGACAGCCGGTCCGTGGTCACCGTGGAGGGCCTGGCCGGGCCGGACGAGCTGTCGCCGTTGCAGGCCGCCTTCATCGCGCACGACGCGTTCCAGTGCGGCTACTGCACCCCCGGGCAGCTCTGCTCCGCCCGGGGAATGCTCGACGAGGTCGTCCAGGGCTGGCCCAGCGCCGTCACCGAGGACCTCGGCGCACCACCGGAGCTCACCGACGCGGAGATCCGCGAGCGGATGGCCGGGAACCTGTGCCGCTGCGCCGCGTACCCGCACATCGTCGCGGCCGTCCGTGCCACGGCGGACGCGCGGTGAGACCGTTCCGCTACCACCGGCCGGCCGACGTCGCCGAGGCGGTCGCCGTGCTCGGGGCCGAGCCGCAGGCGGCGTACCTGGCCGGCGGGACGAACCTCGTCGACCTCATGAAGCTCGGGGTGCAGCGCCCCGACGTGCTGGTGGACGTGACCCGGCTGCCGCTGGACGCCGTACGGGAGCTGCCCGACGGCGGACTGTGGATCGGCGCGACGGTGCGCAACAGCGACCTCGCGGCCCACCCGGTGGTCCGCCGCGACTACCCGGTGCTGGCCCGCGCCCTGCTCGCCGCCGCCTCCGGGCAGCTGCGCAACCTCGCCACCACGGGCGGCAACCTGTTGCAGCGCACCCGTTGCGTGTACTTCCAGGACACCGGCAAGGCGTGCAACAAACGCGACCCGGGCAGCGGATGCGCCGCCCTGCACGGCCAGAATCGCGACCTGGCGGTGCTGGACTGGTCCGAGCAGTGCGTCGCCACCCACCCGTCCGACCTGGCGGTCGCCCTCGCCGCGCTCGACGCCGTCGTGGAGGTGCACGACACCGACGGCCCACGGGACGTCCCGCTGGCAGCCCTGCACCGCTCACCCGGCACGCACCCGGAGCGGGAGACCACCCTGACCCGCGGTGCGCTGATCACGGCCGTGCGGCTGCCGGCGCTGCCCGCCGCGCGCCGTTCGACGTACCTCAAGGTGCGCGACCGGGCGTCGTTCGCCTTCGCCGCCGGCTCGGTCGCGGCCGTGCTGGACCTGGACGGCGGGGTGGTCCGCGACGTACGGCTGGCGTACGGGGCGGTGGCCCACCGGCCGTGGCGGGCCTACCGGGCCGAGGAGGCGCTGCGCGGTCGACCGTTCAGCGCGGAGCTGGCCGCGGCGGCCGCCGACGCCGAGCTGGCCGAGGCGCGTCCCCTGCGGCACAACGGCTTCAAGCTGCCGCTGACCCGGGCCATCACCGTGCGGGCGCTCACCGAACTGGCGTCGTCGTGAGCGACGGCGCGGTCGGCCGGGCGTACCCCCGCCTGGAGGGACGGGAGAAGGTCACCGGCACGGCACGGTACGCGGTGGAGTACCCCGTCGAGGGCGTCACCTACGGCTGGGCGGTCCCGTCCGCCGTGGTGCGGGGCCGGATCACCCGGATCGACACGGCGGAGGCGCTCGCGTCGCCGGGCGTGCTGGCCGTGGTGCACCACGGCAACGCGCCCCGCCTCGCGCCCGGCCTGGAGGCGGACCTGTGGCTGCTCCAGGAACCGACTGTGCACTACCGGGGGGAGCTGGTCGCCGTCGTGGTGGCCACCAGTCTGGAGGCGGCCCGGGAGGGCGCCCGGCTGGTGCGGATCGACTACGACGCCGGGCCGCACAGCACGGTGCTCACCGACGACCACCCCGGCCTCTACAAGCCGGACCACGTCAACCCCAGCTATCCGACCGACACCGAGGAGGGCGACTTCGACGCCGGGTACGCGGCCGCCCCGGTGCGGGTGGACGGCACCTACCGGACGCCGGCGTACCACAACAACCCGATGGAGCCGCACGCCACCACCGCCCGGTGGCACGACGGACGGCTGCTGGTGCACGACTCCAACCAGGGCGCGTCGGCGGTGCGGGCCGCCCTGGCCGAGTTGTTCGAGTTGCCCCGCGAGTCGGTCCGGGTGGTCACCGAGCACGTCGGCGGCGGCTTCGGCAGCAAGGGGTACGCCAAGGCGGCGGTGGTGCTGGCCGCCCTCGCCGCCCGGCACGTGGACCGGCCGGTCAAGTTGGCGCTGACCCGCCAGCAGCTGTTCGGCCCGGTCGGCTACCGCACCCCCACCATCCAGCGTGTCCGTCTCGCGGCCGACGCCGACGGGCGGCTCACCGCCATCTGCCACGACGCGATGAGCCAGACGTCGACCATCCGGGAGTTCGCCGAGCAGACCGCCGTCTACACCCGCAGCATGTACGCCGCGCCGCACCGCCGCACCACCCACCGGCTGGTCCGACTCGACGTGCCGACACCGTTCTGGATGCGCGCGCCGGGCGAGTGCCCCGGTGCGTACGCCCTGGAGTCGGCGATGGACGAACTGGCCGTCGCCGTCGGCATCGACCCGGTGGAGCTGCGCATCCGCAACGACACCGAGGTCGACCCCGATCAGGGGCGCCCGTTCACCAGCCGCAACCTGGCGGCCTGCCTGCGTGAGGGCGCCCGGCGGTTCGGCTGGGCCGACCGTGACCCCGCTCCCCGGGCGCGACGCGACGGGCGCTGGCTGGTCGGGTCCGGCGTCGCCGGGTCGAGCTACCCGGCCCGGGCCAGGCCGTCCTCGGCGACGGCGACCGCGCGGCCGGACGGCGGTTTCCGTGTCCGGATCGACGCCACCGACATCGGCACCGGCGCCCGGACGGCGCTGTGGCAGGTCGCCGCCGACGCTCTCGGGGTGCCACCGGAGCGGGTCGAGATCACCATCGGCGACAGCGACCTGCCGGACGCCCCGGTGGCTGGCGGTTCGATGGGCACCGCGAGTTGGAGCTGGGCGGTGATCCGGGCCTGCGAGGCGCTGCGCGGCAAGCTGCGCGACGGGATGCCGACCGATGCCGAGGTGAGCGCCGAGGCGGACACCTCCGAGGAGGTCGGTGGGCAACCCGGCCTGCCCCGCTACGCGTACGGGGCGCAGTTCGCCGAGGTGCGGGTGGACGCGTCCACCGGCGAGGTACGGCTCAACCGGATGCTCGGGGTGTTCGCCGCCGGCCGGGTGGTCAACCCGACGACGGCACGCAGCCAGCTCATCGGCGGCATGACGATGGGGTTGTCGATGGCGTTGCACGAGGAGGGCCTCCTCGACGAGCGCTACGGCGACTGGGTCAACCACGACCTGGCCACGTACCACATCACCGGCTGCGCGGACGTGGAGTCCATCGAGGCGTACTGGCTGGAGGAGCACGACGGCGAGCTGAACCCGGCCGGGGTGAAGGGCATCGGTGAGATCGGCATCGTGGGCGCCGCCGCGGCCGTCGCCAACGCCGTCCACCACGCCACCGGCGTCCGGATCCGGGACCTGCCGATCCGACTCGACAAGCTCGTCGGAGTATCAGAGTTGGCTTAAATAATTCGCTGGTGATAGAACTGTCGTCGTGCACGCCTTCGACGTGCTGGGCGATCCGGTCCGGCGCCGCATCCTGGAACTGCTCGCCGACGGCGAGCAGACCGCCGGCGCGGTCAGCGCGGTCATCCGTGCCGAGTTCGGCATCTCCCAGCCCGCCGTGTCCCAGCACCTGAAGGTGTTGCGGGACAACGGGTTCGCCACCGTACGACCGCAGGGCACCCGGCGGCTGTACGCGGTCGACCCGCGCCCACTGCGCGAGGTCGACGGCTGGCTGGACCACTTCCGCCGGTTCTGGACCCCACCACTTGCGGCACTCGCCACCGAGCTGGCCCGGGGCCGACGCGAACGTCGGCTGCGCGGACCGGCCGACCCACCCGACGAGAGGAACACCTGATGTTCGACGCCACCGAGCAGATCAACGCCGTCCAGCGGCAGGTCGGCAGCCGCACCCTGGAGGCCGGCGAGGCCCGGGTGAGCACGATCAGCCAGACCTACCAGGCGACGCTCGACGACCTGTGGGACGCCTGCACCAACGCCGAGCGCATCCCGCGCTGGTTCCTGCCGATCAGCGGCGACCTGCGGCTGCACGGCACGTACCAGTTGGAGGGCAACGCCGGAGGCACCGTCGAGAGCTGCGACCCGCCGCACCGCTTCACCGCCACCTGGGAGTTCGGCGGCGAGGTGAGCTGGATCGAGGTGCGGCTCACCCCGGTCGACGACGAGCGGACCCGCTTCGAGCTGGACCACATCGCCCACGTCGACCAGGACCGGTGGGCGCAGTTCGGGCCCGGCGCCGTCGGCGTCGGCTGGGACCTGGGACTGCTCGGCCTGGCCACCCACCTGTCCGGCGACGGCAGCGGCGTCCGACCCGAGGACAGCGCCGAATGGGTCGCCTCCGCCGAGGGCCGGCGGGCCATGGAGCTGAGCAGCCGGCTGTGGGGCGAGGCGAGCATCGCCGCCGGCACCGACCCCGACGAGGCGCGGGCCGCCGCCGAACGCACGACCGCCTTCTACACCGGCGCGCCGGCCAGCTGAGGCGCCGCCGCCGGCCGGGTAACGTGCTGGGACATGACCGGCATGCCGTACTCGCACTGCTCCTACTGCGGCGCGGCCTACCCGGCGACGGCCGGGTGGCCGCGCGTCTGCGCGGTCTGCGGCGAGACGGTCTGGCGCAACCCCCTGCCCGTGGCCGTGGCGGTGCTGCCGGTCCGCACCGCCACCGGCCTTGGCGTGGTGGTGGTCCGCCGGGACATCGAACCCGCCCGCGGGCAGCTCGCGCTGCCCGGCGGCTTCATCGAGTACGGCGAGGAGTGGTCCGACGCGCTCGTGCGGGAACTGCGCGAGGAGACCGGCCTGGTGGCCGCCGCCGGGGACGCCCGCCTGTTCGCGGTGCACGGCGCACCGGCCGGCGGCACCATGATGGTCTTCGGGGTGCTGCCCGAACAGGCGGCGGAGGACCTGCCGCCGTCGACGCCCACCGACGAGGCCACCGAGTGGCTGGTGCTCACCGACCCGACCGACCTGGCGTTCTCCACCCACACCCGGGTCCTGGCCGACTTCCTGCGCCCCGACCGCCCGGCCTGACCGCGCCCTGCCACGGGTCAGCGGGGCAGGGCCTCGCCGGTCCCGGCCCGGTAGCCGCTGGCCTGTAGGTCGAACAGCTCGCGGTAGAGGCCACCGGCGGCCATCAGCTCGTCGTGGCTGCCCTCCTGGACGAGCCGGCCCTGGTCGAGCACGAAGATCCGGTCGGCGTGCCGGACGTTGGCCAGCCGGTGGGTGATCAGTACGACCGCCCGGTCGGGGTGCCGGCGCAGGTGCTTAAACAGGGCGTGTTCCGCGCGGGCGTCCAGGGCGGCCGACGGCTCGTCGCAGATCAGCAGGGCGGCGTCGCGGTAGAGGCCACGGGCGGCGACCAGCCGTTGCCACTGACCACCGGACAGCTCGTGGCCGTCCTTGAACTCCCGGTCGAGCAGCGTGTCGTACCCGTGCGGCAGACCGACGATCATGTCGTGGGCGGCTGCCGCGCCGGCCGCCTCCTGCACGGTCGGGCCGGGGCGGTCCGGCGGACGGTCGTGCCGGCCGACGCGGATGTTCTGCCCGGCGGTGAACGGGAACTTCCACCACTCCTGGGTCATCACGGCCACCTGCGCGCCGAGGGCACGCGGGTCCAGCTCGGCGGCGTCCACTCCGTCCCAGCGGATCACCCCGCCGGTCGGCTGGTACAACCCGGCGATCAGTTTGGCCAGTGTGGTCTTGCCGGAACCGTTCTCGCCGACGAGCGCCACCACCTCGCCCCGCCGCACGGTGAGGCTGACCCGGTCCACCGCCGGGGTGTCGGTGTCCGGGTAGCGCAGGCTCACCTCGTCCAACTCGATCACGTCGACACCGTCGGTCGTCCGGTCGCCGCCGACCGGCACCCGTGCGTGGGCGCGGGCCAGGAAGTCCCGGTAGTCCTGGTAGTAGAGGGCGTCCTCGTACAACGAGTTGGTGGCGACGACCGCGACGCCCATGCTGGTCCGGGCGGACTGGAGGGCGAGCAGGGCGGTCGCGGCGGCGGCCAGGGCGACCATCCCGCCCAGCAGCAGCCCGCCGAGGACGGCGTACACCCCGAAGGTGGCCAGCCCCGCCATCGTGGCCCCGACGACCCGGGTGCCGGTCTGCGAACGGACCAGCCGCAGCTCGGCCCGGGTCTCCACGGCCATGACCCCGCGGTACTCGGCGAGCAGGAAGTCGCGCATCTGGTAGGCGCGCACCTCGGCGGCGGTACGCCTGTTGGCCATCAGGTGGGCCAGCATCCACATCCGGCGGCGTCGGGTGATCCGGGCCAGCATCGCCAGGTACTCCCGCCGGGCCATCCGCACCGCGGTGGCCGCCTGGGGCACCGCCGCGAGCAGCAGGCAGGGCAGCAGCAGCGGTTGGATGACGGTCACCGCGACGGCGGTGGCGAGCATCCCGACCACGCCGGTGACCAGGTTGACGGTGTGGTCGACGATCCACGCGGCCTCGGCCATCCCCCGGTCGCGGGCGCGGTCCATCTCCTCGGCGAAACCGGCGTCGTCGAAGGCGGCGAGGTCCACCGCCGTAGTGGCCTCGAACAACCGCAGCTCCACCTGGTAGTTGATCTGCGGGGTCAGCCGGGCCTGCGCCCAGCCGGCCGCGATGGTGAGGCCGCCCCGCGCCGACACCGCCGACGCGGCCACGATCAGTGCCGGCAGGGCCGAACGGACACGGTCCGGGGTGGGACCGGCGGCGAACAGCTCACGCAGCACACTGGTCGTGGCGAGCAGGCCGAACGTGGTCATCACCCCGGCCGCGATGTTCAGGCCGATCGAGGTGACCGTGTCCCGACGGTTGGTGGACCAGGCCAGCCCCACCGCCTCCCGGACCAGCCGGGGCAGCCGGCGGGCCACCGCCCAGAAGCTGGTGTGGGCGAACTCCTGCGCGTGGTGCAGCCACTCGCGATCCTCCAACTCCGGCAGCATCGTGGCCGGCGGATCGTCCGGGCTGTCGTCGTCGACGGGGATGCGCTGGCGGGCCATCGACTCCACGGACCCTCCTCGGGGGCGGGGATCACGAACGCCGCCCCCGAGACTACTGCCAGCAACCAACCGCTGTCTTTAGGTAGTCGGCGCGTCGCGCGTCGCGTCCGGCGTGCCCTCGGCGACCGGCAGCAGCACCCGGAAGGTCGTCCGCCCCGGCTCGGTCTCCACCCGGATGTCGCCGTGGTGCTTGTGCACCACGATCCGGTACGAGATGTCCAGCCCCAGCCCGGTGCCCGCCCCCACCGGCTTGGTGGTGAAGAACGGCTCGAAGATGCGCGGACGCACCTCCGGCGGAATGCCCGGCCCGGTGTCGGTGATCTCCACCGTCAGCAGGTCGTCGACACGTCCGGTGCGGACGGTCAGCACGCCCTTCTCCCCCATCGCGCCGAGCGCGTTGTCGATCAGGTTCGTCCACACCTGGTTCAGCTCGGCCGCGTACGCCGGCACCGGCGGCAGACCCCTGTCGTACTCCCGGACCAGCTTGACCTCGGCGGGAATCTTGCCCTTGAACATCACCAGGGTGGCATCGAGCAGGTCGTGCACATCCACCACCCGGTGCGGCGCGCGGTCCAACTGCGAGTACTGCTTGGCCGCACCCACCAGGCCCGAGATCCGGGTGACCGCGTCGCCGATCTCACGCATCAGCAGCTCGGTGTCGACCGTGTAGGTGAGCCACCGCACCGCCGCCTCCAGATCGGCCGGGCCCACCGCCGCCTTCACCTGCGTCAGCCAGTCCGTGTCGAGCCCACCCCCGACGAGGATCGGCGCCAGGTCCCAAGCGTCGGCGACACCGTGCTCCTCCAGCCAGTCGCTGAGGGTGTCCTCGGCGTCGGCGGTCGCCATCGGAGTCAGCTTCGGCGCCGTGGCCACCCGGGCGACGGCCTCCTCCTGCAACGAGACGAGACCGTGCAGGGCGCTGCCGTCGAGCCGGCCGTCGGCGATCATGGCGAGTTTGTGGCGCATCCCGGCGACCCGGTCACGCAGCACCGACGTGGCCCGTACCGCAGCCGCCGCCGGATTGTTCAGCTCGTGGGTCAGCCCCGCCGACAGCGAACCCAGAGCCAGCAGCCGCTCCCGTTCACCGACGATCGTCTGCGAGTCCCGCATGCCGAAGAACAGGCCCTCCAACAGATGCATGGGCATCGGGAACCAGGTCCGCAGGGCGTACGCGAAATCCTCCGCCGGCAGGACGAAGAAGTCCGCGTCGGTCACCGCCCGCAGGCTGTTGCGGTACACCTGGTCGACCTGGTCCCCCAGGTACGCCTGCACGGCACCGCCGTACACGCCACGCTGGTCGGTCCGGGAGACCTCCACATCGTCGCCCCGCACCTGCCGGCTCAACGCCACCGCACCGCGCAGCAACACGAAGAAGCACGTCGCGGGCTCGCCCTCGCCGTACACGAGGGTGCCGCCGTCGCGCTGCTCGACGCGACCACGCTCGGCCAGCCAGTCGAGCTGGCCGTCGTCCAGGGCCTCGAACAGGAAAAGGGTACGCAGCTGCGCCGGCGTCAACCGATCGGACGGACTGCTCACTGGACCTCCATCGCTCGCGACTGCGGGGCTCGCAAACCCGGCTCACTCCTCGCGCTCACTGAGCCACCTTCGTTCGCGACTGCGGGGCTCGCAAACCCGGCTCACTCCTCGCGCTCACTGCATGCCCTCGGCTCGCGACTGCGGGGCTCGCAAACCCGGCTCACTCCTCGCGCTCACCGCATGCCCTCGGCTCGCGACTGCGGGGCTCGCAAACCCGGCTCACTCCTCGCGCTCACTGGGCCTCCAGGTAACGGTGCACGAGGGAGACCGCCATCGCGCCCTCGCCGACGGCCGAGGCGACCCGCTTGACCGACTCGGCCCGCACGTCACCGGCGGCGAACACCCCCGGCACGCTGGTCTCCAGGTGGTACGGGTCGCGTGACAGCGACCAGCCGGGCGGTCGGCGCCCGCCGGCCAGCAGGTCCGGGCCGGTGACGATGAACCCGCGCCCGTCACGGACCAGCACACCGTCGAGCCAGTCGGTGCGGGGTTCCGCCCCGATGAAGATGAACAGCCAGGACGTGTCCACCGAGCGGGACTGGCCGGTACGGGTGTCGCAGAGGGTGAGGCGTTGCAGGTGCCCCTCCCCCGCCGCGCCGACCACCGCCGTGTGCGGATGCACGGTGATCCGGTCGATCCGGTCCAGCTGGTCGATCAGGTACCGCGACATCGAGGCCCTCAGGTCCGCGCCCCGGATCAACAGGTGCACGCGCGCGGCGTACCGGGAGAAGTGCACCGCCGCCTGGCCGGCCGAGTTGGCCCCGCCCACGATGTAGACGTCCTGGTCGACGCAGCTCGGCGCCTCCGTCGCGGCGGCGCCGTAGAACACGCCCCGGCCGGTGAAGTCGGCCAGCCCGGGGGCGTCGAGCACCCGGTACGAGACGCCGGTGGCCAGCACCACCGTGTGCGCGGCGATCTCGGTGCCGTCGCCGAAGCGCAGCAGCCGGGCACCGCCGGCCTCGCTGAGCCCGACCACCTCGCGGGCGCTGAGCAGCTCGGCGCCGAACTTCACCGCCTGCCGCCGGGCCCGGTCGGTCAGCTGCGCGCCGGAGACGCCGTCGGGAAAGCCCAGGTAGTTCTCGATCCGACTGCTCTGCCCTGCCTGCCCTCCGGTGGCGCGCCGCTCGACGAGCACCGTACGCAGCCCCTCCGAGGCCCCGTACACCGCCGAACCCAGACCGGCCGGGCCGCCGCCGATCACCACCAGGTCGTAGAAGTCCGACGCCGGCACCACAGTCAACCCGGCCAGGGCGGCCAACTCCGCCTCGTTCGGGGCGACAAGCGCCTTGCCCTCGGCGGTCACCACCAGCGGCACGTCCGCCTCGGTGGCGCCGGCGGCGTCGAGCAGCCGGGCGCCCTCCGGGTCGTCGGCCAGCAGCCACCGGTACGGCACCAGGTTGCGGGCCAGGAAGTCACGGACCGTGAACGACGGGGCGGACCAGCGGTGCCCGACGACCCGGATCTCGGCGCTCGCCGCGTCCGGGGTGACCGACCACGCCTCCAGCAGCGTGTCCACCACCGGGTACAGCTTCTCCTCCGGCGGGTGCCAGGGCTTGAGCAGGTAGTGGTCCAGGTCCACCACGTTGATCGCCTCGATCGCGGCGTCGGTGTCCGTGTACGCGGTGAGCAGCACCCGGCGGGCGGCCGGGAAGATGTCCATCGCCGCTTCCAGGAACTCGACGCCGGTCATCTCCGGCATCCGGTGGTCGGCCAGCAGCAGCGCCACCTGTTCGCCGCGCAGCTTCACCTCCCGCAGCGCGTCCAGCGCCTCCGGTCCGGAGGCGGCGCGCAGCACCCGGTAGCGGTCGCCGTAGCGGCGGCGGATGTCCCGGGCCACGGCCCGCGACACCACGGGGTCGTCGTCGACGGTCAGGATCACCGGGTTCGCCATGGCGCCCATGAAACCACCCGCGGCGCGTCCACCGCACCATCGCGTGGCGCGCGACGCACGCGTGATCGGCGTCAACCGGGGTAAGCCGGGGCACCACGCCGGCGGCCGACGACCCGCCTGGTTGCCGCGCACACCTCGGGGGGCCCATGGCGGACTCGGCGCCGACCGGACCGGCGACGCCGTCGGGCGGGATCGTGGAGCTGCGGGTGCACGGCGTCTCCGGGGCCGGGGCGGACCAGGTGCTGAACCGGCCGTACATCCACCAGGTCGCCGGTGACCGCAGCGGCGGGTTCTACCGGCCGCGTCCGGGCTACCCCGACTCGACCGGGACGGACGGGGTGACGCTCGAGGCGTACCGCTGGAGCGACCTGCCGTCCGGGACGGCCGCGCGGACGCTGTCGCTGGTGTTCCTGCTGCCGTTCATGCTCTGCAACGTGGCGCTCTGGATGCGCCCGGCGAACCCCTCCGCGAAGTACGGCTTCATGGTGCTGTGCCGCGTGCTGGCCCTCACCCTCACAGTGCTCTACGTGCTCTCCATCGTCGGGGTGGCGCTGGACCTGATCGCCTGGCGCTGCATGGGCATGCCGTCGTGCCTGGCCGGGCGGAGCTCGCTGTCCTGGCTCGGCGGGCAGCCGGTCGGGTTGCGCCTGGGTGTGCTGGCGCTGGTGCCGGTCGCCGCCATCGGGCTCGTCTGGTGGCTGGGCGCCCGACCCAGCCACTCCTTCGACGCGTTCCGGACCAACGCGCCGGCGCAGACCACCTCCAAGCACCGGCTGAGCGCGGTCGGTCAGTGGGACGGCGCGCCGCTCGTGGGTCGGCTGCGGTCGGTGCACGTGGCGGCGGCGTTCGCCACGCTGAACGGCAGCCTGCTGGCCGCCCGGGCCAGCCAGCACACCTCGGGGGTGATGGCGGTGCTGGTGGTGGCCACCGTGGCGGTGCTGGTGGCCTGCCTGCTCCTGCTGACCGTGGTACCGAGAATCGACGAACCAGGGCCGGCGCCCGCCGTGGACGGGCTCACCCGTGGGCTGCGTACGGTCTCCTGCGGCCTCACCATCCTGGTGATCGTGCACGTGGTCATCAGTCCGGCCCCGTGGCCGGACGGAGGGGCGCTGCCCGGCTACGGCGCGATCGTCGCCTGGCTGTTCGTGAGCCAGACCGTGCTGGTCGCCGCCCTGGCCGCGGTGGTGCTCTGGTGGCGCGGCGACGGGCAGCGCAAGTCGCCGATCCGCGCGCTGGGAGCGCCGGTCTTCGTCACCATCGCCGCCGGACTCGCCGTGGCCTTCGCCGCCGAGCTGGTCTACCGGGTCGCGGACCTGCTCGACCGGGAGGGGACGACCGCGGACCGGGTGGCCACCAGCCCTCCGCTGCCGTACAAGTGGGCGATCTTCGGGTTCTTCCTCGCGGTGCTGACCGCCCTGCTGGTCGCCGGCGTGGTCACCGTGTTGACCGCGCCGGGCCGCCGGCGGGCCGCCCGGGCGATCGTGGCAGCCGACTTCCCGCACGCGCCTCCGGAGGCGGCGGACCGGCTGCGCCGGGTCGAACAGGCGGTGGCCCGCGCCCGGTTCACGGAACGGCTGGAGCCGCTCTCGGTGGTCTACGCCGTGTTGGCCGCGCTCGGTCTGGCCACGAGCGTGCTCGGCCTGCTCCAGCTCTACCCCGGTGACGTGGCGCAACGCTTCGTCGGGGTGCCCGAGAACATGGTCAACTTCCTGATCGGCTCGGGCAGCTACGTGATCGCCGGGATTCTCCTCTGGCTGGTGATCGGTGGCCTCTTCGCGTACCGGACGGCGGGGTTCCGCAGGTACGTGGGAGTGCTGTGGGACCTGGGCACGTTCTGGCCCCGGGGCGCGCACCCCTTCGCGCCGCCCTGTTACGCCGAGCGGGCCGTGCCGGAGCTGGCCAAGCGGATCTCGTACCTGGTGGACCAGGGCGAACGGGTCCTGCTGGCCGGGCACAGTCACGGCTCGGTGCTGCTCGCCGCGACGGTGCTGCAACTGCCGCCCCGGATCACCGATCGGGTCGCGTTGCTGACCTACGGCTCTCCCCTGGGTCGGCTGTACTCGCGCCTGTTCCCCGCGTACGCCGACGACGCCGCGTTGCGGGAGATCGGTGAGCGGGTCGGCTGGCGGTGGCTCAACCTGTGGCGTGACACCGACCCGATCGGCGGGTGGATCTTCGCGGCGCACCGGCCGGGCGATGTCGAGCGGTTGACCGGGCCGGCGGCGACCGTCGACCGTCGGTTGATCGATCCGGAGAGTGTGGTGGCGCCGCCCAGCGACAGCGTGCCACCGCCGATCATGGGGCACTGGCCGTGCGAGTCGCAGGGGGCGTTCGCCGACGCGGTGCGGGAGTTGACGGCGCGGCTGCGGACGACCGCCCGGTGACCGGCTGACACCCGGGCGGATATCGTCGCCGGGTGAGCCCGTCCAAGCAGCCCGACCGCCGGCTGATCGCCTCGAACAAGAAGGCCCGGCACGAGTACACGGTGCTGCGCACCTACGAGGCGGGCATCGTGCTGGTCGGCACCGAGGTGAAGTCGCTGCGCGAGGGGCGGGCCTCGCTGGTGGACGCGTTCGCGCACGAACGCGACGGCGAGATCGTGCTGTACGGCCTGCACATCGCCGAGTACGCCTACGGCACGTGGACGAACCACGCCCCCCGGCGTAACCGCAAGCTGCTGCTGCACCGTTCGGAGATCGACCGGATCCTGGACAAGGTCCGCGAGGGTGGTGTGACGCTGGTGCCGCTGTCGATGTACTTCGAGAACGGCTACGCCAAGGTGGAGCTGGCCCTGGCCAGGGGCAAGCGCTCCTACGACAAGCGGCAGACCCTCGCCGAGCGCGATGCCAACCGCGAGATCGCCCGTGAACTGGGCCGACACCTCAAGGGCCACCCCCGCCGCCCCTGACCCGCCGACTGTCGACGGGCCCTTCGTGTCGAGCAACTGCTCGACCAGCCCTCCGAAACCGCGCAGCCGCTGAACCGCACGCGCCCCAGCCATGATCATGCTCGAACCAGGAAACCGTGGCCTCGGCGACACACCGTCACCACTCGATCCTGGATCGAGCGCGATCATGAGGGCGGGACGCAGGTGCGAGGCCGAACATACAGTTGTCTGCGTGAATGCTGGCCTGTAGGGCCTTTCGCCCTTGCGGATGCGAGGTCTAGGGTGAGCCGGTGACGACTTTTCGGATCGGCGCGGCGGCCGAGGTGCTCGGCGTCAGCGCCGACACGATCCGCCGCTGGGTGGATGCGGGACGGCTGCCCGCCGGGCGCGACGACCACGGTCACCGGATCATCGACGGCGTCGACCTGGCCGGCTTCGCCCGGGCGCAGGCCGCCGACCCGGACGCGGGCGCCGAGTTCTCCTCGGCGCGCAACCGGCTGCGCGGCATCGTCGTGGACGTCCGCAAGGACACGGTCATGGCCCAGGTCGACATCCAGGCCGGGCCGTTCCGGGTGGTGTCGTTGATGAGCCGCGAAGCCGTCGACGAGCTGGACCTGCGGGTCGGTTCGGTGGCCGTCGCGGTCATCAAGTCGACCACGGTGGTGGTGGAGCGGGCCGCTCCCGCCGCCCCGGCGAGGGTGGGGACCGGCGCGTGACGCGGCGGGACGGGCGGACGACGCTGGCCGCCGTCGCGGCGTTCGCCGTGCTGGCGACGACCGGCTGCGGCGGCGACGACGCGGGGTCCGGGGGCGCCGCCGCGGACGGCCGGGTCACCGGCACGGTGACGGTGTTCGCCGCCGCGTCGCTGACCGAGTCGTTCACCCGCATCGGCAGGGACTTCGAGGCCGCCAACCCGGGCACCACGGTCGCCCTCAACCTGGCCGGCAGTTCCGCCCTGGCCAACCAGATCAACCAGGGCGCGCCGGCGGACGTCTTCGCGTCGGCCGCGCCGAAGAACATGACGACGGTGACCGAGGCCGGCAACGCCGACGGCACCCCGAGCGTCTTCGCGCGCAACCAGCTGGTGATCGCGGTGCCGCGGGGCAACCCGGCGGGGGTCACCGGCCTGGCCGACCTGACCCGCCCGGGGGTGAAGGTGGCCCTCTGCGCCGACCAGGTGCCCTGCGGTGCGGCGGCCCGGTCGGCTCTCGACGCGGCCGGGGTCGCGGTGACCCCGGTGACCCTGGAGCAGGACGTCAAGGGCGCACTGGCCAAGGTGAAGCTCGGTGAGGTCGACGCGGCCCTGGTCTACCGCACGGACGCGCGGGCGGCGAGCGCCGACGTGACAGGCGTCGAGTTTCCCGAGTCGGCGCGGGCGGTCAACGACTATCCGATCGTCGCGTTGACCGGCGCGCCGAACCGGGCCGGTGCGCGGGCGTTCGTCGCGTACGTCCGCTCGGCGCCGGCGCAGGCGGTTCTCGCCGAGGCGGGATTCCAGGCGCCGTGAGTCGAGCGCTCGACACCGTCGTACCTCGGCGGCGGGGGCGGGTTCCGGCGGCGTTGCTCGTCCCGGCGGCGTTGGGGCTGCTCTTCCTCGTCCTGCCGCTGGCCGGTCTGGTGCTCCGGGCGCCGTGGACGACGCTGCCGCAGCGGCTCACCGAGCCGGGCGCGCTGACCGCGCTGCGCTTGTCGGTGCAGACCGCGACGCTGGCCACCGTGTTCTGCCTGGTGCTCGGGGTGCCGCTGGCGTGGCTGCTGGCCCGGGTCGAGTTCCCCGGCCGGCGGCTGGTCCGCGCCCTGGTCACCGTGCCGTTGGTGCTGCCGCCGGTGGTCGGTGGTGTGGCGCTGCTGCTGGTCTTCGGCAGGCGTGGGCTGCTCGGTGGCTGGCTGGACGCCACGTTCGGCGTCACACTGCCGTTCACCACCGCCGGTGTGGTGCTCGCCGAGTCGTTCGTCGCCATGCCGTTCCTGGTCATCGCCGTGGAGGGTGCGCTGCGCGCGGCGGACCACCGCTACGAGGAGGCGGCGGCCACGCTCGGCGCCGGCCGGTGGACCACCTTCACCCACGTCACGCTGCCGCTCGTGGCGCCGGGGCTGGCCGCCGGCGCGGTGCTCTGCTGGGCGCGGGCACTCGGCGAGTTCGGCGCCACCATCACCTTCGCCGGCAACTATCCGGGGCGGACGCAGACCATGCCGCTCGCCGTGTACCTGGCGTTGGAGACCGACCTGGAATCCGCGATCGTGCTCAGCCTGGTGCTGCTCGTCGTGTCGGTGGGCATCCTGGTGGCGCTGCGGGACCGCTGGATGACGAGCGGATGAGCCGCCCACTGCTGGACGCCCGGATCGTCGTCGACCGGGGGACGTTCCGGCTCGACGTCCCGCTGCGGGTCGCGCCCGGCGAGGTGGTCGCGCTGCTCGGCCCGAACGGCGCCGGCAAGACGACCGCGCTGCGGGCGCTGGCCGGGCTGCATCCCCTCACGGCGGGGCACGTCACGCTCGACGGCACCGACCTGGACCGGCCGGCGGCCCGCGCGTGGGTGCCCACCGAACGCCGCTCGATCGGTGTGGTCTTCCAGGACTACCTGCTGTTTCCGCATCTGAGCGCCCTGGACAACGTGGCGTTCGGGCCGCGCCGGCACGGTGTCGACAGACGTGCCGCGCGGGCCACGGCCCGGGACTGGCTGGATCGGGTGGGGCTGGGCGGGCACGCGCAGCGTCGGCCCCGGCAACTGTCCGGCGGTCAGGCGCAGCGGGTGGCGCTGGCGCGCGCGCTGGCCGTCGCACCGGCGCTGCTGCTGTTGGACGAGCCGCTCGCCGCCCTGGACGCCCGCACCCGGTTGGACACCCGCGCGGAACTGCACCGGCACCTGGCCGCGCACGCGGGCGCGGCGGTGCTGGTCACCCACGACCCGCTCGACGCGCTCGCGCTGGCCGACCGGCTGGTCATCGTGGAGGGGGGACAGGTGGTGCAGGAGGGTGACGGCCCGAGCGTCACGGCCCGTCCGCGTACCGACTACGTGGCTCGGCTCGTCGGGTTGAACCTCTACCGGGGTCGGGCCGACGGGCACGAGGTACGGGTCGCGCCGGACCTGACGCTCGCCGTCGCCGACCGGTTGCAGGGCGAGGCGTTCGTGGCGTTCCGCCCGGCGTCGGTGGCCCTGCACCCGGCGCGGCCGCAGGGCAGCCCTCGCAACACCTGGGCGGGTACGGTCGCCGGCGTCCAACGGCACGGCGACAACGTGCGGGTGCAGCTGGACGGCCCGATCGGGGTGGCCGCGGACGTGACACCGGCCGCCGCCGCCCAGTTGCGGCTGATCCCCGGTCAGCGGGTCTGGGTGGCGCTCAAGGCGACCGAGACGCACGCCTACCCGGCCACCGGCTGAACGCCGGGGCAGGAGGTCGGGTCAGTCGGCGAGCAGGTCGTTGTGGGCCGCGCGCAGCCGGGCCAGCGCCGGATCGCTGCCGGGAACGACCCGACGGTCCAGCTCGGCCCACACCTCGGCGAGCGCGGCGCGGACCGCGCCCAGCTCGGCGGCGTGTCGCTGGCTGCTGCGGCGGTGCTGCTCGTCGAGGCGGCGGGCCCACCCGGCGGTGACCGCGGCGAGGCGGTCGGCGTCGGCGCGGGCCTGTGCGCCGCTGCGGGCGGCCGCGGCGGGGACGATCGCGGCGACCGGGCGGGGATCGCCGTCGCGGGTGACGACGGTGACCGCGTCGGTCAGCTCGGCCAGCGCGACGAGCTGACTGAACCGGGTGCGCGCCTCACGCAGCGGCACGGAACGCGGCGGGTCGGAGTGGGGGGTGAGCGCGGGGACGGCCATGGATGCATGGTGCCGCGCGGGTACGACAGAAATTCGTCGTCGTCAGTGGACGGTGGAGCCGGCCAGCCATTCGTCCGCCAGCACCGACCAGACCTCCAGGTCGATGCGCCCGTGCGGGCCCGGGTACAGCTGGCGCAGTGTGCCGTCCAGGCGCAGGCCGAGCCGGCCGGCGAGGGCCTTGCTGCGGGCGTTCTCGGCGTTGGTACGCCACTCCACGCGCTGGATGCCGCGTTCGCGGACCGCCCAGTCGATGATCCGCCGCACCGCCGGGGCGACGATGCCCCTGCCCTGCGCCGCCGGCTCCACCCAACAGCCGACCTCGCAGACTCCCTGGGTGACGTCGAACGACACGAACATGACGCCGCCGACGAGGGTGCCGCGCCACCACAGCCCCCAGATGCCGCCGCTGTCGCTGGCCCAACGGTCCGCGTACCGCTGCAACACGGCGCGGGCCGACGGCAGGTCGGTGGCGACGAAGGAGGACGCGACCCACGGGCTGATGTGCTCGCGGGCCCGGTCCAGGTTGGCGAGGAACTCGTCGGCGCGCCACGGGTCCAGCGGGCGCAGCTCGACGTCCTCGGTCAGCGGCAGGGTGAACACCGGGCCTCCCCCGACGGTGCGTGTACGACGGGTAGCAGGCTCGCACAGGGGCGGAGGTCGGGTGCCGGCCGGGGGCGGTCTCAGGCCGGCAGGTGGGTACGCAGGGCGGCGAACTGGGCCGCGGTGAGGTACGACGGGTTGGCGGCCTGCGGCTGCCGGAACACCTCCAGCGCGGCGAGCCGGTCGTCGGCGCGCAACAGGTGCCGGGGCACCCGGTCCGGTTCAGCGAGGATGGGCAGGTCCAGGGGCACCGACCAGGGCTGCCCGGGTGGCCCCGGCTCGGCCTGGCCGGTGACCCGGCCGACGCCCCACACCCCGTACGGCAGTCGCCCCCGGCTGCCGCTGGCCCAGAAGACCACCGGCTGCCCGGCGCGCATCAGGCGCGCCCGGTAGCCGGGGCGTACGCACCAGCTGGTCACGAGGGGATCGCTGGCGAACCGGCCGGTCAGGTCGACGAGGTCGGCGTTGCCCTTGATCAGCCAGGCGCCCAGGTCGTCGAGGCGTACCCGTGGCTCGGTCATTCGCTCATCCTGCCCGCCCGGCGGCGGCCCCAATCAGATGATCATGTGGGTCCAGTAGCTGAGCCAGAGAACGAACAGCGCGCCCTGTGTCACGGCGAGCGCCGCGGTCAGCCACACGTCGACGCCGGCGCGGCGGGACCAGCGGGCCAGCACCAGGGCCACCGGGAAGGCCGCCAGCAGGTACCGCAGCAGGCTCTTGTAGACCGCCGGACCCATCGACAGCGGCACCAGCACCATGAGGACGCCGTACACCAGGTAGGCCAGCTCCCGGCGGCGGAAGCCGGCGGCCAGCACGGCCAGCACGGCGACGGCGAACCACACCCGCGCGGCGTCGCGTGGCTCCCCCGCCAGGCCGTCGAGCAGCACCGGCACCGGGTTCTGCACCTCGATGCCCCAGCCGGTCTGCTGGGCGTGCTGGTAGGCGAACCAGTCCCCGCCCCGCCACCGGCAGTACGCCATGAAGGTGAGCCATCCGGCGGGCAGCAGCAGCAACGGCCAGCCGGTCCGCAGGTAGCCGAGCAGGGCGCGCGGGCCGAGCCGCCAGTCGTGCTGCCGCAGCAGCACCAGGGCCAGCGGCAGCGCGACGAGCAGGCCGACCGACCGGCTCATCGCCAGGAAGTAGCCCAGGACGCCGACCAGCAGCCACTGCCGGCGTTCGGCGTGGTAGAAGGCGGCCAGCGCGAGGCAGACGAACAGCGACTCGGTCAGCGCGGCCTGGAACAGGAACGCGGTCGGCAGCAGCACCAGGTAGCGGGTGAACCGGCGGGCCGCGCCCGCGTCGCCGAGCAGCAGCTCCGCCAGCCGGTAGCCGTAGACGAGGGCCAGCAGGAACGCGATGTTGCTGATCAGCAGCAGGGCCAGGGCGTTGTCGCCGCCGAGCAGCGCGCCGACCGGCCGGGCCAGGAACGGATACAGCAGCGGGAAGCCGAAGTCCCGCCACGGCCCGGTCAGCGGCAGCTCGCTCAACCGCAGGTAGAGCAGCGCGTCCCAGGCGAACCAGAAGGAGATCCACCGGTGCCCGGAGATCTCCCGCTGCTGCGCCCACATCAGCGCCTCGTCCGGCGGCGGCGCGCCGGGGATGCCGTCCCAGGCGTGCAGTACCAGCAGCCCGAGCAGCGTGAGCAGCAGTTTCGCGCCGACGAACAGTCCGGTCGCGTACGGCCAGGGCTGCGGAACGCGGCGGGCGAGCCGCGCGCCAGCCCGGCCGGCGCCGGCCAGCCGGGGGGCCAGCGCCGCCGTGCCGCTTCGCCACCCGCGCATCCGCCCCGCTCCCCCGCCCACCCGCCGCGTGGGGGTGCCGCCCCTCCCGTTGTACGCCGCCGCGCGCCCCGCCGGAGCGGAAACACCACGACCACGAGGTGACATCCCGGGCATAACGGGTACGCGCCGCGCCTCAACCATCGCAGGTGAGCAGGGAGTACGGCGACATGAGCGAGCAGCACGGCACGGTGGTCATCGGTGCGGGACCGGCGGGGCTCACGGCGGCGTACGAGTTGCTGCGGCACGGTCTGCCGGTGCAGGTGTTCGAGGCGGACGAGGTGGTCGGCGGCATCAGCCGGACCGTGGAGCGCGACGGGTGGCGCTTCGACATCGGCGGGCACCGGTTCTTCACGAAGGTGCCCCGGGTTGAGGCGTTCTGGCACGAGATCCTGCCCGACGAGGACTTCCTGACCCGGCCCCGGATGAGTCGGATCTTCTACCGGGGCGCGCTGTTCAACTACCCGCTCAGCGCGGTGAACGCCCTGCGCAACCTGGGACTGCCGGAGGCGGTCCGCTGCCTGGGCTCGTACGCGCGGGCCCGGCTGCGCCCGCCGAAGGACCAGTCGCACTTCGAGGGCTGGGTGTCGGCCCGGTTCGGGTGGCGGCTGTACTCGATCTTCTTCAAGACGTACACCGAGAAGGTCTGGGGCATGCCGGCGGACCGGCTGCGGGCCGACTGGGCCGCGCAGCGGATCAAGAACCTGTCGCTGGCCACGGCGATCCGCAACGCCCTGCTGCCCGGCGGCCGTCGCACGGACGTGACGAGCCTGATCGAGGAGTTCCAGTACCCGAAGTACGGGCCCGGGATGATGTGGGAACGCTGCGCCGAGCAGGTCCGCAAGCGTGGCGGGCGCCTGTCGACCGGCACCTGGGTGACCGCCGTGCACCGCGACCCGGAGCGGCGGCGGGCGATCAGCGTGACCGTCGACGGGGCCGGCGGGCAGCGCACCGCACCGGCCGACCACGTGATCTCGTCCATGCCGATCTCGGAGCTGGTGACCGCGCTGCGCCCGGCCGCGCCGCCGGAGGTGCTGGCCTGCGCCGCCGACCTGCGCTACCGCGACTTCCTGACCGTCGCGCTCGTGGTGCCGGCGGAGTTCTCGTTCCCGGACAACTGGATCTACGTGCACGACCCGGGGGTACGGGTGGGCCGGATCCAGAACTTCGGCTCCTGGTCGCCGTACCTGGTCAAGGACGGCCGCACCTGCCTGGGCCTGGAGTACTTCGTGTTCGAGGACGACGAGATGTGGCGTACCCCCGATGCCGACCTCGTGGCGTTGGCCACCACGGAGCTGGAGCGGTTGGGTCTGGTCCGGCCCGGCGTGGTCGAGGCCGGCCACGTCGTGCGCATGCCCAAGGCCTACCCGGTGTACGACGAGAGCTACCAGCACAACGTGGACGTGATCCGCGCCTGGCTGGCCGAGGCGGTGCCGAACGTGCACCCGGTGGGCCGCAACGGCATGCACCGCTACAACAACCAGGACCACTCGATGCTGACCGCCATGCTCACCGTGGAGAACATCGCCACCGGCGCCTCGCACGACGTCTGGTCGGTGAACGTGGAGCAGGACTACCACGAGCAGTCATCCGGCGGCGACGGCCGGCGTGGCACGGGTCGGGACGCGCCGGTGCTGCCCAGCCGGATCGTCGCCGCCCCGATCGCCGCTCCCGAGGGTGTGCGCCCCGCGGGCGACGGCGGCCGGTCGGCGCAGGCGCCGCTGGTCTGACGGGCGTCCGACCGATCGACGGGCGGTCAGCCTCGACGACGCCGTGCCGTCAGGTCCGCCGCCGCGGCCGGCCACCTCGGATGGTCGAAGGCGAATCCGGCGTCGGCGAGGCGGCCCGGGGCGATCCGCCGGCTCTTCAGCAGCAGTTCGGTGTCCGACCGCAGCGCGAACGCGCCCAGCTCGGCCATCCACCGGGTGGCCGGCAGGCCGACCGGCACCCGCCACGCCGAGCGCAGCTCCCGCATGAACTCCGCCTGCGGCAACGCGCCGGGGGCTGCGAGGTTCACCGCGCCGCTCAGGTCGTCGCGGTCGATCAGGAACTCCACGGCCCGGACGAAGTCGTGGTCGTGGATCCACGAGACGTACTGTCGGCCGCCCGCCACCGGTCCGCCGAGTCCGAGTCGCGCGAGCCAGCTCAGCACGTCGAACACGCCACCCCGGTCGGGGCTCATCACCATTGCCGAGCGCAGCGCGACCCTGCGCGTGTGCGGAGTCGACGCCCGCTCCTGCGCGGCCTCCCACTTCTGGGCGATCTCGACGCTGTACCCCCAGTAGCCGGGCACACCGTCCTCGCCACCGCCGAGCAGACCGTCGTACTCGTCGTTCGCCGCGTCGAAGCGGTGCGCGTAGATCGTCGCCGTGCTCATCTGCAACCACACTCCGGGTGGCCGGGCCGCCCCGGCGATGGCCTCGCCGACCACCCGCGTCGACTCGACCCGCGAGCGCATCATGGCGTCGAGGTTCTCCGGCGTGTACCGGCAGCTGACACTGCGCCCGGCCAGGTTGACGACGACGTCGCTGCCGTCGATCTGCTCGACCCACGGCCCGAGGGTGGCGCCGTCCCAGGGAACCTGACGCGGCCCCCGGGGTGAGCGCGTCACCAGCACGACATCGTGACCCGCGGCGGTCAGCGCCCGATCCAGGATGGTGCCGACCTGACCGGTCCCGCCGGGAATGACGATCTTCACGGTGCCTCCCCATCGGACTGCTCTATTTGAACACGTTCAACAGTACCTCCGGGTGGACGACGGGACCGCCCCGGGCCGTCGGTCGCCGGGCTTCTCCGCCTCGCGACGCGAGATTCCCCGGGCGCCATGTCGATCCGCGGGCCGGCCGTTCGACGTACGGTGCGAGGGCCGAGAGGCGGCCCCGCCGGACGAGGAGAACGCGATGCCGAGATTCATGCTGATCATGCGGGGCACCGACGAGACGAACGCGGCGATGATGGCGTCCATCGACGAGGCGATGGCCGCCACCGGCCGGTTCATCGAGGAAATGATCAAGGCCGAGGTCCTCCTCGCGGCCGAAGGGCTTGACGACCCGGGCCGGGGCGCGGTGGTCGACTTCGGTGGCGAGACCCCGGTGGTCACCGACGGGCCGTACGGGGAGACCAGGGAACTCTTCGGCGGGTACTTCCTGCTCGACGTCGCCTCCCAGCGGGAGGCGGTCGGGTGGGCCACGCGGTTCCCGGCGATCCCCGGGTCGACGATCGAGGTTCGCCGGGTGGCCGAGGCCGACGAGGTTCCGCAGCTCGGCGAGAGCAACGGCCAGCCCTGATGGGTGCGGCCGACGTCGAGGCCGTCTGGCGGATCGAGTCGGCGCGGATCGTCGCCGCGCTGACCCGGTTCACCGGCGACTTCACTCTGGCCGAGGACGCGGCCCAGGAGGCGGTGGTCGAGGCGCTGGTGTCCTGGCCGGCGGCCGCTCCGGCCAACCCGGCCGGCTGGCTGATGGCCACGGCCCGCCGCCGGGCGATCGACGCGATCCGCCGCCGGACCGCCCTGCGGGACCGGTACGCCCTGCTGGCGGCCGACCCCACGGTCGACGACGACATCGACCCGGACCGGATCGACGACGACGTCCTGGCCCTGATGTTCGTCAGCTGCCACCCGGTGCTCTCCCGCGAGACCCGGGTGGCGCTGACCCTGCGCGTGGTCGGCGGCCTGACCAGCGAGGAGATCGCACGGGCGTTCCTCGTGCCGGTGCCCACCGTGCAGGCCCGCGTCACCCGGGGCAAGAAGGCCATCGCGGCGGCCGGAGTGCCGTTCGAGCTGCCGGCTGGCGGCGAGCGCCGGAGACGGCTGGGCGGTGTGCTCAGCGTCCTCTACGTGATCTTCACCGAGGGGTCGACTGCCACGTCCGGTGACCGTCTGCTGCGCCCCGACCTCGCGTACGAGGCGATCCGGCTGACCCGCACGCTTGCCGCACTCCAGCCGGACGAACCGGAGGTGCACGGCCTGCTCGCGTTGTGCGAGCTGACGGCCGCCCGCTTCCCGGCCCGGACCGCACCGGACGGCTCACCCGTCCTGCTGGAGGACCAGGATCGCCGACTGTGGGACGTCGCGGCGACCCGCCGTGGGCTGGCCGCGCTGGCCCGGGCGTCGATCGGCGGCCTCGGCCCGTACGGCCTCCAGGCCGCCATCGCGGCCACCCACGCGTCGGCGCGCTCGGTCGAGTCGACCGACTGGGACCGGATCGTGGCGCTCTACGAGGCGCTCGTCCGGGTCGCGCCCTCGCCGGTGGTGGACCTCAACCGGGCGGTCGCCGTGGCGATGGCCTCGGGTCCGGTGCCCGCCCTGGCCATCGTGGACGACCTGGTCACCGCGGGCCGGCTCCCCGGTTCACATCTGGTGCCGACCGTACGCGGAGAGCTGCTGGCCCGACTCGGGCGGCGACCGGAGGCGCGCGCCGAACTGGAGCTGGCCGCCCGGCTCTGCGCCAACCAGTGCGAGCGCTCGGTGCTGCTGCGCAGGGTGGCCGCGCTGGAGTGACCCGTCAGCGTCGTCCGGGGCCGTCCATCGTCCAGTCCTCGTGACGCAGGCGCGTGCAGTAGGCGACCGTGGCGTCGTCCGGGACCTGGGCGTCGCGGTCCTGGGCTTCGGCCTGCCGGACGCGGGCGATGACGCCGGCCGGTCCGTCGCTGCGCAGCAGTTCCAGGAGGCCGGGCCAGTCGGTGAGGCCGTACGGGTCGACGATGCGGCTGGCCCCGTTGCTGACCAACGCCACAGCGTTCAGGTCGGTGAGGGAACATCCGCCGGTCACCGCCTCCCGCGCGGCACGCGGGTCGTCCTTCGCGATCCAGTAGCCGCCGGGTTGGTTGCGGCGCGCCCGCAGCGCGGTGACGCAGGAGGCGCGGATTCGGTCGTACTCCGGCGTTGCGGGCGCGATGCCGTCCAGGGGTGCCGCGCAGTCGCGCCTGGCGGCCACCTCGCGCTCGTCGGTGATCACCAGCGGGCCGGCGCCGGCCCGGTCGAGGACGAGGAAGGAGTCCGCGAGCAGGAGATGGTCAAGGCGTCCCCGGTGGACGCGGACCAGCGCGACGGTGGCCTGCGGGCTCGCGGGGTCAGCGATGTCGCAGGTGTCGACGTGCTCGGCGGCGGTCCCGGCGATGGCGGCGGCGAGGATGGCCGACAGGTCCCGCCCGTCGTCGCGGGACAGGTGGCCGAGCAGGGTGCCGCCGAGGCGGCGCGTGTACCAGGCGACGCCGTGGGAGCAGTGCGCTTCGGCGCCCGGGATGCCGGCGCCGTCCAGCAGGACGACAGCGCCCGGTACAGCGCCGACGAAGTCCTCGTTCGGCCGGCCGGCCCTACCGGCGCTCGTCGCCAGGCTGACGCGCACTCGTGGGCTCCTCGGTCGACGGGGGTGGGGACGCCGCCGTGAGCAGCGACGCGTGCCGTAGCCAGCGCGGGTACCGCTGGAGTTCGTCGGCGAGGTCCTCCCCCGCCACGACCCGACGGGTTGTCACGTCCGGCATCTGCCCAGTCTGCGGCACCCGGGGGCGTCGCCGTGGGTCAGGCGACCCGGACGCCCTGGGCGGGCGAGGCCGGCTCGGGACGGACCACTGTGTGCCTCCGGGCAGCAGGAGCGGGGTGGCGAGCAGGAGGACGCCGGACATGGTGATGGCCGCGAGCGGACTGGTGACGGTGGCCAGAACGCCCCAGATCACCATGAGGACGGCCTGCAGCAGCCGGCCGGTGGCGCTCCACGTGCTGAGGATCCGGGCGGTGTGGTGGGCGGGAACGCGGTGCAGGCGTTCGGTGGCGGAGACCGGGTTGAAGACGCCCATGCAGGTGATCAGCAGGCCCTCGACGACGATCACCGTGACGAGGCCGGGGATGCCGGGACCGACGAACGCCAGACCGAGCGGGAAGAGCGACCGCAGCCAACCGGAGACGATCATGACCCGGTACCGGCCGTGCCGGGCCACCAGGCGCGCGGACAGCCGCGCGCCCACGAAGCCACCGAGCGCCGGAACGCCGAAGGCCAGACCGTACTGCCAGGGCGGGAGGTGGTACTCGCCCAGCAGGAGAACGGCGAGCAGGGGCGCGGTGGCCATGATGAGGCCGCCGACCAGGATCGAGTTGAGGAACAGTCCTCGCAGGACGCGGTCGTCGAGGATGAACCGCCAACCGTCCAGGAGGTCCACCGGGCGCAGTCGCGTGACCCGGTCGCGCGGCGTCGCGACGTCACCTCCGCCGACGCGCCGCACCGCGAACGCGGACAGCAGGTAGCTCAGGGCGTCGGCCAGGACGGTGACGACCGGGCCGAGCAGCCCGATGAGCGCACCACCGAGGGGCGGACCGGCGGCCGTCGCCACCCAGCTCGTGCCCTCGAACCGTCCGTTCGCCACCAGGAGGTGGTCGCGGCGGACGAGATGTTTCAGGTACGCGCCGGACGCCGCGGCGAAGGCGATGCCCGCGGTCCCGGAGACGACCGCGACGACGAGCAGGTGGCCGTAGGAGAGCAGACCCAGGGCGTACGCGACAGGCACGCTCGCCATCGCGGCGAACCGGATCAGGTCCATGGCGATCATCACGGGCCGCTTGGCCCGGTGCTCGACCCACGGCCCGAGCGCGACGGCGACAGTCGCCGAGACGGCGAGGCCCGCCGCGTCCAGCAGCGACACGGCGAACGCCGACGAGTCCAGGACGTGGACGGCGATCAGCGGGAACGCCCCGAAGGCGATCCACGTGCCGTAGGTGCTCACCGCGTACGCCGACCACAACCACCCGAAGTCAGGCCCCAACCGCACGCGCACGCGACTCCCCCGCGACAACCGATGTACCGATCCCCGCAGCAGATCGGGCGCACCCGCCGCAGGTCAAACAACCACCACCCGGGCGAGCCACAACCATCGGTTGTGCGGTTGCACAATGGGTCGGTGGATACCGAGGGGGTGCGGTCGTTCGTCCGCGCGGCGGAGCTCGGGCAACTGCGGCACGCCGCCGACGAGCTGGGCGTGACGCAGCAGGCCGTGTCGAAGCGGATCGCGGCTCTCGAACGCGACCTCGGCGTGCGGCTGTTCACGCGTACCGCCAAAGGGGTGGAGCTGACGCTCGACGGCCAGGCCTTCCTGGCGCACGCCCGGGTCGTCGTGGCCGGGGTCGACCGTGCCGTCGCCGCGATCAGTCCGGGCTCGCGGGCCCTGCGGATCGACGTTCTGGGCCTGCGCTCGGCGCAGGCCGTGGTCCTGCACGACTTCTGGCGCGCGCACCCGGAAACCGCCCTCGACGTGGTGACCCTGCGCGTCGACGACCCGCACGCGGCGGTCGCCGCGGTCCGGGCCGGCGAGGTCGACGCGTCGTTCCGCTCGGTGACCGACCCGGCCACGCTGCCGCGCGACGTGCGGATGATCCACGCGTTCGACTCCCCGCTGGAGCTCCTCGTCGGCCCGCGACACCCGCTCGCCTCGGCACGGACGCTGACGCCCGTCCAGCTGCGGCGGCACCGGATCTGGGTGCCGGGCATCGCGCCGCGCAGCGAGTGGGCGGACTTCTACGACCAACTGGTCACGGACTTCGACCTGCGCGTCGACGCCGCCGGGCCGCACTTCGGCGACGAGGTGCTCCTGGACGTCCTCGCGGACTCCGCCGACGTGGCGACCCTCGTCGGCTCCCGCGACCGGTACCTCTGGCCGACGAGCCACGACCTGCGCCGCATCCCCATCGTGGAACCGACCCTGGCCTACCCGCTCTCGCTCGTCCTGCCCCGCGCGAATCCGCACCCGGGTCTGCGGGCGGTCATCGCACACCTGCGGACCCTGCCGCCGCTGCCCGCGACGGCCTGGCGCCCGACCTGGGCGGTGACGCCCGCCTGAGCACTGTCGCACCGCCGCCGTGGGTCACGCGCCGGTGATGCCGTCCAGGACGGTGGTCAGGTTGTGGCTGAAGGTCTCCTCGGCATCGAGGTGGGCGCCGTCGACGACGAGCCGGGCGACCGTGGGATACCTGCCGGTGCGCAGCATGCGGGTGAGGTAGGGGCCGAGGCTGGCCTGCCAGGCGGCCTCCTCGGTGCCGGTGGACCGGGCGGTGCGCCGCTCGGTGACCTCCCTGCGGATCGCGCCGATCAGGAAGGCGTTGAGGGCACCCAGCGCCCGCTGGAGATCGTCGATGCCGCGCACACCGGGTGACCGACTCAGCGCCGCAGCGGTCGCCTCGCCCACGGCGAGCGCGTGCGGCCCCAGGTGGGGTCGTCCGCCGAGCAGGTCGGAGAACCACTCGTGGTCCAGGGCCGCCTGCCGGGTCGCGTGCGCGATGGCGAGCACCGTCTCCCGCCACCCCGCGTGACTGTCGACCTCGGCGATCCGGGCGTAGACGACGTCGACCATCAGATCGAGCAGTTCGGCCTTGTTGAGCACGTAGTCGTACAGCCGCATCGGCCCGACCCCGAGTTCTTTCGCGATCTTGCGCACCGACAGCCCGTCGAGGCCGTGCCTGTCGGCGAGCCGGATCGCCGCCGCCGCGATCTTCTCGCGGCTCAACGGCACGGGCACCGCCCGCGGCTGGGGCTCGGGCCGTTCCCAAACGGGCAATGCTTCGCTACCGTACGGTGTATCCACCAATACAGTGTACGGCAAGGGGGTAGGTATGCGAATCGCGATAGCCGGTGGCGGACTCGGCGGGCTGACACTGGCGCGGGTCCTGCACCGCCACGGCATCGACGCGGTGGTGTACGAGCGCGACGCGAACCGGTCCGCCCGGCCACAGGGCGGCTCACTCGACCTGCACCCGGAGTCCGGGCAGCGGGCCCTGGCCGAGGCGGGCCTCGCCGACGGGTTCCGGTCGCAGGCACGGCCCGAGGGCGAGGAGCACCGCATCGTCGACCCGAGCGGCCGGATCCTGGTGCACCACGAACCGCGACCCGGCTCGTTCGCCGGGCGTCCCGAGATCGACCGGAGCGTGCTACGTGACCTCCTGCTCGACTCCCTCCCGGGCGACACGGTCGTCTGGCGGCGCCGGCTGGTCGCGGCGGCCCCGCGACCGGGCGGCGGTTGGGAGCTGACATTCCAGGAGGGACACCGAGGCGACTGCGACATCCTCGTCGGCGCGGACGGCGCGCGCTCGATCGTCCGACCGCTGCTCGTCGACGTCGAGCTGTCCCCGGTGTCCACGGTGGTGGAGCTGACCGTCAGCGACGTGGACCGCAGGCACCCCGGTCTCGCCGATCTGGTCGGCCCCGGAAACCTGTGGGCTGTCGGCGTGAACCAGATCCTCTCCGCGCAGCGCCTCGGCGACGGTGCCCTCCGGGTCGGGATCTCGCTGCGCGCGGGCGACCACCCCATCGACTCCCTGCGCGGCAAACGCGCCCTGCTCGACATCTTCGCCGGCTGGGACCCCCGGCTCACCGCGCTCATCGAGGCAGCCGACAGCCCGCCGACGCCGCGCCTGATCGAGGCGACGCCCGTCGGCACGCGCTGGTCCGCCCGGCCGGGCGTCACGCTCGTCGGCGACGCCGCGCACCTCATGCCCCCCGTCGGCGAGGGCGCCAACCAGGCCATGCTCGACGCCGCCGAACTCGCCGTCCAACTCGCCGCCGACCCCGCCGACCCGGACTCGGCGATCCGGTCGTACGAGGACGCGATGTTCGCCAGGATCCACCCGATCGCCGAGATGTCCGCACGGGTGCAGGCGATGATGCTGTCCCCCACCGCGGCGCAGGACATCGTCCGCTTCTTCACGCCCCGATCCGCCGAACCGGCGTCGGCGACGTGACCGGACGGGGCAGGGCGGGTCAGAAGATGGAACGAGGCACCCGCGACCAGATGCTCGGCCGCCTGGCGGAGGCGACCCGGTCCGTCGCCGTCGCCCACCCGACCCGGGTCGCGGTCGACGGACCACCCGCGACGGGCAAGACCACACTCGCCGACGAACTGGCGGTCGTGTTGCGCCACCAGGGCCGCCACGTCATCCGCGCGACGATCGACGATTTCCTCTTCCCCCGGGCACAGCGCTATCCGCGCGGCGAGTACTCGGCCGAGGGCTGCTACCGGGACACCCACGACCATGACGCGCTGAACCGGGTGCTGCTCGATCCACTCGGACCGGGCGGAGATCGGCTCTTCCGGCACGCGGTCTACGACCACGCGGCGGACACCGTGCTGTCCCCGCCGGTCACGGCCGCCCCCGCCGACGCCGTGCTGGTCTTCGACGGCGTCTTCCTCCTGCGACCGGAACTGATCGACCGGTGGGACCTGCGCATCTTCGTGTCCACCGCCCTCGAGAAGACGGTGGACCGGGCCGTGATCCGAGAGCGCCGGGTGTCGTCCCGGGCCGACGTGGAACGGCGCTGGCGCGAGCGTTACATCCCCTCCCAACAGCTCTACCTCGCCACGGTCAGCCCGACCGACCACGCCGACATCGTCGTGCACAACGACGAACCACAGCAGCCGGCCTGGGAGATCCGGGCACACTGACGGTCGTTGACGCGGCAGACCCGGCACCGGCCGGCCGGCGCGTCCGTCGTGGCACGACAGCACGTGGCACCGCCAGACCGGCGGCTCCGCCCGGTCAGCGTGGCCCCACCCGGTACGCCCGTCGATGAGCCCGCGCACCACGTCCAGGTGACCGGCGTGCCGAGCGGTCTCCTCGATGACGTGCAGGCGCGCCCCCGGATTGGAGCGGGTTCGTCCTCCCCCTGTGCTCTACTCCCGTCATGCATATCGTCGTCTGCGGTGCGCTCGTGGAGAACGGCGCGGTCCTGCTGGTGCACCGCAGCCCGACCCGTCGGGCGTACCCGGATCTCTGGGATCTGCCCGGCGGGCACGTCGAACCGGGTGAGTCCGACCTCCAGGCCCTCGCGCGTGAGATGCACGAGGAGCTGGGCGTTCGGATCGTGACGGAGTCCGCCGCACGGTTGGGCGACCTGCACGCCGGCAGTGGTGCGGACGCCGTCCACGTGAGCGTCTGGCAGGTCCGGGACTGGGTCGGCTCCCCCACCAACCACGCCCCTGACGAGCACGAGGACATCGCGTGGGTCCCGATCAGCGAGATGGGCGACCGGGCCCTCGTGTCAGGCGACCTGCCGGCGTTGCTCGCGCAACGACACGTGCCACTCGGCGTACGCCCACCTGACCAGTTCTCCACCTGTTCCAGCTGATCATCGAGAGGCGGCGGCATGGCGAAGCTGATCTACGTGACGAACGTGTCTCTCGACGGCTACATCGAGGACCCGAGCGGGGGCTTCGACTGGCTCCCCGGCGACGACGAGCTGTTCGCCTCCACCACCGAGCTCCTGCGGTCGGCGGGCACGTTCCTCTACGGGCGGCGCCTGTACGAGTCGATGGCCGTCTGGGAGACCGACGCCGCACTTGCCGCGCAGTCCGACCTCACGGCCGACTTCGCGAGGGCGTGGCAGGCGGCGGGCAAAGTCGTCTACTCCACGACCCTCGCCGCGGTGTCGACAGCCGACACCCGACTCGAACGCCGCTTCGACCCCGCCGCGGTACGCGAGCTGAAGGCCGCGGCCAACAAAGATCTCATCGTCGGAGGTGCGAACCTCGCGACGCAGGCCTTCGGGGCCGGGCTGGTCGACGAGTGCCACCTGTTCGTCTGGCCCGTGGTCGTCGGCGGGGGCAAGCCGGGGCTACCGACCGGGATGCGCGTCGACCTCGACCTCCTCGACGAGCGCCGGTTCCGAAACGGCGTCGTACGCCTTCGCTACCGCACTCTCGCCCGGTGAACGACGGCCCCGGCCGGTCGCGATGTCGTCGACCGCCGTCCGCACGCGGGGACGACGACCTCCCTGACGGGTGCCGGAACATGTTCGTCGACGGCGCCCGGGCGGTGCTCGTCGTTTCCACCGGCTCGTCGCCGGGAACTGCTCGTACAGAGGCGAGGGGGAGAGACATGAGCCGGTACGCACCGCCACCGACCCGGGTGCCACGGGTGGTCGGGCTGATCCTGCCGATGCTGGGCGTCGTCGCACTGAGCACCGCCTGCACGACGGACGGGGACGGGACCGGGTCGGCGTCGTCGACACCCTCGCCGACGACCGCGACGGCCGCCCCGAGCCCGACAGGCCAACCATCCGCTAGCGCCGGCGCGCCGACGACCATCCCGACGTCGGCCTTCGTGGAGCTGCCGACCGAGCTGCGGAAGTCTCCCCGACGGCCGACGCCGGTCGCCGAGGCCCTGCCGAAGCTGTGCGGCAACGAGTTCGGCACCGGCGGCCGGCAGGTCACCGCGAGCGCCGCGATGACGGTCACCTACAAGAAGGCCGGTGAGCCCGACACCAACGTGCCGCAGGGCATGATCCACCAGACCATCTTCACGTTCGACGGTGACGGTGCCGTGGCGTACCTGGAGCGCCTGCGCGACGCGGTCCGGGCGTGTCCCTCGTACGACCAGGGCGGCAACCCGGTCACCGTCGGGAGCAGGCCGTTGCCGGGTGTCGGTGACGAGGCGGTGCTGGTGACCCGGGAGTGGGCCGAGACCAGCCTGAACGGCGAGCGCACCGGCGGCGACGCCTCGGCCGGGATCGCCGTGGCCCGGGTCGACGGGGTGGTGACCGTGTTCGACGACCAGGGCTGGGAGGGCTCCAGCGGCAATCCCGAGATCCTGGACCGGACCGTGCGCGACGGGGTGCGGGCGATCGACACCTGGCGGCGCTGACACGGCACCGGGGGCGGTGCGACGGCACCGCCCCCGGGTCCGGTACGTCCTACTGCCAGGAACTCTGTTGGGTGTTGACGAGGTTGCCCGGGATGATCGCGCCGTTGGTGCGGTACTCGGTGTACGCCCAGAAGTCACCCTCGCCCAGCGGCCGGTCGGGCCGCAGGGTGAAGTTGAGGCTCTGGCCGCGCTGGGTCGTGGACGGCAACGTCAGCGTGGCAGGTGAATACCTGGCGTCGCGGCCGATGATGGCGTGGCCCACCTGGAAGTCGACGACCGGGCCGCCGGGCACCTGCGCGAACACGTACGCCGTGTAGCGCCCCGGCTCGGGCAGGAACGCGTACGCCTGCTCGGCGCTGGTCCAGAACCTGTCACTGCTGTAGACCAGGGTGTCGCCCCGGTACAGGTACAGGTCGAGGTTGGTGTTCGGATCCTCGGTGCCGGCCTCCACGATGATGCCCGCCGTGTTCGGGGGCACGGTGAAGTCGAGCTTCTTCACTCCGGCGGCGCTCGGGTCGAACACGCCGCCGTACACGCCGGCCGGCATCGAGTACGTCGTGCGCCGCATCGGCGTGTATCCGGTGCTGCGGCCGGTGAGCGGGCCGGTGAAGCCCGGCTGGACCATACCGAAGGAGCCGCTGGTCATCCGGCCGAACTCCTCGCCGTCGTCTCCGTACGGCCGGGGGGTGATTCCCCACGGGCGGGCGGCGACCGGGATCCGGGCGCTGTGGGCCCTGCCGCGCCAGGTGATCGACCCGGTCACGTACCGGTCCCAGGGCGCGCTCCCCCGGCGCAGGGTGATCGTCACCGTGGCGGAGCGGCCCGGCGCCAGTGTCACCGCCGCCGGCGACACGGTGATCTTCATGCCGGGCAGCCCGGACACCGTCGAACGGTAGGTCTCGGGAGCCCTGCCCACGTTGGTCAGGGTGCGGGTGAGGGTCACCGGGCGGGTGCCGTCGTACTCGCGCAACGAGATGGCCGGCAGGTTGAGTTCCTTGCCGTCGGGTGCGGCCGTCTCGCCGAACTCGGTCAGCTCGGCCGCCGTCGGCTCGATGACCAGTCCCGGGTCCTTGGCCCCGGCGAGGTTGATGAAGCCGCTGCCCTGGTCCAGCGGGCTGCTGGTGCCGACGGTGTCGGTGGCCGTGGTCCGCAGCGCCGAGGCGACCGCTCCCGGCGACCAGTCCGGGTGCGTGGCGCGCAGGACCGCCGCCGCGCCGGCCACGTACGGCGACGCCATCGAGGTGCCCGAGTAGGCGTCGTACTCCCGCCCGAAGTTGCCCGCCGGTGACACCGCGGCGATGATGTCCGATCCCGGTGCGACCAGGTCCGGCTTGAGGACACCGAAGGTCACCTTGTCCGGACCGGTGGAGGAGAAGTCCGCGACGCTGGGCACGCCGGGGACGCTGGAGCCGTCACCGCCGCTGCGCAGCGACACCGTCGCGTCGGTGGGGTGGCGCATCAGGTAGTTGAACAACGTGCCGGCCTGCTTCTCGGTCGGCAGGTAGACCACCGGGAAGCTGTAGATCGAGTTGACCCGGTAGTTGCCGACCGGGTCGAACACCACCATCGCCGCTCCGCCCTTGGCCTTGACCTCGGCGGCGGCGCCGTACGTGTCGGACAGCGCGCAGACCACGACCTTGCCCTTGATCCTGGCGGGGTCGAGGCTGCCCGGCTCGCAGTAGACGGCACCCTGCTGCGCCGATCCGGCCTGCTCGCCGAAGACCATCGGGTACGGCTTGCCGCCGGGCAGCGCGTCCAGCGACCCGCCGACCAGCTTGGTGCCGTCGCCGAGCCTGACGGTCGCCTCGTCGAGCTTCGTCACGGCCGCGCCGACCGTGGTCACCCAGGGCGCCGCGTTGCTGATCGCCCCGCTCACGATTCCGGTGTTGCCCGCCGACGCCGCCACGAAGACCCCGGACAGGGTGGCGTTGAGGAAGGCGATGCCGATCGGGGTGTTCGCCTCCCAGTCGCCGAGATCCGAGCCGATCGAGAAGTTCAGGACCTGCACGCCGTCGGCGACCGCGGCGTCGATGCCGGCGATGATGTCGGCGTCGTAGCCCATGCCGCCCCAGAGCACCTTGTAGACGGCGATCTGCGCGTCCGGCGCGACCCCGGAGACGGGACCGAAGCGACGGCCGTCGATCGTGACGTCCGGGATCGGCAGGCCGGCCGCCGTGGACGCGGTGTGCGTGCCGTGCCCGGCCATGTCGCGCGGGGACAGCACCTCACCCTCGGGTACGGAGCCGCCGCCGGCGAGCCACGAGTCGGCGAAGTACCGGGCACCGACGATCTTGCCGTTGCAGTGCTCGGCCACGAAGGCCACGCCGGTCTGGCAGGTGCCGCGCCAGTTGGCGGGGGTTGGCATCCTCTTGGCGAAGGACGCGCTCTCCGGCCAGATGCCGGTGTCCAGGACGCCGATCACCATTCCCGCGCCGGTGGCGGGGCCGGGCTTGGCCGGCTTTCCGGTCGGGGTCTGCTGACCGGGCTCGGCGGTGGTGGCACCCGGGGCGGCGGCGTCCGGGGTGGACGGCGGCGCGGTGGGCGGCGGCGTCGGGGTGCCCAGCACGCGTGAGGCGGTGACGGCACGGACGCGCTTGTCCGCCCGCAACGCGGCCGCCTGCTGGGCGGTCAGCTTCGCCGAGAAGCCGTTGAAGGCGGTGGTGTAGGCGGCCTTGACCTGCACGCCCGCCGCGCTGGCGACGGCGGTCCGCTGGGCGTCGAGATGTCCCCGGTACGCCCGGGACGGCGCCGACGTCACGTCCAGCCGGTTGCCCGCAGCCGGGCGGGTCCGCGCCAGCCCGGACACCCCACCGGCGTACGTGCTCAGTGGTTCCTCGGCCAACTCGACGACGTACATGCCCGTCCCGCTCGCGTCGACGGCGGCCTTCGGGTCGTGCCGGCGCTCGCTGTCGGGGCGACGATCCGCCCCGTCGGTCAGGGTGACCTTCCGGTCCGATCCACCGGAGAAGTAGTCGACGCCGCTGGTGGCCGGCCGTTCTCCGGGGGCCGCCGCCGCCGGTCCCGCGACACCGGTCGTGCCGGCGACCATGGCGATGACCAACGTCGGTAACGCCAGTCTTCGCAGCCTGTTCCCGCTCGTGCGTGTAGCCACGAGGCTCCTTCCGCCCGCTCCTTCGTGGAGCTGTCCTCATCGATCGCGACCCGTGTGTGGGAGCGCTCCCCAGCTAAGCCGTCGACGGTTAATCGACGGTTTGCGCGGGGTTACGGATCGCTGGTGCACATAAGATCACGATGTGGCAGCCGCGCCTAGATCCACTTTTCTCGGCGCCCTCGGAGCCAGGTGCGTACCGTGCGGGCCGCCGCCCGCACGGCGGGTCAGACCTGGAAGTCGACCAGCAGTTGATCGCCCTTCTCGGTCACGCGGAAGTTCGCGGGCCTGGCGAGTCCGAACTGGACGAAGCACATGCCTTCGGCGTGCCAGAGGGCGGTGTGCAGCACCAACCGGTCCCGCTGCGGCACAGGCCGCTGCGGAAGGATGGTGTCGCTGCGCCCGATCTCCAGGTGCACGGTGTGCGGTGCGTCGACGATCGAGCGGCGCAGCTGCGGGTCCGGGTCGGCCACGACCGTGTAGAAACGCAGCGACGCCAGCGCGGCCGGGACGGCCGCCGGTGGACCGGGCAGGGCGAAGTCGAGGACCGACCGGACGTAGCCGGCACTGCGGTTGTCGGTCAGCCGGATGCCGTGCAGGCGTGGCATCGGCTGGGCCGCCTGCCGCTGCGTGTCCGCGTTCGGGTGCCGGATCTCGGCGCGCCGGACGAAGACACCGGCCCGACCGAACGCGCCGGACGTCGAGGCGGATTCCGGTGCGACAGTCGCGGGAGCCGGCCCGGCGGGCTGCGAAGGAGTTGGTTCCCGGAGCGGGATCTTCCACCCGATACCGGTCGCCATCGACGTCATGACGAAGCTGCGACGACGCATTGTGCGGTCCCCCGTGCGGATCATGCCCGTGTCCCGGGCAGTCGATGTCATCCCCCGGAGCGGGCGCCCCGGGATTCGTTCGGTCAGTGGGCCCGACGCCGGCACCGCTGGCCGGCGAGCGGGACCTACGCGGGAAGTGGCTGCCAGGGATCGAACGTCCGCCCGCCGACGCTGTCCTGCCGGCTGGCGTTGACCAGACCGTCCGCGCCGATCCGGAAGACGGTGATCAGGCCGGCCGCGTCCACCGCGGCGGCGAAGTCGATGGTCGGACCGTCCAACGGGGTCCAGGTGTCGTACGGTCCCCCGGGCGCCGACTCCATGTTCACGCCCACCGCCGTGTCCGAGCCCAGCGCGAAGAGGGTGACGGGCGCGTTCGGGTCGGACGGGTTTCTGACGACCGCGACCTCACCCATTCCGGTCTGACCGGGCACGATCGTCGGCGTCGCGTCGAACGAGCCGCCGGACGACGCCTGGCGGAAGATCGACACCTCGGCGCTGTTCTCCTGCCGGTAGACCAGTTGCAGGAGCTTGTTCGACCCGATCGCCACCTGCGGTGAGCTCGCGGGAGCGGGGGTCGGGAGCGTGCTGAGGGTGAAAGCGCCGTTGGGCTGGGTCTGTACCCAGTGCAGGACCCCGGTCCGGGTGGCGGCGAACACCTCGATCCGGCCGCTCGGATTGAGGATCGCGGCGATGGCGTCCTGCGCGTCCGACCCGCGCAGATCGGTCCAGCCGCCCCAACTGCCGTTGGCGGTGGTCTGTGCCTTGGCGCTGAGCCCTCCGCCGCCGTTCTTCACGAAGATCTGCATCCGGCCGTCCGCGTTCCGGCACGCCGTCGGGACGCCGATCTGGTCGGCGTTGCTCAGCCCCGCGTTGGGGCTGCCGAAATCCACCCACGACGTGAGCCAGCCGCCGTTGGGCTGGGTCTGGAAGGTGGTGACGATGTGGTGGTCCGAGAGGCGACGGGCGAAGATCTCGAGGCGGCCGTCGGCGTTGTTGCCGACGGTGAGGGTCGGTGCGAGCGGACCGCCAGCCCCACCCAGGGTGAGCGGGGCCGACCAGACGCCGTTCACGGTCTGCCACTGGGTGTGGACGACACCGTTGCGGACGACGAACGTCTGGAGCCGTCCGTCCGCGTTGCGACCGACCCAGGTCGTCCCCCGAGCCCACCGACGGTACGCCCGCGCCGGCCAGTTGTTCGGCGCGTACTTCACGTCGTAGCTCGCGTACAGGCTGAGCGTCGCGGTCTTGTCGGCGAGCGCGTCCACCGAGAGGTTGGCCACGGACTGGCTGATCTCGTAGTCGCGGTAGCTGACCTGGATCGCCCTGCTCGACGACGAGGTGGCCGCGTCGGTGATGAAACGTACCGTCGCGCGGTGGTCGGGGTGCTCCTGCGGGCCGTACCGCACATCGGGGTCGAGGTCCTGGAACCGCAGCACCGTCGGCTGGTACGTGGCGAGCAGTCCGGTGAGGACGGCCACGACGTCGGCGCGCTTGTAGGAGAACGACGTGGTCACCACCCCGGACTCCGGAATGATCGACGTGTCGGTCGTCCCGCCGTAGATGTTCGACAACTGGCCGTCGTGCAGGTTGAGAAACACCAGCGCCACGTCCGGGCGGACGGTCAACCGGTAGCGCTCGACCTGCCTCCCCGCGATCGTGAGCAGGTCACCCTGCCAGTCGGCCTGGCTCGGAGCGATAGTCGTCACTCCGGCCATCCGGGCGTACGCGTCCTGGACCCCCCGCTGCCTGTTGCGGGTCCGCTGCGCGTCGGTGGTGCCGGTGCCGGTGAGGTTGCCGGCGCTCAGGTACACGGTCACGCTGGGAACGCCGGCCGCGATGCTCGCGCTCACGTCGGGATTCATGAACAGCAGGTCGTCGTCCTCGTGCGCGACGACCTGCATGATCAGACTTGGCATGGCGATTTGTCCGAGCCTTTCCGGGCGGGCGCACAGCGGATCAGGCGCCGCCACGTGTGGCGGTGCCTGATCCGGATCTGGAAGGGCGCCAGCATCGCATGATCGTTCTGGCCCCGCTACCCCGCTTTCCGGCGCCCGCCGGACCCGGCGCGGCCCGGTTCCCGACCCCTTGCGACGCAGGTCATCGGGCGAACGGGGCGGCGCGAAGCACCGGCGCGACTGATCGCCGGGCTGCAATCCGTCGGTTCGACCGCGCCCACAGCGCCCCGACCTCGCCGTTCTCGATCAGACATATCGACGCGGGCATCTGGATCGCCGGCCGTCGGATACGGTCCAGCGACACGGTCGGGGGGCGGACCTGGGCCGCGCGGCCGGGCCCACGCACCATCCACCTCGACATCCACGTATGACCGGACGGTCGCCTCAGCTAAGACGAAAATCTTTCAAGCTCGGGCGATGGTCGTAGGTGAAACCGCAGACCGGACGGACGTCCTCGCGGTCCGGCGGGCAGCCCGGCGCTCCCGCGCTCCGCCTGCGGCGGTCACTCAGACAACGTGGCGCAGGTAGCCGGCGATCGCCGCGTCCAGCACCTCCGCGCCCGGACGCGCCCACACCTCGGCGGAGAACACCTCCACCTCGATCGGTCCGGCGTAACCAGCCGCGTCGACCGCCTCGCGCAGCCGGCGCAGCTCGATGCACCCGTCGCCGGGCAGCGCCCGACCGAGCAGCACACCCTCCGGCAGCGGAGTCACCCAGTCGCAGACCTGGAACGCGGCGATGCGCGCGCCGGCACGGGCTATCTGCGCGTACACCGTGTCGTCCCACCAGACGTGGTACGCGTCCACGACGACCCCGACCACCGCCGGGTCGAACCGCTCGGCGATGTCCAACGCCTGGCCGAGGGTGGCGATGACGCAGCGGTCGGCGGCGAACATCGGGTGCAGCGGCTCGATGGCCAGCCGTACGCCGGCCGCCGCCGCGTCCGGAGCCAGCTCCCCGATCGCGTCGGCGACCCGACGTCGGGCACCGTCGACGTCCCGGCTGCCGGCCGGCAGTCCGCCGGACACCAGCACCAACTCCGGGGCACCAAGCGTGGCCGCCTCCTCGATGGCCCGCAGGTTCTCCGCACGCCAGTCGTCGGCGGAGAAGAAACCACCCCGGCACAGCGAGGTGACGGTGAGGCCGGCGTCGCGGACCAGCTTCGCCGAGCGGGCCAGGCCGTACGCCGCCACCGGCTCCCGCCACAACCCGATACCCGGCACGCCGGCCTCCACGCAGCCGGCCACCACGTCCGGCAGAGGCCAGCGCTGGGAGGTGGCCTGGTTGAACGAGAACCGCGCCAGCCGCCCCGACGGGCCTTCCGACTGCGGGTCTCGCAGAACCGGCTCACTCCTCGCACTCACTGAGCCACCGTCCGTTCGCGACTGCGGGGCTCGCAGAACCGGCTCACTCCTCGCACTCACTGGACCACTCCCGCGACGGTGAACAGCGCCCGGGCGCGGGCGGCGGCCAGTTCGGCGTCGGGCAGCAGCCCGGCCGCGTCGGCCAGGGTGAGCAGGGTGGCCAGGTGCGCCGGGGACCGGCCGGACTGCGCGCCGCCCACCATCGTGAAGTGGTCCTGGTGCCCGGCCAGCCAGGCCAGGAACACGATCCCCGTCTTGTAGTGCCAGGTGGGCGCTGCGAACAGGTGCCGGGCCAGCGGCACCGTCGGCGCGAAGATCTCGTCGTACACCGGCAGGTCCCCCCGGTCCAGGGCGGCGAGCGCGGCGGCGGCGGCCGGTGCGATGGCGGCGAAAACCCCGAGCAGCGCGTCGGAGTGGCCCACCTCGTCGCCCCGGATCAGCTCCGGGTAGTGGAAGTCGTCACCGGTGTAGAGGCGTACCCCGGCGGGCAGCCTGCGGCGCAGCGCAACCTCCCGGCCGGCGTCCAGCAGCGACACCTTGATGCCGTCCACCTTGGACTGGTGCGCCTTGACCAGCTCGAGGACCGTGTCGGCGGCCAGGTCCAGGTCCGCCGCACCCCAGTAGCCGGTCAGCGCCGGATCGAACATCGCGCCCAGCCAGTGCAGCACCACCGGGCCGTCGGCGGCGCTGAGCAGCTCGTCGTACACCCGCAGGTAGTCCTCCGGGCCGCGCGCCGCGGCGGCCAGGTGCCGGCTGCACATCAGCACCGGCCGGGCGCCGGCCGCGCGGACGTCGGCGAGCTGTTCGGTGTACGCGGCGGTCACCGCGGCGAGGGTGGCCGGGCCGGCCGGCAGCTGGTCGGTGCCGACTCCGGCGACGATCCGCCCATCCACCGCGCGGGCCTCGGCGGTGCTGCGCCGGATCAGCTCACGGGTCGTCGGATAGTCCAGCCCCATCCCCCGCTGGGCGGTGTCCATCGCCTCGGCGACCCCCAGCCCGTACGACCACAGGTGCCGCCGGAAGGCGAGGGTGGTGTCCCAGTCCACAGCGGCCGGGGCGCCCGGCACGTTCTCCGCGACCGGGTCGGCGACCACGTGCGCGGCGGCGTACGCGATGCGGCTGGTCGCGGGCGCGGCCGGGCGGGCGAAGCCGCTCCCCCCGGCCAGCCGGTGCCGCCGTCCACCCGGCAACACCACCTCGGCGGTCATGAGCGCAGCTCCGGCACCTCGACGCGGACGCCGTCGCGGGCCGCGCGCAGCCCCAGTTCGGCGAGCTGCACGCCGCGCGCGCCGGCCAGGAAGTTCCACCGGAACGGCTCGCCGGTCACGATGTGCCGCAGGAACGCCTCCCACTGCACCTTGAAGCCGTTGTCGAACTCCTCGTTGTCGGGCACCTCGGCCCACTGGGCGCGGAAGTTCTCGGTGACCGGCAGGTCCGGATTCCACACCGGTTTCGGGGTGACCGCCCGGTGCTGTACCCGGCAGGTGCGCAGGCCGGCGACCGCGCTGCCCTCGGTGCCGTCGACCTGGAACTCCACCAGCTCGTCGCGGTACACCCGCACCGCCCAGGACGAGTTGATCTGCGCGATCACCCCGCCGTCGAGTTCGAAGACGGCGTACGCGGCGTCGTCGGCGGTGGCCGCGTACGTGCCGCCGGTCTCGTCCACCCGCTCGGGCACGTGCGTGGCGGTCACGCAGGAGACGGCGTTGACCCGGCCGAACAGCTCCTCCAGCACGTAGTGCCAGTGCGGGAACATGTCCACCACGATGCCGCCGCCGTCCTCGGCCCGGTAGTTCCACGACGGACGTTGCGCCGGCTGCCAGTCGCCCTCGAAGACCCAGTAGCCGAACTCGCCGCGCACCGACAGGATCTGGCCGAAGAAGCCCCCGTCGACGAGCCGCTTGAGTTTGCGCAGCCCGGGCAGGAAGAGCTTGTCCTGGACGACGCCGGTGCGGATGCCTGCCGCGTCGGCGGCCCGGGCCAGGTCGAGCGCGGCGGCGGTGTCCTCGGCGAGGGGCTTCTCCGTGTAGATGTGCTTGCCGGCCTCGATGGCCTGCCGGATGGCCTTCTCCCGCTGCTGGGTGACCTGGGCGTCGAAGTAGATCTCGACGTCGTCCCGGGCCAGCGCCGAGGTCAGGTCGGTCGTCCAGTCGGTCAGGCCGTGCCGCTCGGCCAGCTCACGGAGCTTTGTCTCGTTGCGCCCGACCAGGACCGGTTCCGGCCAGATGGTCGTGCCGTCGGTCAGCGTCACGCCGCCGGACTCGCGGATGGCCAGCAGCGAGCGGACGAGATGCTGCCGGTAACCCATCCTTCCGGTCACGCCGTTGACGATGATGCCGATCGACCTGCGGGTCATGGTGTTCCTTCCGTCGTGCTGGTCGTGCCGATCCCGCGTCCTGGGTGGCTGCCGGCGGTGGTGACGGCCTACGCCGCCGGGTGGAGGAGCGACGTCTCGGCGTCGCCGGTGGCCGCCGTGTCGGGGGTGGCCGGCGACCCCGCCGTGTGCGGCGCGTTCCCGCTCACACGGAACCTCCTCGGAGGTCGGCACACCCCCCGGGGGTCGGCCGATCGGCGAATCAGGCAAACGCTTTCCTGGAGCGTAGGCGGCGCCCGAATACCAGGCAAGGCCTTTCCTCGATGTCTTTGCGCCGCCCTCGCGACCGTCCCCACCGGACGGTCAGCCGACCGCCGGGCAGGTGTCCAGCAGGCCAACCGGTCCCGCTCGACCGGCTCGTCGACCGCGTACCTGGGCATTCCCCCAGGTGACCGGGATCGCCGCGTCGAGCTGCGCCCTCCCCCGCGCCGGGCGGCGGCCCGGCCGCCGCCCGGCGCTCCCCCGGAGCCTCCCTGCGGGAAAGGGCTTTCACTGCGGTACCGTGACGCTGGCCGGCACGGCGGAACGCCGTCCACTGATCGAGGGGGCGGCCATGGCGACCCTGTCCGACGTGGCGCGACGCGCGGGTGTCTCACCCGCCACCGCCTCCCGTGTGATCAACGGCAGCAGCAAACCGGTCACCGACGAGCTGCGCGAACGGGTGCTGGCCGCCGTCGCCGAGTTGCAGTACGTGCCGAACGCGCACGCCCAACTGCTGGCCCGCTCGCACCGCAGCGCGGTCGGCGTCATCGTGCACGACGTCTCCGACCCGTACTTCGCCGAGATCACCCGCGGCCTGCAACGCGTCGCCAGCGACCGGGGCCGGCTGCTGATGATCTGCAACAGCTACCGCGACCCCGACCGTGAGCTGGAGTACGTGGAGCTGCTGCGCGGGCACCAGGTGGCGGCGCTGATCCTCGCCGGCTCCGGCTACCACGACGAGGCGTTCACCCGGCAGCTCAACGAGAAGCTGGCCGCGTACGAGACGACCGGTGGGCGGGTCGCGGTGATCGGCCGGCACGAGCACTCCGGCGACGCGGTGATGCCCGACAACCGGACCGGCGGCTACCTGGCCGGCCGGGAGCTGTGCGAGCTGGGGCACCGGGCGATCGGCGTGGTCGCCGGCCCGCGCATCCTCACCACCACCACCGACCGGCTGGACGGGCTCCGCCAGGCCCTCCGCGAACAGGGCCGGGACCTGCCCGACCGGCGGATCCGGTACGCCGAGTTCGACCGGGACGGCGGCGCGGGGGCCACCGCCCGCCTGCTCGACGCCGACCCGGAGTTGACCGCGATCGTGGCGCTCAACGACTCGATGGCCATCGGCGCGCTCGCCACCCTGCGGGCCCGGTCGCTACCCGTACCGCAGCGGATCTCCGTGATCGGCTTCGACGACATGCCGATCGCCCGGGACGTCACCCCGCCGTTGACCACCGTGCGGCTGCCGCTTGTCGACATGGGGGTACGGGCGATGTCGCTGGTGCTCGGCGCGGACACGCTGTCGCCCCGGGTCGAGATGCTGCCCGCCGAGCTGGTCCGCCGGGACACCACCGGCCCCGCCGCCCAGTCCACGACCCGACCGGCGCCCCGGGCGCGGCGGGCCGACACGGCGTCATGACCATGCTCGGCCCGACACAGCGTCCCCTGACGACCGACGACGTGGCGTACCTGGTCCGCGCGTCGTTCGGCCCACGGACCCGGGTCCGCGAGGCGGGTCCGCTGACCGGCGGCGGGTACGCCACGGTGTGGTGGGCGGCGCTCGACGACGACCGTCGGGTGGTGCTGAAGGTGGCCCCGCCGGTCGGAACACCGCTGCTGCGGTACGAACGGGGGCTCTGCGCTGCCGAGGCCCGCTACTTCCGGCTGGTCGCCGATCGGGCACCGCAGGTGCCCGTGCCCGCGGTGCTGCACCACGGCACCGACCCGGCGTACGGCGAATGGCTGGTCACCGCGATGCTGCCCGGCCGGTCCCTGCACGAGCTGTCCGGGCGCGGCGTCGACGACGGCCCGGCGCGGTACGACCTCGGGGTGGCTCTCGCCGCGCTGCACCGGATCACCGGCGACCGGTTCGGCTACGACGGTGCGCGGGCCGGCGGAGCGACCTGGCGGGCGGCGTTCACCGGGATGCTCGACGCGCTGCTCGCCGACGCGGTCGACTGGGACGTCCCGCTGCCGGTCACCGGGGACGACCTGCACGCGCTGGTGCGGCGGCACGCCGAGGTGCTGGACGAGGTACGCCGCCCGGCTCTGCTGCACTTCGACTGCTGGGACGGCAACGTGCTGGCCGAGCCCGACGCGGACGGCCGGTTGCGGCTGCGTGGCCTGGTCGACGGCGAACGGTACCTCTACGGCGACCCGCTGCTGGACCTGGTCTCGCCGCGGCTGTTCCGCCGGGCGGAGGATGAGCCGGACCATCCCCTGCTTGTCGGTTACCGGGCGGCCAGCGCCGAACCGCTGGTCCTGGACGACTCGGCGCGTCGCCGTCTCGCGCTGTACCGGCTGCACCTGTACCTGCTGATGACCGTGGAGATGCCCAGCCGGGGCATGACTCCGGACAGCCATCGCGGGCGGCATGAGCGGCTGGCGACCCTGCTCGGCGAGGAGATCACCGCGCTCGGACCGGTCTGACGATCGACGCGGGCGGCGCCCGGCGCGAGGCCGGACGCCGCCCGTCCCTGCTCAGGGCAGGTCGATCGGGCGCAGCACCCGGTCCACGGCGTGCGCGATCTGCCGGTTGCCCTTGTTGACGTCGAAGCTGACGACGCGGGCGTTGCGGTCGTTGGTGTCGGCGTCGACCAGCCGCACCTGCCGGAAGAAGAACAGGTAGGTGCGCACGTCGACCTCGACGGTCGAGCCGAGCGCGGTGGTCAGGTCCGTGCCGTCGGCGCGGACCGCCGTGTTGCGGTCGATCGTGGCGCCCGGCACCACGTGGTAGAGCAGGACGTTCTCCACGGTGTCGATGCCCAGCCCGGCGACCGCCGCGAACGCGGCGCTCTCACTCGGCAGCTTCGTGGAATCGGTGATCTCGCGTACCAACTGCTGGAAGGCCGCGTCGGTGGGGATGAACGCGGTCAGCGCGACGGTGCCGTCGGTCAGAACCTTGACCGGCGAGTTCGGCTTGGCCTCCAGCACGGCCAGCACGGCCGCGGTCAGCACGTCGAAGTCACGCGAGTTGCGGTCGAAGCCGCTGGTGTCCTTCGTGAGCACCTGGGCGAGCGACGTCGTGCCGAGCGGCTTGGCCTTACCGGTCGCCGAGGCGGCCGGCACGGCGACGGCCGTGGTGGCCAGCGCGGTGGCCATGGCGCCCACCGCCATCCTGGCGGCGAGTCGTGCGATCTTCATCAGCGGGCCTTTCGTCGAAGCGACGGATCCGTGACGTCTCGTCACGACCCATGCTTCGCACCGGGTACGCCCCGCGGATGCACCTGCCGTAAACAGATTGTCCGAACCTCGTGCGGGGCCCTAGCCTCGCCCGGTGCTCATTCGGGAGTTCGTCGACCAGGACTGGTCTCAGGTGTGGCCGATCATCCAGGAGGTGATCCGGGCACAGGAGACGTTCACCTACGACCCCGCGATGACCGCCGAGCAGTCGTACGGCATGTGGGTGGAGGCCCCGCCGGGTCGGACCGTCGTCGCGGTCGACGGCGAGCGGATCCTCGGCACCGCGAAGATGGGCACCAACCGCCCCGGGCCCGGCGCGCACGTGTCCACGGCGAGTTTCATGGTGGCCGCCGACGCGCGCGGGCGGGGCGTGGGCACCGCGCTGTGCCGCGACGCGCTGGCGTGGGCCCGCGCGCGGGGGTACGCGGGCATGCAGTTCAACGCCGTGGCGCAGAGCAACCGGGCGGCGGTCGACATCTACCGGCGCGAGGGCTTCGAGGTGGTCGGTACGGTGCCGGGGGCGTTCCGCCACCCCACCCTCGGCCGGGTCGGCCTGCACGTCATGTACCTGGAGTTCTGAGCGGGCTCGTCTCAACCGGTCGTGCCGCCGGCCGGGGCGGGACGGAGCACCGGCCGGCGGCCGGCCGGCTCCGCGCCGGCGCGGCGGATCGGGGTGAACAACCCGCCGACGGCGACCAGCAGGCATCCCGCGCCCGCCACGAGCAGGACGGCCTGGACGCCGTACCTGCCGGCGGACCAGGTCAGCACCGCCGCGCCGGCCGGCCCCAGGGCGTAGTGCGTGCTCCAGAACGCCGAGGTGACCCGACCGAGCAGGTGATCGGGAGTGATCTCCTGACGCAGCGACATCGAGCAGATCCCGCCGATGCTGAGGCAGCACAGGTACACCGCGGTCAGGGCGGTGACGGCCGGCACGCTCGTCGCGACGCCCACGCCCGCCACCGCGAACCCGCAGAGCGTGTGCGCGCTGATCCAGGTGACACCGAAGCCGCGCCGGCGACGCAGCGGTGCCACCAGCAGCGCGCCGGCCACCGTTCCCAGCGCCGCCACCCCGAGCACCGTGCCGACGGTGCCCTCGGAGCCGCCGAGGTCGTGCCTGACGTGGTAGATCAACACGTCGGTGAAGCCGTAGGTGAGGAAGATGAACACCGACAGCAGCACGGTCAGCGCCCGGAGCACGGGCTGTCGCCACAGGAACCGCGCCCCCGCCAGGAACTCGGCCAGCGGGCGCTGCCGGGGGGCCGCGGCCTCGGCACCGGCCTCGACGGGTCGCAGTCGGATCAGCCACAGGCCGACCGCGGAGAGCGCGAAGCTTCCCGCGTTGACGGCGATGGCGGTCGCCGGACCGAAGCGGGCCGACACCACACCGGCGAGCAGGGGCCCCAGCACGGCCATCGCCGCGTACGTCGCCTGCAACCGGCCGTTGGCCTCGGTGATCCGGTCGGAGTCGACGAGGTTGCGCACCGCCGTCACGGCGGCGACCTGGAACACCATGCCGGCCGCCTCGCAGATCGGCAGGACGACGAAGAGCAGCCAGACCTGCGGGCCGGCGAGCCAGGCCAGGGGCACCAGGGCGTACAGCACCAGCCGGGCCAGGTCCGCGGCGATCATCAGGGTGCGGCGGTCGTACCGGTCGACGAGCACCCCACCGAAGATGCCGGCCACGACGGACGCGGCGCCCGCGACGGCGGTGAGCAGACCCATCCGCGCCACCGACCCGGTCGCCTGGAGCACCAGCAGCGGCACCGCCAGGTACGCGAACGAGTCGCCGGCCGCGGAGAGCGACTGCGCGATCCAGTACGTGCCGAAGGCGCGGTCGCGCCACAGTGGTGCCCGGCCCGGGCTGGCTGCTCGGCTCATCCCGCCGAGGTTAGTACGCCGCCGGCGACGGCACGGCCCGGAACGAGCCGAGCCGGCCCCGGGACGATGTCCCGTGGCCGGCTCCGGATCTGTCCGGGGTCAGCGCTGGCGCAGCGGCGCGAGCGCGGCGCTCCAGGCGACCACCTGGTCGAGTGTGGTGTTCAGCGCGTCCTCGTGGAACGTGTTGGGCTTGAAGACGCTGAAGTTCTCGAAGTCGGTGAAGAGCGACAGCGCGACCTGGGATCGCACGTCGGCCATCTGGAGTTCCCCGGCGATCAGGCGCAGGTGCTCGACGGCACGCGCCCCACCGACCGAGCCGTAGCTGACGAACCCGACGGCCTTGTTGTTCCACTCGCCGTAGAGGAAGTCGATGGCGTTCTTCAGGGCACCCGAGGTGGAGTGGTTGTACTCGGGGGTCACCATGACGAACCCGTCGTACGAGGCGATCGTCTCGGCCCACTTGAGCGTGTGCGGCTTGGTGTACTGACCCATCGACGGCGGGTACGCCTCGTCGAGGTGCGGCAGCTGGTAGTCCAGCAGGTCGATCAGCTCGTACTCCGCGTCGGAGCGCTGCTTGGCGACCTCGAGGACCCAGCGGGCGACAGCCTCGCCGTTCCGCCCGGGGCGGGTGCTGCCGAGGATGATGCCGATCCTGGTCATGGGTGGCGCCTTTCGAGGGTGGTTCCGGTGGACGCGCCGACGCTAGCCTTCATTGCTTGGTCAAGCAAATAACCCTCGTGTGGCTGTCCCCACACCGAGGGTGGGCACTTGACGGATCAAGCAACTAGGCTGGGGCGCATGGCCGGCACACCCCCAGAGCGTCCGAAACCGCTCACCACGGACGAAGAGGCGCTGGTGCGCGCCCTGGGTCAGGTGATGTACGTGCTGCCCCGCACGATCGACGGCGACATGGTCGGCGACCGGCAACTGCCGCTGACCGAGTACATCGCCCTGATGCACCTCTCCGAGGCGACGGACCGGCGGATGCGCATGAACGAACTCGCCGCGCTCTGCCACCTCTCACTCAGCGGCATGACCCGCACGATCATCCGGCTGGAGACGCAGGGCCTGGTGAAGCGGGAACGGTGCGAGCAGGACGCCCGCGGCTGGAACGCCGTCCTCACCGACGCCGGCTTCGCCCGCCTCGAGGAGTCCTGGCCCAGCCACCTGGCCGCCATTCGCCGGCGGTTCCTCGACCACTTCGAGGGCTTCGACCTGGCTCAGCTGGCCCGCGCGTTCCGGAACGCCGGAACGGCCGACTGAGCCAGGTCGCGCCCGGCCTAAACGTTGGCCACGAGCCGCCACCGGTTGTCCGCGCTGCCGTTGTCCGAATCCTGCACTGCCTGCGCGCCCCACGCGGTCGAGCCGTTCAGGATGCCGAGCAGCTTGCCGCTGTTGACGTTGCGGATCCGGTAGGTGCCGTCGCCGTTGTCCACGAGTGTCCACCGGTGGTCGGCGGTGCCGTTGTCGGCCCACTGCAGGACGCGGGCGTTGTCGGCTGTCGACATGTTCTCCACCCCGAGGACCTTCCCGCTGTTGACGTTGCGGAACCTGACCGCCGCGCCGTCGGTCACCACCACCCAGTTGTGGTCGGCGGTGCCACTGTCACCCCACTGCACGGCCAGCCCGCCGTCGGCGGTGGACATGTTCTGGACACCGAGCACCAGGCCGGTGCCCACGTTCACCAGTCGGTGACTGGCGCCGCCGCTGCTGCCGCTGACACTCCAGTAGACGGTGTAGTTGTAGCCGTGGGCGTCGTAGAACGGCGCGAGGTTGACCGTGGCGCCGTTCGCCGTCGCGGTGAACGCCAGCGCGCTGGTGCTGGCGCGGGCGATCGACGAGACGTTCAGCGACGGCAGCGCGCTCAGCGACGTGTTGCCGTAGTTGCCGCACAGCACCGTCGGGCCGTACGTGACGGCGGCGACGCCGGGGTTGTCGTTGGCGGGCTGCGTGACGACCCGCATCGGCAGGCGCACCGTGATGGTGTCGCCGGACGCCCAGGTCCGGGTGATCGTGGCGTAGCTGCCCGGGGTGGTGGCGACGGCCTGCGCGACACCGTTGACGCTCACCGTCGCGCCGCTCGTCCACGCCGGGATGCGGACCCGGATGCTCCAGGAGCCGCTCATCGTGCCGGACAGGGTGAGGGTGCTGGTGTCGCCGACCGGGTAGCTGGTGCTCTGCGTGACCGTGATGCCGCGCTCCGACCAGGTCAGCACCGACGGCGCGAACAGGTTCACGGTCAGCGTCGTGCCGTTGCGGAAGTAGATGGAGTCCATCAACCTCGTGTTGATCTCCAGGCCGGTGCCCTGGCAGCACCAGAACGAGTTGTAGTCGGTGCTCCAGGTGCCCCCGCCCCAGGCCGGACCCACGCCCCGGCGGCCACCCGGGCGCAGCGGGGTGAAGTAGGTGATGTGACCGTGGCTGTCGGCCGGGTTCTGGCCGCCGATCAGGTGGTTGATCAGCGCGCGCTCGTAGAAGTCGAAGTAGTCGGTCCGGTTCGGGTCGAGCAGCCACAGCTCCCGGGTCAGCTTGAGCATGTTGTAGGTGTTGCACTGCTCGCAGGTGTCGTTGCTGAGGTATCCGGCGATGGCGTTCGGCGCGCGGAAGTGCTCGGCCTGGCTGTTGCCGCCGATGACGTAGGTGTGCGCGCCGACGGTGATGTTCCACGCATTGCTGGCGATGTCCCGGTAGCGGGTGGTCCCGGTGGCCTTGAACTCCCGGGCGGCGCCGATCCACTTGGGCACCTGGGTGTTGGCGTGCAGGCCGGAGAGCTGGTCCTGGTTGGCCGCCAGGGGGTTGAACACGGCGGCGTGGTCGAACCGCTGCGCGGTGGCGAGCCACCGGGCGTCTCCGGTCTGCTGGTAGATGTCGGTCAGCACGTCGTTCATGCCACCGAACTCGGTGCCGAGCATGGACTGCATCTGGCTGGAGCTGAGGCGGGCCGTACGGGTGTCCACCCAGCCGGCGAGCCGCAGGAGCACGTCGCGGGCCTGCGTGCTGCCGGTGTAACGCCAGACGTCGAGCAGTCCGGCGAGGGTCTTGTGGACGCAGTAGTAGGGCACGTTGCCGTTGGACAGCGTCCGCGCCTCGAGGGCGGTGAAGTCGGACTCAGGGAAGCCGGAGAGGTAGCCGGTGCCGAACCCGGCGGCCGAGTTGTTGGCCTGGCACTTGGCCAGCTCGGCCACCATGTAGTTCGCCTTGTCCCGGCAGGTGGTGTCGCCCAGCACCGCGTATCCGTACGCCCAGGCGCTCAGGAAGTGCCCCTGGATGTGGGTCCGGAACGGGAAGTTCGGCGCGTCCCAGCCTCCGTTGGTGGCGGCGCCGTTGGTGGACAGCCGGTGGTTGGCCCGGAAGTTGTAGAGCAGACGGTCGACGTCGACGAAACGCAGGTAGGTGAGGGTGCGGCTCTGGTTGTCCAGCCAACGGCCGGCGGTGAGCCGCACCTGACCCGGGTCGAAGGGGTACGCCGAGACGCCGATGTCCGTACGGGCGGGCGGGACCACGGCGGCGGACGCGGCGGACGCGCCGATGACTGTCGCGCCGGTGGCGGACACGACTGCGGTGGCACCGGCGGCCTGCAGCACGCGACGCCGACTGATGGGCAGGGGGGACATGGGACCTCCACGGGCAGCACAGCCGGGCGAGGCGGGCTCGGCGGGACGGTGCGATGCGGACGTTAGCGTTCACATCGTGTCCGGCATGTTACGGCGAGAGACCCGAGGCATTCAAGGTAGTGATTTTCTGTAGGTGATGTTATCGATAACACCCCGGACTCAGCGGGGCAGTCGGCCGACCTCGACCAGAGCCCACGCGAGCAGCCCGAACGCCCCCGTCGAGGCGACGGCGCGCACGACGTTGCCGCGCACCCACGGCCGTTCGAAACGCGCCCGCATCGCCGCCGGGTCGGCGTCGCCGGCCCGGGCCAGCGCGTTGTTCAGCGGCACGTTGACGATCGCGGTGACACCGAGGACCACCAGGTACGACACCAGCCCGGCCACGATCCACGGCAGCACCGCCCGACGCCCGGCACCCAGGTGCAGCGCCGCCGCCAGCAGGGTGAACGCCAGCGCGCCGCCGAAGCAGAGCGCGAACCATCCGTTGAGGATGGACTCGTTGATCCGCCGCATGGCGAGCACCAGTGTCCGGTCGTCCGTGCGACCGAGACCGGGCATCACCGCGTAGGCGAACGCGGCGAACAGTCCGGCGGTCAGGCCGGTGGTCAGGGTGGCGGCGAACAGACTCGCGGTACGGAGGAAACCCATACCCCCATTGCACCCGCTGCCGCCGGCCCTGTCACCGGGCGGTCGGGGCGTGGGCGGCCAGCGGATTGGTCAGGGTGCCGACGAACTGGAGCGCGGCCGACGGGTCCGCCAGGTCGACCATCTGCTGGTTGTCGCGCAGCTGGAGCCGGTTCAGGCAGGACAGCGTGAACTCCGGCGCGAACAGGTCGTAGTGCCGGACCCTCTCGGCCAGGTGCGGGACCCGCTCGAAGTAGTCGGCCGCGCAGGCCGCCACCGTCCGCCAGAAGTCGTCCTCGGCGAGTGCGCCGGCCTCGACCAGCACCGCGCTGAGGTGCCGCAGGAAGCAGTCCACCACGTCGGTGAAGATGCTCAGCAGCTTCGTGTCGTCGGGCACGTCGACCCGGCCCCGCTCCACCGCCTCCGGCAGCTCGACGTCGGCGCTCATCACCGCGATCTCCTCGGCGATGTCCTTGAAGATCACCCGTACGACGGTGTCCCGCTCGTCGAGGACCAGGATGACGTTCTCGCCGTGCGGCATGAAGGCCAGGTCGTGGGCGTAGAAGCTGTGCAGCAGCGGGGTCAGGTACGCGTCCAGGTAGCGGCGCAGCCACCTGTCGGCGGGCAGCCCCGAGCGGTCGATCAGGGCCGCCGCCAGGGAACCGCCGTCGTCGTCCACGTGCAGCAGCGCGGCCATCGTGGACAGCCGCTGCCCCGGCGCCAGGTCGGGCACCGGGCTCTCCCGCCACAGGGCGGCCAACATCTTGCGGTACGGGGAGGTGCGCTCGGTGGCCGCCTCGTACTGCCGGTGCCGGTAGCCGACCGCCGCCCGCTCCCGGATCACGGTCAGCCCGGTGCCGGCCAGCACCTCGTCCCCGGCGATCAGGTCGGCCAGCCAGTCGTTGATGGCCGGGGTGGCCGCCATGTACGCGGCGGACAGTCCACGCATAAAGCCCATGTTCAGCACCGACAGCGCGGTCTTGACGTAGTGCCGGCGCGGCGCGGTGACGTTGAAGAAGGTGCGGATGGACTGCTGCGCGAGGTACGCGTCCGGCCCGGGGCCGAGGTGCACCAGCCGACGCTCGGCCAGCTCACCAGCGAAGGTGACCGCCAGCTTGTTCCACCACTGCCACGGGTGCGCCGGGATCAGGTGGTAGTCGGCGAGGTCCAGGCCGAGACCGGCCATCGTGGCCGCGAACCGGGCCCGGGTCGGCGCGTCCAGTTCACTCTCGATGAGGGTGTCGTAGCCGAGGTCGGCGGCGCTGCTGAAGGTGGAGTGGTCCCGGTGCGCGGCAAGCCACTCCAGCCGGACCGCCTCGGCGGCCTCCGGGGCGTAGCGGTGGTACTCGTCGACGCCGAAGCCGAGCCGGCCGTTGTTGGCCACGAAGCACGGATGCCCCTCGGTCATCGACGTCTCGATGGTCTGGAAGTCCGCCCCGGCCAGCTCGGCGGCGCTCGGCCCGGAACGCGCCAGCTTGTACGCGGTGCCGGCGAGCGTGGAGGTGATCTCCTCCAGGTAGACCGGCAGCACCCGTGCGGAGAGCCCGAGGGCGCCGCGCAGCTCGACGATCAGGTCCACCGCGTCCGGCGGCAGCGACACTCCGTCGCGGTGCCGGGTGATGCTGTCCGCGTCGATCTGCCAGTGCGCCAGGGCCAGCACCCGGGCCGCGAACCGGTAGGTGACCGTGCCGTCGTCGCTGCGGACCTCGTACCACTGCCGGTCGTCGTCGCCCGGCACGGGCTCCGGGCTGAGCAGACGTTCGTGGGTGAACTCGGCGAGCGCCTTGCGCACCAGCAGCCGGTTCGCCCGGGCCCAGCGCCGTGGGGTGAGATGCCCGACCGGGTCGGCGACGGCGGGGGTCGGGACGGCGGTGGCGGTCACGCCTGGGCTCCTTCGAGGTTGGTGAGGGCAGCGTGGAACTGGGCGCGGGTGCAGACGCTGAGCAGGGCGTCCTTCTCGGGTTTCGCGATCGGGCCGACGACCTCGAAGCCGACGGCGGCGTTCACCGCGTGCACGGCGGTGTTGCGCACGTCCGGCTCGACCACCACCCGCGCCGTGGCGGGGTCGGCGAAGAGCCACGCCATGACGGTGGCGAGCACCGCCCGGGTGAAGCCGTGCACCGGAGCGTCGACCGGCGCGCAGAGGAAGTGCATGCCCACGTCGCCGGGCTGGTGGTCGTACCGGCCAACCAGCTCGACGTACGCCGGGTCGTAACGCTCGGCGAGGAAGGCCGGCCGGCCCCGCCACAGGCCGAGGTACGCGTCGTGGTGCGGGTGCGCGGCGATCCGCCGGTACTCCTCGGCCACCTCGGCCTCGTCGGCGTCCCGCATGAGCCAGAACGACGCCTTCGGGTGGGTCACCCAGCCGTGCAGCAGCGCGGCGTCGGCGTCCGGGTCGAGGGTACGCAGCGCGAACTCGCCGAGCCGGTCGTCGACGCGGCTGAAGACGCCTGTCACGACGGCACCCCGAACTCCTGGAAGGTGATGCTCTTCTCGATCGGGTAGTGCTCCCGGCCGAGCAGCTCACGGATGATCCACGAGTTGCGGTAGGCGCCCATGCCCAGGTCGGGCGAGGTGATGCTGTGCGTGTGGGTGCCCGCGTTCTGTAGGAAGATCCCCCGCCCGGTGTGGTCGACGCTGTAGTTGCGGGCCACGTCGAACCGGCCGTGGGAGTCCCAACGGATCCGGTCGGACACCGGGTCGAGGAAGGACGGCACCTGGTAGCGGTAGCCGGTGGCGAGGACGAGACCCTCGGTCCGCAGGGCGAAGTCGCGTTCCTGCTCCACCTGCCGCAGCCGCAGCGCGTACGCGCCGTCGCGGTGCTCGGCGCCGACCAGCTCGGTGTTGGTGAGCAGTCGGGTGTTCACCGGCCCGTTGACGCTGTGCGCGTAGAGCTGGTCGAAGATGTCGTTGATGAGGTCGGCGTTGATCCCCTTGAACAGGCCCTTCTGCTCGGCCTCCAGCCGGTAGCGGGTCCCCTCGGGCAGCGCGTGGAAGTAGTCCACGTAGTCCGGTGAGGTCATCTCCAGCGTCAGCTTGGTGTATTCGAGGGGGAAGAACCGGGGCGAACGGGTCACCCAGTTGAGCTGGTAGCCGTACCTGTCGATGTCGCCGAGCAGGTCCTGGTAGATCTCCGCGGCGCTCTGCCCGCTGCCGACCACGGTGATGCTCCGCTTGGTGCGCAGGGCGTCCCGGTTCTCCAGGTAGCGCGAGTTGTGCACGGCGTCGCCGGGCAGGCCGGCGACGGCGTCGGGCAGGTGCGGCGGGGTGCCGGTGCCGAGCACCAGGTGCCGGGCCCGGTACTCGACGCTCTCCCCCGCGCCGGTGGCGGCACGCACCACGTACCTGTCGTCGGCGGCGTCGAACTCCACTGTGGTGACGGTCTGACCGAAGCGCAGGTTCGGCAGTTTCGCCGCCGCCCACCGGCAGTACGCGTCGTACTCGCTGCGCAGCGGGTAGAAGCTCTCCCGGATGTAGAACGGGTAGAGCCGGCCGTTCTCCTTGAGGTAGTTGAGGAAGGAGTACGGCGAGGTCGGGTCGGCGAGGCTGACCAGGTCGGCTATGAACGGGGTCTGCAACCGGGCCGACTCCAGCAGCATGCCGGGGTGCCAGGCCAGGCTCGGGCGGGCCTCCAGGAACACGCCGTCCAGCTCGTCGATCGGCGCCGTGAGACAGGCCAGACCCAGGTTGTACGGGCCGAGCCCGATGGCGATGAAGTCGTGGGTGGACATCGGAGTCTCCAGGCGCGGGTTCGGGGTCACCGGCGTCAGCCGACGGGGCAGATCAGGTCGGCGGTGGCGTGGTCGTGCACGTACCGGCCGGCGTGGGTCGCGATCAGGTCCAGCACGTGGCCGACGTCGTCGACGGTGGTGGCCGGGTTGAGCAGGGTGAACTTGAGAAAGTGCCGGCCGTCCACCCGCGTACCGGCGACCACGGCGAGGCCGGACGCCGCCAGGGCCTCGCGGGCGTGCAGGTTGGCGGCGTCGGCCAGCTCCCGGCCCGGCCCGGTGGGCAGGTAGCGGAAGACCACGGTGCTCAGCTGCGAGCGGGTGACCACCTCGAAGCGGGGGTCCTCGTCGACCAGCCGCCACGCGTCGGCGGCCCGGTCGACCACCTCGTCGAAGAGCGCGCCGAGCGCGTCCGGGCCCATCACCCGCAGCGTCAGCCACAGCTTCAACGCGTCGAAGCGGCGGGTGGTCTGCAGGCTCTTGTCGACCTGGTTGGGGATGCGCTGCTCCACCATCCGCGCCGGGTTGAGGTAGTCGGCGTGGTAGGTGGCGTGCCGCAGCACCCGCCGGTCGCGGACCAGCAGGGCGCTGGAGCTGACCGGCTGGAAGAACGACTTGTGGTAGTCGACGGTCACCGAGTCGGCCCGCTCGATGCCGTCGAGCAGGTGCCGGCGCGTCGGCGAGACGAGCAGACCGCAGCCGTACGCGGCGTCCACGTGCAGCCACACGCCCGCCGCCGCGCAGATCCCGGCCAGCTCGGCGAGCGGGTCGATGGAGCCGAAGTCGGTGGTGCCGGCGGTGCCGACGACGGCCATCACCACCAGTCCGGACTGCCGGCACCTGGCGATCTCGTCGCGGACCGCGCACGGGCGGATCCGCCGAGCGGCGTCGGTGGGGACGGCGATCACCGCGTCCGGGGAGAGTCCGAGCAGCTTGGCGGACTTCTGCACGCTGAAGTGACCGGCCGCCGAGGTGAGCACCCGCAGCCGGGGCAGCAGCTCGGCGCGGGCCGCCGGGCCGAGCGCGTCGACGCACGCCTCCTCCCGGGCCAGGAGCAGCGCCTGGAGGTTGGACTGGCTGCCCCCGCTGGTGAACACCCCGTCGGCGTGCGGGCCGAGGCCGATCCGCCGGGCCGTCCAGTCGATCAGGCGCCGTTCGATGAGGGTGGCTCCGGCGCTCTGGTCCCAGGTGTCGAGCGACGAGTTCACGGCGCTGAGCACGGCCTCGCCGAGCAGCGCCGGGATGACCACCGGGCAGTTGAGGTGGGCGAGGTAGCGGGGATGGTGGAACCAGACGGCGTCGCGCAGGTAGACGTCCTCCAGCTCGTCCAACGCGGCTCCGGCGTCACCCAGCGGCCGGTCCAGGTCCACGCCGTCGACAAGCGGCGCCAGTTCGGCGGGCGTGACACCGGTGCCGGGCCGGTCCACGTCGGTCACCCGGCGGGCGACCCGGTCGACGCCGGCGGCGATCGCCTGCCGGTACTGCTCGACGGAGCCCTGGTGCAGCAACTGTGCCCGCGCGGCCGCCGGCGCTGTCGGCGGCGCGGTGGTCTCGACGGGGTACGTCGGCACGGTCACGGATGTCCTCCACGTTCTCGACGATGGGCAGCCGGGACCCACCCCCGGCGCGTGGTCACGCCGGGGGTCGTGCTGCCTTGCGATGGGGACCGCCCCCCAGGCGGCCAGCGGAGCGACTCCGCGTCGCCGGTGGGCCGGCGGCGGAGTCGCTCCGGGCGTCAGCTGAGCTTCTTCGCGTTCCGGATGGCGGTGGCGAGGTTCTCCAGCAACGGCGCGGCGCCGGCGTACGAGAAGCGGGGCACCGCGTCCCACGGGGTCACCTGGTTGGCCTTGACCGCCGGCAGTTGCTGCCAGGTCGGCTTGGCGGCGAGGTCCTTGGGCTGCAGGGCGGTGCTGCGGTTGTCCAGCAGGATCAGGTCGGCCGGGAACTTGCCGGTGTTCTCCCAGCTCAGCGCCTCGAAGTAGTCGCCGGCCTCGAGCTTGGTCGGAATGACGATGTCGACGCCCAGCTCGGCGAAGTACATGAGGTCGGTGCTGACCTTGGGGTTGGAGACGTAGAACAGGTCGGGGCTGCCGGAGCAGGCCATCACCTTGATGCCGGGGTTGGCCTTGACCGCCTGCCGGACCGCCTCGGCGGCGGCGTCGAAGCGGGTCTTCGCGTCGGTGACCTTCTTCGCCGAGAGGTCGGCGCCGAGTGACTCGGCGAGCGCGGCGTACCGCTCGATGGGCTTGGTCATCGGCACCCGGGCGGTGGTGACCGCGACGCTGGGCGCGAGCGGAAGGATCTTGTCCTTGCTCTCGTCCGGCACGTACCAGAGGGCGTCCGGGTCGTACATGTGGGTGACCAGCAGCTCGGGACGCAGCGCCGCGTACTTCTCCAGGCTGAACTCGCCCCACACGTTGCCGATGATCTCCACGGCCTCGACGTTCAGGTCGCCCGCCTGCGGGTCGACGGTGCCGTCGGTGCGCTTGGTCTCGCCGAACACGCCGACGAGCTGCTTGTCGAGACCGAAATCGACCAGAGCGGCCGCCACCCCGGTGAACGCCACCACCCGGCTCGGGCGGGCCGCCGCCTCGATCTTCTTACCGCGGTCGTCGGTGAACGACCAGGGGCCGCCCCCGGTGTTGGCGGGGGCCTTGGCGGCATCGTCCTTGCCGCAGCCGGCGAGGAGGGCGGCAAGCGTGGCGGCGCCACCGGCGGCCAGCAGGCCACGACGAGAGAGGCGACGGGAGGAGAGCGCATCGGGCATGGTGTCGTCTTTCGATCAAGGGAGGGTCGGGGTCGACCAGGACAGCGCGGTTAGGTTAGCCTAACCTCGGTCATTGTCAACAGCGGTACCGACGTGTCGCCACAACTCCGGAGCCCACACTGGACGCCACACCCACCGTCACCAGAGCGGCGCCACCGGTGCCGCCACGGTCCACGGCCCCTCCCCCGGTGCGGCGCCGGGCGGCCCGCGCCGCCGGGCTCCTCGGCGCCGTGGCACTGCTCGGCGTGATCCTGCTGCTCAGCATCGCCGTCGGCGCGAAGTCGCTGCCGCTCGCCGACGTCTGGTCCGGTCTCCTGCACCGCGACGCCACCGAGTACGCCGTCGTACACCGGATGCGCCTGCCGCGTACCCTGCTCGGGCTCCTCGCCGGCACCGCCCTCGGCGTGGCCGGCGCGATCATGCAGGCCCTCACCCGCAACCCCCTGGCCGACCCCGGGCTGCTCGGCATCAACGCCGGCGCGTCCGCCGCCGTCGCCACCGCCGCCGCCTTCCTGGGCGTCACGGCCATCGGCGGGTACGTCTGGTTCGCGCTGCTCGGCGCGGCCGTGGTCACCGCGCTCGTCTACGCGGTGGGCGGCGGACGCGGCGCCACCCCCGCCCGCCTGGCACTGGCCGGGGCGGCGCTGAACGCCACCCTCTACTCGTACGTGAGCGCGGTGATGCTGCTCGACACCGCCTCGCTGGACCGGCTGCGGTTCTGGACCGTCGGCTCGCTGGCCAGCGCGGACGCGGCGACGGTGACACGAGTCGCGCCCTTCATCCTGGTCGGGCTGCTGGTGGCCCTGGCCGCCGCGCGCCCGCTGAACGCCCTCGCGCTCGGCGACGATACGGCCCGTGCCCTGGGTGCCCGGCCGGCGCTGATCCGCGCCGCCGTGATCGTCGCGGTCACCCTGCTCTGCGGCGCGGCGACCGCCGCCTGCGGCCCGATCGTGTTCGTCGGCCTGCTGGTGCCGCACCTCGTACGCGCGCTGACCGGCCCCGACCTGCGCTGGCTGCTGCCCTACTGCGCGGTCCTCGCGCCGGTGCTGCTGCTCGGCGCCGATGTGCTCGGCCGGGTGCTGGGCCGCCCGGGTGAGCTACAGGTCGGCATGGTGACCGCCGTGCTCGGCGGCCCGCTCTTCCTCTGGCTGGTCAGCCGATCGCGGGTGGCGCACCCGTGAGCGTTCTCCGTACCCCCGGCGGTCTCTCGGTGCGGTTCCGCCCCCGCGCGCTGGCCGTCGGCGCCGGCGCCGCCCTGCTCGCTGCCGGGCTCGGCCTGGTCGCCGTCGGCAGCGGCGACTACCCGATGGGCCCGGCCGACGTGCTGCGCACCCTGACCGGCGGCGGCACCCCGGCGGAGCAGTTCATCGTGACCGAGCTGCGGCTGCCCCGACTGGTCACCGCCCTGCTGGTCGGCGCGGCCCTGGCGCTGGCCGGCACGATCTTCCAGTCGCTGGTCCGCAACCCGCTGGGCAGCCCCGACATCCTCGGCTTCACCCAGGGCGCGTCGACAGGCGCGCTGGTGGTGGTCGTCCTCGGCGGCGGCAGCCTGGCCCTCGCCGGCGCGGCGGTCGTCGGTGGGCTCGCCACCGGCCTGGTGATCTACGCGCTCGCCTGGCGGCGCGGCGTGCACGGCTACCGGCTCATCCTGGTCGGCATCGGCGTGGCCGCGATCCTCACCGGCGTCAACGGGTACCTGCTGACCCGGGCGCCGCTGATGGACGCCGCCCGCGCGGTGCTCTGGCTCACCGGCAGCCTGGACGGGCGCGGATGGGCCAACGCCGGCCCGCTGCTCGCCGTCACGGCCGTGCTGGCGCCGCTGGTCCTGTTCGGCTGCGCCCCGGCACTACGGATGATGGAGCTGGGTGACGACACCGCGAGCGCCCTCGGTGTGCCGGTACGCCGGCTGCGCCTGGTGCTGCTCGCCTCGGCGGTGCTGCTGGTGTCGTTCGCGGCGGCCGCCGCCGGGCCGGTGTCGTTCGTGGCGCTCGTCGCGCCGCACGTCGCCAGACGGCTCACCCGAGCGCCCGGCCCCAACCTGCTGCCGTCGATGGCGGTCGGCGCGGCGCTGCTGGTCGGCGCCGACCTGCTGGCCCAGCGCGCGTTCGCCGGGCACCAACTCCCGGTCGGCGTGGTGACCGGAGTGATCGGCGGCGGCTACCTGGTCTGGCTGCTGGCCGTCGAACGCCGGGCGGGTCGGCTGTGACCACCCGCGACCCCCTCGAAGGAGCACCCATGCACCCCGGCAGCACCCGGCTCGGCGGCACCGCGCTGACGCTCGCCTACGACCGGCGCGTCATCGCCGAGAACCTGACCGTGGCCGTTCCGGACCAGTCGTTCACGGTGATCATCGGCCCGAACGCGTGCGGCAAGTCGACACTGCTGCGCGCGCTGTCGCGGATGCTGCGCCCGAGCGCCGGCGCGGTGCTGCTGGACGGGCGGGACATCCACGACCGGTCCGCCCGCAGCGTGGCCCGCACCCTCGGCCTGCTGCCGCAGTCGTCGATCGCGCCGGACGGCATCAGCGTCGCCGAGCTGGTCGCCCGGGGCCGCTACCCCCACCAGGGTCTGCTGCGGCAGTGGTCCCGCGAGGACGAGCGGGTGGTCCAGGAGTCGATGGCCGCCACCGGGGTCGACGACCTCGCCGACCGGCTGGTCGACGAGCTGTCCGGTGGGCAGCGGCAGCGGGTGTGGCTGGCCATGGCGCTGGCCCAGCAGACCCCGCTGCTGCTGCTCGACGAGCCCACCACGTACCTGGACATCGCCCACCAGATCGAGATCCTGGACCTCTGCGCCCGGCTGCACGAGGAGCAGGGCCGCACCCTGGTCGCGGTGCTGCACGACCTCAACCACGCGGCCCGCTACGCCACCCACCTCATCGCCATGCGCGACGGTCGGGTGGTCGCCGCCGGCGACCCGGCGACGGTGGTCACCGCGGACCTGGTCCACGAGGTGTTCGGGCTGCCCTGCCGGGTGATCGACGACCCGGAGACCGGCACACCGCTCGTCGTCCCGGCCGCCCGCCGCCGCGCCACCGAGCCGGCGTGAGCGCGCGCCGGTTCCGCGACCCGTGGGGCGTGCCGCACCTGCGCGCCGACGACCCACTGGCGCTGGCAGCCGAGCAGGGCCGGGTGACCGCGTACGACCGGGCGTGGCAGATCGAGGTGGAACGGCACCGGGCCCGGGGCACCAGCGCGGCCTTCCTCGGCGCCGACGCGTTCGCCTGGGACCGGTTCGCACGGCAGGTACGCCTCGACGACACCGCCCGGCGCTGCCACGCCGCCCTCGACGCGGCGACCGCCGAGTGGGTGGGCGCGTACGTGGCCGGGGTGAACGCCGGCCTGACCGCCGGGGCCGCCCGGGCACCGGAGTTCGCCGCCACCGGGCTCGCCCCGGGCCGGTGGGAGCCGTGGACGCCGCTCGCGGTCTGGCTGGGCCACCACATCCTGTTCGCCGGGTTCCCGAGCAAACTCTGGCGCGCCCACGTGGCACGGCAGCTCGGGCCGGACGCGGTCGACGCGTTCGCCACCGACGGGCCGTCCGTCGCCGGGAGCAACGGGTGGCTGCTGGACGCCGGGCGCACCGGCACCGGCGCGGCGCTGCTCGCCGGCGACCCGCACCGGTTCATCGAGAACCCCGGCGTCTACCAGCAGATCCGGTTGGCCTGCCCGGAGTACGACGTGGTGGGGCTGGCGGTGCCGGGCGTGCCGGGCATCGCCCACTTCGGCCACACCGGCGCGGTGGCCTGGGCGATCACCAACGCGATGGCCGACTACCAGGACGTGTACGCCGAGCGGCTGCGCCGCGACGGCCCCGGGGTGTGGGCGCTCGGCCCGGACGGCTGGCGGCCGGCGTACCGGCACGTCGAGACGGTCGAGGTGGCCGGGGCGTCGCCGGTCGAGGTCGAGGTGCTGGAGACCGACCGGGGTCCGGTGATCGCCGGCGGACCGGACGAGCCGACCGCGCTGAGCCTGCGCTACCCGCCCCGGGTCCGCGCCGAGCTGGGCTTCGCCGCGTTGCCGGAGCTGCTGCGCGCCCGCACGGTGACCGATGTGGACCGGGCGCTGCGGCACTGGGTCGAGCCGGTCAACGTGGTGCAGGCGGCGGACACCGCCGGTGGACTGCTGCACCGGGTTGCGGGAGCGGTGCCGGTCCGACACCCGGACAACGGCCGGCGGATCGTCCCCGCCTGGGAGGCGCGGCACGCCTGGCGGGGCTGGCACGCGCCGATGCCCCGCGCCGAGGTCAGCGGGCAGGCGGTGATGGCCAACGAACGCGGGTTGGCCGCACCGCTCGGCGTCGAGTTCGCCGCGCCGCACCGCGCGCGCCGGATCGCCGAGCTGCTCGCCGCCGACCGGGACTGGACGGCCCAGCGGATGGCCGCCGTGCACACCGACACGTACCTGGCCTCGGCCGGGCCGCTGCTCACGGTGCTCGCCGACCTGACCGGGCTCGATCCGGACGCCGCCGCGCTGCGCGACCGGCTGCTGCGCTGGGACCGCCGGATGACCGCCGACAGCGCCGAAGCCGCCGACTTCGCCACGCTGCGGGCCGCCGTCGTACGCCGGATCGCCGCCCACCCGGCCCTCGCGGCGCTGGCCGAGCCGCCCGCGTACCCGGCGGTGTTCGCGCCCTGGCTGGCGCTGACGCCGCGGGTCGGGTTCGCGCTGGAGCACCTGCTCGACGGCACCCGGCTGCCCGGCGTGGACATGGCCGCGCTTGTCGGCGCGGCCCTCGCGGAGGTGTCCGGCACGGCGGACGGATCCACGCTCTGGGGTGATCTGCACCGGCTGGCGCCCTGGCGGGCGCTGCCCGACCCGGACGCCGGACCGGGTCCCCGGCTCGACGGCGACCACGACTGCGTACTGTCCACATCGAGCGTGCCCGGGGTCACCCACCGTTGCCTGCGAGGCCCGGCGGCCCGGTTCGTCTGGGACCTGGCGCGGCGCGAGGACAGCCGCTGGGTGGTCCCGCTGGGCGCGTGCGGGGTGCCCGGCGACCCGCACCACGACGACCAGAGCGCCGCCTGGCTGGCCGGCGAGCTGCTGCCGGTGACCACGAACTGGGACCACCTCGTCGAGGAGACCGATGGACACTGACCGCCACCACCACCGGCGCGACATCAGCGGCTTCGGGGTGGTCACCATCCGCCCGGTGCGCCCGCACGAGGACGTGGACCTGCTGCACGACTGGGTCACCCAGGAGCGGGCCCGCTTCTGGGGGATGCGCGACGCCAGCCGCGAGCGGGTACACGAGATCTACGCGTACCTCGACTCGCTGGACACCCACCACGCGTACCTGGTGCACCGCGACGGCGTGCCGGTCGCGCTGGCGCAGACCTACCAGCCCGAGGCCGACCCGGTCGGCGAGTGCTACGACGTACGCCCCGGCGACATCGGCGTCCACCTGCTCGTCGGGCCGCCGGTGACGGTGGAGCGCGGATTCACCGGCGCGCTGTTCGGCGCGATCCTCGACTTCGTCCTCACCGACCCGGGTCGGCTGCGGGTCGTGATGGAACCGGACGCCCGCAACGACCGCGCCATCAACCGGTTCCTGCGCGCCGGGTTCCGGCCCGGACCCCTGATCGACCTGCCGGAGAAGCGCGCCCGGCTGCTCTTCCTCGACCGGCCGGCGACCACCGGCTGACCGCACCTGACCGCCGCCGGCCGGAACGGCGCGGTCGGCGGCTCAGCGCGGGTGGTTTGCCAGCTTGGCCAGCGCGTCGAGCTGGCTGGGGTCGGACAGGGCCGAGCCCACGGCCGCCACCCGCACGCCCGCGTCGAGGAACGCGGCGGCGTTGCCCGCGTCGAGGCCGCCGGTGGCGACGAAGCGCAACTGCGGCAGGGGGCCGGCGACCGCCCGGAACCAGGCCGGCCCGAGGGAGATCGCCGGGAACGCCTTGAGCCACGTGAGGCCGTGCCGCAACGCCTGCTGCGCCTCGGTCGGCGTGGCCACGCCGGGAAGGTGGGGCAGGCCGCGCGCGGCGGCGGCGTCGGCGACGGCGAGGTCGAGACCGGGCGCGACGGTGAACGCGGCGCCCGCGTCGGCCGCCGCCGCGACCTGCTCGCCGTCGAGCACGGTGCCGGCCCCGACGATCCGGCCGCGTTCGGCGCCGGCCTCGACGGCGGCCCGCAGCGCCGGCACCGCGTCGGGCGTCGCCACCGGGACCTCCACCACGTCGATGCCGAGGTCCCAGGCGCGTACGGCGAGCCGGACGGTCTCGGCCACCGGCAGGCCGCGCAGGATCGCCATCACCCTTGCGCCGCCGAAGATCTCGTCAAAGTCCGTCGTCGTCATGGTCCACTCCATCCGAGGTCAGGTCCAGTGGTGACCACGCGTCGTCGGGGGCGTCGAGCAGGCGCTCGAACCACGACCACGATGGCAGCGCCGCGTTGTCGCCGATGCTGCCCAACGCCTGCGCGGCGACGAGATGACCGAGGCGCAGCCGCCGCGCCGGGTCGAGGTCACGCAGCAGCCCGGCCAGGTAGCCGCCGGCGAACGCGTCCCCGGCCCCGACCGGCTCCACCACCGTCACCCGGGGCGCCGGCACGAAGACCGGCTCGGCGTCACGGTACAGCGCGGTGGCGCCCACCGCGCCGTCCTTGACCACCACCGTGTGCGGGCCGGGCAGCAGCCGGCGTACCGCCGCCGGGTCGGCGGTACCCCACAGGGTGTACGCCTCGTCCTGACCGACGAAGACGAGGTCACTGCGGTCGGCGAGGTCACGCAACACCGGCGCGGCCCGCTCGGCCGGCCAGAGCCGGGCCCGGTGGTTGACGTCGAAGCTGACGAGCGCGCCCGGCAACGGCCGGTCGCTCACCGCGTGCTCGGCCAGCGCCCGGCAGGTCGCCGAGAGCGCCGGGGTGATCCCGGACAGGTGCAGCACCCGGGCACCGGCAAGCGCGGGGTCGGCCAGCGCACCGGTGTCCATCCGGGAGGCCGCCGAGCCGGCCCGGTAGTAGTGCACGGCGGTACCCGCCGGGCCGGGGTCCTTCACGTACAGGCCGGTGGGGGCGGCCGGGTCGACCCGTACGGAGTCCACGCGTACGCCGGCGGCGGCGACGTGCCGGACGACGGCCCGGCCGAACGGGTCGTCACCGACCCGACTCACCCAGGTCACCCGGTGCCCGAGCCGGGCCAGGTATCCGGCCACGTTGGACTCCGCGCCCCCGACCGACACGGCGACCTGCGCGGCATCTTCGAGCGGCTCACCGGGCGCCGGGCAGAGCACCACCATGGTCTCCCCCACCGCCGCCACCTCGACCGGCGCCGGGCCGCTCGGACGGTCGGGCCGAAGGTCCGATGGCATGGGGGCGCACGTCCTCACGGGCAGGGGGCCGGGGCGCCACCGAGCCTAGGACCTGTCGCGCGCGGCCGGCAAGCCGTCCCGCCGGGATCAGGGCAGGGTCAGCCCGTACGCGGCGAGCACCTCCGTGATCGGCTGGTAGTAGCTGGTGCCACCAGAGGTGCAGTTGCCGCTGCCCCCGGAGAGGATGCCGATGATGGTGCCGGTGGACGCCACGTACAGCGGGCCGCCGCTGTCACCCGGTTCGGCGCAGATGTTGGTACGGATCAGGCGGTAGACCACGCCCTCGGCGTAGTTGACCGTCTGGTTGAGCCCGGTGACGGTGCCGCAGCGCACCCCGGTCGTGACGCCGCTGCGGCACACCGCCTGCCCCACGTACGCGTTGCCGGCGCCGTAGACGGTGAGCAGTCCGGGGTAGGTGTAGACGGCGCTGGGATGGGCGATCCGGCCGGTGTACCTGATCAGCCCGTAGTCGTTGTTCGGGAAGCTGGTGGCGGTGCGGGTGCCGAGCACGGTGGTCTGCGCGCTGTCGGCGTACCAGGTGCCGACGGCGGCGGTGCAGTGCCCGGCGGTGATCACGTAGTAGGTGCTGCCGCTGCGCACGTTCGCGCCGAGCGAACAGCGGGCGCCGCCGCCGTAGATGCCCTGACCGGCGGCGATCAGGGTCCGCAGCGTTCCGGGCTCGTGGCGCAGCAGCGCGCCGGCCCGGTCGGCCACCGCCCGCAGGGCCGCCAGGTCGGCGGGGGCGACCGTGTCGTCGACGGTGAGGGTCATCCGCCCGGTGGCGGGGTCGAGGCCCCAGGCGGTGCCCGCCGTGCGGACCCCCGCCAGCGCGGCGGCGGACCGGTCGGGGACGCCGGCCCGCGCCGCGCCGGGCGCGACGAGCACGAGGACGGTCAGGACGAGGGCGACGAGCGGGGAGCGGCGCATCCGAACCTCCGCAGAGATCGAGATATGTGGATGCAGCAAGCATCGCCCGGTGGCCGGTGTCATGGCAACCTCGCGCCCACGGCACACCTGCGGGATTCGCCGATCCTCGGACGGGCGCGACCGACGCCGCCGATAATTCCGAGGGACACGGCGGGAGGCCGGGCATGACCACCAGAGGTAACCCGGCGTTGGTCCGCCGTCTGGACGGGTCGACCCGGGCCACGCTGCTGGAGCTGCTCTTCGACGTGGTCTTCGTGGCCGCGCTCGCGCAGACCTCCAAGCTCCTCGCCGACCAGGACTCCTGGACGCGCATCCCGGCCGTGTTGCTGATGCTGACGGCGATCTGGTGGACCTGGTCGGTCACCTCCACCACGACCGAGTTCTACGACCCCCAGCAGCGCCCCATCCAGGCCATCCTGATGGTCGCCATGGCAGGGTCGGTGGGGATGGCGGCATCGCTGCCGATGGTCACCAGAGGGCAGGCCACGGCCTTCGCCCTCGCCTACGTCGGCACCCACGTGGTGCGCGGCATCGTCCTGGTCGGCACGTTGTACCGTCAGCAGCACCGCTCGGCCATGGCGCGCGCCACCCGGTTCCTGTTCTGGTTCCTGGTGTCCGGCGTCCTATGGATCATCGGCGCGGTGACCGACGCCAACCGGTGGTGGATCTGGATCACCGCGATCGCGATCGATCTGGTCTCCGCGGCGGCGCGCTACCCCACACCGTGGCTCGGCCGGGTGCCCCTGAACCAGTACGACCGGACCACCGCGCACCTCGGCGAGCGGTACCAGCAGTTCGTCATCCTGGCCCTCGGCGACATCATCCTGGTGCCCACCCTGGAACTCAGCCGCAGCGAATTCGACCGCCTCAGGATCACCGCCCTGCTCTGCGCGTTCGCCATCATGCTGCTGCTCTGGCAGATCTACGTCTATCGGGCCGGCGAGCTGCTCGAGACCGCGGCCGCGTCGGTGCCCGGCCGGTCCACCCGGATCGCTCCGTACACCCATCTGGTGCTGCTGGTCGGCGTGCTCGTCACGGCCGCCTCCTTCGACCTGGTCGTCGACCGTCCGACCGGGACCACCCCGGCACGGTGGCTGATGTTGATCATCGGCGGACCGCTGGTGTTCGTGCTCGGCCGGGCCCTGTTCACCTATCTGCTGTCCGGCCGCGTGCCGTGGGGGCGGGTGGCGTCGCAACTGCTGCCCCTGCTGCTGCTGCCCTGGGCCGGCGGCTGGCCGCCGGTGCTGGTCACCGGAATCGTGGCCCTCGCCCTGGCCTGGCACGTCCTGCTCCCCAGGAGCGGCGGCCGGGAGACCAGGCGAGGGCTCGGACCGCGACGGCCGGCCGGATGACCCCGGCCGTCAGGCGAGGTGCCGACCGGCCCAGTCGGCGAGGTCCCGCGCGCAGGCGTCCACCGACTCCTTCCAGGTCCGGGCCGCGCCGTCGCCCGCCTCGTCGCTGACCTGCTTGACCAGCCGGCACGGCACGCCGGCCTGCGCGGCGGCCCACGCCACCGCGTACCCCTCCATGTCCACCAGATCGGCCCGCTCCGCCAACCGGTCCCGCGCGTCGTCGTCGGCCACGAACGTGTCACCGGTGGCCAGCACCGCGCCCTCGGCGGCCAACGCCAGCGGCGCCCCGTAGGTCTCGCCGGTGAGCGTGCGCAGCAGGGTCGTGTCCAGGTCGTGCTGGAGCACCGTGGCGATCTCGTGGATGCCCGCCCACCCCGGCCGCAGCGCACCGGCCGTGCCCAGGTTGAGCAGCAGGCTCGGGCGCGGCCCCGCGGCCAGCACCGCCGACACCGCGCTGGCGGCGTTGACCTTGCCCATGCCGGTGAGCAGCACCGGCAGATCGGCCGGCAGGTAGCGGGCCTCCTCCCCCACGGCGAGCACCACCAGCGGACGATCGGCGCGGACCGTACCCCGAAGAATCACCGGAGCATCGTACGGGCCGCACCGTCGCCCACCGAGCGCACCCAGCCGCCGTCCAGCCCGCTCGCATCCCGCGTCCAGTCCGGTGGGGCAGGCTGGTCCGGCGAGCCAGCGGACGACGGCGGTCCGGGCCGCGACGAGAGAGGTGACGAGGGTGTACGACGGGCAGGAATTCCTCCGCGACAACCGCTGGTGCCTGAGCCGGCGCGCCCTGCTCACCGGGGCCGGCGCGGTCGGCGCCGCCGGTCTGCTCAGCGCCTGCGGCGCCGGTGACGGCCCGACCGGTCAGGTGGCCGCCACGGCGGGAACCGTGCTGGCCCGTACCGCAGACGTCCCGGTGGGCGGAGGCACGGTGACCGGCGGGGTGCTGGTCGTCCAACCGGAGGCCGGCACGTTCAAGGCGTACGACGCGACCTGCCCGCACCAGGGCGTACGGGTCGGCGCGCCCACCGACGGGGTGATCACCTGCCCCGCGCACAACTCCACGTTCGCGGTCGGTGACGGCGCCCGCCTCGGCGGTCCCGCGACCCGAGGGCTCACCGAGATCCCGATCACGGTCGACGGCACGACGATCGTCCGGGCCTGACCCGCCCGGTCACTCGTCCGCGAAGCGGTACAGCACGAAGTCCGTCTCGGCGCCGCAGACGATGACCCGGGTGTTCCACGAGCACGACGCACTGCGGACGTCCTGGAGCTCGCCCAGCTCGTCGACCGTGCCGGACCCGGCCCACACGCCGGCCAGCACCCGGTTGTCCGCGACCGTGCTGGGCGCCGTGGCGAACACCAGCAGGTTGCCGGCGTCGAGTCGGGCCGCCACGCCACCCCGATCGCGCAGCACGGGCTTGCCGGCGGCGTCGAAGAGGGTGACGGTGGGCTTCGGGTACTCCCGTTGGGCGAGGATCCGCTCGCCGAACGGGATCACGCTGGTCACCCCCGGCGCGGACCAGCGGATCGCGCGTTCACCCTCGGTGGCCGCCACCACCTCGGTCCGCTCGGCCTGACCGCCCGGCACCTGCACCAGACAGGCCCGCCGTTCGCCGCAGGCCACCAGCTCCTTCGGGCGGTACTCGTCGTCCCCGGACCGGAAGAGGACCACCGGCTCCGCGTCGGAGCCCAGGTCGTACGACAGCAACTGGTACCCGGCGTCGTTGGCGGCCACGTACAGGCGGTCCTCGTGTGCCACCACCAGGTCGTCGAGGTCGGCGACGCTGCCCCACTGACGCACGACGGCGCCGGAGGCCATGTCGATCAGCCGCACCGAGCGGTCCGCGCCGACCTGCACGAGCCGTCGCCCCTTGCCCGCCCACGGGTCGCGGGGTGTGCCGTCGAGGAACGCCGGGCCGCCGGCCGCCTCGTCGGTGCCGACCGGCCGCACGACGGTCCGGACGCCGCCGTACTGGTCGGTGGGGCTGGGCGTGGTCCACGCCTGGTCGCCGTCGCGCAGACGCAGACCGACAAGCCGGTTGGCGGCCCGGTCCACCAGCACCGCCGTGTCGTCGGAGAAGAAGACGTCGTCGTCGCCGCGGACCGACCGCTGCCAGCGCTGGGCGCCCGACCGACCGTCGAGGACGGCCAGCGGCCGGGCGGTGCTGTCGCCCGGGGCGTCGCCGAGGACGGCCACCGCGCCGGGCAGCGCGATCAGCGCCTTCCAGTCGCCGGCGGTGACGTCGGTAGCCCTGCGCCACAGCTCGTCGCCGGTGCCCGCGTCGACGGCCACCACCTCCAGCCGGTCATCGGGCAGCGGGTAGCCGAGGTAGGCCCGGTCACCGAGGACCGCCGTCCACATGGCGGCCGGCCGTTCGCTGCCGGCCTCCGGGCGGGACAGCTCGCGCAGCGACCCGAACTCCAGGTCCGGATAGCGGTCCCGGGTGAGGTACAGCGTCGCCGCGGTCACCACGCCGGCCAGGGCGAGCACCGCCACGGGCACCATCCAACGCGCCCGCCGCCAGCGCGACCCGCCGACCGCCGGTGAGGGCGGACCCGGCCACGGCGGCGGGGGTACGGGCGCCGGAGCGGGCGGTGACATCGCGGGCGCGGCGCCGGGCGGTGGGGCGGCCGCAGCGACACCGGGCGGTGAGGCCGCCGCAGCGACACCGGGCGGCCCGGCGTACGCCGGCTGCGCCCGACGCAGCGGAAGGTCGGTCAGCGCGCCCTCGGCCACCGGCAGCTCCGGCTGGTCCAGCACCGTCGGCGCCACCCCCAGCTCGCTGTGCAGCATCCGGGCCACCAGCGGGATCCGGGACGAACCGCCGACCAGGAACAACCCGGCGAGCTGGTCCGGGCGCAACCCGGCGGCGGCGATCACCTCCCGGGCACGCTCCACCGCCCGGCGCAGCAGCGGGGTGGCGACGCGTTCCACGTCGGCCCGGGTCAGCTGCACCGCGTCGGGCACCCCCGGCACCGCGACCGGCGCCACCACGGCACGGGACAGCGTCTCCTTGGCACCCCGTACCTCGTCCCACAGCCGGACCTGGTCGCGGCGTTGCACCGCGTCCGCTGGCTGGACCAGCCTGGCCCACCGCGCGGCGTGCCGCTCACCGACCAGCTCCCCCACCCGCCGCACCAGCGCGGCGTCGAGGTCCAGGCCACCCAGGTCGGGCAGCCCGCCGTCGGCGACCACGCGGAAACCCGAGTCACCCCACGGGTCGGCGCCCTCGTTGCGCAGCACCGCGACGTCGAGCGTCCCGCCGCCGAAGTCGAACACCGCGATCGCGCCGCCGACCGGCACCGGTCGGTGCAGCACCTGCGTGTAGTAGCGGGCCGCGGCCACCGGCTCGCGCAGCAATCGGGTGCCCGGCGGCGTCGGCCCGGCGAGCGTGTGCTCGGCGGCCTGCGGCCAGCCCGCCCGCAGCAACGCGTCGGCGAGCACCTGCCGGCGCGTCTCGTCCCAGGCCGCCGGGCAGGTCAGCACCGCCGGGGGCAGGAAACCCACGGTGTCCACGGCGGCCCGCGCCACAGTCGCCAGCACCGCCGCGAGCAGGTCCGCCGGCGGGTACGAGCGCTCGCCGAGCGGTACGGACGGCTCGTCCACGCGGCGCTTCGGGTTCGCCTCGAAGCGGGCCGGGTCGGCCAGCGCCAGCCGTCGCGCGTCCCACCCGGTGTGCAGGGTGCCGTCCGGGTCGGCGTACACGGCGGACGGGCTGACCGGCTGACCGTCCATCAGCAGCGGACGGGTCCGCCCGTCCGGCCAGCGCAGCACCGCGACCGTGTTGGACGTTCCGAGGTCGACGCCGAGGGCGAAACCCTCGTGCTGGCCTGCCATCTACCGATACCTCCGCCGCGACGAGGAAACTCGACCCCGCATCGTACGCAGGCCACGCCGCCCGGCTGATCACTCGGTCAGCTGCCGCACCCCGACGATCTGGCCACCGCTGGTCTCCCCGGTCGGGTGGAAACCGAGCGTCAGGTAGAACCGCTCCGGCCCGTGGGCCCCCGTCTCCCACGTCGTGTACACGCGATCCCATCCCCGGTCGCGCGCGGCCACCCTGTCGAGCGGCGGGACGTAAGAGGACCGCAAGATCTGCGCCGTCGTCGACCCCGTCGAGGCTGGCTAGGCTGGCCGGGGAGGTGGCCGGTGGCGCAGCGGGTGCTCGTGGTCGACGACGACCGGACCGTCAGCGACGTGGTCTGCCGCTATCTGGAGCACGCCGGGTACGACGTGAGCCACGTCGGGGACGGGCTCGCCGCCCTGGCGGCCGTCCGCGACCGGGCGCCGCATCTGGTGGTGCTTGATCTGATGCTGCCCGGGTTGGACGGGTTGCAGGTGTGCCGGCGGCTGCGGGAGCGGCCGGACGGCGTACCCATCATCATGTTGACCGCGCGCGGCGACGAGGCGGACCGGGTGCTCGGCCTGCAACTGGGCGCCGACGACTACCTGGGCAAGCCGTTCTCCCCTCGGGAGTTGGTGCTGCGTGTCGGTTCGGTGCTGCGCCGAGCCGGCGAGCCGTCATCCGGACCGCCGGCCGAGCTGCTGGCCGACGCCGGGTTGGAGGTAGCGACGGGGCCGCGGACCGCCCGACTGGATGGGCGCGAGCTGGCCCTGACGGTGCGGGAGTTCGACCTGTTGGCGCACCTGATGCGGCACCCCAGTCGGGCCTTTCGGCGCAGCGAGCTGCTGGAACGGGTGTGGGGTTGGCACTTCGGCGACGAGTCCACGGTGACCGTCCACGTGCGGCGGCTACGGGAGAAGATCGAGGACGACCCGGCCGAGCCGCGCCGGATCGTCACGGTCTGGGGCGTCGGCTACCGGTACGAGCCGGCCGATGCGTGACCTGGCGCTGATCTTCGCGGCGGCGCTCGCTGCGGCCCTCGGCGTGGGTCTGCTCGGGGCGTTGACCCTGCGGCTGCTGCGCGACCGGTCGATCACCGTGCACGTCTGCGTCCTGCTCACCATCACCGTCGCCGCCGTGGTCGCCGGGGTCGTGGTGGTCGCCCGGGCGATGTTCCTGTCCCCGCACGACCTCCAGGTCGTCCTGCTCACCGTCGCCGCGGCGGCGTCGGTGAGCCTCGCCGTCGGCTGGTACTTCGGGCGGCGGCTGGCCACGGCCGCGGTCTGGGCGGACCAGGCCCGCGAGCGGGAGCGGCGGGTCGAGAAGGGTCGCCGGGACCTGGTGGCCTGGGTGTCGCACGACCTGCGCACGCCGCTGGCCGGGCTGCGGGCGATGGCCGAGGCGCTGGAGGACCGGGTGGTCGACGATCCGGCGACGGTGGCCGAGTACCACAGGCGGATCCGCACGCAGACCGACCGGATGACACGCCTCGTCGACGACCTGTTCGAGCTGTCCCGGATCAACGCCGGGGCGTTGCGGCTGACGATGGCGGCGGTGCCGCTGGGCGAGGTGGTCTCCGACGCGTTGTCCGGGGCCGCGCCGCTGGCCGAGGCACGGCGCATCCGGCTGGTGGCCGCCGAGTCGGGGTGGCCCACCGTGCTGGCCAGCGAGCCCGAACTGGCCCGGGTGGTGGGCAACCTGCTGCTCAACGCGGTGCGCTACACCCCGAGCGACGGCACCGTCCGGGTGGACGCCGGGCGTGAACGCGACGCCGCCTGGTTGGCGGTCGCCGACACCTGCGGTGGCATCCCGGAGGGCGACCTGCCCCGGCTGTTCGACGTGGCGTTCCGGGGGGAGCCGGCCCGTACGCCCGACTCGGGCGGGGAGGGCTCCGGCGGGCTGGGGTTGGCGATCGTCCGGGGGCTGGTCGAGGCCCACGGTGGCCGGGTGGACGTGCAGAACGTGGTCGGCGGCTGCCGATTCGTGGTCCAGCTCCCGGCGGCCTGAGAGGCGGCCCGTCAGCGGTGGGGCGTCAGTTCGCCGAACCAGCGCCGGCCCCACCGGGACAGGTGCCGCACCACGAACCCCGCCGCGCCGGCGACCGGGTGCACGGCCCGTACGTCGAGGCGGGCCCAGCGGAACGCCGGGCCGAGCACCAGCCGCCCGGTCCCGTGTGCGGTGGCCACCCGGGCCTGGCCCTGCCACAGGCCGGCCCCGGGCGGCTCCAGCTCGACGAGCACGGTGCCCCCGGGCACCAGCAGGTCCCGGCACCGGCGGAGCAGGGCGACCGGGTCACCGCCGATGCCGATGTTGCCGTCGATCAGCACCGTGTGCGCCCACCGGCCCTCGCCGGGCAGCGGACCGAACAGGTCGCGGCGCAGCGCCACCGCGCCACGGGCACGGGTGAGCCGCACGGCCGTCGCCGACACGTCCACGCCGACCGCGGTGAGCCCGGCCCGGGTCAGCGCGACGGTGAGCCGGCCCGGACCGCAGCCGAGGTCGAGTGTCGGCCCGGCGCAGCGGGACACGAGCGCGGCGACCGCCGGCTCGGCGTCACCGTGCCAACGGCCCACCGGCAGGGCCCTGCGCACGCCGTCGCCGTCCAGCAGCCACCGCCGGTCGGCAGCCCGGTCGGCGAGCACGGCGGCGAACCCGTCCGCGCCGGCGCCTCCCGTCGGCTCCGGTACGACGGCGACCCGCGCGGCCGTGTCGACCGGGTTCACCGCCGGTCCCCCGGCACCAGCGTGCGGCGGACCGCCGCGACCTGCCGGGCGAACCGGCCCTCGGGCGCCTCCACCGCCACCGCGAGGGCGTCCGACCACTCGTCGACATCGCGCAGCACGGGCAGCGGCGCGGTGCGCAGCCCTCGTCCGCTCAACGCGGCCCAGGTGTCCCGGCCGGTGCGTGGCGTCGACATCGGCACGTCGCGCAGCACGCCGGCGTGTCGCGGGTCGCGCAGCCCCAGGGACCACCAGCCGCCGTCGGCCGCCCGGCCGAGGACGGCGTCGGCGGCGCCCAGCCGGCGTACGGCGGCGGCGAGGCGCGCCGGGGTCAGCTGCGGGGTGTCCATCCCAATCTGGAGCACCGGCCGACCCGGGTACGCCTCGGCGACCTCGGCGTACGCGTTGGCGAGCCGGTCGCCGAGGCCGGTGCCCCGCTGGCCCAGCACCTCCCACCCGGTGAGCGCGGCGGTCAACGCGGCGGCGTCCTGCCCCTGGGTGAGTCGACCCGCGCACGCCAGCACCGGCGTGACGCCCGGCGTGGCGCGCACGACGTCCAGGGTGTCGCGCAGCGCGGCGGCGGCGATCCGGGCCGCCTGCTCGGCGGTGGCCGGCGGGCAGAGTCGGGTCTTCACCGCCCCGGGCACGGGCGCCTTCGCGACCACCAGCAGGACGGTCACCGGGAGCCGTCCACGGTCCGCAGCACGCCCGCGAAGTCACGGGTGGCGCGCAGGGTGCCCCGGACCGAGCCGGACACCTTGGAGCGGGTCCCGGCCGCCCGGGGCGCGTAGGTGACGTCCAGTTCGTGGATCCGCCAGCCGGCGGCGGCGGCCCGGATCAGCAGTTCGAGGGGGTAGCCGAAGGCACGGTCGGTGACCCCGAGGGAGAGCAGCGCGTCGCGGCGGGCCACCCGGATCGGGCTGAGGTCCCGCAGGGGTACGCCCCGGCGGCGCAGCAGCGCGGCGACGAGCGCGGTGCCGACGCGGGCGTGCCACGGCCACACCCCGGCGCCGACCGGCCGGCGCCGACCGACGCTGAGGTCCGCGGCGCCGGCCGCGACGGGCGCCACAAGCGCGGGCAGCTCGGCCGGGTCGAACGAACCGTCGGCGTCCAGGACGCACACCAGGTCACCGTCGGCGGCCTCCAGGCCGGCGTGCACCGCCGCGCCGTACCCCCGCCGGGGCTCGTGGACCACGTACGCGCCGTGCCGGGCGGCCACCTCGGGCGAGCCGTCCCGGGAGCCGTTGTCCACCACGATGGCCCGGTAGCCGGGCGGCAGCGCGGTGAGGACGCCGGGCAGGGCGGCCGCCTCGTCCAGGCAGGGCAGCACCACGTCGATCTGAGTCGCCATACCGCCGACGCTAGGACGGCACCCGGTGGGCGGAGGTCGGAATGTGCTTACCGAACCCTTACCACCTGGACATTTCTTACCGTCCGGTGACGGGCCGGCGGTTCCACGGCGCGAGGGTCGACTGTCGCCGTACCGTCCGGTGGTCATGACCTCGACCACCGCCGCCCCCACCGCCGCCGGGCGGACGCCGCTGCGCCGCAGTTCCGGCGACCTGCTGGTGCTGGGCGTGGAGGCGGCGCTGCTCGCCACGGCCGTGGTGGTGGGTGCCGTGCTGAACGCGCGCGGCGCCGGCCTGCACGCCGACGCGGCCCCGCTGTACGGGACGTGGCGCCCGCACGTCGGCTGGGGCAGCCCGCTCGCGCTGCTGGTCGCGGTCGCGGTGGTGGGCTGGGGCGCGCGGTGGGCCCGCACCGCCCGCTGGGGTGCCCTGCTGGGCGCCGCGTGGCTGACGGCGGTGGCGTGGACGCTGTCGCTGGCCCTGGTGGACGGCTGGTCGGCGGGCCTGGCGCAGCGGCTCACGCCGCAGGCCGAGTACCTGCACGAGGTTCCGGGGGTCACCGACATCCCGGCGATGCTTGCCGGGTTCACGGACCGGATCGTGGACTTTCAATCGGGCTCCTGGTCCACCCACACCGCCGGTCATCCCCCGGGCGCGCTGTTGATCTTCGTCGGGCTGGACCGGATCGGCCTCGGCGGGGGCACCGCCGCCGCGCTGGCGTGCGTGCTGCTCGGCGCCACGGTCGCGGTGTCGGTGCCGGTGACGCTGCGGGCTCTCGGCGCACCCGACGCCGCCCGCGCGGTCGTCCCGTTCCTGGTGCTGCTGCCCGGCGCGGTCTGGGTGGGCGCCTCCGCCGACGGGATCTTCGCCGCCGTCGTCGCCGCCGGGCTGGCCCTGCTGGCGGTACGCGGCCGGGCAACCGCCGCTGCCGGTGGCATCACGCTCGGCTTCGCGCTGCACCTCTCGTACGGGTTCCTGCTGGTCGGGGTGCTGGCGTTGACGGTGCTGGCGCTGCGTCGTACCCACCGGTGGGGCGCCCTGCTCGCCGCCGGCGCCGGCGTGGCCGCCGTGACGGCGGTCTTCGTCGCGGCCGGCTTCTCGTGGTGGGTCGGCTACGAGCGGGTGGTCGATCGGTACTACCAGGGCTGGGCGGCCGACCGCCCGTACGCCTACTGGGTGTGGGCCAACCTGGCCGCGGTGCTGCTCAGCGCCGGGCCGGTGCTCGGGCCGGCGCTGCGCCGGACGGTGTCGGCCGCCCGGTCGTGCCGGCCGACGCGCGGACCGCTGACGACCCGGGTGGTCGCGGCCCTTCGCGACGCCGGTCCGACCGTGCTGCTGCCGCTGGCGGCCCTGGTCGCGGTGCTCGGCGCGGACCTGTCCGGACTGAGCAAGGCCGAGGTGGAGCGGATCTGGCTGCCGTTCGTCGTCTGGTTGCTGGTGGCCACCGCCCGGCTGCCGCAGGGGTCGACGCGCTGGTGGCTGGCCGGCCAGGCCGTCACCGCACTGGCTGTCAACCACCTCATCTGGACGGTGTCCTAGCCGCGCCGCCCCACGGGAACAAAGCGGGCCGGTTCGCGCAACGGGTCGGTGGCGAAGCCGGCCACCCCCTCGGCGAAGCCGACCCGAGCCGTGAAGCCGAGCAGATCGGCGGCACGGCGCGGATCGGCCACCACGTGCCGGACGTCCGCCGCCCGCGCGCCGCCGACCACCTCGGGCGCCGGACCGCCCATCGCCTCGGCGAGGGTGACCGCCAGGTCGCCGACGGTGTGCGGCTCGCCCGAACAGACGTTCACCGGCGTGCCGGCGGCCGGCGGTGCGGTGCCGGTCAGGGCCAGCAGGTTGGCCCGCGCCACGTCGGTGACGTGCACGAAGTCACGTCGCTGCCGGCCGTCCTCCAACACGCGGGGCGCCTCCCCGGCCGTCAACGCCGACCGGAAGATCGACGCCACTCCCGCGTACGGGGTGTCGCGGGGCATCCGGGGGCCGTACACGTTGTGGTAGCGCAAGGCCCAGACCGCGCCGCCGGTCTGCCGCGCCCACGCCGCCGCCAGGTGCTCCTGGGCGAGTTTGCTCGCGGCGTACGTGCTGCGCGGTTCCAGGGGAGCGTCCTCGGGCACCAGCGCCGGGTCGAGGCCCCGGTCGCAGTGCGGGCACGTCGGGTCGTACCGGCCGGCCGCCACGTCCTCGGGCCGCCGGGGCGCGGGGCGTACCGTGCCGTGACCGGCGCAGGTGTACCGCCCCTCGCCGTACACCACCATCGAGCTGGCCAGCACCAGCCGGCCGATCCCCGCACGGTGCAACGCCGCCAGCAGCACCGCCGTGCCGTAGTCGTTGTGCGTGACGTAGTCGGGGGCGTCCGACGGGTCCAGACCGTGCCCGACCATCGCCGCCTGGTGGCAGACCGCGTCCACACCGACCAGCAGCCGGTCCAGCAGAGCGCGGTCGCGGACATCGCCGCGCACCACGTCGTGCCGGCGCGACCAGTCGGGCAACTCCCCGCCGTGCGCCTGGGGCAGCAGCGCGTCCAACCCCAGCACGTCGTGGCCCTGCTCGACGAGCAGGTCGACGACGTGCGATCCGATGAACCCGGCCGCGCCGGTGACCAGTACCCGCATCCGGTCACGGTAGGCCGGACGCGCGCCCGGTGGGCCGGTTCGCCCGACCCGTAAGGAGTTCACAACAGCTGGCCGCCCGGTAAGCGTTCGGTAATGCGGCAAACCCGACCCGGGCGTACCCGTGCGGTTTAGCCTGCCCGCAGTGCGTCCCACCGCCGGACACGGCGGTCAGGAAGGAGTGGCGGTGCCTCCGAAACCACCCGGGGTGGACACGATCGAGCGGAGCTGGCGCAGTCCGCTGCGCGGCCCCTGGCTCACCGCCGTGTACGGCGCGGCGCTGCTTGTCGCGCTGCCCCTGGTGATCGTCACGGGGCTGCTCGACTACGCCGCCTACGGTCCCCAGTTCGACCAGGCGTTCCCCACCGACGTGGGCTGGTTGCGGCTGCCCGCCTTCGACTGGCCGACGCGGCCGTCCTGGTTGTTCCGGGTCACCCAGGGTCTGCACGTGACGCTCGGGATCGTGCTCGTCCCGGTGGTGCTGGGAAAACTGTGGTCGGTGCTGCCGAAGCTGTTCGACTGGCCGCCGGTCCGCTCGGTGGCCCAGGCGCTGGAACGGCTCACGCTGCTGCTGCTGGTCGGCGGCATCCTCTTCCAGATCGCCACCGGCCTGCTCAACATCCAGTACTCGTACCTGTTCGGGTTCGACTTCTACACCGCCCACTACTTCGGCGCCTGGATCTTCACCGGGGCGTTCGTGGCGCACGTGGTCATCAAGTTCCCCCGACTGGTGACCGCGCTGCGGTCCCGCCCGTTCGGCGCGCAGTTGCGGACCCCACGCGCCGACACCCGACCCGAGCCACCCGACCCGGACGGACTGGTCGCCACCGAACCCGGGCCGGCCACCGTCAGCCGGCGCGGCGCCGTCGGCCTGGTCGGCGGCGGGGTGCTGCTGCTGGCCGTCCTCACGATCGGGCAGAGCCTCGACGGTCCCCTGCGCCGCACCGCGCTGCTGCTGCCCCGGGGCCGACAGCCCGGCCCGGGACCGAACGGCTTCCCGGTCAACCGCACCGTCGCCGCCGCCGGCGTACGCCCCGAGCAGACCGGCGCCGACTGGCGGCTCACCCTGCGCGGCGGCGGCCGGACGGTGACCCTGGACCGGTCCGCGCTGCTGGCCATGGCGCAGCACACCGCCGCACTGCCGATCTCCTGCGTGGAGGGTTGGTCGACCCGGCAGACCTGGACCGGCGTACGGCTGCGGGACCTGGCCGCCCGGGCCGGCGTGGCCGACCCGGCCTCGGCGCGGGTGTCGTCGCTGGAGCGGGCCGGCCTGTTCCGCACGGCGGTGCTCGCGTCCAACCAGGTCGGCGATCCGGACGCGCTGCTCGCCCTGCGGGTCAACGGCGTCGACCTCTCCCCCGACCACGGCTACCCGGCCCGGGTCATCGTTCCCGCCCTGCCCGGAGTGCACTGCACGAAGTGGGTCGCCGAGATCGACTTCCAGGACCGGGCCGATGGCTGAGCGGGCCGCCCGGCTGCGCGCCGCATACGGCGCCGGCCGCTGGCACCTGGTGGTGGTGACGGCCGCCCTCGTGCTGGCCGGCTGGGTGGCGCTGCGGCTGGCCGGTGAGGCGACCGCCGGCCGGATGCTGCTGTGGTTCCTCGGCGCGGTCGTCGCCCACGACCTGGTGCTCTTCCCGGTGTACGCGGCCGTCGACCGCGGGCTGCGGGCGCTCGCCCACAGCCGGGTCTCGCTGCTCAACCACCTCCGGGCGCCGGCGCTCGGCACGGCGCTGCTGTTCCTGGTCTACTCCCCGGGCATCCTGCGCCTGGGTGAGACCACCCACCTGGCGGCCACCGGTCAGAACCAGCGGCCGTACCTGGTGCGCTGGCTCCTGCTCAGCGCCGCCCTGTTCGGGCTCAGCGCGGTCTCATATCTCCTGCGGCGTCGTCAGGCCTCGCCGAAGCGGTCGGACAGCGCGTAGCGCAGCAGGACCACGTCGCCGATCTGCCGGACGTCGGCCAGCCGGGCACGGTGGCCCGAATGCCAGGGGAAGCTCCCCTCGCCGACGAACCGGGGCGCCCGCCCGTCACCGACGAAGAACGGCGCCACCACCAGGTGCAGCTCGTCGGCGAGGCCGGCGGTGAGGAACTGGGCGTGCACCGTCCCGCCGCCCTCCACCATGAGCCGTCGTACGCCCCGCGCCGCCAGGTCGGCCAGCAGCCACGCCGGGTCGATCGGCTCGCCCGCGTCGACGATCGTGGCCGCCCGTTCCAGCCGTTCCCGGGTCTTCTCCACCGCCGACGTGGCGCAGTAGACGAACCGGGCCGCGTCCCCCGCGGTGAAGAACCGGGCCGTCGGGTCGAGGTCACCGCGCGCGGTCAAGGTCACCTTGGCGGGCGAGGCGGGCCGGCCACCGGCCACCCGCTCGGCCCGGCGCACGGCGGAGCGCACCAGCAACCGGGGATCGTCCCGCCGTACCGTGCCGGCGCCGACCAGGATCGCGTCGCAACTGGCCCGGACCGCGTCCACCCGGTCCAGGTCGTCCTCGTTCGACAGCAGCAGCCGCTGCTCGGACGAGTCGTCGATGTACCCGTCGATCGAGGTGGCGCAACTCAGCAGCACGTACGGCCGCGCCGGCCGGCCGTTCACGGGGCGTCGGGCCGCTCGGGAGTCCGGCCCGCGAGAGCCTCGGCGGCCTCGGTCTCCGCCGCCTTGGCCGCCTTCGCCGCCAGATAGTCGGCATTGGCCGGGGAGAGGAAGACACTCGTGGGCACCCGCTCGGCGACGTCCACACCGAGGCGGGTCAACTGCTCCGCCTTGTCCGGGTTGCTGCTGAGCAGCCGGATCCGGGGCACCCCCAGGGTGGCCAGCATCTGCGCGGCGGAGCTGTAGTCCCGCTCGTCCTCGCCCCGGCCCAGCGCCACGTTGGCCTGGTAGGTGTCCAGCCCGGCGTCCTGCAGGGCGTACGCGTCGAGCTTGGCGTACAGGCCGATCCCCCGGCCCTCCTGGCGCAGGTAGAGCAGGAACCCGCCGGTCTCGGTGATCCGCTGCACCGCCTCGCGCAACTGCGGACCGCAGTCGCAGCGCTGGCTGCCGAACACGTCGCCGGTCAGGCATTCGCTGTGCGGGCGGACCAGCGGCGCCTCGCCACCGGCGGCGAGGCGGTCCAGTGCCCCCGCCCAGTCGCCGAGGCCGAGAGCGAGGTGTTCCCGACCGTCCACGAGGCCCTTGAAGGTGAACACCCGCACGGTCGTGGCGTAGCCGTCCGGGAACGCCAGCGGCACCGTGACCTGGGTACGGATCGTGGCGACCGGCAATGCTTCGGGCATGGGACTCCTTTGTCCGGCGTCACCGTCCCGCGGTGACGCGTACCGTCTCACAACCGGCTCAACAGTCATCGCCGGACGTCGCTTCCCGGGTGCGGGGATCCCGGGTCCGTCGGGCCAGCAGCACGGCCGCGCCGGGCAGGCTCGCGACCAGCACCAGTGCACCGTAGACGGTGGCGGTGGCGACACCCTGGGCTGCGCTGAGCCCCGCCGCACCGAACGCCCACGCCGCGACCCCCTCGCGGGGCCCGAACCCGGCGATGTTCAACGGCAGGCCCATCGCGAGCAGGGCGAGCAGCGTCAACGGCAGCAGCCGCGACAGCGGGGCGTCCGCGCCCGCGGTCCGCGCCGCCACCAGGAAGGTGGCCAGGTGACCGGCCACCATCACGGCGGAGGCGACCACCACCCCGAACCAGGTACGCCGCGCCAGCAACCCGGCCCGTACGTCGTCCACGGCGGTCCGCAGCGCCCGCACCCAGCGCGACCTGCCGCCGTCCGGCAGGGCGCGCGCCGCCAGCACGACGACCAGTCCCGCCACGACCAGCAGCGCGGCGGCGACCGGCAGGTACGACCGCACCGGCGACGGGAACGCGGCGAGCACCACCAGTGCCACACCCACGAGGACGACCTGGCCGGCGGTCCGCTCCCAGACCACCGCGCGGATGCCGCGGCTGACATCACCGGCGTCGCGGCCGTGGCGCACCGCCCGGTGCACGTCGCCGAGCACCCCGCCGGGCAGCGTGGCGTTGAGGAACACGGCCCGGTAGCAGTGCGCGACGGCGGTCGCCAACGGCAGCCGCACGCCGAGGCCGTCGGCGACGAGGCTCCACCGCCAGGCCGCGCAGACCGTGGTGAGCACGCCGATGACCAGCGCGGCGGCCAACGCCGGCGCGTCGATCAGGCGTACCCCGGCGAGGAACGGGCCGCCGCCCACCTGCCACAGCAGGACGGCGAGCAGACCCACCCCGCCGGCTACTCGTGCCCAGGCCCAGACCATCGGCGCCGGCCTCCCCATGAAGATCGTCCACTTGCCCTAGTGCACGTACCCAGGGCGCGATCAGTTCATCCGTCGGCGAGCAGGTCGCGGTGTTCGACGAGCACGGTGAGCCGTCCGGCGGCCGCGTCGGCCAGCCGGCGCTCGGCGTACGCGCGGGCCGGGCCGGTGAGGTCGGGGCGCTGCGCGAGGGCCGCGCCGAGCCAGCCGCGGAACCACTCGGCGGCCAGGTCGGCGTCCTGCGGGCCGAGCCGCCACGGGCTGGGCCGTTCCCGCACCCGCACGCCCCGGCGCGCGAACGCGGCGGCGGTCACGGCGGCGGCGTCCGGGCCGAGCAGACGACGACCGTCGACGGTACGACGTTGGTGCTCGTTGAACGCGGCCCGCACCTCCTCGTCCAGCGGGTCGGCCGGGGTGAGCCGGACCAGCCCGGTCACCGAGACCGCGAACAGGGTGGGCCGGCCGACGCAGGCGTCCACCACCCGGTCGACCTCCTCGGCGGTGAGCATGTCCAGCAGCGCGGACGCGGTGATCAGCGAACCGTCGGCCAGGTCGGCGGCGGTCAGCCGGGTGAGGTCGCCGCAGCGGGTGCTGACCGTGACCGGCGCGCCGTCGGCGGCGGTCACGCCGGTCATGCCCTCGGCGGCACGGGCCAGCAGGCCGGCGTCACGGTCGTGCAGGATCCAGTGCTGCGGGCCGGGCAGCCGCGCGGCCAGCCAGCGGCTCATCGAGCCGGTGCCGCTGCCCAGGTCGTGGACCACCGTCGGACGGTCGCCGGTGAGCCGGGTCCGGACGACGACGTCCAGCAGCTCCGCCGAGCGGGCCGCCGCGTCGGCGGGCTCGCGCAGCCGCAGCCAGTCGGCGAACGGCATGGTCTCCTCGACGGTCATGCCGCCACCTCCTCCAGCACGGCGGCCAGCGACGCGGTCGTCACCGGCCAGTCGGTCAGGGTGTCGCGCCGGGCCAGGGCGGCCCGCCGCAGCCGGGCGCGCAGCGCGTCGTCGCCCAGCCAGCCGGCCAGCGCGCCGGCCAGCGCGCCCGGGTCGTCCGGGGCCACCAGCAGCCCCGGACGGTCACCGTCGGGCGCGTGACCGAGCGCCTCGGGCAGACCACCGACGTCGGTGCCGAGCACCGGCAGGCCCCGGGCCAGCGCCTCGGTGACGACCATGCCGTACGTCTCGCCCCGCGAGGGCAGCACCAGCAGGTCGGCGGCGGCGTACGCGGCGTCCAGCGCCGCACCGGTCAGCGGCCCGGCCAGCCGGACCCGCTCGGTGAGGCCCGCGCCGGCCAGCCGCGCGCGCAGCCGCCCCACGAGGTCCGGCTCCCGGTCCAGCGTGCCCACGCAGACCATCGTCCAGGACAGGTCGGCCAGGGTGGACAGCGCGTCGACGAGCACGTCGTGGCCCTTGTGCCGGGTGACCGCCGCGACGCAGAGCAGCCGGTCACCGGCGGCGGACCCCGGTGCGGGCGGCGCCGGCGCCACCCCCGGCGGCGCGGCCCGGATCCGGTCGGCGAGCAGCGGGTGGCGGGCCACCAGCGCCCGGCGGGTCCACTCGCTGGTGGTGACGACGGCCCGGGCGGTCGCGAGCGCGCGGGCCTCGGCCTCGTCGTCGAGCGGCAGGTGCACCAGGACGACCAGACGCAGCCGCCGGGCGTGCGGGGCGAGCAGGTCCGGCACGGTGGAGGCGATCAGACCGTCGAGGAGCACCACGGCGTCGTCCGGCAGGGCGGCGAGCAGCCCGGCCAGCCGCGCCCGCTCAGCCGCGGCGGGATGCGGCCACGCCCCCGGGACGGGGTGTTCGCGTACCGGCCAGCCCCGCTCGTCGAGCCCCGCGCAGACCCGCCGGTCGTAGGCGTTGCCGCCGCTGGGCGTCGCCGGGTCGTCGATGTCGCCGGGCAGGACGACGTGCACCGGACGGCCGGTCGTGTCCGGCCCGCCGGCGGGCGCCGTCCCGCCCGCGACGATCACAGGGACCGCTCGTAGCTGGCCCAGGCGATGTGTGACTCGTGCAGGGTGACGGTGAGGCCGGTCAGCTCGCGCGCGCCCGCACCCAGCTCGCCGGCGTGCGCCCGCTCGGCCAGCCGGTCGGCGATGGTGCGGGCCAGCACCTCCGTGGTGGTGTTCACCCCGGCGAACGCCGCCTCGTCGTCGAGGTTGCGGTAGGTCAGCTCTCCGAGCACCGCCCGCAGCTGCTCGGTGGCCAGGCCGATGTCGACGACGATGCCGTCGGCGTCCAGGTCGGGCCGGCGGAACGTGGCGTCCACCACGAACGTCGCGCCGTGCAGGCGCTGGGCCGGGCCGAACACCTCGCCCCGGAAACTGTGGGCGATCATCATGTGATCCCGAACGGTCACGCTGAACACGGTCACTCCCCGTCGTCGTAGGTGATGAGGTGGCAGAGCGCGGGCAGGTCGCCCGTGCTGAGGTCGGCGAGCACGTCGGGCAGCTCGGTGAACCGCGACGCACCGGTGATCAGCGCGTCGAAGGCCGGATCGTCCAGCAGATCCAGGGCGAGCGCCAGCCGGTCGGAGTAGCTGCGCCGACCCCGTCGGGCCGGCGCCACCATGCCGACCTGGCTGCTGCGGACGGTCAGACGTCCGGAGTGGAACGCGCCACCCAGCGACACCTGCACCGGGCGGTCGCCGTACCAGCTCAGCTCGATCACGGTGCCCTCGGCCGCCAACAGGTCGAGCGACTGTTGCAGGCCGGCGGCGGTGGCGCTGGCGTGCACGACGAGGTCGCGGTCGCCGGTCGCGTCGGCCGGCTGGGCGAACCCGACGCCCAGCGCCCCGGCGATCCCGGCGCGGCGCGGGTCGGTGTCGACGAGTTCGACCTGCACGCCGGGGAACCGGGCGAGCAGCGCCGCCACGCAGCAGCCCACCATGCCGGCGCCGACGACGCTCACCCGGTCGCCGACCAGCGGCGCGGCGTCCCACAGGGCGTTCACGGCGGTCTCCACCGTGCCGGCGAGCACGGCCCGGGCGGGTGGCACGCCGTCCGGCACCGGCACCACGGCACTGACCGGCACGACGTACGCGCTCTGGTGCGGGTGCAGGCAGAACACGGTACGCCCGAGCAGGTCCGCCGGGCCCTGCTCGACCACGCCGACGCTCAGGTAGCCGTACTTCACCGGGCCGGGGAAGTCACCCTCCTGGAAGGGCGCGCGCATCGCCGCGTACTGGTCGGGGGGCACCCGGCCGGCGAAGACCAGCGTCTCGGTACCCCGGCTGACCCCGGAGTAGCGCGCCCGCACCAGCACCTCGTCGGGGCCCGGCGCGGGCAGCGACACCGGCCGGATCTCGGCCGCGCCGGGCTCACGCACCCAGCACGCGTACGCCTCGCGGATCACCGTCGCGCACCTCACCTTTTGCTCCCGGCCGAACCGAACGGCCACGTTTTCCGTGTTCCCTGTCGGGGTCGTCGATCATAAACACGGAGGTACGGTGCCCACAGTTCGAAGTGGTCCGATGATCGGGCTGAGCGCGCAACTGCTCGCGCTGGCGGCGGTGGCCGCCACCGTCGGGCTGGGCGGTGCGGGCTGGCTGCTCGGGACCGGCTACGCGGTGGTCAGCTGCCTCGCGCTGAGTCGCGGACTGGGCCGCGCCGGCTCGGCGCGTCTCGGCCCCGCCGACCGGGTCACGCTGGCCCGGGCCGTCCTGGTCGGCGTGGTCACCGCGCTGGTGGCGGACTCATTCGGCCGGCCCACGCCGGTGGCGCTGCTGGTGACGGTGAGCGCCGTGGCGTTGCTCCTGGACGCCGTCGACGGCCAGGTGGCGAGACGCACGGGCACCGCCAGCGCGCTCGGGGCCCGCTTCGACATGGAGGTCGACGCGTTCCTCATCCTGGTGCTCAGCGCGTACGTCGCGTCGTCGCAGGGCGGGTGGGTGCTGGCCATCGGCGCGATGCGGTACGCGTTCGTCGCGGCGATGGCGGTGCTGCCGTGGCTGGACGCGGCGCTGCCGCCACGGTTCTGGCGCAAGGTGGTGGCCGCCGCGCAGGGCGTCCTGCTGGCCGTGGCGGCGGCCCGGGTGCTGCCGGAGCCGGGCACGACGCTGGTGCTGGTGGCGGCGTTGGCGCTGCTTGTGGAGTCGTTCGGCCGTGACGTGGCGTGGCTGTGGCGGCGTCGCCCGGCGGCCCGCCCGGCGCCGGTTCCCGTGGCGGCCCCCACGAGGGTCAGTGCCGGCGCACCGGCGGCGTTGCCGCTGCTGCCCTCGGGTGGGCACACGCCTGTCGTCGTGCCGCCGTTGCTGCCGGTGCGCGCGATGGCGTCCCGCTCGGGCGGTACGGTCCACTCCGACTGGAGGCTGTGATGACCCTTCCCGCCCGGCTGCGCCGGTTGGCCGGCCGGCTGCGCCCGCGCTCCGCCGTGACCCGTGACGAGTCCACCCGTACCCCCGGGGGGCACGGCCGTGTCCGGCGGGCGGTGGGCGCGGTGCTGGCGGTCGCCCTGGTATACGCGGTGCTCGCCGGCCCGGACCGGCTCGGCGAGCTGACGCCCGGCGCGTTCCTGCGCATCCCGCTGGAGGGGTTGCTCGTCGCCGCGCTGCTGCTGGCGCTGCCGGCGCGACCCCGGCGCGTGGTGGTGGTCGTGGTCGGGCCGGTGCTCGGCCTGCTGGCCGTCGTCAAGCTCGCCGACCTGGGGTTCCGCACGGCCCTGGACCGGCCGTTCGACCTGGTGCTGGACTGGCTGCTGCTGGACGACGCGTTCGGCTTCGTCCGGGACTCGGCCGGCCGGGCCGGAGCGGTCGGCGCGGCCGTCGGCGCTGTCGTTCTGATCGGCGTGCTGCTGCTGGTGACAACCGTGGCGCTGCGGCGGCTGGCGGCGCTCCTGGTCCACCACGAGCGGGGGGCGACGCGGGTGGTGGCGGCGCTGACCGTGGCCTGGGTGGTCTGCGCCGTCGCGGGCGTACGGATCGTCCCGGGCGTGCCGGTGGCCGACACCGGGGTCACCGCGCTGGTGGGCGCGCACGCCGAACAGGTGGACGCGCGGCTGCGGGACCGCGAACGGTTCACCGCCCAGATCGCCACCGACCCGTTCCAGGACGTCCCGGGTGACCGCCTGCTCACCGGCCTGCGCGGCAAGGACGTCGTCCTCGCGTTCGTGGAGAGCTACGGGCGGGCCGCGATCGAGCATCCGCAGTTGGCGCCGCAGGTCAACCCGGTGCTCGACGGCGGCACCGAACGGCTGCGCGCCGCCGGGTACGGGGCCCGCAGCGGCTTCCTGACCTCCCCCACCTTCGGCGGTGGCAGTTGGCTGGCGCACGACACGCTGCTGTCGGGCCTGTGGACGGACAACGAGCAACGGCACCGCAGCCTGCTGGCCAGCGACCGGCTGACCCTCAACGGCGCGTTCCGCCGGGCCGGCTGGCAGACCGTCGGGGTGCTGCCGGCGGCCACCCAACCCTGGCCGGAGCAGGGCTTCTTCTCCTACGACCGCTACTACGACGCCGAGGCGATGGGCTACCGGGGGCCGAAGTTCAGCTACGCGCCGATGCCCGACCAGTACACGCTGTCGTTCTTCCAGCGGACGGTACGCGCCGACGCGGACCGTCCGATCATGGCGGAGATACCGCTGATCTCCAGCCACTCCCCGTGGACCTCGGTGCCCCGGATGATCGGCTGGGACCAGGTGGGTGACGGCTCGGTCTACCGCGGCCAGGCGGCGCAGGACGGCGGCGACGCCGAGGACACCGGCCGCGCGCGGGCCGGCTACCGGCAGGCCATCGCGTACTCCCTGGAGACGCTGATCTCCTACGTGCGGACCTACGGGGACGACGACCTGGTGCTGGTCTTCCTCGGTGACCACCAGCCCGCGCCGGTGGTCAGCGGCGAGGGGGCCAGCCGGGACGTGCCGATCACCATCGTCGCGCGCGACCAGGCGGTGCTGGACCAGGTCGGGAGCTGGGGCTGGCAGTCCGGGTTGCGCCCGGGACCGGACGCGCCGGTGTGGCCGATGGACACCTTCCGGGACCGGTTCCTGACCGCCTTCGGGCCGTCGACGAAGCCGATGGCCGCGCCGCGCTGACCTCGACCGGCATCACTACCAGCGGTTGCGCGCCTCCTCGGCCCAGCCGACGAGCCCGTCGAGGCTCACCCTCGTCCCGTCGTCGGTCGTCGCCCAGCCGGAGAAGTGCCCGAAACACTGGTGCGTCTCGTTCGCCACCACACCCAGGTTGGTGCGGGCCACCTTCTCGTGGAACGGCTGGAACTCGGCCTCGACCCGTTCCCCGCTGATCCGCCACGGGCGCAGCCAGTCCGACCGGTCGTAGGTCCAGCGCAGCTCGTCGCCAATCTTGTGCAGCCGACCGTCGACGAAGAGGCCGTTCTCGGTGACACCGGTGCCGTCGGTCCACTGGCCGCCGAGCTGGATCGCCCGTCCCGGGGCCGCGCCGGCCGCCCAGTTCCAGGTGATCGAGTACGGCCACCTGCCGCGACCGTGGTCCAGCACGGCGAACGCGTCCGGGCCGCCGATCTCGAACGTCCGGCCGTGCAGGTCGAGGGTGCCGTGCACCGGGCGGCCGACGTCCTTGACGGTGTACTGGAATCGGGTGGGGCTCCACGGCACGACGACCCCGAGCGACTCGTGGCCGGCCGGCAACGGCACGTCCACCTCCAGCCGTACGCCGGGGGCGCTCGCCGAGATGGTGGTGCCGTCCGGGCGTTGGGCGATCCGGATCACCAGGTCACCGCCGCGTGCGCCCGCCTCGCCCACGCCGCAGTGCGGCGGCAGCGCCGTCCCGCGCGCCAACGGCACCACCGTGTCGGCCTTGGTCTCGGTGCCGCTGTCCCGGTCGAGCACGTAGACGCTGTGCACGCCGGCGTAGTCGAGCGACGAGGCGACCAGCCCGACGATGTGCCGTGGGGTCACGATGCCCCAGTACTCCCATCGCTTGGTCCGGCCCCAGCCGCGCAGGTTCGCGGTGTGCAGGGGGCGGCGGGTCCAGCCCACCGCGGCGGGATTGAGCCGCCCGTCCCGTTGGCACAGGTCGACAGGTGAGGACAGCTCACGTTCGTGCGTCACGAGGTGCACGATAGCGCCCCACCGCCCCGCCGGCTTGACGGACACATCGATGCGCCCTACGGTCATACGACATCGGACATACGATGTCATAGGCCCGGGCGTCCCGGCCCCGCCTGCGGCCACGAACCCGCACGAGACCGGCAGGAACCCCCTCGCCATCGGCCGCCTCAGCCCCACGCGGCCCGACGCTGCCGGGCGGCCACGGACATCGGCGTCCCTGGCCCTCCGGCATCCCCTCAAGGAATAGGACCCCATGAAGCTGTCTGCCCTCGGCCGTATCGCTGCGGCCACAGGCATCGCCGTGCTGGCCACCGCCGTGCTCCCCGGCACCCCCGCGGCCGCCGCACCGGTGAAGAGGAAGATGCTCCCCGTCCTGGTGGAGTTCAGCGACGCCTCCTTCCAGTTCCCGGACAAGGTGAAGGCGTCCACGCCGGACACCTACTTTGGGACGAAGAGCGACTCGGCCGCGTCGTACCTGTCCGAGGTGTCGCGCGGGCAGTACACGCTGGTGCCCGCCGTCAAGGAGCAGTTCCTCGGCCCGATCAAGCTGAACCTGAGCGCCGCCGGCTGCCCGCAGGGCAAGATCAACCAGATGACCCGGGAGGAACTCACCAAGCGGGGCCTGGTCGCGGGCAAGGACTACGAAAGCCTCTCGATCGTCTTCCCGGCACAGAAGACGAACTGCCCCTGGGCCGGCCTCGCCACCCTGCCCGGCCCGACCACCTGGATCAACCTGTACGGCACCGCCAGTGGCATCGACGTCGTCGGCCACGAACTCGGGCACAACCTGGGTTTCGGACACCAGGGTCGCCTCCAGTGCCCCGGCGGCAACCTGGGGGCCTGCAAGTCGGCGGGCGCCAGCCACACGAGCATCATGGCCGGTGGGTACCGGCCGGCCGGCTTCTCCGCACCGGAAATGATCCGTGCCGGCTGGCTCTCCGGCGGGGCGTCTGTCAAGGTCACCAAGTCGGGGGTCTACACGCTGCGCTCCCTGCACGGCAAGGGTAGTGGGACCCGCGCCCTGGACATCGCCCTGGGCGGCGACCGGCTCGTCATCGAGTACCGCCACGCGGCCGGCAACTTCGACGCGAAGCTCGAGGGCGTGCACGCCTACCGCGTTCCCAAGGGCTCCTACGGTGCCTCGTCACTCATCGACACCACAGCGGCGAACAAGACGGCCGCCAACAACGCACCGGCCAACACGGACGCCATCACGAAACTGACGGACAAGGCCAGCAAGGTGTCCGTCGCCGTCGTCTCCTCCGGCGGCGGTCAGGCCAAGGTCAAGATCGCGCTCAACGGCGACCCGCTCTCCGCGGTCGACGCGGCTCCCTCGAAGTCGGCGACCCCAACCCCGAGCGCCGCCACCCCCACCCCCACTCCCAGCGCGAGCGCCGGCACCGACACCGAGGCCGCGACCGACGGCTCGGAACTGGTCCCCGAGTCCGGCTCCGAGGACCTCACCGCCGGCGGTCGCTCGACCCTGCCGCTCGCCGCCGCCGGCGGCGGTGCCGCCCTGCTGGCGGCCGGCGCGGGATTCCTCCTGCTCAAGCGCCGTCGCAAGCGCGCCTGACCGGCCTGTCGGGCTCCGGACGTCCGCCGCACGCGGTCGACCGGGGCCCGACGCGCTGTCCGTCAGCACGCCTGTCCGGCGAACCGCCGGTCGGGCGCCTGTCCTGCGCCTAGGGTAGGTCCGGGTGACCGCCGGGGCGGAGAGTCGAATGCGGGCTCACGCCACGGACGGTGCTGTCCCTGCCTCTCCCGTGCGAGCCGGAAGGCGTGCGATGTCCGGGCTCAGATGGCCGTGCCGCGTACGGACCGGCGGCATGGTTCCCGTTCGACAGGTGCCGCCACGCCCGCCTGTCCGCGCCGGCGCGTACAGGTGTCACGCGCGGCAAGCCGACGACGCCGGCTCCCGCTGAGATGGACTGGGCCGGATGGGCGCTGTTCGGGATCGTCGCCACCGCGGCGCTGACCGCGTCGATGATCACTGCTCAGATGGTCGGGCTCACCCGTCTCGACCTTCCGCTGGTGCTCGGAACCATCGTCACCGAGGATCCCGACCGGGCCCGGGTCGCGGGGTTCTTCATGCACCTCGCCGCAGGCCAGGGCTTCGCTCTCGGGTACGCGGCCGTGTTCGCCGTACTGCATCGCGCCACCTGGTGGATCGGAGCACTGCTCGGTGCGCTGCACGTCGCGATCGCGTTGACCGTGCTCCTGCCTCTGCTGCCCGGTGTCCATCCGCGCATGGCGTCACATCGGTCCGGCCCGGCCAGCACGGCGGTGCTGGAGCCGCCCGGCCTGTTCGGTCTCAACTACGGCGTTCAGACCCCGGCCGTCACGGCTGTCGTCCATGTCATCTACGGGGTGGTCCTCGGGCTGCTCCTTCAGGCCCGGTGAGCGGCACCGGGCGTGGCGAGCGGGGTCGCTCGCCGCTCGTCGCCGGTGGTTCTCCGTGAGCGGGGTCCCCCTGGCCCACCAGCGGTCTCCGGCACCCATCACCGACTACGGGCTGTTGAGTGACACCCGCACCGCGACCCTCGTCGGCGCTGACGGCGGGATCGACTGGCTCTGCGTACCCCGTTTCGACGGCGACCCCCTGTTCGGCCGCCTGGTCGGCGGCCCGGCGGCGGGGGCTTTCCGGGTCGGCCCCGCCGCGCCCGCCCCGGTCGTCGAACGGCGCTACCGGCGGCACAGCGCCACGCTGGAGACGACGTGGACGGTGGACGGCGCTCGCCTCACCCTCACCGAGGCCATGGTGGCCGAACTCGACGGACGGCTGCTGCCCACGACGTTGCTCGTGCGGCGCCTGTCCGCCCAGGGAGGTCCGGTCGACGCCGTCGTGGAATTCGATCCCCGGCTCGGCGCCCGGCACCGCCGACCGAGGGTCCACCACCGCGGCCGGGATCTCGTGTGTGAGTGGGGGTCCCTCGCGGTGTCGCTGGGCTGCGCACCAAACCTCACCGTCGAACCGGGTACGCCCACCGCGCTCACCGTCACCCCGGGCGATCCGGTCACCATCGTGCTGGCCATCGCCCATCGCGAACCGCTGGTCCACGTCGAGCCGGCTGCGGCCTGGGACCTTCTCGTCGCCGACGAGGACCGTTGGCGACGCTGGGCCGCGGACATCGACGTCTCGCTGCCGTTCCGGGAGAGCGTCGTACGCAGTCTGCTGACCCTGCGGTTGTTGACCTATTCTCCCTCGCAGGCGCCGGTGGCCGCACCGACGACGTCGTTGCCGGAGGACCCCGGCGGGGTGCGCAACTGGGACTACCGCTATGTCTGGCCGCGAGACGCCAGCATCAGTGTCAACGCGTTCCTCGGCGTCGGCAAACTCGACGAGGCCAACGGATTCCTCGCCTGGCTGCTGCACGCCAGCCGGTTGCAGCGACCACGCCTGCCGGCGCTGCTCACCCTGGACGGCCGCCACGTACCGCGAGAGCGGGAGCTGCCCGGTTGGCGCGGCTACCTCGACAGCGTGCCGGTACGGGTCGGCAATGCCGCCGCCGAGCAGCACCAGCTCGACGGCTACGGCTGGGTGGTCGACGCCGCGTGGGTGCTCGTGCAGGCGGGACACCCCCTGAACTCGGAGATGTGGCGGGCGGTACGCGGCTTCGCCGATCTGGTCGCCCGGCGGTGGCCGGAGCCCGATGCCGGCATCTGGGAGGTACGCGAGCCCGTCCAGCATGTGCATTCCACGCTCATGGGCTGGCTCGCCGTCGACCGTGCCCTACGCATCGCCGACACCCACCGGCTCTCCGAGCGGCAACGCCGCCGGTGGCAGCGCGCCCGGGATGCCATCGCCACCGATGTCCGGCTCCGGGGCTTCGACCCGTCGCAGGCAAGCTACGTCCGCGGCTACGGCTCGTCAGAGCTGGACGCGGCACTGCTCGTCCTGCCGTTGCTTGGCGTCGACGATCCCGGGTCGGCTCGGGTACGCGGCACGGTAGACGCCATCCGCGACCGGCTTTCCGCCGGTGGCCCGCTCCTCTACCGCTATCCACCGGGGCGCGACGGTCTCCCCGGCTCCGAGGGCGCGTTCCTGCCCTGCTCGTTCTGGCTCGTGCAGGCCCTCGCACACACCGGACGACGCGCGGAGGCGGTCGAGTTGTTCCGGGAACTGCTCGGACGTGCCAATTCACTAGGCCTCTACGGCGAAGAGGTGGACCCGGCGACCGGGGCGTTCCTCGGCAACTACCCCCAGACGTTGACCCACGCCGCGCTGATCCAGGCCGCGCTCGCGATCCGGGACGCCCCGAGCGCCGATGAGGGTGCCAGGGAATGACCATGCGCCGGGCCACGGCGGGCGGATCCGGTGCCGCGATCGGGCTGAAAGCGCGGCACCGTACCCCGCTCGTCGGTCACTCGAACTCCTCGACGTACTCCTCGGTGGGGCCCAACTCGGGCCGGTCGCGCAGTTCCAGGACGGAGCCGAGGCGGTCGGTCTCCAGGACGACGACTGTGTTCTCGCCGCTGCGCAGCAGTGGCGCCGGGCAGTAGAGAGTGACCTGCGGGCCGATGTCCCAGTAGCGGCCGAGCAGGAACCCGTTGACCCAGACCAGGCCGTGCGCGCAGCCGGGCAGTGCCAGGAAGGTGTCGGCGGGCTCGTCGAGGCGTACCGTCGCGACGGCGAAACCGGCGCCGGTGCAGGCCGGTCCGGCACCTGTCGCACGGCGCAGGTCATCAGGTGTCCACTCGGTCAGGGCGATGGGGGAGCTGGTCCAGCCGTGCACGATCCGGCGATCGACGAGCACCGGGCCGAGCAGGCCCTTGTGCTGTCCGACAAGCGGGCCGTAGTTGATCCGGCCCAGGTTCTCCACCAGGATCTCCAGGCGCACGGGCGCGCCGGTGCCGTGAATCGGGATATCCGGGTGCGCACCGTCGGCCACTCCGATCGGTACACCGTCGGCGAGGACGACGGCCCGGTCGCGCACGTCGGTCAGGACGATGGTGTGCTCGCCCGGGGGGATCTTCGGGTGGGCGGTGAGCAGCACCATCCCGGCGTCCAGGCCGAGCTGTTCGAAGGTGGCCGGCCGTGGCCCCGTCGACTCCGGTGCCGGTACGGCGCGCAAGCCGGCGATCAGGTCGGCCTGGTGGGTCAACGGCACCCGCGCCGGCGCGAGGACCGGCATCCGCTCGGGCACCCGCAGCGGGCCGGTGGCGCCCAGCGCCCTGCGCATGGCGTGGAACTTCGCGGTGAGCGTCCCGTCCTCGGCGATCGGCGCGTCGGAGTCGTAGCTGGTGATTGTGGGTTGCAGCCGGCCTCGTTCCGCGTTGGCACCGGCCGACAGCCCGAAGTTGGTGCCGCCGTGCGCCATGTAGAGGCTGACGCTTCCGCTCTCGGCGATGATGGCGTCGAGAGTGCGGACGGCGCTGTCCACGGCGCGCACGTGGTGCCGCTCGCCCCAGTGGTCGAACCAGCCGTTCCAGTACTCGGCGACCACGAACGGTTCGTCGGGGCGGCGCTGGGCGAACAGGGCACGGGCGGCCTCGGGCTTCGAGCCGAGGGTGGCGGCGGCGAGCGTTCCGGGCACCGTACCCGCGTCGTGCATCAGCTCGGTGGGGCCGTCGGCGGTGAACAGCAGCTCGGTGATGCCGCGGTCGACCAGGGCCGCGCGATTCCAGCGCAGGTACGCCTCGTCGTCGCCGTAGCTGCCGTACTCGTTCTCGACCTGTACCGCCACGACCGGTCCACCGGCGTGCGTCTGCTGCCGCGCGATGCGGGGTATGAGGTGGTCGAACCACCGCTCCACCGGTTCGGTGAAGGCCGGGTCGGAGGTGCGCAGGGCGACGTCGCGGGCGGTGAGCCAGGCCGGCAGCCCGCCGTTGGACCACTCCGCGCAGATGTACGGGCCGGGGCGCAGGACGACGTCGAGGCCCTCCTCGCCGGCGAGCGCGATGAACGCCTCCAGGTCACGCCAACCGTCGAAGCGGGGTGCGTGATCCGCGTGCGGTTGGTGGAAGTTCCAGGGCACGTACGTGTCGAGGGTGTTCAGACCCAGGTCGGCCAGCCGCCGGATCCGGTCGCGCCACAGGTCGGGGTGGACCCGGAAGTAGTGCAGGGCGCCGGACAGGAGGCGGTGCGGGACCCCGTGCCGGTGGAGCTGGCGGTCGTGCCAGCCGAGCGCGGGAGAGGGTCTCGTCGGCGGCGCTACCGCGCTGCCCCGCCGGGTCGTCTCGATCATGGCGGCAGCCTATGTTACCCGTGCCATTTCTAACAATGCCGATAGGATGCGGCCGTAACAGGTTTCCAGGAGGGCGGCCCGATGACCGAGGCGACAATGCGTGGCAAGCAGCCGAGCATGGCTGATGTGGCACGCGCCGCCGGTGTGTCCGCGCAGACGGTCTCCCGCACCCTGCGCGACTCGCCGAACGTCAACGCCGAGACCCGGCGGCGCGTGCTCACCGCCGTCGAGCAGCTCCGATACCGGTACAACGGCGCTCCCCGGCTGCTGTCCTCAGGCCGCAGCTTCACGCTCGGCCTGGTCCTGCTCCAGTCCGGCGGCTACTACTCGCGCTCGGCGGTGACCGCCGGGGTAGAGGCGGCCGCCGGGCAGGCGGGCTACTCGGTGAGCATCGCGACAATCGCCGAGCTGGACACCGCCATGATGGAGAAGTCCCTGCTCAAGCTCTCCGATCAGGGCGTCGACGGCATCGTCATCGCCGTCCCGCTGATCTCCGTGACCCAGCGGATGGAGGACATCACCCGGGACATCCCCACGGTCACGGTGGACGGCTCGCGCACCACCGGCGCCCGGGTGCTGGGCATCGACCAGCACGAGGCCGGGCGGATGGCCACCCAGCACCTGCTCGACTCCGGGCACCGCCAGGTGTGGCACGTGGCGGGACCGGACGAGTGGATCGAGGCACGGCAGCGCCGGCAGGGCTGGCAGGAGTGCCTGACCGCCGCCGGAATCGACGCGCCGCCAGCGCTCGAGGGCGACTGGTCGCCCGAGTCCGGCTACCGCCAGGGGCAGATCCTCGCGATGATTCCCGAGGTCACGGCCATTTTCGTGGCCAGCGACGAAATGGCGTTCGGCGTGATTCGGGCGCTGCGGGAGCGCGGCCGCTCGGTGCCCGCGGACGTGTCGATCGTGAGCGTGGACGACATCGAGCTGGCGGCGTACTGCCACCCACCGCTCACCACCGTCCGCCAGGACTTCTACCGCTCCGGGGCCGCCGCCGTGGCGCTTCTGCTGGGCACCGAGGACGCCGGCGAGTCGGGGGCGCAGCCGAGCCTCATCGTCCGGGAGTCGACCGCCGCGCCGCGGTCCCGCTGACCCCCTGACCCCCTCCGCGCTGTCGGCACATCGTTCTTGACGGCTCATGTTACGGGTGCCACAGTAACAACGCATGGCCGCCCCGCGATCTTGTAGGCCCATGCCATGCCTCGTCCACGCCGCTCAATTCCGCACCGCCGTGCGCACCGCCCATGGAGGACCCCCCATGTTGAGAAGACCACTCGTCCTAGCGGTCGCCGCAGCGACAGCGCTGAGCCTGCTCGCTGGCTGTTCCGGAGGCGACGACGCCGCCGACGGCAAGAAGACGCTGAAGATCGCGGCCTTCGAGGGTGGCTACGGCCGGGACATGTACGTCCAGGTCGTCGACGCCTACAAGGCGAAGCACCCCGACGTAGATGTGCAGCTGCAGCTCTCGAAGACCCTTGAGGACGAGATCAGCCCCAACATGAAGGCTGGCAGGTTCCCCGATGTCGTGGTGCTGCCCCAGGGCCGCAAGGCCGCGCTCGCCGAGACGCTTGTCAAGGACAAGGCGCTGGAGGACCTCACCGGCGTCCTGGACATGACAGTGCCGGGCGAACAGTCCACCGTGCGGTCCAAGCTCGCCGACGGGATCGTCGGCAACCTCAGCACCAACCCGTACAACGACGACAAGACCTACCTGATGCCGATGTACTACGCGCCAACCGGCCTGGTCTACAACAAGGGCCTCTTCGCGCAGAAGGGTTGGCAGGTCCCGACCAGCTGGGACGACATGTTCAAGCTCGGCGACGCCGCCAAGGCCGAAGGCATCGCGCTGTTCACGTACCCGACCGCGGGCTACCTGGACTCGTTCTTCTTCGCGCTGCTCGCGGACGTCGGCGGTGAGCAGTTCTACAAGGACGCCATGACGTACTCCGAGGGTGTCTGGAAGACCGCCCAGGCGCGCCAGGTCCTGGACATCACCGCCAAGCTGCTGAGCTACGCGGCGAAGACGACAGTGGGGTACGCGAACGAGCAGGACTTCACCAAGAACCAGCAGTCCCTGCTCGACAACAAGACCCTCTTCATGCCGAATGGCACGTGGGTCGTCGGCGAGATGAAGGACGCGCCGCGCACCACCGGCTTCGAGTGGGCGATGGCCCCGCTGCCGGCGGTCGCCGCCGGCGCCAAGCGCTACCTGACCACCATCGTCGAGTCGGCCTGGGTGCCGAGCGGCGCCCAGAACAAGGACGCCGCGAAGGACTTCGTCGCGTACCTCTACTCCGACGAGGCCGCCGGCATCTTCGCCAAGGCCAACGCGATCCAGCCGATCAAGGGCAAGGCCTCGACGCTGTCCCCCGAGATCGCCCCGTTCTACCAGCTCTACGAGGACCCGAGCATCTCCGCCCTGGTCGGTGGCTTCGCCAGCACCGCGCCGGTCGAGGGCGTGAACATCAAGGGCACGCTCTTCGACACCGCGAACAGCATCATCAGCGGCGACAAGACCGTCGACCAGTGGCAGACCGCGCTGAACGACGCCAGTGAGAAGTTGCGGCAGGCGGGCAAGTGACGCCCCGGCGGCAGCCCGTGACCGGGCTGCCGCCGATCCCCTCCCCCGCGAGAACCAAGGACTGGTCACGGTGACGACGACCCTCACTCCACCAACCCCGGGCGCCAGCGAGCGAGCGCCCGGTCGATCCCCGGCGTCGACGCGCGGTACCGCCGCACGCGGCCGACGCGGCGACGGTCGGTTCGTCGCCGCCTGTCTGCTGCCGGCGCTGGCACTGTTCGCGCTGTTCATGATCTGGCCGACCGTCAGCGTGTTCCGGATGTCGCTCTACAGCTGGAGCGGCTTCTCGGCGCAGATGCGGTTCATCGGCCTGGACAACTTCAGCAAGCTGATCGACGACGAGCAGTTCCTGCGCGCGTTCCAGAACACTGTCGCGCTGCTCGTGGTCGTGACCGTGGTGACGATGGGGATGGGCCTGTTCCTCGCGGCCGTCATGACCCGGCAGAAGCTGCGCGGCCACACCCTCTACCGGTTCGTGCTCTACGTCCCGAACGTGCTCTCGGTCGTGGTCATCGCGGCCATCTTCTCGGCCATCTACGACCAGGAGAACGGCCTGCTCAACGGCACCCTCCGGCTGCTCTCGCTGGACGGACTGCAACGGGTGTGGCTGGGCGACCAGAAGCTGGTGCTCTACTCGGTCGCGATCGCGATGCTGTGGCAGTCGCTGGGCTACTACATGGTCATCTACATGTCGAGCATGGCGAGCATCCCTGAGGAGTTGTACGAGGCCTCGGCGCTCGACGGCGCGTCGGCCGCCCGGCAGTTCTTCGCCGTCACGCTGCCGCTGATCTGGCAGAACCTGCGAACGACGCTCACCTTCTTCATCCTCAGTGCGGTCAACCTCAGCTTCGTACTGGTCCGGGCGATGACCGGTGGCGGTCCGGACGGCGCGTCCGAAGTGCTGCTCAGCTACATGTACAAGCAGGCGTACACGAACTCGACCTACGGCTACGGCATGGCCATCGGCGTGGTGATCTTCGCCTTCTCGTTCCTCGTGTCGCTCCTGGTGAGCCGCGCGACCCGGCGTGAGCCCCTCCAGTTCTAGAGGACACTCCCATGACCACGATCAACAAATCTGGTCCGCGGCCCGGCCGTGGCCTCACCCACCTGCTCGTCGGCGCGATCACCCTGCTCATCGTGGTCCCGGTCGGCTGGGTGCTGGTGGCCTCACTCAAGCGCAAGAGCGAGTTCTTCGGCAGCCCCTGGACTCTGCCTGAGGGCCTGCACCTGCAGAACTACGTCGACGCGTTCGGCGGCGCGCAGATGGGCAGCTACTTCGCCACGTCGGTGCTCGTCACCCTCCTCGGCCTGATCTTCGTGCTGGCGGTCTCGGTGCCGGCGGCGTACGTGATCGCCCGGTACGAGTTCCGCGGCAAGCGCATCGTCGAGGTGGCGCTGCTGGCCGGGCTCTTCGTCAACGTCAACTACATCGTGGTGCCGATCTTCCTGATGCTTGTCGACTGGGACCGCGCACTTGTCGACGTGTTCCCGGACGGGTTCTTCCTCGACAACCCGGCGATGCTCTCGCTTGTCTACGCGGCGACCTCGATCCCGTTCACGATCTACCTGTTGAGCGCGTACTTCCGGTCGATTCCGGGGGACTTCGAGGAGGCGGCGCTGCTGGACGGGGCATCCCGCTTCCGGATCATGACGCGGGTGATGCTGCCGATGGCCCGCCCGGCGGTCACCACGGTGATCCTGTTCAACTTCCTGGCCTACTGGAACGACTTCATCATCGCGCTGACGCTGCTGCCCGGTGAGGGCAAGACGTTGCAGGTCGGCCTGCTCAACCTGTTGGCCGCGCAGAAGGCGGCCGCGGACCCCGGGCGGCTCTACGCCGGCATGGTCATCGTCATCGTGCCGGTGCTGCTCCTGTACGCGCTGATCCAGCGCCGCCTGATCCAGGGCATGGCCGCCGGCGGCGTCAAGGGCTGAGGCCCGAGAAAGGGATGTCATGAAGGAACCGACCCGTGCCGCACTGCTCGTCGTCGCCCGGACACTGGTCGCGCTCGCCTGCGTCGTCACCGTGGTGGTCGTCCGGCCCACGGTCGGCTGGGGCAACCTCGCGATCATGCTCGTGGCCCTCGCCGTGCTGATCGGCCTTCTCGCGGACTACAACAGAAAGTTCCGGTGACCCGGACCGGCGTCGGCCGAGGAGCCCGTGGTCCCCCGGGCCCGTCGCTGGCCTCACCCCCGGTCGTACGCGCAGCACAGCTCCAAGGAAGTGAACTGCTCCCCACCACCCCCATGGTTAGGACTTCCGATGCGTTTGTTCAGGTCCTCGTTGGTGGCTTTGACCACGCTAGCCACCGCAATACTGGTCGCCGCGCCCCCCGCCGCGGCAGCCGCAACGAACTACTACGTCGACTGCTCCGCGAGCACTTCGGGCAGCGGCACCCAGGCCAGCCCCTGGAACAGCTTCACGCCGGTGAACGCCAAGACGTTCGCCGCCGGAGATCAGATCCTGATCCGGCGAGGCACGACCTGCGCCAACCAGCAACTCTTCCCCAAGGGTTCCGGCGCGGCCGGCGCACCGATCATCATCGACGCCTACGGCAGCGGCGCCAAGCCGGTGCTGGCCGGCAACGGTGCCGTCATCGACGTCGTGAAGCTCTACAACCAGCAGTACTGGGAGATCCGCAACCTGGACATCTCCAACAAGGGGTCGGCGATCGCCACCCGCCGTGGCGTGCACATCATCCGCGAGAACTCCGGCACCGGCACCTACTACCGGGTGACCGGGCTCAGCGTCCACGATGTCAACGGCAACCAGACCAAGAAGGACGACGACGCCAGCGCCGGCATCTTCTTCGAGGTCCTCGGCTACACCACGCAGACGAAGTTCGATGACGTGCTGATCAACAACAACACGATCGCCACCGTCGACCGCTACGGCATCCACTTCTGGACCCGCTGGATGGTCCGACCCGAGCTGGCCAACCCGAACTGCGGCTCCACCTGCGGAAACTGGCTTCCGCAGACCCGGGTCGTCGTACGGGGCAACACGGTCACCGACATCGGCGGCGATGCCATCGACGTGCACCACACCCAGAGCGCCCTGGTCGAGAACAACCGGGTCGACGGCTTCCGGGTCCGCGAGCCCGCGCAGTGCGCCGCCGGCATCTGGGGCTGGAACATCAACGACGCCGTGTTCCAGTTCAACGAGGTCAGCGGTGGCCGGAGCACCTGTGACGGCCAGGGCCTCGACCTGGACGAGGGCAACATCCGCACCATCTACCAGTACAACTACAGCCACGACAACGAGGGCGGCTTCATCCTGCTCTGCAACGGCGGGGGTTCCACCACCAAGGACAACATCGTGCGCTACAACATCAGCCAGAACGACCGCGGCCAGATCTTCGACCTGGTCTGCGGGAAGCTCACCAACACGAAGATCTACAACAACGTCTTCTACGTGGGCGAGGCAGCCCAGATCATCAACAACGGCAACGGCTCAGCCGGTGCCAGCGTCGAGTTCTACAACAACATCTTCTACGTGACCACGACCCAGGCCAGCTACAACGCCGGCGCTCTGCTGTTCGACTCGAACGTGTTCTACGGCCAGCACCCGGCCGGCGAACCCACCGACTCGAACAAGATCACCGCCGATCCGCTGTTCGTCTCGCCGGGCACCGCCACCTCGATCAGTGACGCCGGTGGCTACCGGCTTCGCGCCGGCTCACCGGCACTAGCGAGTGGCCAGGTGATGACCGCCCCGGGCAGCCGCGACTACTTCGGTGGCGCCGTCACCCAGGGATGCCGTCCCGACCGGGGCGCGCACCAGCTGAGCACGGTCTGCGTGCCCAGCGCCGGCGTCATCCCCCGCACCGGCTGGTCGCTGAAGTACACGGACAGCCAGGAGACCGCCGCCGAGAACGGGGCGGCCACCAACGCCTTCGACGGCAACCTCAGCACGATCTGGCACACCAGGTACACCGGCGGCAACGCCCCGATGCCCCACGAGATCCAGATCAACCTCGGCGCGAGCTACTCGGTCTCCGGAATCCGCTACCTGCCCCGGCAGGACAGCGGCTCCGGCGCGGCCAACGGACGCATCGGCCAGTACGAGGTCTACGTCAGCACCGACGGCGTCACCTGGGGTACGGCCGTGGCCACCGGCACCTTCGCCAACAACGCCAGCCAGAAGGAGGTCCGGTTCACCGCGAAGACCGGGCAGTACCTGCGGCTGCGCGCTCTGAGCGAGGTCAACGGCAACCCGTGGACGACCGCCGCGGAGATCTACGCCCTCAACTGACAGGCACATCGGGGAGCCTCCGGCATCGCGCCGGAGGCTCCCCGCGTACCCGTGGGCGGAGGCTCACGAGTACATCAGGTGCAGCGTCATCCCCGCGAGCGACAGTGGGGCGGCGATGAGGACCTTCTCGGCCGCGAACCACCAGCCGGTGCGGGCGAGCGCGATGATCGTGACCGCGCGGGCGAGTGTGGCGAGCAGCGCGAACGCCGCCAGCCCCAGCGCGAGCGGGCGACGCCGAGCGGCGGACGCCGCGCCACCGCCCAGCCATCCGGCGGCCGCCAGGACCGCGATCACGAGGTCGGCCGCGAGGAGCGAGCCGGTGGTCATGCCGGCTCCCCCTCGCGAACCGTCACGGGTGCGGCGTCGACAGGTCCCGGTCGGTCCAGCTGTCGCGCTGCCCTCAACACGCCGACCACGACGTGCACCGCGATGATTCCGTTGACCGCGTGCAGCCCGGCGATGGTCAGGCCGAGCGGCGTGCTGGCGCCGGCGGCGTCGGTGGACGCGTTCGCGAGCATGGCGATGAGCGCCTGCACGACCACGAGCCCGATCGGCAGGACCGCCAGTCCGACGATCCGGCCCGGTGCCTTCGCCATCGCGGCGCACAGGGCGGTGAGCACTGTGAGAACGAGGATGACCGCCATGCCGTTGACGCTGTGCAGGGCGTACGCGCCGTCGCCGGCGGGCTTCGTGAACGCGCCCACTGCGGCGAAGACGAACTGCAGGGCGAACGAGACGAGCAACAGGATGCTGACGATGACGAACGCCTCGCGCATGGTGAGCTCCTAGAGGTGCGCCGAGGTCAGGGCCCGGGCGACGTGATCGGTGGCCGTGATCGCCCCGTACGCGACGAGCCGCACGAGGTCGGCGTCCCCCGGATGGGAGAGCCGCCACAGCGCCACGTCGCCCGCACTGATCGCGCTCGGCGCGAACGCCGCGAGCAACGCGATCCGTGTCCCGACGCGGTCCGTGCCGGGTACGTCCCGGACCAGGTCGACGGCCCAGTCCGAGGGCCGGGCCGGAAACCGCCCGTCCTCCCAGCGCACGGTGGCCGTGACGGTCTGGCGCGCCACGTCGCCCAGCAGGTCCCCGCACCGGTTCGCGGCGTCCCGCAGCGCCGCGTACGCGACGCCGACCGGACTCTGCCCCGCCCAGGCCGGCGGCGTGCCGGCGCCGGTGCCGAGCAGGGCGAGGCTGCGGCCGGGCTCCGTCGACCCCCGGACCGTCCTGGCGTAGAGCCGGCCGCCGACCGAGCGCACCAGCGGGGAGCGTTGCAGGCCGCCGGGCAGCAGGTCGGGGGCGAGCAGCGCCGAGACGATCCGGTTGATGAAGTGGAAGGCGAGCAGGGTGCCGGTGACCTCGGGGGCGTACCGGCTGGTCCAGTCGGTCGCCGTCGGGGTGCGGCTCGCCTCGGCCCAGCGGACCAGCTCGGCGTGCCTCGGCTCGGGCGGTGTCCCACCCCTGGCGATGATCTCGGCCAGCTCGTGCTCGCCCAGGGCGTGCAGCAGCATCACGTGGGCGTCGAGGCAGAACGGGCAGCGGTTGGCCCGGGACACCGCCGCGGCGACGACCTCACGGTCGACCCGGGACGCGCTCCCGGCGAGCAGACCCTCGCGCATCAGTGCCCAGGTCGCGGCCAGCACCTCCGGTACGGCCGCGAGGGCCTGGAAGGTCGGCACCGGCCCGAGGAAGTCGTCCCGCAACTGCTGGTAGACCCGCGCGGTCGTACCGGTCGCGGCCCTGGCCGCGGTGGGGGTGAAGAAGCGGTATGTCATGGGCTCGATGCTTGCCGCGACGGGCCGGGAAAGCGTCGTGCCGCCGCAGACACCTGCGAGGTCGCCGATACCGCGCCCGCGGTACGTCCTCCTACCACGGGCGGTGGATGCCCCCCGACGACGGCCCGTTCTACAGTTCGACACATGCGCCGCGACCTGCCGTACGCCCTCAGCGGCCTCGCCCTCGGCGGCCTCCTGCTCGGTAGCGCCGCGCTCGCGCCGGACGCCGCGACGATCCGGGCGCTCGACGTCGTCCTGGTCCTGGCCATGGCGGCGGCCCTGGCGGTGTGCCGGCGGTATCCGCTGGTGGCGCTGGGTGTGGTGACCGCCGCCATGCTGGCCCTGCACGTCCGGGTCCACCCGGGAGTGTCCGCCGCGTTCCCCGTGCTCGGCGTGGTGAACGTCGCGGCCTGGCGGGGGCACCGGTCGGCCGCCGCGGTCGCCAGCGTCGTCTTCCTCGGCGGCTTCCTGGCCCACGACATCTCGGTCGCCCCCGCCGACCGGCCCGGTCAGCTGATCGTCGAGCGGACCGCCCTCCTGCTCGGCTGGTTCGTGGCGGCCAACGTCGCCGGGCTCGTCGCGCGGCAGCGCCGGGCCTACCTGGAACAGGTCGAGCAGCGGGCGGTCGAGGCCGAGCGCACCCGCGAGGAGATGGCGTTGCGTCGCGCCGGGGAGGAGCGCCTGCGCATCGCCCGGGACCTGCACGACTCGTTGACCCACAACATCTCGGTGATCAAGGTGCAGGCCGGGATCGCCGTGCACCTGGCCCGCAAACACGGCACGGAACCGTCGGCCACGTTGCTGGCGATCCAGGAGGCCAGCAGCGCCGCCATGCGGGAGCTGCGCACCACACTGGACGTCCTGCGCTCCCCCACCGACGGGGACCGTCTCGGACTGGGCCGGGTCGACGAGCTCGCCGAGCGGACCAGGGCGGCCGGCGTACCGGTGCAGGTGACCGTCACCGGTCCGGCACGGGAGCTGCCCGCCGAGGTCGACCAGGCGGCGTACCGCGTCGTGCAGGAGGCCCTGACCAACGTGGCCCGGCACGCCGGCCCCGCCACCGCGCGGGTCCACGTGGAGTACGCCCCGGCGCAGCTGACCGTCTCGGTCACCGACGACGGTCAGGCGTCGCCGGGCCGGACGACGACGCCGGGGGTGGGCCTGCGGGGCATGCGGGAACGGGTGGCCGGGCTGGGTGGCACCTTGCGGGCCGCCGCCAGCGACGACCGGGGTTTCGCGGTACGGGCGACGTTTCCGGTGGACGGCCCGGCATGATCCGGGTCCTGCTCGCCGACGACCAGGCGCTGATGCGGGCCGGATTCCGGGCACTCCTGGACGCCGAGGACGACGTGGAGGTCGTCGGCGAGGCCACCGACGGCACGTCGGCCGTCGACCTGGCGCGACGCCTGCGCCCGGACGTCGTGCTCATGGACGTGCAGATGCCGGGGCTCGACGGTATCGACGCCACCCGGCGCATCGCCGCTGATCCGGACCTCGCCGCCGTGCGCGTCCTCATCCTCACCAACTACGGGCTCGACCCGTACGTGTTCGCCGCACTCCGCGCGGGCGCCAGCGGTTTCCTGCTCAAGGACGCCGATCCCGCCGACCTGCTGCGGGCCGTCGCCGTCGTGGCCCGCGGCGACGCGCTGCTCGCCCCGGCGGTCACCCGGACGCTCATCAGCGAGTTCGTGGCCGGCCCACCGCCGGCCGAGCCGACGGCCGGACGCGAGGTGCTGACCGCCCGCGAGCAGGAGATCGTCGAGCTCGTCGCCCGGGGGCTGGCCAACGAGGAGATCGCCGAGCGGATGGTGATCAGCCCGTTGACCGCCAAGACACACGTCAACCGGGCGATGGCGAAGCTGCACTGCCGCGACCGCGCCCAACTGGTCGTGTGGGCGTACGAGTCGGGACTGGTCACGCCGCGCCGCCGGTGACGTCCTCGGGCGCGCGCCTACCGTTCCCCGGTGTTCGTGGGGCGGGCGCGCACGTGCAGCCGTTCGCCCTGCGGGCCGAAGAGGACGAGGGCTTCGGCGGCTCCGGGACCGGGGTTGAGGATGCGGTGCGGCACGCGGGTGTCGAACTCGGCCACCTCGCCCGGGTCGAGCGTCAGGTCGCGGTCGCCGAGCAGCAGCCGTAGCCGGCCGGAGAGCACGTAGAGCCACTCGTGACCCTCGTGGGTCTGCTGGGTCCGGTCGCCGTCGGGCGTGTCCGGCGGGAAGATCAGTTTGAACGCCTGGAGGCCGCCCGGTCGGCGGGTCAGCGGCAGGAACGTGATGCCGTGCCGGACGATCGGCGTGGGGCGTACGCGGGGGTCGCCGGTGGCCGGGGCGTCCACCAGCTCGTCCAGCGCCACCTGGTGGGCCCGTGCCAGCGGGAGCAGCAACTCCAGGGTGGGTCGGCGGCTGCCGGATTCCAGCCGGGACAGGGTGCTCACCGAGATGCCGGTCAGCTCGGAGAGTTGGGTCAGCGTGGTCCCGCGCCGGTGGCGCAGCGCCCGCAGTCGGGGGCCGACGGCGGCCAGCGCGGCGGCGTCCTCATTTGCCATAACGGCAAGGATAGTTGCCATCCGTTCGGGGGCGACGGATGGTGGGGCGGAACGACGGACAGAGGGAGACAACCGGTGGACGAGACATACGACGTGGTGGTGGTGGGCGGCGGCGCCGCCGGGCTCAGTGGGGCGCTGGCCCTGAGCCGGGCCCGCAGGTCGGTGCTGGTGATCGACTCGGGCGAGCCGCGCAACGCGCCGGCCGGCCACGTGCACAACTACCTGGGACGCGAGGGCACGCCCCCGGGCGAGCTGCTTGCCGTCGGGCGGGGCGAGGTGGCCGGGTACGGCGGGCGGTTCCGCACCGGCGAGGTGCGGGCCGCGACCCGCGACGACGACGGGTTCCGGCTCACCCTCGACGACGGGAGCGCCGTACGGGCCCGCCGGCTGCTGGTGGCGACCGGGCTGACCGACGAACTCCCCGACGTGCCCGGGCTGGCCCAGCGCTGGGGCCGCGACGTGCTGCACTGCCCGTACTGCCACGGCTGGGAGGTGCGGGACCGGCGGATCGGCGTCCTGGCGACCGGGCCGATGGGTGTGCACCAGGCCGAGATGTGGCGACAGTGGAGCGACCACGTGCTGCTCCTGCTGCACGACGCCCCCGCGCCCGACGCGGAGACCGCCGAACGGCTCGCCGCCCGGGGCATCGCCGTGGTGCCGGGACCGGTCGCGGAGGTGGAGGTGACCGGGGACGCGCTGTCCGGCGTACGACTCGCCGACGGCCGGGTCGTGGCGCTGGACGCGGTCGTGGTCGCGGCCCGGACGGTTCCCCGCGCGGACCTGCTGGTCCCTCTGGGTCTGGCGCCGGAGGAGGTGACCATGGGCGGGCACGTCGTCGGCACCCAGATCCCGGCCGACGCCACGGGCGCGACGACCGTCGCGGGTGTCTGGGTGGCGGGCAACGTGGCCGACATCCGTGGCCAGGTCATCGCGTCCGCCGCGGCCGGCCTCACCGCCGGCGCGGCGATCAACGCGGACCTGATCGCCGAGGACACCCGCGCGGCGGTGACCGCCTACCGGCAGATGGTGGCCACGGCGTTCGAGGAGCCGGCGTGGGAGGAGCGTTACCTGTCCAAGCCGGCGGTGTGGAGCGGCCGGCCGAACCCGCAACTGGTCGCCGAGGCCGCCGACCTGCCCCCCGGACGCGCGCTGGACGTGGGCAGCGGCGAGGGCGCCGACGCGGTGTGGCTGGCCGAGCGGGGCTGGCGGGTCACCGCTGTGGACATCTCGACCACGGCACTGGCCCGCGCCGCCGAGCACGCCGACACCGTCGGGGTCGGCGACCGGATCGAGTTCACGCACGCCGACCTGCGCGACAAGCCGCCGGTCGAGGACGCGTACGACCTGGTCTCGGCGCAGTTCATGCACCTGCCTCCGGAGCAGCGGCGGGAGCTGTTCGCCCGGCTGGCCGCCGCGGTGGCCCCGGGCGGCACCCTGCTGATCGTCGGGCACCACCCGTCGGACCTGTGGACGTCGGCGCGGCGGATGCACCTGCCGGACATGATGTACACGGCCGAGGACGTCGCCGCCTCTCTGGACCCGTCCCGTTGGGAGATCGTGACCGCCGAGGCCCGGCCCCGGGCCGCCACCGACCCGGAGGGCGCCCCGGTCACCCTGCACGACGCGGTCCTGGTGGCCCGCCACCGCTGATTCCCACAGCCACGTGCGTCGATCGTGGAGTGGCGTCGGGTGACAAAGCCGGCCCACTACGACCTTCCGGGCATCACGCGTCCACGATCGACGCCGGCGGGGACCGGGTCGCGCGGGGCGGGGACGGGGCTTCGCACGGGGGCGGGCTCGGCGGTAGCGTTGCGCCACACTCACGGACCGCCGGCACCCTGGCGCCCGACCGTACGGAGGATGGTGCATGTCCATCGGCGCTGAGCCGCTCGCAGTACGCGACGATGCGGCCTCTCGGCCAACCTTCGAGCTCGCCCTGCGCGGCTACGACAAACGCCAGGTGGATCGGCACCTGGAGCAGCTCGACGGGCAGATCACCATGCTCAGCAAGGAGCACGGGCACTCGGCCGTGCGGGTCCGTGAGCTGACCGCCGAGGTGCAGCGCCTGCGCGCCGAGCTGGCCGAGCTCCAGGAGCAGCCGGTGCAGGTGGACCGGGCGTCGTTCCAGGATCTGGGCCCGATGGTCGGCGAGATCATGGCTCTCGCCGAGAAGCAGGCTGCGATGATCATCGAGACGGCCACCGACCGGGCCAACGAGCTGCGCACCGAGGCGGAGCGGATCCTCGTCGACACCCGTGAACGCGCCGCCCAGGCACGCCAGGACCTCGCCGAGGAGCTGGCGGCCCGCCGCGCCGAGCAGGAGCAGGCCCACGAGGAACGGCGCACCCTGGCCGAGGCCGAGTTGACCGCGATCCGCGAGCACGCGGAGCAGCTGCGCGTCGACGGCGAGACCGTGCACGAGCGCGCCCAGCACGAGGCGAAGCGGATCACCGAGCAGAGCGCGCAGCAGCTCAACCAGACCCGGGTTGCCGCCGACGCCTTGATGAAGTCGGCCCGTACCCAGATCCAGCAGGAACTCCAGGCCGCGCGGGCCAAGAACCAGCAGGAGATGGCGCAGTGGCAGGCCGGCGTGGAGCGGGAGGTCAACGAACGGCGGACCGCCGCCGAGCAGGAGGTCGCCGAGCAGCGGGCCGCCGCCGAGCAGGAGCTGGCCGAGCAGCGGGCCGCCACCGAGCAGCAGATCGCCGAGTTGCTGGCTGAGGCGCAGCAGCACGTGACCGAGCTGCGCAACCGGGCCGACGAGCAGGCCGCCAGCCACCAGGAGCAGCTCACCGCGTTGCAGCAGGAGATCGCCGAGCGCCGGCAGGAGGCCGCGCAGCTGAACGCCGAACTGGACACCGCCGGCCAGCAGCTCGCCGAGATCCGCGAGGAGGGCGAGACGCTGGAGAACGAGCTGTCCCGGATGCAGCAGCGGCTGAACGAGGTCCGCCGGGACCTCACTGCCGAGAGCGCCCGACTGGAGGAGGCCCGGCGGGCCGGAGACTCCGCCGAGCGGCACGCCAAGGAGGTACGCGCCCGGGTGCAGCGGGAGGCCAAGCGGGTGGCCGACCTGGCCGCCGCCGCGGTGATGGCCGCGGCGGCCGGCGGTACGGAGACCGCCGAGTACCCGATGGTGGGTGCCCGCACCCACGACCGGGTCCCCTCCGACCGGCCCGTCCCGGAGCGGCAGGGTGCCAACCTGATCAGCCTCGACCGCCCCGCCCTCGAGCAGCCCCCGGCCGACCAGGCGCGCGTCGAGCAGCCACTCGACGAGCACGAGCACGCGCGCGCCGAGCAGCAGGTCGACGAGCGCGAGCGGGCCGCGCGACCCGTGGCCGAGCGGGCGCCCGTCGAGCAGCCGGTCGAGGGCCACGTCGCTGCCGAGCCCGGTGGTTCGGACGCCGCCGACGAGCCGAAGGCCTCCGCGCCACCCGCCGAGGCACGGCCGAGCTACCCGCGGCACATCGGCGGCGACGTGCCGACGCCCGTGCCGTTCCTGGCCTTCGGCCAGCCGGTCAGCGAGAACGGCACGGCCCGCCACTGACCGCCTGACGGGTCAGCGGTGAGCGGGGCGGATTCCGCGCGGAACCGGCTCGACGGTTCCGGGGAGCTGGCAGGCTGGGCGGGTCGTCGCGCACCGGCGGCGACCCGCCGGACCGGACCGGCGACCGAGAGGAGCGCCCGGTGACCGACCGACCGGAGGAGTTCGACCTGCTCGTCGTGGGCGGCGGCAAGGCCGGCAAGACGTTGGGCATGGACGTCGCCCGGTCCGGCCGGCGGGTGGCGATGGTCGAACGCGGCATGATCGGCGGCAGCTGCATCAACGTGGCGTGCATCCCGACCAAGGCGTTGGTGACCAGCGCCCGGGCCGCCCGCCAGCTACGCGACGCGTCCGCGCTCGGCCTGGTGGTCCAGGACGGCCGGGTCGACGTGGACCTGCTGCGCGCGCACAAGCAGGACGTCGTCGAGGGGATGGTCGCCGCCAACCGGCAGCAGTTCCTCGACTCCGGGCTGCACCTGGTGATCGGTACGGCCCGGTTCGTCGCACCCCGGACGGTACGCGTGTCGTTGCCCGACGGCGGCGAACGGCTGCTGCGCGGCGCCGACGTCGTCATCAACACGGGTACGCGTCCGCACCTGCCCCCGGTGCCCGGACTGGCCGAGGCCGGGGTGCTGACCAGCGAGAGCCTGCTGCGCCTGGACCGGCTGCCGGCCCGACTCGTGGTGCTCGGCGGCGGGACCGTCGGGGTGGAGTTCGCGCAGATGTTCGCGTCGTTCGGCAGCGCGGTGACGGTGATCGAGGGCGGCCCCCAACTGCTGAGCCGCGAGGATCCCGACGTTGGTGACGCGCTGCTGCGGGTCTTCCTGCACGACGGCATCGACGTACGCGTCGGCGTGTCGGTCGCCCGGGTGGACCGCGAGACCGACGGCACCGTCCGGGTGACCCTGGACGACGGCAGCCTGGTGACCGGCGACGACGTGCTGGTGGCGGCCGGCCGGGACCCGGTCACCGACGGGCTCGGCCTGGACACCGCGGGCGTCCAGCTCAGCGAGCGGGGTTTCGTGGTGGTCGACGAATACCTGCGCACCACCGCCGAACGGACCTGGGCGGCCGGGGACGTCGCCGGCAGTCCCCAGTTCACCCACGCCTCGCTCGACGACTACCGGATCATCCGGGCGAACCTCGCGGGCGAGCGCCGGAGCACCGCCGGGCGGCTGATCCCGTACACCGTCTTCACCACCCCGGAGCTGGCCCGGGTCGGTCTCACCGAAGCCGAGGCGCGCCGCGCCGGCTACGACGTCCTCATCGCGCGTCTGCCCGTCGCGGCGATCCCCCGGGCGCGGACCCTGCGCCAGACCGAGGGCATGTGGAAGGCGGTCATCGACGCCGGCACCGACCGGATCCTCGGCGCGGCACTGCTCGGCGCCGAGGCCGGAGAGGTGATCACGTCGGTGCAGTTGGCGATGCTCGCGGGGATGCCGTGGACCGCCCTGCGGGATGCCATCATCACCCATCCGACCATGGCCGAGGGTCTCAACCTGCTCTTCGCCTCGCTCCAGGCCCGGCCGGTGCGGTGACGGAGGCCGCCCCCTCGGCGATCTCGTCGCGTATCCGGTGTTGGAAGGCGCGTGCCTGACCGCCTGTCGGCGGTGGCCCACCGTGTCGCGCGGCATCGTCGTCCCGGTGTTCAGTTCGACCTCGAAGCCGGGTTCCGCCGTGCCGGAGGCGGCCACCGCGCGCCGGTAGGCGACCAGTTCCAGCCCCCGCGCCGGGCAGGGCAGCGCCTCGTGCCGCAGCCGCGCCACCAGCGCCCGCTTCGCCACCCCGGTCAGCGGACCGGCGCTGACCAGCGCCACGTCGACGTCGCTGCGCCCGGCCTGGTACGCGCCGAGCCCCACCGACCCGGCCGCGTACCCGCCGACCAGGTCGGCGCCGAGCACGTCCCGGGCGGCGGTGACCAGGTCGTCGAGGTAACGCTGAAGATCGGAGTCCACGAGCCATCCTGACGCACGGCTCGGGACCTGGTCGGGTCACCCCGCGTAGAGCAGCAGCAGTCCGGCGACGGTGTAGGCGACCATCAGCGCCAGCAGCGGCAGCTGGCCGGCGACGGCACGAGCCCGGGGGAACAGGTACAGGGCGCGGTCGTGGGCGAGCAGGGTGCCGAGCAGGTGCCCGAGGATGATCACGGTGATCTGGAGGGTGGCGACCCCGGACGGCGTGACCAGTCCGGTGTGCGGCTGCCAGCCGGCGGTGCCGAGCCAGTTCGCGCCGGTGCCGAGGGGGTCGGACAGCAGCGCGACGGTGCGCTGGCCCTCCAGGATCAGCAGCGAGTAGTAGTGCGCCACGATGTACCCGACCGCGATCGGCACGATGGAGTGGGCGATCTCGCCGGGTACGGCACGGGTCTCGGCGGGGCCGGCGCGACCGATCCGGGCCGCGGCCCCGGTGGCGGCGAGGTACGCGACGGCGACGGCACCGATGACCAGGACCAGCCCGGTGCTGCCGGTGACCACCGGGGGCAGCCCGTTCTCCTGACTGAAGCGCAGCCATCCGGGCGCGTTGGAGAGGCTGTCGTACATCGTGGAGCCGAGCAGCACGACCACCACGGCGACCAGCCCGGGACGGGGTCGCAGCCCGGCGATGCCGTCGAGGGGGTTGCGCCACACCAGCACGCCGTCGTCGGCGCGGCCGATCGGCGCGAGCTGACCGATGAGCGTGCTGTACGTCTCGAACGGGTCGGCCCGGTCGAACCAGCCGGCGCCGTACAGCGTGGCCCCGACCAGCATGACCGTCGCGTACACGGCCAGCCAGAGGGTGATGACCGGCAGGGTGGCCCGGTCGGGCGCGACAAGTTCCAGCCACACGAACCCGAACAGGGTGCCGGCGGCCGGCCAGATCCCGACGCCGGCCGGCAGCTCCCGGATGCCGCGCCATGGATCGCGTCGTGCCGCGAGCGTGCCGAGCAGGTGCAGGGTCCGCAGCGGGTTGACGGCCCGCCAGACCGGCCCGAGCAGCAGCGACACGGGTGCCAGCCCGACCCAGAGCAGCACGTAGAGCGCCCCGGCCGTCGGGTTGTCGGCGGTGTCCGGCCCGGCCAGCAGGCCCAGGCAGAACCAGGTGGCGGCGAGCAGGCCGAGCCCGCGCAGCGCCCACCGGAACGCGGGCGCGTCGACGAGGCCGGCCAGCCACCGGGGCACCGGGCGGCCACCTGTCGCGTCGCGGTCCAGTCGCGGCTCCCGCCAGAGCAGACCGAGCGCGAGGAACGTGACGACGAGGGTGAGCGCGGCGGCGACGACGAGTTGCGGCAGCGTGATCGGCAGGTCCTGCCGGCCGCCGACGCCGTGCGCCAGCAGCGTGGAAGCGGCGGTCATACCGCTCAGCGGACGACGAGCTGGACCAGCACCAGCTCGGTCTCGTGCGTCTCCACCTCGAACAGCCCGGTCTTGTCGGCGCGGAACTCGACCGAGCCGGGGGTGCCGGCTGGCAGTCGGGCGCCCACGTCGTACCCGTGCACGTGCAGCTCGTCCGGCACGTCGGAGGTGACGGTGATCCGGACCAGCTCGCCCTTGGCGACGGTGACCCGGCCGGTGGGCGGATCGACCCGCCGCTTGGCGATCCGCAAGATGATCTCAACGTCCGCGCTGGGGATGCTGGTGGTGGCGGCAGGTGTCGGACTGGCCGCCGCGGTGGTGGCGCTCGGCGACGCGGCGGCGGTCGTCGTCGGCGTCGAGGAGGTCGCCACGGACGGGTCGTCGCTCTCCCCGCAACCGGCGGCGAGCAGGGTGGCGAGCAGGCCGGCGGCGAGGGCGCCGGAGGTGCGGAGAGCGGGGGTACGGACGAGCACGGGTGGACTCCGAACGACGCGAGGGGGACGGGGGTGGAACTGATCGTCGGGGAGGAGAACTCTACGTCTTGTTCGGCGACTGGGAAATGACCATGATGAACGAATGCGATCGAGGCTGGTCACTGTGCGTACGGTCCTGGGCCGGGTCGCGGCGGCGGTGGCCGCGGCGGCGGTGGTGTCGCTGGCACTGCCCGCCGCGCCGGCGTCCGCGCACGGGCAGTTGGCGACGTCGACCCCGCTGACCGGGACGGTGGTACGCGAGCCGCTGGACCGGTTGGCGTTGTACTTCACCGAGAAGCCGGCCGCGAACGCGCACTTCACCATCACCGGGCCGAACGGGTCGCGGGTGGACAACGGCTGGTCGTTCGGTGAGCCGAAGCGGCTGGACAAGCCGGTCACCGAGTACTTCATGGTCAACGGCGTGTTCGAGCCGCGGCTGTACCACACCGGCTTCCCCGCCATGGTGACCGTGGCGCACTGGCCGGCGAAGGGCCGCTACACGGCCAGCTACCTCTCCGTCGCGTCCGACGGTGAGGCGGTGCGGGGCGACGTCACGTTCGACTACCAGGGCCCCGGCACGGCGGCGCCGGCCGGCTGGACTGCCCCCACGAACGGGCCGGAGCCGGCCCTGCTGGCCCTGGCCGAGGGCGACCACTCGTCCGCGACGGCCGCACCGGCGACGACGACCGGCGCGCCGGTGGCCGGGCCGACCGCACCTCCGGCGGACGGTGGCCTGCCGCCCTGGCTGCTCCCCGCCGGCGTGGTGCTCGTCGTCGGCGCGATCGTCGTGGTGGCGGCCCGGCGCAAGCCCGCCCCGGGCCGGTCGACCGGCGCCGCCCGCCGACCCGCCGGCACCACCCGCCAGTCCGGCGGCGTCGCACGTCAACGGGGCGGCACGAGTCGCAAGCCGGCCCGCCGGGGCCGGCGTTAGAGCCGGGCGACACACCTGGCGGTACGACGCGTCCAGCCCCGACTTTCGTACGAACATGGGGAACTTTTGATGTATCGACGCGAAGCCATGGACAGCGCAATCGAAACCCCTTAATGTCTCGACCCATCAACCCGGTGTTTCCGGATCGTCACTCGTCGGCGTCGAGGGCGTTTCGGAGCCGGGCCGGCGGCCACCGCCTCACACCACCGCTTCGTACGCCGGCCGTCGGACACTCCGATCTCCTCTGGAGGAACGATGGGCACACGGCTGCTACGCCGACTCCGCAGTCCCCTCCTGGGTGCGCTGGCACTCGTCCTCGCCGGCGGCCTCTGGGCCGACCCGGCCAGCGCCGCCCCCGAACAGGAACCGGGCGTCACGCTGCGCGTCTTCGACGTGCAGGTGCCGCTCTCCGAGATCTGCACCCTCAAGCCCGCGCAGACCCCGAACGTGGACAAACTGATGTCCACGATCAACTGGACGTCGACGGCCGACTTCGGCTTCGACAACTACTTCGTCTCGCAGGTGCTCGGCAACATCACCATCTCCCAGGCCGGCAGCTACACGTTCCGGCTCAGCAGCGACGACGGCTCCAAGCTGGCGATCGACAACAGCGTGGTGATCAACCACGACGGCCTGCACGGCGCCACCCCGCCCAAGGAGGGCACCGTCACCCTCGCCGCCGGTCTGCATCCGCTGCGCATCGACCACTTCGAGCGCGACGGCGGGCAGCAGATCACCCTGGAGTGGCGTACACCCGGCTCGTCGTCCTTCGTGGTCGTACCGAACTCGGTGCTGAGCACCGACGCGGGCGTGGTCCGGGTCACCGCGCCGGGTCGCAAGGAGTGCGAGGGGGTCACCGACTCCCCCGGTGACGGTCTGCCGCTGACCGGGGTGCACCCCGGCTACACGCTGACCAACCTGCGGCCCAGCGGCTTCCAGCCGAAGGTCACCGGCATGGACTGGCTGCCCGACGGCCGGCTGGTCATCTCGACCTGGGGCGGCAGCGACCAGTCCGGCACGTCCCAGGACGGCGAGGTGTGGATCCTCGGCAACACCGCCGGGTCGACGACGCCGGGCGCGGTGACCACCAAGAAGATCGCTGGCGGCCTCAAGGAGCCGATGGGGCTCAAGGTCGTCGACGGTGTGGTCTACGTCTCGGAGAAGCAGCGGCTGACCCGGCTGGTGAGCACCACGGGTGACGAGGTGGCCGAGCGGCTGGACACCGTGGCCACCTGGCCGTACGGCGGGAACTTCCACGAGTTCGCGTTCGGCCTGCTCTACCAGGACGGGTTCTTCTACCTGAACCTGTCGGTGTCGATCAACTCCGGTGGCGCGACGACCAACCCGCAGCCGGCCGTCAACCGGGGCACCACCCTGAAGGTCAACAAGGACACCGGCGCGGTCAGCTACGTCGCCGGTGGCCTGCGTACCCCGCACGGCATCGGTTGGGGTCCCGAGGGCGGCATCTTCGTCACCGACAACCAGGGCGGTTGGCTGCCCTCGTCGAAGCTGCTGCACGTCAAGCAGGGCCGCTTCTTCAACCACTTCACCAACCCGGCGGGCCCGTTCGACGCCAACCCGGTCACCGCGCCGGTGCTCTGGATGCCGCAGAACGAGATCGCCAACTCGCCGAGCACCCCGCTGTACCTGACCAGCGGCCGCTACCCCGGGCAGTTCCTCATCGGCGACGTCACCTACGGCGGTCTCCAGCGGGCGTACGTGGAGAAGGTCAACGGCGAGTACCAGGGCGCCCTGTTCCGGCTCACCCAGGGCCTGGAGGCGGGCGTCTCGGAGGTCAACGTCGGCCCGGACGGCGCGATCTACGTCGGCGGGCTCGGCGCGGGCGGCAACTGGGGCCAGACCGGCAAGCTGTCGTACGGCCTGCAGAAGCTCACCCCGAACAGCACCACGGCGTTCGAGATGCTGGCCATGCGGGCCACCACCGCCGGGTTCGAGGTGGAGTACACCCGGCCCGTGTCGGCGGAGACGGCAGCCGAGCTGGCCGCCCACTACAAGATCAAGCAATGGCGGTACGTGGCGACGTCCAGCTACGGCGGCCCGAAGATCGACGAGGAGACGCTCACCGTCACCTCGGCCACCCTCTCGGCGGACGGCAGGAAGGTCACCCTCGCCGTGGACGGCCGCAAGGCCGGCCGGGTGGTGCACCTGCGCTCGCCGCGCCCGTTCACCTCCACCAGCGGCCAGTCACTGTGGAGCACCGAGGCGTGGTACACGCTGAACGCCATCCCGGGCGTCACCCCGCCACCCGGTGGCGGAACCAACCTGGCGCTCAACAAGGCGGCCACCGCCGACAGCTCCTGCTCGACGACGGAGAGCCCGGCCAAGGCCGTCAACGGCAGCGTCTCCGGCGGCAACGGCGACAAGTGGTGCTCCAAGGGCACCACGAAGTACCTCCAGGTGGACCTGGGCGCCCCGTACGCGGTGAACCGGGTGGTGGTCAAGCACGCCGGCGCGGGCGGTGAGAACACCGCCTGGAACACCCGGGACTTCACGGTCGCGTCCAGCCCCGACGGCACGACCTGGACCACCCGGGCCACGGTCGCTGGCAACACGGCGAGCACCACCACGCACGACGTGGTCGCACCGGGCACCCGCCACATCCGGTTGGCCATCACCGCGCCGACCAGCACCACCGACCCGGCCGCACGGATCTACGAACTGGAGGTGTACGCCGGCGCCGGCGGCGCGGGCAGCATCACCGGTGTCGGTGGCAAGTGCCTGGACGTGGACAACGCCGGCACGGCCGACGGCACGAAGATCCAGCTCTGGACGTGCAACGGCACCGGCGCCCAGTCGTGGAGCCGCGTCGGCGACACGTACCGGGTCCTCGGCAAGTGCCTGGACATCGACAACGCGGGCACCGCCGACGGCACGAAGGTGCAGTTGTGGACGTGCAACGGCACCGGCGCGCAGGTGTGGCAACCGCAGTCAGACGGGTCGATCCGCAACCCGCAGTCGGGCAAGGTCCTGGAGGCCGCCGGCGCGGGCACCGCCGACGGCACCCAGATCCAGATCGGCACCAACTCCGGTGGCGCGCACCAGAGGTGGGTGGTCAACGCCAGCTAGCGCCGGCGGCGGGGTCCGGCCGGTCGACGGTCGGGCCCCGCCCACGGTGGTCGACCCGGCGCCCGGTCAGGGGCCGTGCGGCAACGGCTGGGCCAACGCCCGCAGGTCCGCCGGGAGTTGGGACAGCGCGTCCTCGAACTCCCGGTGCCCGACCACCCGGTGCATGGTCTGGAGCACGGCCCGGGTGCCGCGCTCGGCGGCGGACCGGTCCGTGTCGGCGCGGTCGGCGACCCGGCGCAGGAACTCGTCGAACCCGAACGCCTCCGGCGCCTCGGCGGCCTTGACCAGCAGTGGGCTGAGCTCGGCGGCCAGGTGGGGCGCGAGCGCGGCGGCCTCCCCGCCGCTGAGCCGCTCGGTGAGGGTCCGCAGGACCGCCTCGGTCAGTGGGCGCGCCTGCTGCGGCGACACACCAGCCCGCGCGGCAACCTTGTCGACGAACGTCAGCTCGGCCATGCCCCCGCCTCTCGCTCCGGAAACGCGTGGCTACCCGGGCCGACCAGCGGCAAACCCGGCGCGTTCTGTTCGTTGCTCCGCGCGGCTCCGGCCCGGTCTCGTACGGTGAGGTGGACCGGGAGACGGCGGCCGCCCGAGGGTGGCCCGCGGCGCAGGAGGAGCAGATGGCGGTCGACCTGCCCGACGTGATCGACCGGTACTTCCGGGCCGTCGACGACGGCGACCTGGACGCCTTCGCGGCGTGCTTCGCGGACACGGCGAGCGTGGCGGACGAGGACCGGCTGTACGAGGGGCGGGCCTCGATCCGCGCGTGGCGGCAGAAGTCGATGGACGCGTACTCGTACACGGCCGAGCCGCTGCGGGTGGCGCCCCAGGCGGGCGACTCGTACCAGGTCCTCGTCCGGGTGAGCGGCACCTTCCCCGGCAGCCCGGTGGAGCTGCGGTACCGGTTCACGCTGCGCGACGGCCTGATCGGGGCGCTCGACATCCGCCCGTAGGTCGTCCGGGGCGCAAGGCCGCGCCCGACCGGTACCGTCCGGCCGAACGGGCGGGAACGGGCCGTTGTTGATCACGCCCGAACGGACGACACGGTCCTTCCGGCGGCGGGTGGCATGATGTGCCCACAAGCCGTCGCTACCAGGAAGGGTGTTGCTTCCCGATGCCCCACTTCGAGGCCCGGACGTCCACCGCGCCCGGGCGGATCGTGGTCACCCTGACCGGCGAGTGTGACCTGGCCGCCCGGGACGAGCTGACCTCCGTGCTGGCCTCGGCGGTGCGCGGCGCACCAGTCGTGGTGGTCGACGTGGGCGGGCTGCGGTTCCTGGACTCCACCGGCCTGCACACCCTGGTGACGGCCCACCGTTCCGCGCACGCGGACGGCCGGCGGCTCTACGCGGTGAACGCCGACGGGCCGGTCGCCACCGTGCTGGACATCACCGGCGTGGGACACCTGCTGAGCCCGCCCGCCGACGACCCGCAGCTGGCCGGCTGATGCCGGCCGACCGGCGGGAGACCGTGACCGAGCAGGCCACGTCCGCCCCTGCCACGGACACCATGGCGTACCAGGTGGCGACCGATCTGCGGGCGCTGCGGGCGTTCGTCTGCGCCGGCGCCTCGGCCCGGGGTCTGGCACCGCACCGACTGGAGCTGCTGGCGCTGGCGGTGAGCGAGCTGGCCACCAACACGCTTCAGCACACGACCGGCGGCGGCCGGATCCGGCTCTGGACCGAGGCGGGCCACCTGGTCTGCGACGTCGTCGACCAGGGGCCGACGCGGACGTTCGGTCGGGGCATGCCGGCCGCCGAGGCGGTACGCGGGCGAGGGCTCGCCATCGTCGAGAAGGTCTGCGACGAGGTCGCCGTGTTCAGCGCGCCGGAGGGGACCGTCGTACGGATCCGGCTGGAGCTGTGACCCGGCCGGCGACGTCGGTCAGGGCAGCACGCGCACGGCCAGGGTGCAGGTGTCGTCGTCCGGGTTGGGGTGGTGCAGCAGGTCGCGCAGTCGACCGAGGGCCGGCTCCCCCGACCCGGCGGTGAACGCGGACAACGTCGCGGTCACCTGCTCCAGCAGCGCGTCGGCGGGCACCCGCCGTTCCACCAGCCCGTCGGTGTAGAACAGCACCAGGTCACCGGTGCACAGGCGCGGCGTGCGCTGCCCGTACGTCGCGTCGGCGCTGGCACCCAGCAGCATCCCCGGTGGAAGGTCGAGCGGGCCGGTGTCGCCGGCGCGGGACAGCAGCGGCGCCAGGTGTCCGGCGCGTGCCCAGCGCAGCACCCGGGTCGCCGGGTCGTAGACGGCGACCACCGCCGTGGCGGTGATCTTGAGCTGCGCGCAGAGTCGGTTGAGGTGGCCCAGCAGCACCGACGGGTCGTGGATGCCGATCGACAGCCAGGCCACCAGGGCGAAGCGCAGGTGCGCCATCCCGCTGGCGGCGTCCAGACCGTGACCGGCGACGTCGCCGACGACGAGCACGACCGTGCCGTCCGGCAGGTTCTGGGCGTGGTACCAGTCCCCGCCCACCCGGGCGGCGCTCTCCGCTGGCAGGTAGGTGACCATCGCCTCCAGGCCGGCCAGCCCGAACACGTCGCGAGGCACCGGCTGGATCAGGTTCTGCAACTGCCCGGCCAGCCGGTGTTCGGCCAGCGCGGTGATCTCCCGGGTCCGGAGCTGGTCGCTGAGCCGCTCGATGGCGGTCCGCGAGTCCACCCGCGCGGTCACGTCCTGCACCACGGCGTGGATCTTCAGCGGTGCGCCGGCCGCGTCCCGGGAGGCGTCGGAGAGGACCCGCAGGTACTTCACCGAACTCGCCGCCTGGAACCGGACCGTGACGTCCGACGACGCCCCGCTGTCAAGCGTCTGCCAGGCCACCTCGCCCAGCATCCGGTCGGCGGGGAGCATGGCCGCCGCCTGCTCGGCGCGGGACAGCGGACCCAGCGCCGGATCCCGCTCGAAGATCCGGTACATCCCGGGTGACCACTGGCTGACCCCGCTGGCCAGGTCGTACTCGGCCCAGCCGAGGCTGCCCAACAGTTCGGTACGCGCCAACCGGCGCCGGTCCTCGTCCAGCCGGCGCCAGGCGACCAGCAGGCCACCGAGCACCCGGTCCACCTGCACGTCGAACAGCGAGTCGGCGACGACGCCCGCGAGTTCCTCCGCGTACCGGAAGTCGGCCAGACGGCCGGGCGATCCGGTGGCGATCACCTCCTGGTACAGCCGCCAGAGGGGACCGTCGATCATCTTCGGGTACAACTCGCTGAGCAGCCGGCCCACCCGGCCGACCCCACGGCCGTAGATGTCGTGGCCCGGCCCGCTGGTGGCCGCGACCCGGAAGTCGACGACCACGCCGCCGTCGTGCACCGGGCGCAGCCAGGTGCACCCGGCCGGGACGACCGCGAGGATCTCCCGGACAACGTCCTCGACGCGGTACGCCGGGTCAGCGGCGGACGCGCCTCGGTCAGTCACGACAGCAGCCTAGTCAGCGGCCGGCCGGGGGCCCACGCCCGGCGCGACGCACCCGGACGCGGATCCGCACGTGGCTGCGCCCTCCTGCTGCCACAATGCGGACAGCCCGGTCGGACGATGACCCCGGGCGGACCCGATCGGGAGGGCGACACCATGCCGGACAGCGAACGTGAGGCCGAACTGCTCGATGCCGAGCGCACTCTCCAGGCCGCCCAGCGGGCCGGTGACGTCGCCGCCCTCGACCAGTTGCTCTTCGACCAGTTGATCGCCGTCGGTCCGGACGGCCGCTCGTACCGCAAGGAGGACGACCTGACCGCGTACCGGGACCGCACCTCGGTGATCGAGGAGTTGGTCGAGGAGGAGCTGGACCTGCTCGTGGTCGGCTCGACCGGTGTGACGCTCTTCCTCGGCCGGGTGGCTGGCGTGTTCGACGGGGTGCCGATGTCGGTGCGCCTGCGCTACACGCGGACCTGGGTACACGACGATCCGCACGGCTGGCGGGTCCTCGCCGCGCACATCAGCCCGATCTGACCCCCGTCACGGTTCCTCGTCCTCGTCCTCGTCGAGCAGGTCCTGCTCGTCGAGGAACGCGAACCACCGGTCGTCGGCCGGGGCCAGCTCGGCGTAGCCCGGGCCGAGCACGTAGTAGTCCACGAAGGAGCCCAGGTCGGGGGCCAGCTCCTCGAACGCGTCGGACATGAACCACTCGGTGCCGGTCGGCGGGAAGTACCAGACGGCGCCGGTGCCGCGGTCCATGAGGATCGGCTCGTCGCCGCAGGTGCCGATCACCAACCACCCCGCCCGGTCCTGCGGGATGGTGGAGAAGTCCGGGGCGTAGTCGAGGTGGTACTGGATGCCGGCGAGGGCCGACGCGGACGCCAGCTCGACCCGGCCGGCGCGCAGGCCGTCGGCCACCAGCAGCAGGTCCCGCAGGTCGGCCGGGAGGCCGGCCGGCAGGGCGTCGATCGCGGCGCCCTCGCCGACGTGGGCGTACTCCAGGCTCGCCGGCTCGTCCTGGACCAGGTCGGCCCGCAGCTCCCCGATGAGCTGGCGCAGCTCGGGCGTCATCGCACCACCTCCGGATGGTCCTGGGTTGTCGGTGGTCGGGCTCTCGCGCGCACCGGCCCGACCGTGATGTCGACCGGGCCGACGCGCAGGGTGCCGTCGTCCAGCGGCGTGCACCGGATGCCGCCGGTGGTGCGCAGCGCCTTCCACGCGCCGGGGCCGACGGTGACGTCCATCCAGGCGCAGGGTCGGGCCGCGCGGTTGACCCGCAGGCTGACCGGGCCGTCCCCGGAGTCCAGGACCAGCACCCGGCCGATCAGTTCGTCCACCGCGATGCCGCTGGTCAGAATGTTGCGGCGGACCTGGGCGAGACCGACGCCGGCCGGCAGGGACTCCTGGGCGATGACTGTCACGCTGGCGTCGCGGTGTGCCTGCTGGCCGAAGTAGCGGTCACCGACGATGCCGAGGCCGGAACGGATCCGGACCACGTCGACGAGTTCGTCGGGCGGGGCCGGTGCCGGACCGTCGGCGGGCCGGCCCAGGAAGCGGTGCACGGGCGAGGCCAGCAACTCGACGATCTCCGGCATGGCAGGGATTCTACGAACCGGACGGCGTCCTCCGTGCCCGGTCGACGGACGCCGCGCTGATCACCGGAGAACAATCAGCACGGCCCGACGCCGCCGCAGCGTTCACTCCACCTTGGTGAGCAGCGGCTTGCCCTTCTCCACGACGTACGTGGCCAACTCGACGGCGATGCCGCTACCGACGTTGCGGGCCTGGTGGTGGACGCCGTACGGCACGGTGAGCGCGTCACCGGCGTCGCACACCACCGGCGGCTGACCCTCGAGCGTGTACTCGAGCGAGCCCTGGAGCACGCAGATGATCTCCTCGCCCGGATGGAAGTGTTTGAACGGCGGCGAGTCCGGAGTGAACTCCACCCGGCTCTGCACGACCTCACGTCCCGGGATGCTGAGGTCGTGCCTCTGGAGGTCGACACGCCACAGCCCCGGTGCGCCCTCAACCGCTGTCGGGCTGATGCCCGCGGGCCGGTCGTCGCCACTCATCACGGCCTCCTGTGAGCCGTCGGTGAACGGCGATCGCTCCGGTGGGCGGATTTCTTCCGAGGATAGGACCCGTCGACCCGTCGGGGGCGAAGACGCCGAACAACGGCGGCCGTACGCCTCGCCCGGCGGTGCGCCGTCACCAGCCGGGGCGACAATCCGGTCCGCCGGCCCGCGAGGCATGATCGCCGGATGACGGCGACGAGGGGTACGCGGGCACTGCTCGGTGTTCTGTTCCTGGCGGCGGGCACGGTCGGGGTGTGGCTGCTCTGGCTGAGCTGGGACACCGGGTACACGGTCGACGCGCGAACCGGCGCGACGAGCGGCCCGTACGCGCCGTGGCAGGTGGCCGGCTGCGTGCTGACGCTGGTGCTGCTGGCCGCGCTCGCCGGCACACGGTTGAGCCCGTGGCTGGTGGCGCCGGTGATGACGGTGGCCTTCACGGCGGCCTGGTCGTGGCGGGCCGCGTCGACCGACGACAGCGGGTTGTGGCCGGTCGGGGCGGCTCTGGTGCTGCTCGGTGTGGCGGCCGGCAGCACGGTGGTGAGTCTCGCCGCGCGGCGGGTCGGCCGGAGGCTGGCCGGCCGACCCGGCTGAGTCGCGTCGCTCGGCCCGGTCAGCGGGCCGGGGCGGGCTCCGGCGTCGGCACCCCGGCGAAGGGGATGTCGACCTGCCCCACGGACCCGGGCTGGCCGTCGGGGTGCCGCCACAGTCCCCGGTCGCGCAGGATCGGCAGCACTCCCTCGCCGAACCAGTACGCCTCCTCCAGGTGGGGGTAGCCGGAGAGGATGAACTCTTCGATGCCGAGCGCGTGGTACTCGGCGATCCGGTCGGCGATCTCGTTGTGGCTGCCGACGAGGGCGGTGCCGGCCCCACCACGGACCAGCCCGACGCCGGCCCACAGGTTCGGCGCGATCTCCAGCCGGTCGCGGGAGCCGCCGTGCAGGTCGAGCATCCGGCGCTGCCCCTCGGACTCGCTGCGGCGCAGCCCGTCCTGCACGGCCTGGATGTCGGCCTCGGCGATGCCGTCGAGCAGGCGGCGGGCCTGCGTCCAGGCCTGCTCGGCGGTGTCCCGGGCGATGACGTGCAGGCGGATGCCGAAGCGCAGCTCGCGTCCGGCGTCGGCGGCCAGCGCGCGGACCCGGTCGAGCTTGTCGGCGACCTGGGCCGGCGGCTCGCCCCAGGTGAGGTAGACGTCGCTGTGGCGCACCGCCACCGGCAGGGCGGCGGCGGACGAGCCACCGAAGTAGACAGGCGGCGTCGGGTCGGGCAGCCGGTGCAGCCGCGCCCGCTCGACGCGCAGGTGGTCGCCGGTGTGGTCGACCGTCTCGCCCCGCCACAGCGCGCGTACGACGTGCAGGAACTCGTCGGCCCGCGCGTACCGGGCGTCCTTGTCCAGGAAGTCGCCGTAGGCCCGCTGCTCCTGCGACTCGCCGCCGGTGACCACGTTGAGCAGGAGTCGTCCCCGGGACAGCCGTTGGAAGGTCGAGGCCATCTGCGCGGCGAGGGTGGGCGACAGCAGACCGGGGCGGAAGGCGACCAGGAACCTGAGGCGCTCGGTGACCTCGGTGAGCATCGCCGTGGTCAGCCAGGCGTCCTCGCACCAGGCGCCGGTGGGGGTGAGTGCGCCGACGAAGCCGAGTTGCTCGGCCGTGCGGGCGATCTGCCCGAGGTACGCCACGCTGGCCGGGCGTGCGCCTCCGGCGGCCCCGGTCGGTACGCCGTGTCCGCCGCCGACGATGTCGCGGCTGTCGCCGTTGGTGGGCAGGAACCAGTGGAAGGTGAGGGTCATCGAGGGCTCTTCTCCGTCGGCGTGGCGGTCGGCGCGCGCGGCGAGGCGGGCACCTCCTGAGGGGTGGGACGATCGCGGGATCAGCCTACCCATAAAACCTATCGGGTTAGTAGGCTACCGGCCACGCACGTACGCCGGTCAATGCGGCCCGGCCCACCCGTTCGCCCAAGGAGCCGCCATGCGCACCTTCTCGATCAGCCATCTCCCGTACCGCCGTCGACTGGCCACGGCCGCGCTGACGGCCGTCGCCCTGCTCGCCACGGCCGCCGTCAGCGCCTGCGGTGGGTCCGCCGACGCCGCCGGCGACACCGGCAAGCTCCGGATCGGGTACCAGCGGTTCGGCGGGCTGAGCCTGGTCAAGGCGCGCGGCGGCACGCCGGACGTCGAGTGGTCACTGTTCGAGAGCGGCCCGGCGCTCACCGAGGCGCTCAAGGCCGGCTCCATCGACATCGGGCAGGTCGGCGAGGCGCCCCCGGTCTTCGCCGCGGCCGGGAAGATCCCGTTCTCCATCATCGGCACCTCGGCGCCCATTCCCCAGGGTGAGGCCGTGCTGGTCAAGGCCGAGCGGGGCTTTCGCAGCTTCGCCGACCTCAAGGGCCGCACGGTGGCCCTCAACAAGGGCTCCAATGTGCACTGGTTGCTGGTCCGCCTGCTGGAGGCGAACCACATGACCCTCAAGGACATCCAGGTCAAGTACCTCAAGCCCGCCGAGGGCCGGCCCGCGTTCGACAGCGGCCAGGTCGACGCCTGGGTGATCTGGGACCCGTACTTCGCGCTGGCCGAACAGCCGGGGGTCCAGGTGCTCGCCGACGCGACCGGCCTGGCCAGCAACCGCGAGTACGTGCTGGCCGCCCCCGACGCCGTCGACAAGCGTCCGGACGAGATCCGGTCCTTCCTCCAGCGCTACCGCGAGGTGACCGACTGGGGCATCGCCCACCCCGAGGAGCGGGCCACCACCCTCGCGCCGGAGCTGAAGATCCCGCAGGACGTCACCGGTCGCGCCCTGGCCCGCAGCGCCCGGCCGCTGGCCCCGGTCACCCCGGCCATCGGCGACGAACTCCAGGCGATCACCGACAGCTTCATCGCCCTGGGCCTCATCCCCGGGCCGGTCGACCTGCGGTCCCGGATCGACAACCGGTTCGGCGAGGTCTTCAGGTGAGCCGTACGACGCTCGTCGAGGCACCCGGTGCGGTCGCCCCGGTCGTTCCCGTCGCGCCCACCCGTCAGCGGCCGGCCCGGCGCTGGCGGCGACTGGTCAGCCCGGTGGCGCTCGTCCTGGCCTGGGAGGTGGCCGCGCGGACCGGACTGCTGGCGCCGGAGAAACTGCCGGCGCCCAGCGCGGTCCTGGCGACCGGCTGGCGGCTGACCCGGGACGGCACCCTCGCCGTGCACCTGCTGGACTCCCTCACCCGCGCCGGGGCGGGACTGCTGCTCGGCGGTGTGCTGGCCCTGATCCTGGGCACCGTGGCGGGGCTGCTGCGGCTCGGCGACGACCTGGTCGACCCGCCGGTGCAGATGGCCCGGATGCTGCCGCACCTCGGTCTCGTCCCGTTGCTGATCATCTGGGTCGGCATCGGCGAATCGCTCAAGATCAGCCTGGTGGCGCTCGGCGCGTTCTTCCCCCTGTACTTCAACACCTACGCCGGCATCCGGGACATCGACGAACGGCTGGTGGAGGCGGCCCGCACCTGCGGCCTCGGGCAGGCCGCGCGCCTGCGCCACGTGGTGCTTCCCGGGGCGCTGCCCGCCCTCTTCCTCGGGCTGCGGCTGGCGATCGGGGCGGCCTGGCTCAGCCTGGTCGTCGGCGAACAGGTCAACGCCCAGACCGGGATCGGCTTTCTGATGATGGAGGCCCGGGAGTTCAGCCAGACCGACGTGGTGGTGCTCGGCCTGCTCGTCTACGCCCTGCTGGGACTGATATCCGACCTTGCGTTGCGCGTCGCGGAGAGGAGGATGTTGACATGGCGTCGCGGACTGCGGGCCACCTGAACGGCACCGCGCCGGTTCTCACCGCCAGGGCGGTACGCCGCGCGTTCGGGCCGACGGTCGTGCTGGCCGGTGTCGACCTGACCATCGCCCGCGGCGAGGTCGTCGCCCTGCTCGGCGGCAGCGGTTCCGGCAAGAGCACCCTCCTGCGGATCCTCGCCGGGTTGGACGGCGACGCCAGCGGCACGAGCGTCGTGCACGGCACCGCCGCCGTGGTCTTCCAGGAACACCGGCTGCTGCCCTGGAAGCGGGTGGCGGAGAACGTCGGGCTGGGACTGTCCGGTGCGGACACCGCCGGGCGGGTCCGGCGGGCGCTGGCCGAGGTCGGGCTCGCCGACCGGCACCGCGCCTGGCCCGCCGAGCTGTCCGGCGGGCAGGCGCAGCGCGTCGCCGTCGCGCGGGCGCTGGTCCGCGAACCGGACCTGCTGCTGCTCGACGAACCGTTCGGCGCCCTCGACGCGCTGACCAGGCTGCGGATGCAGATCCTGCTGCGCCGCCTGCGCGCCGAGCACGGCTTCGCCGCCCTGCTGGTCACCCACGACGTGGAGGAGGCACTGCTGCTCGCCGACCGGATCCTGCTGCTCGACGACTGCCGCATCGCCGCGGACCTGCCCGTCGACCTGGCCCCCAACCGGACGCCGGACGACCCGGCCTTCGGCGCGCTGCGCCGCCACCTGCTCGACCGGCTCGGCGTACCCACCACCTGACGAGCGGAGACACGATGACCCGCTGGACTCCCGACCCCACCTTCTACCCCTCCCCCCGCGAGGCGGCGACCGCACCGGCGGAGAAGCTCGCCTACGTGGCGGCCTTCGACCGCGCGGCCAGCCGTCCGGACGCCATCGTGGTGTTGGACACCGACCCGGACTCCCCCGACTACGGCCACGTCGTCGGCTGGACCGACCTGCCGTACGTCGGCGACGAGCTGCACCACTTCGGCTGGAACGCGTGCAGCAGCGCGCTCTGCCCGACCGCACCGCACCCGCACGTCGAGCGGCGCTACCTGATCGTGCCCGGCCTGCGGTCGTCGCGGATCCACGTCCTGGACACCCAACCCGACCCGCGCCAGCCGCAGGTGGTCAAGGTGATCGGGGCGGAGGAGCTGGCGAAGCGGGCCGGCTACTCCCGGCCGCACACCGTGCACTGCGGCCCGGACGGCATCTACCTCTCCGCTCTCGGCGGCGCGGACGGCGCGGAGGGGCCAGGCGGCATCGCGATCCTCGACCACACCACCTTCGAGGTACGCGGGGCGTGGGAGGCCGACCGGGGGCCGCAGTTCCTGGCGTACGACGTGTGGTGGCACCTGACCCAGGACGTGCTGGTGACCAGCGAGTGGGGCACCCCGTCGATGATCGAGGACGGCATCGTCGGTGAGCTGCTGCTGGGCCGGCGCTACGGGCACGCCATCCACTTCTGGGATCTCGCGAAACGCCGGCACGTGCAGCGGGTCGACCTGGGCGACCAGTACCAGATGCCGCTGGAGCTGCGCCCGGCGCACGACCCGTCGAAGTCGTACGGGTTCGTCGGGGTGGTGATCAGCGTCGAGGACCTGTCCGCCTCGGTCTGGCTGTGGCACCGCGACGGCGACGCCTGGGCGGTCACCAAGGTGATCGACATCCCGGCCGAACCGGCCGACCCGGCGGACCTGCCCGACCTGCTCAAGCCGTTCGGTGCGGTGCCTCCACTGGTGACCGACATCGACCTGTCGGTGGACGACCGGTTCCTCTACGTCTCCTGCTGGGGCACCGGGGAGCTGCGCCAGTACGACGTCAGCGACCCGCTGCACCCGGTGCAGACCGGCTCGGTGCACCTGGGTGGGATCGTCCGCCGCGCGGCGCATCCGTCCGCGCCCGCCGAGGCGTTGGCCGGTGGCCCGCAGATGGTCGAGGTGAGCCGGGACGGGCAGCGCGTCTACGTCAGCAACTCGCTCTACGGCTCGTGGGACGACCAGTTCTACCCGGACGGGGTGGGTGCCTGGCTGGCGAAACTCGACGTGGACGTGGACTCCGGTGGGCTCACCCCCGATGCGCGGTTCTTCCCGCACGGGGAGGAGTTCCGGGGTCTGCGGGTGCACCAGACCCGGTTGCAGGGCGGGGACGCGTCGTCCGACTCGTACTGCTTCCCGTGACCGTCGCGACCCTGGCCACGCTCGCCGCGCTCGGCGCGTTCCACGGCCTGAACCCGGCGATGGGCTGGCTGTTCGCGGTGGCCCGGGGCCTGCAGGAGCGCAGCCCGTCGGCTCTGCTGCGCTCCCTGCCACCGATCGCGGCGGGCCATCTGGCGTCGGTGGGGATCGTCGCCGCGCTGGTGACGGCGACCCGGTCGGTGACGGCGAGCACCGCCCTCGCGGTGGCCGGCGGCGTGCTGCTCGTCGCGTTCGGGCTGTGGCGGCTGCTCTCCGAGCGGCACTTCCGCTGGGCCGGGATGCGGCTGTCGGCGGCGCAGCTCGCGGGCTGGTCGTTCCTCATGTCGTCGGCGCACGGCGCGGGGCTGATGCTGCTGCCGGTGCTGGTGGCCGAGCCGGTGTCCGGGGGTCATTCCGGGCACCTGGCCGCCGCGCCGGTGGGTGCGCTGTCCGGCCTCGCGGCGGCCGGGGTGCACACCGTGGCCATGCTCGGCACGGCCCTGGTCATCGCGATGCTGGTCTATCAGGTGTTCGGGGTCGGTGTGCTGCGTCGGGCCTGGTTCAACGTGGACCGGCTCTGGGCCGGGGTGCTGGTGGCGGCGGGGTTGGTGACGCTGATCCGGGCGTGACGGTCCATCGTGGAACCGCCCGGACTGTGTTTTCATGTCGGGATGATCACTCCCACTCCCCTCATGCGCCTGGTGGCCGGTGTGTGGGGGTTCAAGACCCTCGCGGTCGGCGTCGAACTCGGTCTGTTCACCCGGCTCGCCGGTGGCCGGACGATGACCGTCGAGCAGGCCGCCGCCGAGTTCGGTCTGCCGGACCGGCCGGCGGACCTGCTGCTGGCCGCCAGCGCCTCGCTGGGGCTGCTGGAGAGGGCCGGTGACGGCTACCGCAACACCGAGTTGGCCGAGCAGTTCCTGGTCGAGGGTCGCCCGTACTACTTCGGCGCGCAGGTCCGCTACTCGGACCTGCGCACCTACCTGCCGTGGCACCGGATCGGTGAGGCGCTGCGCACGGACCGGCCGCTGACCTGGGACCCGGAGGCCCAACAGTCGATGTTCGACACCGCCGACCCGGAGATGCTCGCGCAGTTCTGGGACGCGATGTTCTCCACGTCCAGCTTCACCGCCGCCGCGCTGGCCGACGCGTACGACTTCTCCGCGCACCGCCGGCTGCTCGACGTCGGCGGCGGGGCCGGCGCGTTCCCGATCGAGTTCTGCCGCCGCCTGCCGGAGCTGCGGGCGACCGTGCTGGACCTGCCGCACGTCTGCGTACGGGCGCGGGAGCGGATCGCGGAGGCCGGCCTGAGCGGGCGGATCGACGCCGTGCCCGGCGACTTCCTGGCCGACCCGGCGCTGCCGGACGGGCACGACGTCATCCTGCTCAGCATGATCCTGCACGACTGGGACGAGCCGACGAACCGGGCGCTGCTGGCCCGGTGCCATGCGGCGCTGCCTGCCGGCGGGGCGATCGTCGTCTGCGAGCTGCTGCTCAACGACGAGCGCACCGGCCCACCGGAGGCCGCCCTGATGGGGATGAACATGCTTGTCGAGACCGAGGGCGGGCGGAACTACTCGGGCGCCGAGTACGCCGCCTGGCTCACCGACGCCGGGTTCGTCGACGTGCGGACGGTGCGGTTCGACGCGCCCGGTGCCAACGGCGCGGTGGTGGCGCGCCGGCCCTGAACACGGACGACACCCGGCCCCGGTGCGAACCGTGGGCCGGGTGTCGCGGCGCCTGACGGCGCTGGCGTCCGATCGCTACCGGTACGGGTCAGGCGCGCGCCTTCGCCGGCTGCTTCATGAAGTCCATGATCGCCTTGTTGACCTCGTCGGCGTGGGTCCACGGGATGCCGTGCGGCGCGCCCTTGAGCGTGATGAGCTGGCCGGTCGGCATCATCGGTCCGAGCCGCTGACCGGTCACCGGGTAGGGCAGCACCCGGTCCTGGTCACCCTGCACGATCAGCACCGGAATGTTGATCTTCTGCAGGTCCGGGCGGAAGTCCTCCTGCCAGGCGTCCACGCTGTCGTGGGTGCCCTTGGCGGAGGCCATGGCGCCGATCTGCCAGTGCGCCCGGTACGCCTCCTCGCTCACCCGCTTGCCCATGTTCTGATCCGGGTTGAAGAACGCGTCGCAGAACGACGTCAGGTAGGCGAAGCGATCCTTGATGATGGCGTCCTGGAAGCCGGTGAAGAGACTCCGTTCGACGCCCTCCGGGTTGTCCTTGGCCTTGGCCAGCATCGGCTGCAACGGGCTGAGCAGCACGGCCCGGCTGACCCGCTGCGAGCCGTAGTTACCCAGGTAGCGGATCACCTCACCGGTGCCCATCGAGTGACCGATCAGAGTCACCTCGTTCAGGTCCAGTTCGGTCATCAGCACGTCGAGGTCCGCGGCGAACGTGTTGTAGTCGTACCCGAACGTCGGCTGGGCGGAGTTGCCGTAACCGCGCCGGTCGTAGGTGATCGTCCGGTATCCGGCGTTGAGCAGCGCGGTGGTCTCCTTCTCCCAGGTCGCCCCGTTGAACGGGAAACCGTGGATCAGCACCACCGGCTTACCGGATCCGTGGTCCTCGTAGTACAGGTCGATGGGCGCGGAGTTTTCCGTACCCACGGTGATGAAAGGCATGTTCGTCTCCTGCTCCGGATCGGGCTGTCGGACGTCAGCCGCTTTCCCGCCGGGTCGGCGGATATGCCGGCCACGGACGCCACCCACCCTGGTCGCCTGACGACCGGACGCCCCTTCTCGCATCGGCCCTGCGACGGTGGTCGGCAGGACGGAGGTGTGCCGATCGCGCCGCGACCGCCTACTCTCGGGGTCGTGAGTGATCTGCCCCGGCTCCGGGCCGTCAGCGACCTGCACGTCGGCCATCCGGAGAACCGGGCGTACGTCCAGGAACTCCGCCCGGGCCACGACGACGACTGGCTGCTGGTGCCGGGCGACGTGGGCGAGCGGTTCGCCGACGTCGAATGGGCGCTGGCGGTGCTGAGCAGCCGGTTCGCGAAGGTCGTCTGGGCACCTGGCAACCACGAACTGTGGACACCCCCGGGCGACCCGGTGGAGCTGCGCGGCGAGGCCCGCTACCGCGAGCTGGTGGCGATGTGCCGGCGGCTCGGCGTCGTCACCCCGGAGGATCCCTATCCGGTGTGGGACGGCGTGGGTGGCCCGGCCACGATCGCCCCGCTCTTCGTGCTCTACGACTACACGTTCCGGGTGCCCGAGGCGCGGACCAGGCAGGAGTCACTGGAGCTGGCGTACGAGGCCGGGGTGGTGTGCACCGACGAGGTGCTGCTGCACCCCGACCCGTACCCGAGCCGGGAGGCGTGGTGCGCCGCCCGGGTCACCCAGACCGAACGGCGGCTCGCCGAGCGTGACCCGGAGCTGCCGACCGTGCTCGTCAACCACTACCCGCTGGTGCGCGAGCCCACCGACGTGCTGCGGTACCCGCTGTTCGCGCAGTGGTGCGGCACCGTGCGCACCAGCGACTGGCACCTGCGGTTCGGGGCGGCCACAGTGGTCTACGGGCATCTGCACATCCCACGCACCACGTTCCACGACGGGGTGCGCTTCGAGGAGGTCTCCCTGGGCTACCCCCGGGAGTGGCAACGCCGAGGGCCCGTGCCCGACCCGGTCCGCACCATCAACCCGGCCGAGGACCTGCGCCGTCGCTCGTCCGTCAGCGGGTGAGGCCGACCAGCGTGGCCAGCCACGCCACGCCGGCCGGTGCCGGCCGCGCGCGGGCGACGTCGGCGATGAGGGTACGCGCCGACGGCCGCCAGCGGACCTCGGCCGGCGCGACACTGTCCGCGTCGACCAGCGCCCGCGCCGCCGCGCAGGTCACCCGTCACGGTGGGTGTGTTCACAGGGGATCGAAGAAGCGGGTGGACCACGTCGCAGTGTTTGTCGGCCCGAATACCCAGCCATTAGGCCCGTCGTACGGCGCGGTGAGGATGTGCTTCGGGACGATGAGGTAACCGAGTTCGTTGAGTGCCGCCTCGATCCGTGCGCAGTCGTCCGGGTGCAGGTGAGATATGTGGCCCTGCGGAGTGAAAGATCCGTAGGTGGCAAGGCCGCCAAACTTGCTCACGCTCACTGTCAGCGACAATGGGATTCGGGTACGGTTCGTGCGGCTGCGACTTGGCCTCGGCGGGAATCCAGATACTGCCCTACCAGCGACGCGTCGAAGCTTGGCGGGAGTGTGCGATTGAGCCTGGATATCGCGGTGTGGATACCCGACGACGACTCCTACGCCGGCCGGCAGGTTCTCGAGGACCCGCCCGACGTGAGCACGGCAGTAGGTGCTGAAGCCTTCCGTCGTTCGCTGTGGGGTTCCGCGGTGACTCGTCAGCTGGGCGCGACGTTCCTGCCACAACTCGCCGACGTCACGGTCGAGAACCGGGGTCACCTCCAGGTCTTCCCCGGTCAGCTCGACGCCTTCGCCCAGGAGTGCACTCTCTTGGCGGAGAACGTCGAGCTGCTGTCCGCTGGGACCGGCTACGACGCGGAACGCATCCTCCGCTACCTGACCACCGTGCGGGATGCCGTGCGGCGTGCCAGGGCGGTACAGGGCGGCATCATCATCTGGTAGTCGGCGCACGGGTGGGGGGCGGCCGCCGGTCGGCGTCCGGCCGCCGCCCCACGTCCGGTCAGCTGGCGTACACCTCCAGTGCCGCCAGTTGCCCGGCCGGCCAGCCGGTGTTCCCGGTCACCGTGATCCGCACGTAACGGGTCTGCGCGGCGCTGAAGGTCAGCGTCACCTGGTTGCCCGTCGACGGGTCGAAAGTCCGCCCCGCCGAGCCGACAAGCGTGCCGAAGCTGCCCCCATCCGTGCTGCCGGTGACGGCGATCGTCTGCGTGCGGGTCGCCCAGGCCGACGACGGCGGCAGCTTCAGCACCACCCGCCCGACCGTGCGCGTCGCGCCCAGGTCGACCTGCACCCACTGCGGGAAGGCGTTGTTGGCGCTCTCCCAGTAGCTGTTCGCGTCGCCGTCGACCACGTTGCCCGAGCCGTAGCTCTGCACATGGCTGCTCTCGCTGGTGGACCGCCCTCGGGCCAGGTCGGAGTTGGCGGCGGCGTCGGTGGTCACCGTGACGGCGTTCGACGCGGTCGAGGTGTTGCCGGCGGCGTCGCGGGCGACGACGGTGAAGGTGTACGGGGTGGACGCGGCGAGCCCGCTCACGGTCGCGATGGTGCCGGTGACGGTGGTGACCACGGTGCCGCCCTGGCGTACCTGGTAGCCGGTCACGCCCTTGTCGTCGGTCGAGGCGGTCCAGGCCAGGGACACGCTGCTCGCCGTCCGCCCGGTCGACGTGAGGCCGCTCGGGGCGGTCGGCGGGTTGTCAGTGGTGCCGCTGGAGGCGTACACCTCGACCTTGGCGAGCTGGCCCGCCGGCCAGCCGGTGTTGCCGGCGATGCTCAGCCGGATGTGGCGGGCCGTGGTGGTCGTCAGCGTGCGTGTGACGGTGTTGCCGGTCGCCGGGTCGAAGGCGAACGCCGAGGCCCCGGCGATGGTCGAGAAGGAGTTGCCGTCGACGCTGCCCTGCACGGTGATGGTCTGGGTACGCGCGCCCCAGCCGGCGGGCAGCCGCACCACGAGCCGGTTGACCTGCTGGCTGGCGCCGAGGTCGACCTGCCACCAGTGCGGGAACGAGCCGCCGCCGCTCTCCCAGTAGCTGCCGGCGTCGGAGTCCACGGCGTTCGACGCCACGAAGGGACCGTTCTGGCTGCTCGCCGAGGTGGACCGGCCGGCCGCGAGGTCGCCGCTGGTCGGGGGCGGGGTGCCGACAGTTGGCGGGGTGGGGCGTACGGCGGTGAGCGCGAGCTGCCCCTTGAGCATCCGGCCGCCGTCGGCGGTGATCCGCAGGTAGTAGTCGGAGGAGCAGGCCACGCCGTCCTCGTCCAGCGCCCGGATGCTCGCACCGGCCGGGGTGGTGGCCTGGGTCTCGGACGTCTTGGCGATCTGGTTGCCCTCGTTGTACTCGTCGAACATGGACACGTACAGGCCCTGGGAGCCGAGCCGGACCATGTTGTAGATGTGCCGCCAGTAGAAGTCGCCGTGCCTGCGGTGCCCACCGGCCAGGTCGCCGGGCATCACGCAGGGCAGGTAGTCGATGCCGCGCGCCGCGCAGTCGGCCATGTCGCCGACGTTGACGTTGGCGTAGTACGAGTCCAGCTCCTCGACGGTCCTGGCCCGGTAGACCATCCACGGCGAGATCGCGTGGAACGCGTGGTAGACGTCGAGGAAGCCGGGGCGGGAGTCCTCGATCCCCTGGCGCCACCAGGTGGGCACGCCGCCGATGACGTAGCAGCCCTGCGCCTTGAACCAGTTGATGACCTCCAGGCACGGCCCCGGGGTGAAGGGCCGGCTGGGTTCGCTGAAACCGAACCCCCAGATGCAGACGACCGGCTTGCCGTTCTGTCGGGCGTACGCCCCGGAGGCGGTGTGCGCGGACATCTTCGTCGTCCAGTCGGTCTTGATGTCCGTCTGGAAGCTCAGCCAGTCGGTGACGTCGTACATGATGTAGAACTTGCGGCCGTAGCGCTCGGCGGCGGAGCGCACCTTCTGCGTCATGGCGTCGCGGGTCGGTCCCTCGTCGCCTGTCGGGTTGAACCGTTGCAGCGCGGCGGTGTCGCAGCCGTACTCCTGCATCCAGCGGAAGTGCGTGTCCACGGTCTGCTGGTCGTAGGACGAGAAGAGGGTGGCCGGCGAGCCGTTGCCGAGGCTGGGGTACGCGGTGGGGTAGCTGCGCGTGTACTCCCGCATGTCCGGCCAGGACACGATCGTGGTGTTGGCCGGCGACGGCGGCTGGAAGCGGTCGCGGCTCCAGTGCCACCAGCCGCCGATCGGCGCCGAGTCACCGGGGCAGCTGAACCAGCCCTGGTAGCCGACCGTCACCTTGCCGACCACGTCCCCGGGGGGACTGGCAGCGTGCGCGGGGCTGGCGAGGAGATCGGTGGTGGAGACGGCGGCGAGGGCGGACCCCGCCAGCGCCGACGCGACGAACCTGCGGCGGGAGACCGCCATGGCGACCACTCCTTCGGGACGGAAGGCATTGACGGCCATCGTGGCAGTAGTGGCCACCGTCCCGCAAGAGTGAGACTGATCGATGAAATTATGCGTCAGGTGCTCGGAAGTATTTGAGCGCCCCGCCCCTTCGATGTCGCGGGGCGGGGCGCCCGGTCACGCCGAGAAGCCGCGGAACAGCACTGACGCCAGGGCGAGCGCCAACGCCAGGTTGAACACTGTGGCGCTGGCGAACACCGCGACCGGCCGCCAGCCGGCCTCCCTCAGGGACGCCACCCGGACCTCCAGGCCGATGCTGACGAAGGCCAGGATGAGGAACCAGACACGAAGGTCGTTGACGATCGCGATGGTGGCCTTGCCGTCCGCGCCCGCACCGTCCAGGTACCAGGTGGCGATGACCGAGGCCGCGACGAAGCCCAGGACGAACTTGGGGAAACGCCGCCACAGCTCACCGAGGCCCGGCCGGGCCGCGCCGGGCCGCCGCTCCACCCGCAGCGTGAAGTACGCGGTGAGCGCCACCGCGACCACACCCATCAGGGCGTTCTGGGTGACCTTGACGATGCTGGCGATCTGGAGGGCCTCCTCGCCGGCGAGCGCTCCGGCGGCGGTCACCGCGGCGGTCGTGTCGATGTTGCCGCCGATCCAGGCACCGGCCACCGCGTCGGAGAGCCCGAACACGTCGGCCAGCCAGGGCAGGACGAAGATGGACGGCAGCGCGAAGGCGATGACCAGGCTCGCCGTGTACGCCAACTGCTCCCGGCGGGCCCGGACCGCGCCGGCTGCGGCGATCGCCGCGCTGACACCGCAGATCGACACCGCCGAGGCGAGCAACGCGCGCAGCTTGTCGTCCAGCCCGAACCGGCCGGCCAGCCACCAGGTGAACAGGAAGACCCCGCTGATCAGCAGGATCGCCTGGGCGATCGCCGGACCCGCCGCGCTGGCGATGACGGCCAGGTTGATCGACGCCCCGAGCAGCACCAGACCCGTCTTGATGAAGAACTCGGTACGGAACGCGGCGGCGATCCGGTCCCGCCAGCCGAGCTGCGTGACGACGGCGTTTCCGAGCAGGCCCAGCAGGATCGCGTAGACCGGATACTCGATCGCCGCCCCGATGTCCTCGACGGCGGTGCCGTCGGACCACGTGGGAACGTTCTGCTCCAGGTAGCGGGTGAGCGCGGCGAGACCGATCACGATCAGCAGGCCGAGCGCCGTCCAGGCCCAGAACCTGCCGTCGCGCACCACGCCCGCCGCACCGGCGGGGTCGTCGGTCGCCGGTGGCCCGCCGTCCCGGGACGTCTCGACAGCGTCGGTGGCGCGGGTCGTGTCGTCGGCCCGGGTCGCGTCGGCGGTCATCAGGGCACCAGCCCGGCGGGGATGGCACCGAGCAGGACGAGAGCGAGCAGGGCCAGGCCGAGAATGGTCGCCACCCAGTCCTCGTTGAACGCGAGCCGGGACTCCCCCGCCGTCGGCGGGGTGGGCGGTGGCTGGTCGGTCGTCATGACGTACCTCCAATGGGGGTGAACCGATCCGGCCAGGCCGGATCGGCGGGGAGTGACGTGGGGCGCGCACCGTGGCGCCCGTGACAGGCAGGCCACGCGGTGCGCGGTTCCGAGGGTGCTCAGTCGGTCGCTGGTGAGCCCGGACAGAGCTCGGAGGCCACCCGCATCAGGTCCACGACCCGGCGCGAGGTGAGGAGCGGACCGACAGGCATTCTCCGATTTTCCTACCGGCACAGTAGGAATTCAAGAGCGAGGGCGTGGGTTCTCGCGCAGCGGGACACGACAGCGGGGGTTGGAGCCGCATCGGCTCCAACCCCCGCCTGGGACGCCCCGAGAGGTTACGGAGTCGGGTACTGCGCGAGGTAGACCGGTACGCCCACCTTGGTCATGTCGGCCGGTTCACCCACGCCGTTGACCACGTGGTCGATCGTGCCGGCGCTGAGGTTGACGGTCATGATGTGGTGCAACCGCACGCCCGGCCGGTTCGGCACCTCGAAGCCGTTCTCGGTGTGGATCGACGGGTTGTTCTGGTTGAAGACGTACACGCCACCGCCGTACAGGGTGTGGTGCCGTACCCGGTCGCCGACCTTGTACCCGGCGAAGCCCTCCACCGGGCCGTTCATCCAGTCGGCCTGCGTCGGCGGGTCGTACGGCAGCTCGTTCTGGTACAGGATCGTGGTGCCGTGCTCGCCGTTCCAGACGGTGTTGTAGCGCTGGAAGTGCTCGACGAACAGGCCGGTGGCGGTCACGTGGTCGCCGTTGATGACGGCGCCGTACCGACCGGTGTTGGTGCGCCACCGGTCGGTGTCCCCGTTGACGCCCTCGGTGAAGCCCTCCACGCCGTGGTCACCGCGCCACACCCAGGTGTGGTCGATGAGCACATTGTCGCTGTTGACCTGAAGCGCGGTGTCGGTCCGGCCGATGTGCGGGCCGCCGACCCGGAAGTACACGTCGGACAGCGTGGTGGGGTTGGTCGGGCTGCTGGCGTTGCGGCCGTGCTGGCGTCCCACCCGCAGCAGGACTGGCGACTCGACGGTCCCGGCGTCGATCGTGACGCCGGCGACGATCACACCGGGAACCCCTGCGACGTCGAGCGGGATGGCGCCGTTGACGGCGGTCAGCGTGGCGTGCCCGATCCCGAGCACCACGGTGTTCGCGCGCCGGATCTCGATGCTGCGGGCGATGTCATAGACGCCCGGGGTGAGCAGCAGGTGCTTGCCGCGCGCCAGTTGACTGTTGATCAGCTGCACCGGGTCGGACGGCTTGGCGATGAAGAAGTCGCCGATCCCGATGGTCCGCCCCGGCGTCATGCCGTCGGCCCAGGAGACTCCCCGGCTGTTCCGCTGCGCGGCGGGCACCCGCACCTGGTAACGGCCCTTGCCGTCGACGAAGAGGTACGGCTTCTCCCGGCTCAGCGGGGTGGTCTCCAGGGTGGTGTACGGCGGGTCGGGGAACGTGGCGTCGTCGGGCGCGCCCTCGACACCGGCGAAGACCTGGTTCCACACGGCGTTGGACCAGCTCGCGACCTCGCTGTTACGGGTCAGCCACTGCTGCTGCGACCCGTTCGTGGTGGCCGGCAGCCGCGAGTCGGCGATGAACCCGCCGCTGGCGAACTGCGGGCCGGCGGTGCAGTAGTCCATCAGCGACAGACCACCGCCACCGATGTTCAGCCGACGCATCGACACCGCCTGGGACACCGCCCAGAAGTTCGCCGTCGACCGGCAGCCGTCCTGACCGGCGGCGTTGACGGTGAGCGAGAGGTTGGACAGGGTGCGCCAGAAGTTTACGAGCGCGAGGCAGTTGCCGGTGCCGCCGTCGGCCAGGCAGCGGTTGTAGACCTCGAGCTTGCCGTTGACCGCGACGTCGGTGGGCGAGGCGCCCAGGCCGGACACCTCGGTGTAGTAGCCGACCTTGGCCTGCAACGGCTGCTCGGCCGTGCCGTACGTGCCCGGCTTGAACAGGTACGCGTGCCGCTCGGTGCCCATCTCGTTGTCGACCTGGCGGGCGTGCGCGGCGTCGAGGGTCTGCTGGATCTCGCCGACCGGCATCGACGGGTCGAAGATCGTCACGTTCGGGCCGAAGTCGGGTGCGCCGTGCGTGGGGCGGCCGGCCGTGGCGGCGGTGCCGCTGACGGCGACGGCGGCGGTCACCAGCAGCGCAAGGGTGAGAGTACGTCGGGACGGGCTTGTCATGTGTTTCGTCCTCTCCGCTGGCCGGACCGTTTCGTCAGGCGCAGCTGGGGGCGGCGTGAGAGCGCTCTCTGATCCCTGCGGACGAAGGTGGGGTCACGCCGAAGGGGTCGAGATGTTTCTACCCGGTCAACCGGCCGCGCGCCATGCCGGGGAGGACGAACTTCGCGCCCGCGAGGGAGAATGGACGCGGAGTGGACGGCGCCGATGCGCCCCGGACGCCCGGCCGGCAGGGTGGACCCTGCTACCGACCGCACGGCCCTCCGTACCCGGTCCGCGGTCCGGATACGGCGAGGCCCGCCCTCCTGGGGAGGGCGGGCCAGCACGGTTGCGTGCGGGGTCAGCGCACCCGGCGGCGGCCGTAGGCACCGGCGGCGATCGCCACGCCGACAGCGGCGAAGGCGACCTGGATGATCAGCTCGATCCAGTCGATCCCGCTGGTGTCGTCGACGCCGAGGACGCCTGCGACGAGCGTGCCGAGGATCGCCGCGACCACACCGATGAGCAGGGTCAGCCAGATCGGGATGTTCTGCTTGCCGGGCACCACCAGCCGGCCCAGCGCGCCGATGACCAGACCGATGATGATGGCGGCGAAGAAGCCGGAAACCTCCACGTCGGAGCCGTCCTTCCAGAGGGGATGTCGTCGACAGTTAATTGCCCCGAGCAACCAGCCGCCAAACACCCCGGTACCGCTAGGCCTCCGGCCCGCCGTCGCCAAGGAACTCGTCGATCATCGGGGCCAGCCAGTCCGCGCGTTGCGGGATCGTCGTGTGGGTGGTGCCGGGCAGGACGGCCAGCCGGCACGCGGGCAGGCCGGTCAGGTCGCCGGGCACCGCGCCGCCGAGCAGCCGGAACATCCGCACCGCGTGTTCGGGTCGGACGATGTCCGCGTCGGCCAGCACGATCATCGTGGGTGCGGCCAGCGCGCGGATCTGCTCCGGCGTCCAGCGTGGCAGGTTCGCGTCGAGGACCTTCATCTTGGTGACCAGGGTGGCCCAACCCGCCGGGTCGGGCGCGGTCCGCAGGTACTCCTCGTGGAACTCCGACCCGTGCAGATGCTCCGGTCGCAGGTCCTGGATGCCGTCGAGCAGTCCGGGGTGCAGGCCGTCGTCGTCGAAGCTCACCGAGGCGAGCACGAGCCGACCCACCCGCTCGGCGTGGTCGGTGCCCAGGCGCAGCGCGACAGCCGCGCCCATGCTCCAGCCGTACACGTCGGCCCGCGCGACCCCCAGCCGGTCGAGCACCCCGACCACGTCGGCGGCGAAGGCCTCCACGGTCAGCGGCCGGTCCACGTCGGGGGTGCGCCCGTGGGCCTGCAACTCCACGGCGATCACCCGCCGGCTCTTCGCCAGGAACGGCAGGATCGTGCCGAACGACGTACCGATGCCGGAGAGCGCGCCGTGGATGAGCACCAGCGGCCGGCCCTCGCCGTTGCCGTGCGTCTCGGAGTAGATGTCCATGCCCACACGGTGCGCCGGCGCGCTTACGGTCCGCTTCAGGTCGCCTTACCGGCGCTAGGATGTCCGCCGTGCAGTTCGGGGTGCTCGGGCCGCTCGCCGTGACGACGGACGCCGGCGAGCCGGTGGTGGTGCCCGGCACCAAGGTACGCGCGCTGCTGGCCGACCTGCTGACCAACCGCAACCAGGTCGTCTCGGCGGACCGCCTCATCGACGACCTGTGGGGTGACGACTCCCCCGCCAACCCCGCCGGCGCCCTCCAGGTGCGGGTGTCCCAGCTGCGCAAGGCGCTCAACGACGCCGAGCCGGGCGCCCGTGAGCTGGTCGAGTCCCGGCCACCCGGGTACCTGCTGCGGGCCGACACCGTGGACGCGGACCGCTTCGTCGAGCTGACCCGCAGCACCGACGTCGACCGGCTGACGGCGGCTCTCGCGCTGTGGCGCGGCGACGCGTACGCCGACGTGGCCGACGCCGAGTTCGTCCGCGCCGAGGCGACCCGCCTGGCCGAGCAGCGCCTCGCGGCGCACGAGCGGCTGGCCGAGGCGCGGGTGGCCCGGGGTGAGCACGACCTGGTCGCCGCCGAACTGGCCGAACTGGTCGCCCGGCATCCGCTGCGCGAGGGCCTGCGGGCGGTGCAGCTGCGCGCGCTGTACGGGGCGGGCCGCCAGTCCGAGGCGCTCGACAGCTACGCCGACCTGCGCGACCGGCTCGCCGACGAGTTGGGCCTCGATCCCGGCCCCGAGCTGGTCGCGCTGCACCGCAGGATCCTCGAACAGGACGCCGGCCTCAGCGCGCCGCCGAAGGCCGCGATCATCCGCAACAGCCTGCCGGCCCAGCTCGACGAGCTGGTCGGGCGGGCCGAGGCGCTGACCGAGCTGCGCGGGCTGCTGCCCGCGCAGCGCCTGGTCACGCTGATCGGGCCGGGCGGCGTCGGCAAGACCCGCCTGGCCACCGAGACCGCCCGCGGCCAGTCCCTTTCGGACGGTGTTCTGCTGGTCGAGCTGGCGCCACTGCCGGCCGGCGACCCGGGCGTCGCCGAGCAGGTGCTCGGCGCGCTGGACGCCCGCGAGGCCGCCGGCACGAGCCTGTCGGCCACCGATCGACTCGTCGCAGCGCTGCGGGCGCGCCACCTGCTGCTCGTGCTGGACAACTGCGAACACGTCATCGAGCCGGTCGCCGCGCTGGTGGCCCGGCTGCTGCGCGACGCGCCCGAGGTGAGCGTCCTGGCCACCAGTCGGGAGCCGCTCGGACTGACCGGGGAGCTGCTCTGGGAGGTACCCCCGCTGTCGCTGCCCGAGGACGGTGACCTGGACGCGGTCCGGCGCTCGGCGGCGGCCCGACTCTTCGCCGCCCGCGCCGCCGCGCAGCACCGCGGCTTTCGGCTGGACGAGCGCACCGCGCCGGCGGTCGCCCAGCTCTGCCGTCGCCTGGACGGCCTGCCGCTGGCGTTGGAGCTGGCGGCCACCCGCGTCCGCGCGCTGGGTCTGCGGGGTGTGGTGGACCGGCTCGACGACAGGTTCCGGCTGCTCACCACGCAGCAGCGCGACGTGCCGCCGCGACAGCGGACGCTGACCGCGGTGATCGGCTGGAGCTGGGACCTGCTCGACGACGGCGACCGTGCGGTGCTGGCCCGGCTCGCGGTGTTCGGCGACGGCTGCACCCCGGAGGCCGCCGAGTTCGTCTGCCGGACCGATCTCGACACACTGGCTCGCCTGGTGGACCGGTCGCTGGTGGTGCTGGACGACTCCGGCACCAGCCCCCGTTACCGGCTACTCGAGTCGGTCGCCGCGTTCTGCCTGGACCACCTGGTCGACGCCGACGACACCCGGGCGCGGCACGCCGCGTACTACACCGACCTGGCCGAGCATGCCGACCCGCAGCTACGTGGCCCCGACCAGCAGCGGTGGCTGGCGCTGCTGGACGCGGAGACGGTGAACCTGCGCGCTGCGCTGGTGCACGGCGGCGGGTTGCGGCTGGCCGTCGCGCTGAGCTGGTACTGGTACCTGCGGGGCCGGCTCAGCGAGGCGCGGCGAGCCCTCGCGACGCCCGGCGACCCGACGCAGGAGAACCGCGCCGCAGCCTGGCGGATCGGTTTCGCGCTGTTGCAGGGCGAGCAGATCCCACCGGCCGAGGTGCGCGCCGCCCTGGCCGGTCTCACCGACGCCCGAGCCGCCTGGTTCGCGGCGAACGCGGTACTCGAGAGCAGTGACCTGCCGCTGGCGTCGGAGCTGCTGCCCGCCGCCGCCACCGATCCGTGGACCGAGGCCGCAGTGCTCAGCTCCCGGGCCATGATCGCGCACGCCGGCGGTGACCTGGCCGCGTTGGAGAGCGCAGCGACGCGCAGCACCGCGCTGTTCGCCGAGGTGGGTGACCGGTGGGGCCGCCTCCAGGCGAGCGACTGGGTGGGTGGGCTGGCCGAGATTCGCGGTGAGTACGAACGCGCGGCAGCCCTGCACCGCGAGGGGCTGCGCTGGGCCGAGGAGCTGGGGCTGTGGCCGCACGTGGGCGGCAAGCTGTCCTGGCTGGCCTGGCTCGCGGTGCAGACCCGCGACTACGCGCAGGCCCGGGAGTTGGCCGAGCGCGCGTACCAACTGGCGGTGGAACAGGGCTCGCCGAGCGCGATCGTCTTTGCCGAGCTCGGCCTCGGCTTCGCCGCCCGCCGTGACGGCAAGCTCGACCTGGCCACCACCCACCTCACCCGCCTCGCCGAGCAGGGGCGCGGCGAGCCCCAGCCGGCGCTCTACCTGCCGATGGTCCTCGTGGAGCTGGGTTACGCGGTCGAACAGAGCGGCGACCCCGCCGCCGCGCTGGCCCTGCACCTCGAGGCGTTCGACGTCGCCGAGGCGATGGCCACCGCGCGCGATGTGCTCGGCCCGCTGGAAGGGATGGCGTCGGCGGTGCGTTCGCCCGAGGTCGCTGCCCGGCTGCTCGGCGCCGCGGCCGCCGCCCGGCAGGCCGCCGGCACCCCGGCCGCGCCGGCGGAGCGTGACGACACCGACCGGGTGACCGAACGGGTGCTCGCCGTGCTCGGCCGGGAACGGTTCGACGCGCTTGTCGCCGAGGGCGCGAAGCTGAGCCCGGGCGAGGCCCGGGCCCAGCTCTGATCGCCGCTCAGCCGCTCAGCTCGCCGACTTCGGCCGGTACGAGGCGATGATCACGCCGCTCTTGTGCACCCGGGTGTCGATCAGCTCGAACGTCGCCTTCACGTCGGTGAGCGGGGTGCTCAGGCTGGCGCCGCCCTCCAGCACCGGGTGGATCCAGAATCGGACCTCGTCGATCAGGCCCGCCTTGACCAGCTGTGCGGTGACCGAGCCGTAGCCGTACTGGACGATGTCCTTGCCGTCCTGCGCCTTGAGCTTCGCGACCGCCTCGACCAGGTCCCCCTGGAGCACCTCCGTGTTGTTCCAGGTGGGGTTGGTGAGGGTGGTCGAGGCGACGTACTTCTTGACGTTGTTGAAGAACGCGGCGCCGGTGCTCGGGTCGCTCTCGTCCATCGTCGGCCAGGCCTGGGAGAAGCCGTCGTAGGTGGCCCGGCCCATCAGCAGCGCGTCGGCGTCCTCGGTCTGCGAGCCGGCGAAGGCGGCGGCCTCCTCGTCGAAGTAGGGCGCGGTCCACATCGGGTTCTCGATGACGCCGTCGAGGGTGATGTAGGTCGAGTTGATGAGCTTGCGCATCGGAATCTCCTGGGTGTCTGTCGTGTGCTCCGGTGACACCCAGAACTCTGCCGGGCCGCGCTTACGATTCGCTTCAGGTCCCCTTGCGAAGGGCCGAAGGCGGGTCCTTAAAGCGGGTCGGTCAGCGGGATCGGCAGCGCCTGCGGGGCCGCCGTGCCGCCGCCTGACGAGTGCGCCGGCGCGGGCCGGTCGCCGGTGCGGCTGTGCAGACGTCCGCGCCCGGCCGGCCCGGCGCGGCGGGTCACCTCGACGGTCACCATCCGCACCGGCGGTGGCGGCGCGGTGAAACGGCCCACGCCCCAGCGCACCCAGATCGGGATCCGGCCGGCGTCGGCCTCGGCGGCGAGTTTCTGCACCGTACGGGCCCGGTCGGTGTGGTCGACCTCCACCACCACGGGCGGGCCGTCCGGGCGGGCACACGCCACGTCCAGGACCGAGTGTCGCCGCTCCAGGGGCGGCGGCAACGGCAGCACGCTCGGCGCGCGCCGGTACACCCGCCAGCCCTGCGCCTCGGCCCACGCCACCACCGCGTCGATCACCCGGGCGGTGACCTCGTCGGTGTCCAGGTCGACGAACGTCAGGTCGGCCAGCCACCGGCCCAGGTCGGCGGCCAGCCGCTCCCCCTGCGCCGCGACGTCCACCGGCGCAGGATAACGCCTCAGCGGCGGGTCGCCGCCGTCGCGGCGAGGTGCCGGGTGAGCCAGCCGGTGGTGGCCGTACGCGCCGTCTCGGCGCTGTCCCGGGCCAGGAAGTCGTGCCCCTCCCCGGCGAGCACGAGGTGCCCGTACGGCACCTCCCGGGCGGCGAGCGCCCGCGCCACCTGCGCCGACTCCCCGGTCGGTACGTTGGTGTCGTTCGCGCCGTGGATGAGCAGCACCGGCACGTCGAGCTGGTCGATGCGGGTCATCGGTGACAGGTCGCGCAGCAGCGCGGCGTCGCGCACCGGATCGCCGTACTTGCTGACGGCGGCGGCGGCGATCCACGGCTCGGTGCCGGCGTAGAAGGTGCGGAAGTCGGAGATGCCGCACTCGGCCACCCCGGCGGCGAACAGGCCGGGGAAGTTCACCAGCACCGCGAGCACCAGGTAACCGCCGTAGGAGCGACCGAGGCAGCCGAGCCGACCCGGTACGGCGACACCGCTGTCGACCAGGTGCTCGGCGCACGCCGCCACGTCGGCGATGGCACCGTAGCGGCCGGCGAGGTTGTCGGCGGCCACGAAGGAGCGACCGAAGCCGGACGAGCCGCGCACGTTCGGCGCGAACACCGCGACGCCCTGCGCGACGAGGGCCTGGAACAGCGGGTTGTGGCCGGGACGTTCCTGCGCCTCGGGGCCGCCGTGCAGGCTGATCGCCGTCGGCCACGGGCCCGGACCGGTCGGCCGGTACAGCCAGCCGGACAGGGGCATCCCGTCGTGGGCGCGCAGGTCGACGAGCTGCGGCGCGACACCCCGGTCGTCGGGCGGCGCGACGCCGGTGTCCGGCCGCAGCGGGCGCGGCGTGCCGGCCGTCGGATCGACCAGCCAGACCTCGCGGGGCCGCACCGGCCCCTGCGCGGTGACGCACAGCAGGTCACCGTCGGCCGCGAAGACGGCACCGTCGAGCACCTCGCCGGGGGCGGCCACCGCCCGCTGCGTACCGCTGGCCAGGTCGAGCAGACTCAGCTCGCTGCGTCCGCCGTAGGTGTTCCACAGCAGCGCGGCGCGCCTCCGGTCGGCGCTGAGCGCCACGTGTTCCAGCTCGGCGTCCGGCCGCGCGGCGAGCCGCGTCGGGGGCAACGCCGGCCGCGTGAGATCGACGCGTACCAGCGCCGCCAGCTCCGAGAACGCGTCGGTACGCGCCAGCACGCTCGCCCCACCGGGGGTGAACCAGCCCTGGTCGGTGCTGCCCTGGCCGGTGTCCGGCAGCAGCCGACGCCGTTCGCCGGTGGTCACGTCGAGCAGTTCCAGCCAGCGGGCGTTACGCGGGCCACGGCGCAGCAGGGCGGCTCCGCCGTCCGGGGTGACGTCCAGGAGGGTGAGCAGGTCGTCCTCGGCGAGCACCCGCCGCTGCCCGGTGCCCGCGTCGACGAGCACGGCGGCACCCCGCTCGGCGGTCTCGGTGACGGCCAGCAGCGCGCCGCCGGGCAGCCAACCGGCAAGGGCGGCGCTGCGGCGACCGAAGCCGGCGACCTGGCGGCGCTGCGTACCGTCCGGGCGCAGCACCCACAGCTCGGTGCGGGGTGCTCCACCGGGCGCGACGACGCAGGCCAGCCACCGCCCGTCCGGGGACCAGCTCACCGCGAGGACCGGTTCGTCGCCGCAGGGCAGGGCGACGGCCTCGGCGGCGTCGACGTCGCGGACCCAGACGCCCGGGGTGCCGGCCCGGTCGGAGAGGTACGCCACCCGTCGGCCGTCCGGCGACGGCGCGGGCGCGAAGTCCTCGCCGGGAGGCGGGGCCACCGCCGTTCGGCGACGCGCGGTCCGGCGCGGCGCCTCGGTCCGTACGCTCATCTAAACCCCGATCCGCTGCAACCAGAGCTCCAGCAGCCCGAGCTGCCAGAGCGCGTTGGAGCCCAGCGTGGTCCGCCGGGCGTTCGGCGCCTCCAGCAACTCCTCCAGGTAGTCCTTGCGGAACAGGCCCCGCTCGCGCGCCGGCCGCGCGGTCAACGCGTCCCGGACGTCGTCGAGCAGCGGGCCGGACAGGTGCCGGATGGCGGGCACCGGGAAGTAGCCCTTCGGCCTGTCGATCACCTCGTCGGGCACGATGCCCCGGCTCGCGGCCTTCAGCACGCCCTTGCCACCGTGGGCCAGCTTGAGCGCCGGTGGGCACGCGGCGGCCAGCTCGACGACCTCGTGGTCGAGGAACGGCACCCGGGCCTCCAACCCCCACGCCATGGTCATGTTGTCGACCCGCTTGACCGGGTCGTCGACGAGCATCACCAGGCTGTCCTGGCGCAGCGCCGCGTCCAGCGCGGTGTCCGCGCCCGGCGCGCCGAAGTGGGCGGCGACGAACTCCAGGCTGGCGTCGTGGTCGAGCATCCACTCCGGCGCCAGGTGCCCGGCGAGCGCGTCGTGCCGACGGTCGAAGAACACCCGGGCGTACGCCTCGACGGCGTCCGCGCGGGCCACGTTCGCCATGGGCGGGTACCAGTCGTAGCCGGCGAAGATCTCGTCGGCGCCCTGGCCGGACTGCACCACGCTGATCCGCTGCGAGACCTCCTCGGAGAGCAGGTGGAAGGCGACGCAGTCGTGGCTGACCATCGGTTCGCTCATCGCCGCGATGGCCTCGTGCACGGCCGGCACGAACCGGGCCGCGCCAATGCGGATCTGGTGGTGGTCGGTGCCGTACTCGCGGGCCACCAGGTCCGAGTAGTGGAACTCGTCGCCGCTCTCCCCCGCCGCCGCCTCGAAGCCGATGCTGAAGGTGGCGAGCCCGGTCTGGCCCTGCTCGGCGAGCAGGGCGACGATCAGGCTGGAGTCCAGACCGCCGGAGAGCAGCACGCCGACCGGCACGTCGGCGACCATCCGCCGGCGTACGGCGGTGCGCAGCGCCGCCATGATCCGTTCCTGCCACTCCCCGGCGGACATGGCCGGCGCGGCGGCGCGGGTGAACTCCGGCCGCCAGTAGAGGGTGTCGGTGCTGCGGCCGTCGGCGGTGATCACGCGGACGGTGGCGGGTGGGAGTTTGCGGACCCCGGCGAGGATGGTGCGCGGCGGTGGCACCACCGAGTGGAAGCTCATGTAGTGGTGCAGCGCCACCGGGTCGAGGTCGGTGTCGACGTCCCCGGCGGCGAGCAGCGCCGGCAGCGTCGAGGCGAAGCGGATCCGGCCCGGTGTCCCGGCCAGGTAGAGCGGCTTGATGCCGAGCCGGTCGCGGGCCAGCACGAGGGTGTGCGTGGCCAGCTCGACAAGCGCGAACGCGAACATCCCGTAGAACCGCTCGACGCAGGCCGTCCCCCACCTGTGGTACGCCTTGAGGATCACCTCGGTGTCCGAGGTGGACCGGAAGGTGTAGCCGGCGGCGGTCAGCTCGTCGCGCAGCTCCCGGTAGTTGTAGACGCAGCCGTTGAAGACCAGGGCGAGGCCCAGCTCGGGGTCGACCATCGGCTGGGCGCCGCTGTCGGACAGGTCGATGATGCGCAGCCGCCGGTGCACAAGCGCCGCCGGGCCGTGCTGCCACCGCCCCTCCCCGTCCGGGCCCCGGGAGGACAGGACGGGCAGCATCCGCTCCAGCGCCGCCATGTCCGGTGGCGCCCCGTCGAGGCGGAACTCGCCTCCGATACCGCACATGGCACGTACCTCTCATCGGCGGGCCGCTGACCGGTCCAGGCTTGGCGGACCGGGTTGCGACCCGATGACATCCGGGTCAAGCGTGGGTTACGCCGGTGGCTCGTCGTCTCCGCCGAGCAGCCAGGTGTCCTTCGACCCGCCGCCCCGCGACGAGTTGACGATCATGCTGCCGGCCGGCGCGACCCGGGTCAGCGCCACCGGCGCCACCTCGGCCGTCTCGCCGAGGAAGACGAAGGCCCGCAGGTCGACGTGGCGCGGCGCGAGCGTCGTACCGTCGAAGACCGGGTGCGTGGTGAGCGCGACCACCTCCTGGGCGATCCACCGGTGCGGGGCGGCGAGGATCTGCTCGCGGACGGCGTCCAGCTCCTCGGCCTCGGCGCGCGGGCCGATCACCACCCGGTCCCCGCCGTACCCGTCGACCGGCTTGAGCACCAGCTCGTCGAGCCGGCGCAGCACCTCGGCGCGCTGCTCGGCGAGCCCGCACAGGTACGTCGGCACGTCACCGAGCAGCGCCTTCTCCCCCAGGTAGTACTCGATGAGCCGGGGCACGTACGCGTACAGCGCCTTGTCGTCGCCGACGCCGTTGCCCAGCGCGTTGGCCAGGGTGAGCCGCCCGGCGTGCACCGCCGCGAGCAGCGGCCAGCCCAGCGGAACGCCGTCGGCGCCCGGTGCGTGCAGCAACGCGTCCTCGTCCATCCGCAGGTAGATCACGTCGACCTGACGGCGGCGGCCCTCCCGGACCAGGTGGACGCGTCCGTCCTCGACGAGCAGATCACTGCTCTCGGTCAGCGGTACGCCCATCTCGTCGGCGAGCAGCCGGTGCTCGAACCAGGCCGGGTCACCCGGCCCGTTGCTGAGCACCACGACGGCGGGGTCTTCGGCGGCGGCGGGCGCGGCGGCGAGGAGCGCCCGGTACAGCATCGCCGGTGTCTCGTCGGCCGGCAGCAGGTCGTCGGGCACCGGCAGTTCGGGCAGTACGGCCCGGGTGAGCCGGCGGTTCTGCACGGCGTACCCGATGCCGGAGGGCACCCGCAGGTTGTCCTCCAGCACGTACCAGCCACCGTCCGGGTCGCGGACGAGATCAGTTCCGGACACCTGGGCGCGCGTACCGCGCCGGCTCATCAGCGCCCCGGTCGGGCGCAACCCCGGCGAGGACTCCACCACCCAGGCCGGCACGACACCGTCGGCCACCACGGCCCGGTCGCCGTACACGTCGCGCAGGAACGCGTCGAGCGCGCGGGCGCGCTGCACGAGACCGGTGCGCAGCGCCCGCCAGTCCTCGGCGGGTACGACCCGGGGCACCAGGTCGACCGGGAAGAGCCGGGTGCTGGCCTCGCCGGCCACGCTGAAGGTCACGCCCCGGGCGCGCTGCTCCTCGTCCCGGTCGTGCTCGCGTTGACGCAGGCCGGCGGCGCCGAGGGAGCGCAGCGCGGCGAGCAGCGGACGGTACGCGGGCGCCGGCCCGCCCGGGCCGAAGACCTCGTCGCCGGCGTCGACGTACGTGGGCAGCGCGGGGGGTGACGGTCGATCGGGCCGGGGCGCGCGCACCCGGCCCCGGGTCTCGTCGAGCAGCAGGTCGACCACGTCGGCCAGCCGGCCGCGCCGCTCGTACGCCCGCCGCTGCCGCGCCGCGGAGCTGCCGCGTTCCAGCGCGTACCGGGTCAGCTCGCGGACCTGCTCGGCGTCGCCGGTCGCCTCCAACTGCGGGCGCAGGTCGGCCACGAGGCGGCGGACCGCCTCGGCGGCCGGCACCGGCCGGGCCGAGCGGGGCAGGTCGAGCAGGTCGCCCTCCAGCCCGGAGCGGGCGGCCCGCCACACGGCGGCGCGCAGCACCGGCGGTCGGACGGCGGTGCGCTCGACCCCGGCGCGCAGGGCGGCGACCTCCCGCCGCACGAGCGCGCGGAACAACCCGGTGAGCAGGACGATCGTCTCCACGTCGGCGTTCGCGTCGGTGATCCGCAGTTCGACGGTGGGCACGTGCGCCGACGGCCGCACATCGAAGTAGATCATGGCAGGGTCGGTGATGGTCTCCGAGGAGATCAGCTCGGCGACCAACGCCTCGTGGTCGGCCGCGCTGGTCACCTCGCCCGGGTCGCCGGCCGTGGGCCACCGCTGCCAGACGAGCGAACGGACACTGGCGTAGCCGCTGTCCTGGCCCATCCAGTACGGCGAGCTGGTGGACAGGGCGAGCAGCACCGGCAGCCACGGCTGGACGCGTCGGGTGACGGCCACCGCCAGGTCCCGGTCGGACACTCCGACATGCACCTGGGCGCCGCAGATCAACTGCTCCCGGGCGAGCATCTGGTACTCGTCGAGCATCCGCCGGTAGCGCGAGGTGGGGGTGACGCTCGGGTCGCCGTCGGTCCGCAGCGGCACCGTGCCGGCCCCGACGATGCCCAGCCCGACCCGGTCGGCGACCTGCACCGCCGACTGGCGCAGCCGGGTCAGCTCGGCGCGGATCTCGTCCAGGGTGCGGCAGACCTCCGTGTTGGTCTCCACCACGCTGCGGTGCAGCTCGGCGGTGAACGACGTGGCCGGCAGCCGGTCGAGCAGTTCCCCGGCCCGGGGCACCAGTTCCCGGGTGTGCAGGTCGACGACGTGGAACTCCTCCTCCACGCCGATGGTGGCGAGGTCCGCCGGGTCGTCGTCGGGCGCCGGCCCGGCCGGGGCGGGGCGGGACGTGGGCACGGCCCGGCCATTGCCGGGCCGGCCCACCGGCCCGTCGTACGTCGCCGCGTTCGTGGTGTTGTCGGCCATGCTCACCCCGGTTCGCGTGTCGGTGGACTCGGCTGTCCGACGAGCGTTCCCAGGTTTGGTGCCGGGGGCGTTTCCGGCGCGTTAAGGTGACGCGCCGTTCTGCGGGCACGCTCGGCGGGCGGCAGCACGCCGTCGAGGACGAGAATCCGGGCGTACCACTGATCCTCTTCGGACATCGCCCCCGGAAGACGGACCCGTCGCCGTGCGGCCGGTCAGCAGCGTGGACGTGCCGCCCGGAACCGCGAAGCCCCTGCCGTGCATTGACTTTCCCCGCTGCGCCACGTAGGTGTTGCAGGTCGGCGTGACGCAGTGTTGCGGTATGACATCGGGGAGTGTGTGCATGGCGGGGGATGTGGGATCGACCGTGCCGCGTCGGCAACTCGGCCGGCTGCTGCGGCAGTACCGCAACGAGGCCGGGGTGACCCTCGACGCCGCCGCCGAGGCACTGGAGTACAGCCGGCAGAAGATCTGGCGCATCGAGTGCGGCACCGGGTCCGTCCGGGTGCTCGACGTCACGGCGATGTGCGAGCTGTACGGGGTGCCGCCGGAGATGACCGCCGCGATGCGCGGCCTGGCCGCCGAGACGAAGTCCAAGGGCTGGTGGCACGCCTACGGAGACGCCGTGCCGAGCTGGTTCGAGCTGTACGTCGGCCTGGAGTCCGCAGCGTCCCGCCTGCGCGAGTACGGGGAGACGCTGATCCCCGGACTGCTCCAGCACCGCGACTACGCCGTCGCGCTGTACCGGACGGCCGGCCGGCTCAGCGAGCAGGACCGCGCACGGGCGGTCGAGGTCAGGCTGCAACGGCAGGCGTCGCTGAGACGCCGGTCGCCGCGACCTCCCCACCTGGAGGCGGTGCTCTCCGAGGCCGTCCTCCGCCGGGTCGTCTCCAGCCGCAGCGTGATGATCGGGCAGCTCACCCACCTGCTCACGGTGTCCGAACTACCGAACGCCTCGGTGCGGGTGGTTCCGCTCGCCGCGGGGCCACACCCCGGAGCGGTCGCCGGCTCCTTCGTCATCCTCGACTTTCCCTCCGGCGACGGCGGCCGGACGGCACCCGAGCCGTCGGTGGTGTACAGCGAATCCCTCACCGGCGCGCTGTACCTCGACAAGCCGGACGAGCTACGGGCCTACGAGGACGCCTGGAACGGACTGGCGAGGCTGGCGCTCACCGAGGCGGAGTCGGGGGACATGATCAAGACGATCATCGGGGAGATGCGGCATGACTGATCTGAGCACCGCCACCTGGCGCACGAGCACCCGAAGCGGCGACAACGGCGGCAACTGCGTCGAGGTCGCCACCAATCTCTCAGGTGTGGTACCCGTCCGCGACTCGAAGGACCGGCGGGGTCCGGTGCTGCTCTTCTCCCCGTCGGCCTGGGCGGCCTTCGTCGCGTCGGTCGGCGAGGGGCCGCCGGTGGGCTGACCCGCCGTCGACCTCCGGGCCGTCCTCGGCACGGCCGACACGGGTACGGCGATGTCGGGGCGTCCCCGGGGCTCGGACACCCCGACATCGGCGCTCGGGAACTGGTCAGGCGCGCCGCCGGGTCACCTCATGTTGGCGACCACGAACGGCGCGTGGCCGTGCAGGTAGTTGCTCCATCCCCCGGTCACCGGCGCCCCGGGGCTCAGCAGGTTGGTGGTGTCGGTGCCGACGTCGAGCTTCCAGGCGGTCCACGAGATGCCGTTCGACCTCATCCAGTCGATCCAGGACTGCGCCTCCGGCAGGCAGGCCCGGCCGTCGAGTCCACCGTCGGCGTTGCTGGCACCCCACTCGGTGACGAACAACGCCAGCCCGGCGCGGATCGCCGCGTCACCCTTGGCGCGCAGTGACGCGCCGTGCGTGCACGAGTAGAAGTGCAGCGTGTACATCAGGTTGGTGCCGGAGACCGGGCTGGCCGCCGCGACGTCAACGTCCTGCGACCAGGTGGGCGTGCCGAGCACGACGATGTTGTCCGGGTCGGCCGCGCGGATCGCGGAGACCACCGCCTGGTGGTACGGCTTGATGACGCCCGTCCAGCTCACCTGCAGCGGCTCGTTGTACGGCTCCCAGATGACGTTGGGCAGGTGTCCGTAGCGCCGGGCCAGGTCCCCGAAGAACGCCACCGCCTGGGACTGGTTGTTCTGCGCCTCGTGCGCGTGCCAGTCGACGATCACGTACACGCCGGCGGTGACCGCGTTGTTGATGATGGTCTCCACCTGCGTACGCGCCCTACCCGGGTCGCTGAGGTACGCGCCGGACGGCTCGACGCCCATCGCCGCACGGATCACCTGGAGGTTCCAGTTGTCCCGCATCCAGGTCAGCGCGGAGAGGTTCTCGGCATACGGGGCGGTCTCCCAGTTGAGCCACATGCTGCTGATGCCCCGCAGCTGCACCCGCGACCCGTTCCTGTCGCACATCGTCGTGCCGCAGACGCGCAGCTGCCCGTACCGCTCGACGGGCGTGCCGGTTGCCGGCGGCGGGGTGGTGGGCGGCGGGGTGGTCGGCGGCGGCGTCGTGGGCGGCGGGCCGCCGGCGCAGGAGGCGCCGTTGACCGTGCAGTTCACCGGCGTGCCGGTGCCGTTGACGAGGAAGCCGAACGAGGTCGACGCACCGGCGGCGAGGGTTCCGTTCCAGGACAGGTTGGTGAAGGTGTAGTGGCTGCCGGAGGTCGTCTGCTGCGTGTTCCACGACTGGCTGACGCTCGACGGGGCGGGCAGGTCGAACTCCACACGCCAACCGCTGATCTGCGCGGAGGTGTTGTTGGTGACGGTGACCTCGCCCTGGTAGCCGTTGCCCCAGTTGTTCGTCACGGAGAACACGGCAGTCGCCGCGCTGGCCGGCGTGGCGACCAGCGCCGCCGCTCCGGCCAGCAGGCCGGCGACGGCCATGGTCGTGACAAGTCTCAGTGTGCGCATGCTGAACCCGCTTCGGATCGACGGTGGTGGTCTGAGGCGGGGCGGCGCCTTCGCGCACAGTATCGATGATCGGCTATGCGTTGCAAGCCGGGTCAGCGCCGACGCCAGCCCCAGCGGCGCGGGCCGGCCGGCTCACCCCTCTCCCGGGCCAGCATCGCGGCCGCGACCCGGAGATTCTGGGCGGGCTGCTCGCCAGCCGACCCCAACTCCTGCACGAACCGGTTACCCAGCGCCAGCACCATGGCCGCCCGGTCGAAGTCGCGGATCAGCACCAGGCACTGCGCGTACACCCCGTAGGTGTTCGCCATCTCCCAGAAGCTCAGCGGGCGCGTCACGTCGAGCAACTGCTGTCGCAGCTCGCAGGCCCGCGACGCCGCGAGCGCCGCCTCCCGGGCGCCGTCGGCCGCCGACGGCCGGGTGAGGTGCCGGTGCAGCAACGCGGTCGCCTGGTTGTGGTACGCCGTGCCCATCGCCTCCCGGGTGCGCCGCCCGGCCGACGGCGGATCACCGACAGCGGTCAGACCCACCGCCACCGCCCGGTCCAGCAGGTCCCGGCGGGTGGCGGGCTGGCCGGCCGAGAAGGCGATCTCCGCGAGGTCCACCAACGCGGTGATCAGTTCCGCGAGCGCACCGTCCCGAGGCGGGCCCGTCACGCTGCCACCCTCCGCCGCCACCGCGTCGTACACCCGCTCGAAGATGGCGACCGCCTCACCGCCGGGTGCCATCCCCTCGGCGGACCGGCCATGCGCGGACAGCAGCATCCCGCGTCGCCACAGCGCCCTCGCCAGCTGCTGCTGGTCGCGGCGGTCGGCCCGACCCGGGTCGCGCACCGCCTGCCGGTAGGCCTCGATCACCCGCACCCAGAGGCGGTCGGCCTCCGCCCAGGCGTCCTGCCGCTGCGACAGCTCCCGCGCCCGCTCGTACAGCCCGTCACGCTCGTCCGGTCCCAATCCCCGCACCCCCTCCGCGCCAGCCACCCGCGACACCACACCCGAAGACAATCACGTTCGTCGATTCTACGGTGGTCCGCAGGGGATCCCGGCGACGAAGGCGGCCCGACCCCTACCGGGCGATCGGCTTGGAGCAGAGCACGTCGGGCTGGGGCACGTACCCCAGCGCCTGCCAGAACCGGAGCGCGGTCGTGTCCTCCGGCAGGACCAACAGGTTCACCCGTGGGCAGCCCAGCGCCGCGAACCGACCCTCCAACTCGGCGACGAGCATGGTGGCGACGCCCCCACGCTGGTGCGCCGGGTCCACGGCCAGGCGCAGGATCATCCCCCGACGCCCGTCGAAGGTGCCGAGCACCACACCCACGACATCCCCGTCGACCTCGGCGACCAGGAACAACTGCGGATCCCGGGCCAGCGCGGCGGTCAACTCGGCGCGGGACAGCACCGCCCGTCCCGTCACCGCCCACAGTGCCACGACGCCGTCGTGATCGGGCCAGGCGAACTCGCGGACGCGCACCGCCCGACGATACTGACCCGCCCCGACACCGGCCAGGCCGCACGCCGGGCGGATCGGTCGTAGCGTAGGGCGCATGCGAACCACCACGCTGGGCAGTGCGGGCCCCGAGGTCGGCGTCATCGGTCTCGGGTGCATGGGCATGACCCACGCATACGACATCAGCGGCCCCCGCGACGACGACACCTCGATCTCGGTCATCCACCAGGCCCTCGACCTGGGCGCCACCCTGATCGACACGTCCGACGTGTACGGGCCGTACACCAACGAGGAACTGGTCGGCCGGGCGCTCACGAACGGCCACCGGGAACGGGCCGTCCTGGCGACGAAGGTCGGACTGGTGGCGACGTCCCCGACCGGCGGCACCGGCAACCTGCCGACGCTCGGCAGGAACGGCCGCCCCGAACACATCCGCGCGGCGATCGACGCCAGCCTGCGTCGGCTCGGCACCGACCACGTCGACCTCTACCAGTTGCACCGGGTCGACCCCGACGTGCCCATCGAGGAGTCCTGGGGTGCGATGGCCCAGGTCGTGGCGGCGGGCAAGGCGCGACAGATCGGCCTGTCCGAGGTGAGCGTGGCCCAGATCGTACGGGCCCAGGAGGTGCACCCGGTGGCGTCGGTGCAGTCCGAGCTGTCGCTGTGGACCCGCGACCCGCTGACCGAGGTGCTGCCGTACTGCGCCGAGCAGGGCATCGCCTTCCTGCCGTTCTCGCCCCTGGGTCGGGGGTTCCTCACCGGCCGGTTCACCTCGTTCGACGACCTGCCCACCGACGACTTCCGCCGGGGCCTGCCGCGCTTCCAGCAGGACGCGTTGCGGGCCAACCTCGCCATCGTCGCCCGGGTCCGCGAGATCGCCGACCGGGCCGGGATCAGCCCCGCGCGGGTCGCCCTCGCGTGGGTCCTCGCCCAAGGCCGCCACGTCGTCCCGATCCCCGGCACCAAGACCCCGGCGTACCTGGTGGACAACTGCGGGGCCGCCGACGTGCGGCTCAGCCCCGAGGACCTGGCCGACCTGGACGCCCTCCCCACGCCCCAGGGCGGTCGCTACTGAGTGCCCGGCGGCCCGGCACCGTCCGGCCGGGCCGCCGTCGGCGCACCGAACACCACGCCGACGCCCGGCGAGTACAGCACGCTGACCGGCGGCCCGACCGGCGCCGGCAACCCGGCCGCGGCGACCAGCTCGTCGTCGAGGCTCAGCAGCTCTGCCCGGTGCAGCGGCCAGCGCGGATGCCAGTTCGGCAGGTGCAGCGTGCGCCCGTACCCCCGGGTGTGCAGCCCCCAGCGGGCGGTGACGAAATGCTCGACGGGCGTCGGATCGTCGATCCGCTCCCCCACCCGCACCGCCATCCGGCTCGTCGTACCCGCCGGGCCGGGCCAGCGGCGCCGGCACCGGTAGGTGCGCAGGTCGCCGTCGCGGTCCAGCCGCATCGACGACCAGAGGTACGGCAGACGCAGCGTCGCCCGTGCCACCAGCACCGGCACCAGGCGGGACGCGTCGAGTGAGCGGAACACCACCGCCCGCCGGCCGGCGTGGTCGACCGAGTAGAGCCGGACGTTGGTCTCGGCGAAGGTGCCGAAGTACGGGACCCCCGGCCCGCGCCCCAGGCCCAACCCGACCATCCGGAAGCCGATCAGCCCGACGTAGCTGACACCGTCGAGGGTGTCCGGACGGGTCCCGGCCGGCAGCAGCGGCGCGACGAGTGCCGGGTCGACGGCCCAGTGCAGGAACGTGAGGTCCTCCCAGCGTTGGCGCAGGACCGCCCAGGGGAACGCCCGTCGGGGCGAGTGGTCGACCGGTTCGATGTGCACCGGCCTATCGTGCCTCGGCTCAGGCGTGCGGCCGACACCCACCCGCGACGACGACCGCGCGTCATTCTCCGGCAGCCGTCGGCCGCCTCCCCGCGCCCGGGCACCGGCCCAGTGGGCAGCACCGTCACCGGTCGTAGGCTGGTACGGGCGGGAGAGCGCGGCAAAACGCCCCAAACGTCACAGAAGAGGTACGTCACAGCGGGCAGGCCTCGGGGGGCGACGGCGTTGCACGGTCATAGGCTTGGCGCATCGCTGCGCCGTGACGAAGGAGGGACGCCGTGAGCCAGACCGAGCGGATGGATTCCGTCGACGAGTGGAACGTGTCCGAGGACGACGGTGTCCTGGACGCCTCCGACACCCTGGACGACGACCGGGTCGGCGACCCGCTCGACACCGGCATCGTCGCCGAGGACCACTGGACGGCGGCGAACCGGTTCGGCACCACGCCGGCCGAGGAGCGGGCCGGTGAGTCCCTGGACCAGTACCTCGCCCAGGAGGAGCCGGACGTCGACCCGTACGCCGAGAGCGGCGATGACGAGGACGAGCTGACCCGACGGGGCTATGAGGCCGAGGGCCGCGCGGGCCGGCTCGTCGCCTACGACGAGGGTGTCCGCGAAGACGACGAGGCCGAGTCGGTGGCCTGGGACGCCGGCATCGACGCGGGCGCCGCCAGCGCCGAGGAAGCCGCGATCCACCTGGTTGACGACCCGAACGGCCCCGGCGACGGTCCGCTGCGCTGACGCCGCACCCGCCGCGCTCAGCACCACACCGGGTGCCGAGCGCGGCGGGACGCTCAGTGGATGACGACGGGCGTCTGGAGCTGCTCGACCTGCTGGTCGTCGAGCGGCGCCGGCGGACGCCGACGTGGCAGCAGGGCGGCCGGGATGAACGTGAGCACGACCAGCGCGAACGCGACCCAGAACGTGTGGGCGAACGCCGTGGCGGCGAAGTTGAGGCCGCGCTCGATGAGCGACGGGTCCACCGGCGTCTGCTGGAGCAGTTCCGGTCGCTGCTGGGCGGCGATGGCGAGCCCGGCCTCGGTGATCGGCTTGCCACTCGGGTCCACGGCGCCGGGGATCGGCCGCGAGCCGTTCAGCTCGTTGGTGAGGATCACCGACATGACGGCGGCGCCGACCGACCCGCCGATCTGCTGGAGGATGTTGACGAGCGTGGAGCCGCGGGCCACCTCCTGGGCCTGCAACGTCCGCAGCGCCGACGTCATGATCGGCATCATGGTGCCGCCCATGCCCAGGCCCATCACGAACAACGACCCACCGAGCAGCCAGTACGAGGTCTGCGGGTCGACCTGGGTGAAGCTGAAGAACCCGGCCACGATGAGGGCCAACGCGAACGGGACGGTCCGCCCGATCGGCACCCGGTCGGCCAGCGTGCCGGCGATCGGCATGGTCAGCATCGCGCCGATGCCCTGCGGAGCCATCAGCAGACCGGCGGCCAACGTCGTCTCGCCGCGCACCTGCAGGAAGTAGCTCGGGAAGAGCAGGCCGGCACCCATGAACGCGATGATGAACACGAACAACGTCACCGACGCGATGGTGAGGTTGCGGTTGCGGAACAGCCGCAGGTCGAGAAGCGGGTGCCGGGGCTTGAACGAGTAGAGCACGAACGCCACCACCAACGCGCCGCCGACCAGCATCGGGGCCCACACCTTGGCCTCCGTGAAGGTGCCCGCCTCCGGCAGTGACGAGACGCCGTACAGGAACAGGGCCAGGCCCGGCGAGAGCATGAGCATGCCGACGAAGTCGAACGACTCGGACGGCTCGGGGGCGTCCTTCGGCAACGCGAACTGCGCGTAGACGAGCGCGACGACACCGATCGGCAGGTTGATCAGGAAGATCCAGTGCCAGCTCGCGGTGTCGATCAGCCAGCCACCGAGGATCGGGCCGCCGATCGGCCCGAGCAGCATCGGGATGCCCAGGACGGCCATCAGTCGGCCGATCCGGTGCGGCCCGGCCGCGCGGGTCATGATGGTCATGCCCAGCGGCATGAGCATGCCGCCGCCGAGGCCCTGCAGCACGCGGTAGCCGATCAGTTCGCCGATCGTGTCGGCGGTGGCGCAGAGCCCGGACCCGATCGTGAACAGCGCCAACGCCACCATGTAGAGGCGCTTGGTGCCGAACCGGTCGGCCGCCCACCCGCTGAGCGGGATCACCGTCGCCAGGGCGAGGGTGTAGGCGGTCATCGTCCACGCGACGCGGGCGTAGGACGCGTCGAATTCGGCCTGGAACGTGGGCAGCGCCACGCTGACCACCGTCACGTCGAGGATCGACATGATCGCGCCGAGGACCACGACGCCGGCCACCTTGAGCACCGCGGCGTCGAGCTTGTCCGATGTCGCGACGGATTGCTGTGTCACTAACTCTCCTGAAGTCGAATGAGCCGGCCAATGGTGGGCGGTGGCGGCGATGCCGCGCCGACCAGGCGCGGGGCGCGGCGTGCCAGGACGACGACGCGCGAAGGCAGACTAACCGGCGGATGTGACGCTTCGCCGCCGGTTTTGACGCTCGCCGGGAGGCCCCACCCGATCGGCTCTGCGATTGGAGCCGGACGTCGGGGTGCCGGTGGGCCATCGGCAGCCAGGGATCGCGAGACCCTGGACAGACCGCACCTGGTTGGGCTTCGACGCCGGTGCGACGGTCGGTCCATGACACCCTCCATTCACACAGTCAGCGGCCACTGGATCGGTGGCCGGACCGTCGCCGGTTCCGCCGGCTCCCTGCCGGCTCCCTGCCGGTCGTGAACCCGGCGACCGGTGACGTCGTCGCCGAGATCCCGGCCGGTACCACCGCCGACGTCGACCGGGCCGTGGCCGCCGCCCGGGCCGCCTTCCCGGCCTGGTCGGCGGCCACGCCGGGGCACCGGGCGGACGTGCTGCGCCGGCTCGGCGCCGGCCTCGCCGCCCGCACCGAGGAGATCGCCCAGGCGATCACGGCCGAGATGGGTTCCCCGATCGGCATGTCCCGCACCGCCCAGGTCGGCTTCCCGGCCGCGGTCGTCGAGTCCGTGGCCGGCCTGGTCGACGACTACCCCTGGACCGAGGAGGTCGGGAACTCGCTGATCGTCCGTGAACCGATCGGCGTGGTCGGCGCCATCACCCCGTGGAACTTCCCGTTGCAGCAGATCGTCTCCAAGCTGGCGCCGGCGCTGCTCGCCGGGAACACGATGGTCTTCAAGCCGTCCGAGAACGCCCCGCTGACCGCGCGCGTCCTCGCCGAGGTGGCCGCCGACGCCGGCGTACCGGGCGGTGTGTTCAACGTCGTGTACGGCACCGGCGCGACCGTCGGGGAGGCGATCTCGGCCCACCCGGACATCGACATGATCTCGTTCACCGGCTCCACCAGGGCCGGGCGACGCATCTCGGCGGTGGCCGCGGCGACCGTCAAACGGGTCGCGCTGGAGTTGGGCGGCAAGGGCGCGACCATCATCCTCGACGACGCCGACCTTCCCACCGCCGTCGAGCGGGGAGTGCTGATGGCGTTCACCAACGGCGGTCAGGTGTGCGGGGCGTGGCCGCGGATGCTGGTGCCCGCCTCCCGGCAGGACGAGGTGGTGGCGTTGGCCGTGGAGGCCGCGCGGCGGTACACCGTCGGCGACCCGCACGACGAGACCACCCGCGTCGGCCCGCTGGCGTCCGAAGCCCACCGGCAGAAGGTCGTCGGGTACGTCGAGCGGGGCATCGCCGACGGCGCCCGACTCGTGTTCGGTGGCCCGGACCGCCCCGAGGGCCTGCCCGACGGCGCCTACGTCCAGCCGACGATCTTCGCCGACGTGGACCCGACCGCGACGATCGCCCAGGAAGAGATCTTCGGCCCCGTGCTGACGATCATCCCCTACGCCGACGAGGAGGAGGCCGTGGCGATCGCCAACGGCACCCGGTACGGCCTGACCAGCGGTGTCTTCGGTGAGCCGGAGCACGCCCTGGCGGTGGCGCGACGGCTACGCGTGGGTCAGGTCGACGTGAACGGCGGCCACTGGAACCCGCTCGCCCCGTTCGGCGGGTACAAGCAGTCCGGCAACGGCCGCGAGTTCGGTCGGATGGGCCTGGACGAGTTCCTGGAGACGAAGTCGATCCAGCGCTGACCGCGCCGTCGGGCGGGCCGGGCCGCCACCACCCCCGCCGGTCCTTTGCTCTGCACCCACGGAGGCACCACCGGAGTTCGGGCAACGGACCTCAGGTGGCGTCGCCTCCGCAGCAGCAGAGCAAAGGACGCGCGGAGCGGGGGTGCCCGCGCCGTGATCCGGACCGGCGGCGGAACATCACCGCCCGATTCGTCTGTTGCAACCGATGTGCCGGTCCACCGCCGGCGCCCACCGACCGGGAGACACCGTGGATCGCGTCCAGCTCGCCAGCTTCCTGCGCACCCGCCGCGCGGCGTTGCAGCCCGAGGACGTCGGGTTGCCCCGGGGCTCGCGTCGGCGCACCGCAGGTCTCCGTCGCGAGGAAGTCGCCGCGCTGAGCGGAATGTCCGCCGACTACTACAGCCGGTTGGAGCAGCGGCGTGGGCCACACCCGTCCGAGCAGATGCTCGCGGCCGTGGCCCGCGGCCTGCGGCTGTCCCTGGCCGAACGGGACCACCTGTTCCAGCTCGCCGGGCACGCCGTCCCCCACCGCACGGTCCGTGCCGACCACGTCAACCCGGGGATGATGCGCATCCTCGACCGCCTGCACGACACCCCCGCCCAGGTGGTGAACCACCTCGGCGAGACCCTGGCGCAGACTCCGCCGGCCGTCGCGCTGCTCGGCGACGAGACCCGACACACCGGGGCGGCGCGCAGCGCGCACCACCGCTGGTTCACCGACCCGGCCGCGCGGCGGTTGCACCCGGCGGAGGACCACGAGACGCAGAGCCGCCTGCTGGTGGCGCATCTGCACGCCGCGTACACCCGCGACGGTCGCGGTTCGCGGGCGGCGACGCTCGTCGACGGCCTGCTCGCCGCGAGCCCGGAGTTCGCGCGGCTGTGGCGGGAGCATCCGGTACCGGCCGGCTCCTGCCCGCCGAAGCACTTCCTGCACCCGGAGGTCGGGCCGCTGGAGCTGCACTGCCAGACGCTCGTGGACCCGGACCGGTCTCAGACGCTGCTGGTATTCACCGCCGTACCCGGGTCCGAGAGCGACGACAGGTTGCGCCTGCTCTCCGTCATCGGCAGTCAGCTCGTCTGAGTCGTGGCCGTCGCCGGGTAGCGGGCCGGGGTGACGCCCACGAACCGCCGGAAGTGACGGTTCAGGTGTGCCTGGTCGAAGAACCCGGCCGCCGTCGCGGCCTCGGCGGGACGTTGACCCGCGAGGAGCAGGCGACGCGCCACCTCGACCCGGCGACCGGTCAGGTACGAGTGTGGTGGCAGCCCGTGTGCGCGGGTGAACGACCGGACCAGGTGCGTTGGATGGGCGTGCAGCAGCTCGGCGGCCTCGCGCAGCGTGACGCCCTCGACGGTCCGGTCGTCCAGCAGCTCACGCAGCCGGCCGGCGAGGCCGGACACGGCGGGCTCGGCGTCGACCGGCGCGCGTTTGAGAAGGTGGCCGCGGAGCCGGTCCAGGACGAGCGCGAGACGGCTCTCCGCCTCGAACTCCTCCCCCGGCGTGGCGAGCGCGTGGTGCAGGTGGTGGATCCGGTCCCGCAGACGCGGATCGGCCAGGTCCGGCTCGTCCACGGCTCGGCCGACCAGGTCGGCGGCGAGTGCCGAGGTGTCGAGGTACAGGACCCGTTTGCGGAAGCCGTCGGGCGTGGCGGAACGGCCGTCGTGCGGCACGTACGGCGGCAGCAGGGTGACCGATGTGCGCAGCGCGCCGTGCCGGTGCCGGTCGAGGTCGAAGCGGACCGCGCCGGCGTCGACGATCAGCAGCGTCCACACGTCGTGGACGTGCCGCGGGTACGCGTGGTCCACGAAACGGGCGTGGAAGACCTCGGCGACCCCGGCGACGGCGGGTCGCCACGCGCTGACCTGCGAGCTGGCCGGGCGGATGGCCACGCTAAGAACGTACAAGACCGGGCGGGGTCGGCACCGGCAGGCTCGACGCCATGACCGAACCGATCCGCTTTCCCACCAAGATCGCCGTTCTGCTCCGCAACGACCTGGCCGGCTGGCAGCGACTGAACGTCACCGCCTTTCTGGTGAGTGGCATCGCGCACGCCGGGCCGGAGCTTCTCGGCGAGGAGTACCGCGACGCGGACGGGACGGCGTACCTGCCGATGTTCGGTCAGCCGGTGCTGGTCTTCGCCGGCGACCGGGCGACCCTGACCAACGCGCACTCGCGGGCCCTCGCCCGCGGGCTGCGGCTCGCCGTGTTCACGTCCGAGCTGTTCGCCACCGGCAACGACCGGGACAACCGGGCCGCCGTGCAGGCGGTCGGCCGGGAGAAGCTCGACCTGGTGGGGTTGGCCCTGCACGCGGGGCGCACGGTCGTGGACAAGGTCCTCAAGGGAGCGACAATGCATCAGTGACATCGGCAATTGCGGCGAAGGCATTGATATCGATGCACGTGACTGTAATGATTAACAGACTTTACAGTTGTTTCGCCGCCCGGAAGGACCTCGACATGGCGCGACGAACGGCCGGGCACACAGCCCGCCACCCCCGCATCAGGTTGACCGCCGCCCTCGCCGCGGCCCTGCTCGCCGTACCGACCGGCCTGGTCGTCGGCGCCTCCGCCGCCACCGCCGCCGCGACGGGCGCCATCACCGGGTACGGCGGCAAGTGCGTCGACGTGGCCTCCGCGAACCCGGCCAATGCCACACCGGTCCAGCTCTACACCTGCAACGGCTCGACGGCGCAGCAGTGGACGGTGGGCGACGACGGCACCGTGCGGGCACTGGGCAGGTGCCTGGACATCGCCGCCGCCAGCACCGCCAACGGGGCACGCGTGCAGATCTACGACTGCAACGGCACCGGCGCGCAGCAGTGGTCGGCGAGCGCCGGGCAGCTGGTCAACCCCACCTCCGGCAAGTGCCTCGACGCGACCGGCCCCAGCTCCGCCGACGGGACGCCACTACAGATCTGGAGCTGCACCGGCACCGCCAACCAGACCTGGGCACTGCCCTCCGGCGGCGGCACCCCACCGCCGTCCTCGGGCGGATTCACCCACCCCGGCGTCCTGGTCAGCCGGGGCCAGCTCGACTTCGTCCGGGGGCGGGTGCAGGCCGGCGCACAACCGTGGGCGGCGGCGTACACCCAGATGATGGGCAGCAGGTACGCCTCGCTGTCGCGTACCCCCGCGCCCCGCGCGGTCGTCGAGTGCGGGTCCTACTCCAACCCCAACAACGGCTGCACGGACGAACGCGAGGACGCGATCGCCGCGTACACCGACGCGCTGGCCTGGTACCTGACCGGCGACGCCCGGTACGCGCAGAAGTCCATCCAGATCATGGACGCCTGGTCCGCGACGATCACCTCGCACACCGGCAGCAACGGGCCGTTGCAGACCGGCTGGGCCGCCTCGGTCTGGCCCCGGGCCGCCGAGATCATCAAGTACACGTACTCCGGCTGGCCCAACGCCGACCGCTTCGCCACCATGCTGCGCACCGTCTACCTGCCGGTCGTGCGCAACGGGTCGAACAGCAACGGCAACTGGGAACTGACCATGATGGAGGCCGCCGTCGGCATCGCCGTCTTCCTGGAGGACCGCACCGCCTACGACGCGGCGGTCACCCGCTTCCTCAACCGCGCCCGGGCCTTCGTCTACCTGCCCAGCGACGGCGCGCTGCCGTACACGGTGCCCGGCAGCGGCCTGGACACCAGCGCCGAGATCATCGGCTACTGGCAGGGCCAGTCCACGTTCGTCGCCGGCCTCGCGCAGGAGACGTGCCGGGACTTCGTCCACACCGGGTACGGGATCTCCGCCATCTCGCACGTCGCGGAGACCTCCCGCATCCAGGGACGGGACCTGTACCCGCAGGTCGGTGAGCGGCTGCGGCAGGCACTCGGCTTCCACTCGCGCTACCAGCTCGGCGAGGCGCCACCCTCCTGGCTGTGCGGCGGCAGCCTCACCCGTGGCCTCGGCCCGATCACCGAGGTCGGCTTCAACGCGATGAGCAACCGGTTGGGCAACGTCATGACCAACACGCAGACCCTCACGCTGCAACAGCGACCGGCCGGCACCAACAACCTCTTCGTCGCCTGGGAGACGCTGACCCACGCCGGCAACCCCAACTGACCCGGGCGACAGTGGGCCGACGCCGCCGCGTCGGCCCACTGTCGTGTTCAGCCGTCCAGGCCGAGCGCCACCACCGGGCTGACCCGCGCCGCCCGCCGCGCCGGCAGCACCCCGGCCAGCGCGGTCAACGCCACCAGCACCACGAACAGCCCGACCAGCGGCGTCACCGGCACGGTCAGGGGCGCGTTGATCCCGAGCGTCCGCACCGCCAGCCACGCGTACGGAACGCCCAGGAGCAGACCGATGGTCGCACCGATCACCCCGTAGAGGCCGGATTCGGCGGTCAGCATGGTGCGCAGCCCGGCCCGGGACAGGCCGACCGCGCGGAGCAGACCCGACTCGCGGGTGCGCTCCACGACGGACAGCGCGGTGGTGGACCCCACGCCGACGACGGCGATCAGCACGGTGAGGCCGACCAGGCCGACAGCGATCCAGACCAGCGTGCTCAGCACCGCGTCGTGGCGGTCCCGCTCGTCGGCGAGGACCGTCAACCCCACCCCCTCGCTGCCGCCGATGGCCTGCCGCAGCGCCCGCACCCCGGCCGTGCGGCCGTCCTCGCCGGTGGCCGCCGCGTCGGCGAGCAGACCGGTGTACGCGGTGGGCACGCCCAGCCGGTCGAGGTCACCCCGGTCGGCCAGGATGCCGGCGTGCAGCGGGCCGTGGTCGGGCAGGACCGCGCCGACGCGTACCTCGACGCTCCTGGTGCCGAGGGCGAGCGTGGCGGTGTCGCCGGCGCGCAGTCCGGTGTCGCGGGCGACCCAGCTGCCGAGGACGACGCGACCCGGTCCACGGTCGGCCAGGGAACCCTGCGCCACGTCCAGGCTCCGCGTCGTCGGCAACGCGGCCACGTCCAGGTCACTCGTCGGGTAACCGGACGTGTCGTCGCCGAGGCGGCTGGCACCGCGGGTCAGCGTGACCTCGTCGACCCGTCGGTACGGCACCACCCGGGCGAGCGCCCCGCGTGCGGTCTCGGCACGGGTCACGACGGCGGCCGGGAGCGACCCGTCGTTGGTGGTGACCTCGAAGTCGGTCGGCGCGGAGAGCGCCATCTCCCGGTCGGCGAGCATCCCCATCGACGCGCCGCCGATGACCACCCCGGAGATCAGGGTCACCCCGAGCGCGACCACCACGGAGACCGCGGCGGCACGGCGTGGCGTTCCGCCGATCCCGCCGACCGCCAGCCGGCCGTGTGGGCCGAGCTGACGCAGCGGCCAGCCCACCACGGCCAGCACCGGCCGCACCAGCAGCGGACCGAGCGCCACCAGCGCGAAGAACGCCAGCGAGCCGGACCCGACCAGCAGGAGCAGGGGCATCGTCGGGTCGTACGACTCCTGGTCGGGTGTCGGCAACCGGTGCCACGTGCCGACGGCGGCGACGACCGCACCCACGGCCAGCAGCAGCCCGGCGACGAGGCGGACCGCACCGACGCCGCGCTGGCCGGCGGCGGTGCTCGCCGTGCGCAGCGCCTCGAGCGGGGCGACCCGGGAGGCGGACAGCGCCGGCGCGAGCACCGCCAGGACGGTGATCACGACGGCACCGAGCACCACCGCGACCGCCGCCGCCAGCGGCAGGCCGGGTGACGAGACGGCCATGCCGGAGGCGCGCAGCACGGCCGGCAGGGCGTACCCGAGTGCGAGTGCCCCGGCGACACCGGCGACGCCGGCGACCAGCCCGGTCAGGGCTCCCTCGGCGGTCAACGCGCCCACCAGTGTCGCGCGGCCCGCGCCGACCGCGCGCAGCAGCGCGAGCTGCCGCATCCGCTGGGCGAAGACGATGCGGAAGGTCGAGGTGACCACCAGCGCCGCGGCGATGACCGCGATCGAGACGAACACGCCGACCAGGACGAAGAGCCTGCCGACCTGCTCGGCGGCCGCGTTGGCCTCGGCCTGGCGCACCTCGGCGCCGGAGCGGACCGGCTGCCCGGACCCGACGACCGCGGTCACCAGTCGACGGACGGACTCCGCGGACTCGCCGGACGCCACCCGCACGTCGATGCGCTGCACGGTGCTCAGGCGCGCCCAGGCGGTCACGAGGCGGTCCGGTGCGTACGCGTCGTAGCCGGCGTCGTCCGGGGTGTCGACCATGCCGGTGACGGTGAGCCGGGTGGGCGTGGTGAGCTCGCCGCCGGTACCGCTGGTCGAGGCGCCGACCGCGAGCCCGAGCCGCTCGGCGGTACGCGGGGTGATGGCTATCTCGCCCGGCTGCTCCGGGTAGCTGCCCTGGATCAGACGGGCGGTGCCCAGCGGGCCGGAGCCGGGGTCGGCGTGCAGGTTGAGGTACCCCTCGCCGAGGGAGACCCCGATCGTCGTCCGGCCCACCGCCTCGGTCACGCCGGGTACGTCCCGGACCCGCTGGAGCTCCATGGTGCTGGGTGGCGGCTGTTCGGGGTCACCGATCACGAGGTCGGTGGCGGCCGGGGTGCCGCTGAGGTTGTCCCGCACGGTCCGTTCGGTGATCTCCTGTACCAGCACGGTGCCGAAGACGACGAACGCGGCGACCAGGATGGCCAGGCCGGTCAGGACGAGTCGGCCGGGGCGGCGAGCGACGGCGCTCACCTGGGTACGCAGCACGGTCGCCCTCATGCCGCCGCCGCCAGATCACGCAGCGCGTCGGTCACGGAGCCCTGGTCCGGTCTGTCGATCTCGCCGGCGACCCGCCCGTCGGCGAGCAGCACGACCCGGTCGGCGTACGCGGCGGCGATCGGGTCGTGGGTGACCATGACGACGGTCTGGCCGAGGTCGCGTACCGAGTTCCGCAGGACGGTGAGCACCTCCGCCCCGGAGCGGGAGTCGAGGTTGCCGGTCGGCTCGTCGGCGAAGACCACCTCGGGTCGTGACACCAGTGCCCGCGCGAGCGCCACCCGCTGCTGCTGGCCGCCGGACAGTTCGCTGGGTCGGTGTCCCAGCCGGTCGCCGAGGCCGAGTACCCGTACCAGGTGCTCCAGGAGCTGCCGGTCGGGCGCCCGGCCGGCGAGGTCCAGCGGCAGGGTGATGTTCTGCGCCGCGGTGAGCTGCGGCAGCAGGTTGAACGACTGGAAGACGAAACCGATCCGGTCGCGGCGTACCCGGGTCAGCGTCCGGTCGGACTGACCGGTGAGCTCCGAGCCGCCGAGCAGGACGCGGCCGGAGGTCGCCGTGTCCAGGCCGGCGAGGCAGTGCATGAGCGTCGACTTGCCGGACCCGGACGACCCCATGATCGCGGTGAACTCGGCCCGGCCGAAGCCGACCGAGACCCCGTCCAGCGCACGGACCGCGGTGTCGCCGCTGCCGTACACCTTCACCAGGTCGACGGCGGCGACCGCCGCGTGACCGGTCTGCGGCGGGGCGTGGGTTGTCATTGTTCCTCCAGGGGCTGCGATGTGACCCGGGAAGCGTCGCCGTGGCCGGAGGGTTGGCGCATCGGCCCGGGGCCGGGTATCGCCGACGTCGGGTCTGCCTTTCGGCTGATCTGCCGTCGACACGCGGCTGGCTACGCTGGGTCATCATGAGCGCGCTGGATCTTCGACGATGGTGGGTACGCCTGGCCCAGGCCGCCGGCCTGGTGGCCTTTGGCCTGCTCGCCCTCTTCGACTTCGCGTCCAGCACGCAGGACATCCCCAGAGTCACAACTCTGCTGTTCCTGCCGGTGCCGATGGGGCTGGCGGTGGCGACGGTGCCGATCTGGCTGCCGGTGCACCGGCTGGGTTCCCGCCGGCTGCCGCTGGCCGCGCTGGCACTCGCCACCGCCTCACTGGCCGTGACCGTGGCGATGGTGTTCCTCTCCGACGGCATGCTGCCCGCCCGCACCTGGGGGCTGGCCGAGTCGGCCGGGCTGATCGGGGTGGTGTTCGTGGTGACGCGCTGGGGCGCGCCCCGGCCCGCTCTGGCGGCCGCGGTCGCCGCCGGGCTCGCCGTCGCGGCGATGCCGCTGCGCGTCGGCACCGACAACCAGCTGGTGATCTTCGGTCTGCTCCAGGTGCTCGCCGCTGCGGGTGCCGCCGGGGTGGGGCTCTACCTGCGCGTCATCGCCGCCGGTCGGGAGCGGGCGATCGCGCTGGTCCGAGCCGAGCAGCGCGCGGAGTTCGCCCGTGACCTGCACGACTTCATCGCCCACCACGTGACGGGCATCGTGGTGCAGGCGCAGGGTGCCCGGTTCGTCGCCGAGCAGGACCCACGTCGGGTCATCGTCGCGCTGGAGCAGATCGAGCGGGCCGGAGCCGAGACTATGGCCTCGATGCGGCGGATGGTCGGGATCCTGCGTAACCCCGATGCTCCGCCGGACGCGCCGCTGGCCCCGCTGGCCGGCGTGACCGACCTGGTGCCGCTGCTGGCGGGGTTCAACGGGACGGCGAACGCGCCGGCACGGCTGCACGTCGACGGCGACCTGGACGGGCTACCGGTCGAGGTGTCGACGTCGGCGTACCGGGTGGTGATGGAGGGGCTGACCAATGCCCGTCAGCACGCCCCCGACGCGCGGGCGGTGTATGTGTCGGTGCGTCGTACCCCGGACTGGCTGCTGGTCCGGGTCGCCGACGACGGCGCGTCGCCACGCACCGCGCCGGCTCGGGGGCACGGCTTCGGCCTGGTCGGCCTCGCCGAGCGGGTACGCGCCCTCGGCGGCACGATCACCGCCGGGCCCGGCGTCGCCGGCGGCTGGGTGCTCGATGCCGCTTTCCCGCTGCGTTCGGCGGTGGTCCGGTGATCCGGGTGTTGATCGCCGACGACCAGGCGATGGTCCGTACCGGCTTCAGCATGATCATCGGTGCGCAGCCGGACATGGCGGTGGTCGGCGAGGCGGCCGACGGCGTCGCCGCCGTCGAGTTGGCCCGGCGGCTGCGACCGGACGTCGTGCTGCTGGACATCCGGATGCCCCGCCTCGACGGCCTCGAGGCGCTGCGGCTGCTCGCCGGGCCGGGTGTCACCGACCCGATCCGGGTCGTCGTGGTGACGACCTTCGACCTCGACGAGTACGTGCACACGGCGCTGTCCAACGGCGCCTGCGGTTTCCTGCTGAAGGACTCCGGGCCGGCGCTCCTGGTGGAGGCGGTCCGCGCGGCCGTGTCGGGCGACGCGCTGATCAGCCCGTCCATCACCGTACGGCTGCTGGAGCACCTCAGCTCACCCGCTCCGAGGTACGACGACGGCGGCCTGTCGCCACGGGAGCTCGACGTCGTCAAGCTCGTGGCCCGGGGCCTGACCAACGCCGAGATCGCCGCCCGGCTCTTCATCGCGGTCGGCACCGTCAAGACCCACCTGGCGAGCGTGCAGACGAAGCTCCCGGCCCGCAACCGGGTCGAGATCGCCGCCTGGGCCTGGGAACGTCGCCTCGTCGGCTAGGGTCGCGCCCCGACCGACCCCGCGCGGGCCGGCCGGTGCGGAGGTTCCGGGCACCCTCCACACCGGCCGGTGCTCACGTCAGCCCGCCGCGCAGGTCGGGGTCAGCGTGCCCGCGGTGCCGTTGGCCTGGAAGCCGAACTCGGTGGACTGTCCGGCGCCGACCTGGCCGTTGTAGGCCACGTTCCGGAAGTTCGTCGTGCCGGTGTTGCCGCTGCGGTCGGCGCTCCAGGCGTTGGTGACAGTCGCGCCCGACGGCAGGGTGATCGTCACCGTCCAGCCGTTGAGGGCCGACGAGCCGGCCGTCACCCGGACGTTCGCCACGAAACCGCCGGTCCACTGGTTCACCGTCACCGCCGCGGTGCAGCCACCCGGCCCCGGGGGCGGGGTCGTCGGCGGGTCGGTGGGCGGGTCGGTGGGCGGCGGGGTCGTGGGCGGTTCGGTGGTCGGCGGGGTGGTGCCGTTGTTCAACGCGGTGAGCACCGCGTCGTACGCCGGCTTCTTGGCGCCGCTGCTGGTGAACAGCAGAGGGGTCTGCGAGGACCGCCACGAGTCGCTGTCCCGGATCCCCCACACCGTGATGCCGTTGCAGCGGGCCACCGCCAGGCAGTCCTCCACCACGCTGCGGTACGTGGACGCCGAGGCGCCCTGGATGTCCAGCTCGGTGATCTGCACGTCCACGCCGAGCGCCGCGAAGCTGGACAGCGTGGTGCGGTAGTTGCTCGCGTACGGCGACTCGTTGTTGAAGTGCGACTGGAACCCGACGCAGTCGATCGGGACGCCACGGGACTTGAAGTCCCGCACCATGTTGTAGACGGCCTGGGTCTTGGCCCAGGTCCAGTTGTCGGTGTTGTAGTCGTTGTAGCAGAGCTTCGCGCCCGGGTCCGCCGCCCGTGCGGCACGGAACGCCGCCTCGATCCAGTCGTTGCCGGTGCGCTGCAGGTTCGAGTCACGACGAGCGCCCGAGTTGCCGTCCTCGAACGCCTCGTTCACCACGTCCCAGGCGTAGATCTGGCCCCGGAAGTGCGTCGCCACCTGGGTGACGTGGTTGAGCATCGCCTGTCGCAGCGCGCTGCCGCTCATGCCCTGCATCCAACTGGGCTGCTGCTGGTGCCAGGCCAGGGTGTGACCGCGTACCTGCATCCCGCGACTGCGGGCGTGGTTGACGATCTGCTCGGCCGAGCTGTAGCTGAACCGGCCCTGCTGCGGCTCCGTCGCGTCGATCTTCATCTCGTTCTCGGGCGTCACCATGTTGAACTCGCGGTTCAGGATCGTGGTGTACGCGCTGTCCGACAGCTTGAACGCCGCCACCGCCGTACCGAAGTACCGGCCCTTCTCGGCGGCCGACGCGCCGAGCGTGGTGCCGGCGGAGGCGGGCGCCGTCAGCACCAGCGCCATCCCGGCGGCGAGGGCGCCGGCCCCGGTCAGCGCGATGGCGGCTCTCGTCGCCGCTCTCCATCTCGCGTTTCTCATCGTGTGGCTCCTTCGTGATGGTGGTGTGGAGAGGAGGTCAGGCGACCGAGCACGTGGCACCGTTCAGGGCGAACGACGAGGGCCTGCCGATGCCGCCCTCGTGGGTGGCCTGGAAACCGATGTCGACAGACGTGTTCGGGGCGATGGTGGCGTTGTAGGAGACGTTGCGGGCGGTCACCGCACCGCTGGTCGGGGAGTACTGCGCGTTCCAGCCGCTGGTGATGCGCTGCCCACTGGGCAGGGTGAAGGTCAGCGACCACCCGTTCACGGCGGCGGTACCGGTGTTGGTGATGGTCACGCTCGCGGTGAGGCCGTTGTTCCAGGCGTTCACGGTGTAGCCGACCCGGCAGGCGCCGGTGGTGGGCGGCGGAGTGGTGGGGGGCGGCGTCGTCGGGGGCGGGGTGGTCGGCGGCGGGGTCGTGGGGGGCGGCGTCGTCGGCGGCGGGGTGGTCGGCGGGGGCGTGGTGCCGTCCAGCCCGAAGAAGCGGATCACCTGCGCCGCGTCGACCGGCAGGTTGTGCGTGACGCCCTGCATGCTGATCGCCTCGACCGGCGCCATCGGGCCGCTGCTGCCGTACCGGGTGCGGGTGTAGCCGGACTGCGGCGAGTCGGTGTACGTCGGGGTCTGGCTCAACCCGTGCACGTTGGTCCACTGCTTGACCTGCTCGCCGAAGTTCGGGTAGCGCAGTGTCTCGTCGTTGGTGCCGTGCCAGATCTGCATGCGCGGCCGCGGGCCGGTGTAACCCGGGTACGCCCCGCGGACCAGGTCACCCCACTGCTGTGCGGTCTTGATGAGCTGCCCGTTGGCGCACTCGCTGTTCCATTCGGAGCTGCCACCGGTGGCGAAGCAGCCGAAGGGCACTCCGGCGAAGGACGCGCCCGCCGCGAACACGTCCGGGTAGTCGCCGAGCATGACGTTCGTCATCATCGCCCCGGACGAGGTGCCGGTGGCGAAGATCCGGGCCGGGTCGGCGGAGTACCGCTGCTTCACGTAGTCGACCATCGACATGAGACCGACCGGGTCGCTGCCCCCACCTCGGCGCAGGGCCTGCGGTGAGGCGACGTCCCAGCACTTGCTGCTGCGGGTCACCGACGGGTAGATCACGATGAATCCGTACCGGTCGGCGAGGGACGCGTACTGGGTGCCGGAGTGGAACGCCGGGCCCGACCCGGTGCAGTAGTGCAGGGCGAGCAGGACGGCCGGCCGGGTGGCCACCCGGTCCGGGACGTACAGGTGCATCTGGAGGTTCGTGGGGTTGGTGCCGAAGCCGGTCACCTGTGTCAGCGTCGCCGCCGATGCCGGCGCGGCGAACGTCAGCGCGGCGGCGGCCAGCGTGAGGACCGCCAGGACGGCGCCGAACAGCCTTGTCTTGAGTGTCATCGTTCGCGATCCCTCGGGGGAATTGGCGCATGGAAGGGGGGTAAGTCGAGGACTGCCCTTCGCCCGACCCTGACCGCGGCTCGCGTGACCACGTCAGCTTCAATCGAGCGCGTTCGATTGTCAAGACTTCCGGAATCCTTTCGGAAGGCGGGACAGGGCGCGAGCTGCCCACGAGGAGCCCTGACCGGACATCGATGGGCGGGCTATCATCGATGCGTTCTCGAAACGTGTCGGGCTCGCCCCATCCCTCGCGGCACCCCCCTGCGCCCGTCCACACGGGACCCGAGGGCTCGAAGGAGATCGAGTGAAGATCGTCGACGCCCGGGTCATCGTGACCTGTCCGGGCCGCAACTTCGTCACCCTCAAGATCGTCACGGACGAGGGCGTCACCGGCGTCGGGGACGCCACCCTCAACGGCCGGGAACTGGCCGTCGCGTCGTACCTGCGCGACCACGTGGCGCCGCTGCTGATCGGCCGGGACCCGGCCCGCATCGAGGACACCTGGCAGTACCTGTACCAGGGGGCGTACTGGCGGCGCGGGCCGGTCACGATGAGCGCGATAGCCGCCGTGGACACCGCCCTGTGGGACATCAAGGGCAAGGTCGCCGGCCTACCCGTGTACCAGCTACTCGGCGGCCGTTCCCGCGAGGGAGTCACCGTGTACGGCCACGCCAACGGCGAGACCGTCGAGGAGGTGCTGGTGGAGGTCGCCCGCTACGTCGACCTCGGCTACCGGGCCGTACGGGTGCAGTGCGGGGTGCCGGGCCTGCCGAAGACGTACGGGGTCAGCGCCGACAAGCTCTTCTACGAGCCGGCCGACGCGGCGCTGCCCAGCGAGGCCACCTGGTCGACGCAGCGCTACCTGTCGCACGTGCCGAGCGTGTTCGCCCGGGTCCGCGACGAGTTCGGCCCCACCCTGCGGCTGCTGCACGACGTGCACCACCGGCTCACGCCGATCGAGGCGGCCCGGCTCGGCCGCAGCCTGGAGCCGTACGCGCTCACCTGGATGGAGGATCCGGTCCCCGCCGACCTCCAGGAGGGCTTCCGGTTGATCCGGCAGCACACCACCACCCCGGTCGCCGTCGGCGAGGTCTTCAACAGCATCTTCGACGCCGCGCAGCTCATCCGGGAACAGCTCATCGACTACATCCGGGCGACAGTGGTGCACGCCGGCGGCATCACCCACCTGCGCCGGATCTTCGACCTCGCGGCGCTGCACCACGTCCGCAGCGGGTCGCACGGGGCCACCGACCTCTCCCCCGTCTGCATGGCCGCGGCGCTGCAACTGGACATCTCGATCCCCAACTTCGGGCTCCAGGAGTACATGCGGCACACCGCGCAGACCGACGAGGTGTTTCCGCACGGCTACCACTACGCCGACGGCTACCTTCATCCCGCCGAGGCCCCCGGTCTCGGCGTGGACATCGACGAGGAGGCGGCGGCACGGTATCCGTACGCGCCGGCGTACCTCCCGGTGAACAGGTTGGAGGACGGCACCGTCCACCCCTGGTGACCGGCGGATCAGTAGATGCGCCGCCCCCGCGCGTCCGGCACACCCGACTTGCGGAAGAAGTACGTGTTGACCTGGTCGCGCCACTCGGTGGCGCAGCGCACCTGTTCGTCGAGACGCTCGGCCACCCGCTCGTACACCGTCGGGTCGATCATCCCGTTGAGCGTGCGCCAGCGGCGCCGCATCGTCTCGGTCTCCTCGACGCCCGCGAAGTGGGTGTCGTAGATGTGCTGGATGACCGTCGAGCCGTTGTGCAGGACGTGCGAGTACGGGACGTGGTGAAAGAAGAGCAGCAACTCATCGGGGCACGTCCGGGGCGACTCGTACACCTGCGCCCAGTACGGCGGGTACTGCCCGGCGAAGCCGGTGCCGGACGCGCGACTGCGGTCCACGCCGACGCCGTCCCGGTCGGCGAAGTGGTAGGTGCCCCACCGGGAGTACTCGTACCCGTCGACGTCGGGGCCGTAGTGGTCGCCGGGGTGGACCATGAAGCCGACGCCCAGCGGGGCGGTGTACCGCTCGTAGGTCCGCCACGAGTCGTCCATGATCTCGTGCAGGGTTCGCCGGACCAGTTCCGGTTCGGCGGTCGCCGACGGCGGGAAGGTCAGCGTCATCCACTCGTCGAGAACGGCCGTCGGGTCGAGCCGTGGGTCCCAGGCGAGCCGCCCGAAGGTGTACAGGTTGGCCTGCGCCAACGGGTGTCCGGTCCAGAACGGGTCGTCGCCGGTGTTGGCGACGGCGACCAGGCCACCACCGGACCCCGCCTCCCCGACGGCCATCTCGGCGATCGTCCGCCCGCCCGGACCCCAGGGGGCGAACCGCAGGACCTCGCCCCACCAGGGGCCCAGGTGGCAGATGTGCCGCTGCTGGCCCGTGTACTCCTGGGTCACCTGCACCTCAAGCGCCACCCGGGTCGCCGGCATCGCGGCGAGGACCGGTGAGACCGGTTCGCGCGTCTGGAAGTCCACCGGGCCGTACTTCACCTGTAGGACGACGTTGGTGCGGAATTTCCCGTCCAGCGGTGTGAAATGGTCGTACGCGGCCCGCGCCCGGTCGGTGGACCGGTCCCGCCAGTCCTGGTGGTGGTCGTAGACGAACGCCCGCCAGTGCACCACTCCCCCGTGCGGGGCGAGGGCCTCGGCGAGCAGGTTCGCCCCGTCGGCGTGGTCACGCCCGTACGTGAACGGGCCGGGCTGCCCCTCCGAGTCGGCCTTCACCAGGTAGCCGCCGAAGTCCCCGATGCGGTCGTACACCCGGCGGGTGGCGGCGGCCCACCAGTCGCGGACGGCCTCGTCGTGGGGGTCGGCGGTCGGCAGTCCGCCGAGGAGCACCGGCGCGGCGAAGCTGACCGACAGGTGCACCCGGATTCCGTACGGGCGCAGCACGTCGGCGATGTCGGCCACGTCGCCGAGCCGGTCGGTGAGCAGCAGCGCCTCCGTGCGCGCGACGTTGACGTTGTTCACCGAGATCGCGTTGACGCCGCTGGCCGCCAGCAGCCGCCCGTACGCGCGCACCCGGGCCAGGTCGCCGCGCGCACAGCCGTCGCGCCAGAAGATGGAGCCGCCCGCGTACCCCCGTTCGACCTGGCCCATCACCGGGTGCACGGCCACGTTGTCCCAGTGGTTCAGCATGCGCCGGCGCGACGCCGGCCGGTGTCGCTCGGGTGGGCGGGTCGGGTCGAAGGCCGCCGCGCAGAGCCGGACCACGTGGAACAGCCCGTACAGCAGGCCGCCGGGCGCGTCGGCCAGCACGACCGTCACGTCGCCGTCGCGGGCCAGCAGGAACCCCTCGTCGCCGAGCGGTTCGCCGTCGCCGAGCGCCGCCTCCCCCGCCGACCGCGCGGCCTCCACGGCCGGGTTGGGCAACTCGCCGGCGGCCCGCAGGGCGAGCACCAGGTCGACGTCGACGTTCCACGACGGGGAATGCCACACCCGTCCGCCGTAGCGCGCGCAGGCACGCGAGACCTCGTCGAGGACGGTGTCGACGAGCAACCCCTCACCGTGTACGAGGACGCGGCGCGCACCGAGCGACCGGAACGCCTCCGGGGGCAGCCAGGCGGCGTGCACGCGCGGCTCGTGGGTCTGCGTCGGCTCCCCGACGAACACCGGGTGCTCCACATCGACGGACCTGTCGGCGTTCACCCGTCCTCCCGCACGACGACGCGGTACGCCGGGTGCGGCCCGGCCCCGGGGTCGTGGTCGCCCCCGGGGGGCACGTCGGCGGTGACGGGCAGGCTCATGCGGTGAACTCCTCGCGGATCAGGTGGAGCATCGGGTCGCCGACGCGCAGGAACGCCAGGACCGTCACCGAGGCGAGCATCGCCAGCACCGCCTCGGAGAACACCGCCGTGATCCCGGCCGCCGCGGCCAGCAGCAGGGCGTTGCCGACGGTGACACCGGGGGTACGGACGAGGAAGTGCACGGCCAGACGGAGCACGTCGCGGGTGCGGAAGTCGAACAGCGCGGTGATCAGCAGGGCGTTGGCAGCGCAGAGCGCCACGCCCACCGCGATCAGGACCAGCGGCACGGCCCACCAGCCGGGAAGGCCCACCGCGCCACGGTGGGCGAGGTTCACGGCGAGCACGGTCAGCCACAGCAGCGTCGGCACCCAGACGCGCAGGACGCCGGCCAGGTTGGCCTGGTACCCGCGCCAGAACGCGGCGGCGGGGCGCAGGTCGGTCAGGTCGGGGCGCTGGTGGCGCAGCGCGTACAGGGCGGCGGCGACCGCCGGGCCGACCGGCACCAGAAACAGCGCCACCAGCGGCAGGTTGCTGGCGTCACGGTCGAGCAGGAGCAGTGGGAGCAGGCCGGGCAGGGTGGTGAGCAGGAGCAGCAGCTCGACCACGAGCAGGATGTAGATCCGGGAGGTGGCCCGGGACAGCGGCCCGTCGCCGAACTGCCGCCAGGCGTGCCCCGCGCCGCTCACGGCCGGCCTCCCGGGTCGGCCCCGAGCGGCCGTTCGGCACGGGGCCGCCCGGCGTCGGTGCGGCCGTCGGCGCGCTTGTCGGAAACGGTGATGCGCATCGCTGTCCTCTTGGTCGTCGGGGTCCGGTCGGGCGACGGGCGACGCCCGACCGGACGCCGCCGGTCAGCCGTTGTTCTTCTGGAACCGCTCGTACGCCTTGTTGACCATGTCGATGTACTGCTCGGAGTTCTTCGCCTTCAGCTCGGCCACGTACGCGTCCCACTCGCTCAGGGGCCGCTGGCCGAGGGCGAACTTCAGCGTGTTCTGGGTGACGTAGTCCTTGAGCGGGGTCTCCCAGAGCGACACCTGTTCGCGCTCCTCGTCGCTCAACGGGGCGGGCGGGGGCACCTCCCTCGGCTTGCGGGCGTCCATCACCTTCTGGAACTCCAACTCCTCGGGTGAGAAGAACCCTCGGACCAGGTCGGGGGTGCCGCCGTAGGCGAAGACGCCGTTGTGGAACCCGAAGTCCTTCTGCAGGTGCTTGGGCGCCTTCGGGTGGAGCCCCAGGAAGTCGATGCCGGGGTCGAGCGTGCGCTTGCCTGACGCGTCCTTGGTGAAGGTGGTGCCCTCGACTCCCCAGCGGGCGAACTCCAGGCCGGCGTCGGAATACCACAACCAGTCGATGAACTGCATCATGGCCACGAAGTTCTTGCTCTCCCGGGCCTTCGTGGAGATCATGATGCCGTTCTCCAGGCGCGGGAACGGATTGATCTCACCGGCCGGGCCGATCGGCAGCGGGATCTTCGCCATCTTGGCGTTCGGCAGGGTCTTGGCCAGGTCGGGCCGGTGGTTGTTCACCAGGGTCTGCGCGTTGCCGGTGACCACGAAGGACTTGCCGTTGGCGAGCTTCTGGCGGGCCTGGTCGTCGGTCTGGGTGAAGCTCTCCGGGTCGAGCAGACCCTCGGCGACGAGCTTGTGCAGGTACGTGACCATCTGCTTGTACTGCTCGGACGCGCCGGTGTAGGTGAACTTCTTCGCCGCCGGGTCCCAGGTGGCGTGCTGGTAGTCCCAACCCGCCTGGGTGCCGTGGGCCGAGCCGAGGATGTTCAGCAGGGCGCCGGTCGGGTTGGGCTTGCTGAACAGGTCGGAGTACGGGTAGACGTTCGGGTACTTCGCCTTCATGGCCTTGAGCACGGTGTACAGGTCGTCCCAGGTCTTCGGCACCGCCAGGTTGAGCTCCTGGAGGATGTCCATCCGCATCAGCACCGTGTAGTCCTGCGTGGGCTTCTCGTGCATGCCCGGCAACAGGTAGAACTTACCGTCGGACTGCCGCAGGTTGTCGATCTCCGGCTTGAGGTTCCACTTGGCGATCTTGTCCTTGAAATTCGGCATCAGATCGATGTAGTCGCTCACCGGCAGGATCGCCCCGGAGGCCACGAACGCGTTCTCCTGCGGGTGGTACGTCTTCGGGATGATCAGCGGGGCGTCCCCGGCGCCGATCAGCAGGCTGCGCTTCTGCTCGTAGTCGCTCAACGGGACGGCGACCGGCTGGATCGTGACGTTCGTCCGCTTGGTCAGCTCGGACCAGAACAGCCAGTCCTGCTTGAGCGGGTAGAACGTGTGGTTGTTGTAGAGGGTGGAGAAGGACAGCGCCTCGGTGGCCTTGAACTGGTCGCCGACGCCGTAGGTGGCCATCGCGCCGACCTTGTTCTCCGAGAGGTCCGTCGACTCACCGGGATCCTCGGAACAGCCGGCGATGAGGGTGAGCGCGAGCAGACCCGCGGTGGCTGTCGCCACGCGACGCCACGGCTTGAAGAGCATGGCTCGTCCTTTCGGTGGTGGGGTGGAAGGTGACGCGCCGCTCAGCCCTTGACCGCCCCGAGCATCACGCCGCGGACGAAGTACCGCTGGACGAAGGGGTAGACCGCCAGGATGGGCAGGGTGGTGAGCACGACCGTCACGGCCTGGAACGTGGCCCCCGCCTGGACCTTGTCGGCGTCGGCGGCTGACGACTCGGCGCTGGTGGCGCCGACGATCAGGTTGCGGAGGTAGACGGTGACCGGAAGCAGGTCCTGCCGGTCGAAGTAGAGGAAGGCGCTGAACCAGGAGTTCCAGAAGGAGACCGCGTAGAAGAGGACCATCGTCGCGATGATCGCCTTGGACAGCGGCAGCACGATGCGCAGCAGGATCCCGTACGTGTTCAGCCCGTCGACGGCGGCGGCCTCCTCCAACTCCGTCGGCAGGCTCTCGAAGAACGCCTTCATGACCAGCAGGTTGAACACGCTTATCGCGTTGGGGATCGCCACCGCCCAGATGGTGTTCTTCATTCCCAGGCTGGTGACCAGCACGTAGTTGGGGATCAGGCCGCCGGAGAAGAACATGGTGAACAGCGCGACCCCGACGAGGAGGCCACGGCCCTTGAGCTGCGGCTTGGACAGCACGTACGCGTAGCACGTGGTCAGCACGATCGAGATGAGCGTGGCGACCACCGTGTACACCACCGTGTTGCGGTAGTTCGTCCAGAACATCGCGTCGGACATCACCAGCTTGTAGGCGGTCAGGTTGAACCCGCGCGGGACCAGGCTCACCTTCCCCGCGATGAGGTACGCCTCGTCGCTGAGCGACCGGGCCACGATGTTGAGGAACGGGAACAGCGTCACGATCACGACGCCGATCAGGACGATGGTGTTGACCACCCGGAAGATCCGGTAACCGCGGCTGTCCACCGGCCCGCGCGTCGTCGGGGCGTCCGCCTTCCGGCCGAGGATCACCACAGGCTCGTCCCCACCGTGCGACGGGAGATGAGGTTCGCCGACAGGACCAGGACCAGCCCGATCACCGCCTCGAAGAGACCGATGGCCGCCGCGTAACTGAAGTTGCTGGACTGGAAGCCCATCCGGAACAGGTAGGTGGAGACCACGTCGGCGGTCGGGTACGTCAACGGGTTGTAGAGCAGCAGGACCTTCTCGAACCCGACAGCCATGAAACTGCCGATGTTGAGGATCAGCAGCGTCACCATCGTCGGCCGGATCCCCGGCAGCGTGACGTGCCAGGTCTGCCGCAGCCGGCTGGCGCCGTCGATCCGGGCCGCCTCGTAGAGGTCCTCGTCGATCGTGGTGAGCGCGGCGAGGTAGAGGATCGTGCCCCAGCCGACGGTCTGCCAGACCTCCGACGAGACGTAGATGGTGCGGAACCACTGCGGCTGTTGCAGGAACGCCACCGGGTCTCCCCCGACCATCCGCACCAGTTGGTTGGCCGCGCCGTCGATCGAGGTCAGCTGCATGACCATCGCCGCCACGATGACGATCGACAGGAAGTGCGGCAGGTACGACACCGACTGCACGAACCGCTTGAACCGGCGGGCGCGCACCTCGTTGAGCAGCAGCGCCAGCACGATCGGCAGCGGGAAGCAGAACAGCAGCGTCAGCGCCCCGAGCACCAGCGTGTTGGTGAAGACCTCCCAGAACGTCGGGTCGGTGAGGAACATCCGGAAATAGCGCAGGCCCACCCAGTACTCACCGAAGATGCTGCCGCCGGGCTTGAAGCGCCGGAACGCGATGACGTTCCCGACCATCGGCAGGTATCGGAAGATCAGGAAGAACAGCAGCGGCAGGACGGCGAGCGAGTAGAGCTGCCAGTCCCGCCGAAGCGCCTGACGCAAGCTGCGGCGCCGCCGCGGACGCGGCGCGGGGCGGTGCGACTCCGCCGCCGCCCGGGGCGCGGCCGGTGGCGGGGGCCGTAGCGTCGATGTCATCCTCGGCCTCCTAGTCGGCCGACGGAACGGCCACGAGGGGCTCGACCCGCACCGACGTGAGCAGTTCCCGTTGGTGGCCGACCGACCGCTCGACGCCGGTCAGCCGCAGTGGCAGGGCCGCCACCGCGTCGCCGCTGGACCGGCTCAGTCGCAGTTCGACGTCACCGGGTTCGACGATGCGCCGCCCGGACAGCCCGACGAACGACGCCACGTCGGCCGGTACGTCGAACGTCACGCGCGCCGACTCGCCGGGCTCCAACGACACCCGGGTGTAGCCGACCAGCCGGACCACCGGGCGGGTGGTCTGCGCGACGGGGTCGTGCAGGTAGAGCTGCACCACCTCGACGCCGGCCCGCGCGCCGGTGTTGCCGATGGTGACCCGCACCTGTGCCGCGCCGTCGACCGGCCAGAGCGTCGGCTCGTCCCGCGACCCCACCACCGTGGCGTCGGACCAGTCGAAGGTGGTGTAGCTCAGCCCGTGTCCGAACGGGTACGCGGGCGTCGGATCGACCGAGGAGACCTCACTGCGGCGGCCGAGCGGCGGCGTCAGATAGGTGCCGGGCAGTCCGCCCGCGTCGCGGGGAACGCTGACCGGCAGGCGTCCGGACGGGTTCACCACGCCGGTGAGCACCTCGGCGAGAGCCTGCCCGCCCCGCTGGCCGAGGAAGAACGCCTGCACCACGGCGGCCGCCGCGTCGAACTCGGGACCGAGCGCGTACGGCCGCCCGGTCATCAGCACCAGGACGACGGGCGTACCGGTGGCGAGGACGGCCCGGACCAGTTCGGCCTGGACGCCCGGCAGTCGCAGGTCGGCGGCGTCGCAGCCCTCGCCGGAGGTGCCCCGGCCGAACATTCCCGCCCGGTCGCCGACGGCGAGCACGCACACGTCGGCCCCGGCGGCCGCCGTGACCGCCGCGGGGATGCCCGAGGTGTCCTCGCCGGTGACGGAGCAGCCCGGCTCGTGGGTGAGCAGTGGGACCCGCTGGGCCAGTTCGTCGCGCAGCGACGGGATGTCCAGGCCCAGCCCGTACCCGCTGTGGTGCACGCCCACGTGGTTGGGGAAGGAGTAGCAGCCGAGCAGGGCCATCGGGTCGTCGGCGACCGGGCCCACCAGGGCGACCCGCCGGCCGGAGGGCAGCGGCAGCACGCCGGTGTTCCGCAGCAGGACGACGGATTCGCGGGCCAGGCGTACGGCGACGTCCTGGCTGGTCTCGTCGTCGAGGCGCAGGTTCGCGGCGTCGTCGGGCAGTTCCCGCCAGTCCGCGTCGAGCAGGCCGACCTCGATCTTCTGGGTGAGCACCCGGCGTAACGCGCGGTCGATCAGCGCCTCGTCGACCTCCCCTCGTCGGACCGCCTCCACCAGCGGGGGGCCGAAGGCGTCCACGGTGGGCAGTTCGACGTCGATTCCGGCGCGCAGGGCGAGCCGCGCGGCGTCGGTGGCGTCCGCGGCCACGCCGTGCAGGGTCTGTAGGAAGCGCACGGCGAAGTAGTCCGCGACCACGGTGCCGGTGAAGCCCCACTCGTCGCGCAGCAGCCCGGTCAGCAGGTCCTGGTCGGCGGCGGCGGGCAGGCCGTCGATCTCGGCGTAGGAGTTCATCACCGAGCGGGCGCCACCGAGCCGCAGGGCCATCTCGAACGGCGGCAGGATGACGTCGGCCAGCTCGCGGGGGCCCATCGACACCGGTGCGAGGTTGCGCCCGCCCCGGGAGGCGGAGTAGCCGGCGAAGTGTTTCAGGGTGGCCACGACACCGGCCCGTTCCAGACCCCGCACGTACGCCGCCCCGGTCGTTCCGACCAGGTAGGGGTCCTCGCCGATGGTCTCCTCGGTGCGGCCCCAGCGGTAGTCCCGGGTCACGTCGAGGACGGGCGCGAGCCCCTGGTGTACGCCGGCAGCGCGCATGGACCCTCCGATCCGACCGGCCATCTCCTCGACCAGTTCGGGGTCGAAGGCGGCGCCCCAGCCCAGCGGGGTGGGGTAGACGGTGGCCCGCCAGGCCGCGAAGCCGGTGAGGCATTCCTCGTGCACCTGCGCCGGGATCCCGAACCGGCTGGCGGCCACGATCTGTGCCTGGGACGCGGCCAGGGACCGGGCGCCGAGCACCGGGTCGACCGGAGCGGTGCCGAACGGGCGGGTGAGTTGACCCAGCCCGTACCGGATGATCTCGGCCCATGGCGGCGTACCGTCGATCATGTCGGACTGGTGCGGGGCGACGCCCTCGCCGGACGCCTCGGCACCGACCCAGACCCCGACCAGCTGGGCGATCTTCTCCTGCGGCGACATCAGCGACACGAGCGCCTCGACCCGCTCGGTGACCGGCAGGTGCGGATCGCGCCACGGCGCGACGTCGCTGTCCACGGGCGAGTGACTTCTCATGCCGAGACCCCTTAGCTCCGGCCACTTCCGCGCCCTGGTGGGCCAGCTTCGCGGCGGACGTTTCACGATCCGAAATTTTCCGGAAACCTGCGTAACCTTTTCGGCAACCTAAGTGCCTCGCGGGGGCATGTCAAGAGGTTCATCGATGCCTCGGAGGGCCGTTTACTGCCCTCTGTCGGGCGGCGGCTCACGCTCTGTTGCGCGAGGGCAACGTCGAGGACGACCACCGGGCGGAGTGACGGGCGCATCGGCTGGCACGAATGGCTGCTCATGTTAGGGTCGTCCGAAACTTTCGGATGCTGTTGAGGGCTGCGATGACAGAGCACCGCCCGCTCGACCCACCCGCCTCCACCACCATCGCGACCATCGCCAACGACGTCGGTGTGTCGGTCGCGACGGTCTCCAAGGTCCTCAACGGCCGGGGCGACGTGGCTCCCGGCACCAGGGCGCGGGTCGAGGAGAGCCTGGACCGCCACCGGTACCAGCGTCGCCACCGGCGGTCCACGTCCGGCGCGGGGCGCGTGGATCTCGTGTTCCACGAGTTCGACACCGGCTGGGCGATGGAGATCCTGCGTGGCGTCGAGGCGGTGACCAGCGCCGCCGGTCTCGGCCTGTCCGTCGCCCAACTCGACGGCGCGCACCGCCCCCCGCCACGCTGGCTGGACGCGTTGCTCGCCGACCGTCCACTGGGGGTGGTGTTCGTGCTCTCCCACCTGGCCGAGGTCCAGCAGCAGCACCTGCGACGCCACGGCATCCCGTTCGTCGTCGTCGACACCGACAGCGCGACCTCGGCGTCGGTGCCCACCGTGGGGTCCAACAACTGGAACGGCGGTCTGCTCGCCGCCCGGCACCTGCTGGACCTGGGACACCGGCGGATCGCCATCATCTCCGGGCCGCCCGACGTGCTCTGCAGCCGCGCCCGCGCGGCCGGCTTCCAGTCCGCGCACGAGGAGGCCGGGGTGCCCCTCGACCGCGAGCTGACCCGTTTCGGCAGCTTCTCGGCGGGCGCCGGGCACAACCACGGACTGCAACTCCTGCGTCTCGCGGACCGGCCCACGGCCATCTTCGCCGGCTCGGACATCCAGGCGATGGGCGTGCTCCGGGCCGCGCGGCAGTGCGGCCTGCGCGTGCCCGAGGACCTGTCGGTGATCGGGTACGACAACCTGCCGGTCTCGGCGTGGACCGACCCGCCGCTGACCACCATCAACCAGCCACTGCGCGACATGGCCGGTATCGCCACCCAGATGCTGCTCGAACTGGCCCGTGGCCACGAGCCGGCGACCAGCCGGATCGACCTGGTGACCGAGTTGGTCGTCCGGGAGAGCACCGCGCCCCCCGCCCAGCCGCACTGACCTGTGAGGACCCGTGCCGCATCCACCCCCGCACCTCGCCGACCTGGAGCGATACTCGCCCATGATCGTCGAGCCCGACGACTTCGAACAGTTCTGGAGCGACACCCTCGCCGAGGCGACGACCCGACCGGTGCTCGTCGACGTCCGCCCGGAGCCCACCGACCTGCCGCTGCTGGACTGCTGGAACGTCACGTTCGCGGGTTTCGGCGGCGACCCGGTCCGCGCCTGGTACACACGTGCGGCGGGGGCGCGAGGTCCACTGCCCGCCGTGGTGGAGTACGCCGGGTACGGCCGTGGCCGTGGACTACCGCACGAGCGGCTCACCTGGCCGGTGGCCGGGTACGCGCACCTGCTGATGGACAACCGGGGCCAGGCGGGGCAGTACGGCGCCGGCGACACCCCCGACCCGCACGGCGCTCCCGGCGGCCCGTGGCCTGCCACCTGGGGAATCCTCGATCCGCGTGACTACCACTACCGCCGGCTGATCACCGACGCGGTCCGGGCGGTCGAGGCGGTCCGCGCCCTGCCGGGGGTCGACGCGGGCCGGGTCGCCGTGGTCGGCAACAGTCAGGGCGGCGGACTCGCGCTTGCCGTGTCCGGCCTGGTGGACGACCTCGCGGCGGTGCTGTCCACCGCCCCGTTCCTCTGCGACATGCGACGGGCCGTCCAGCTCAGCGACGTCCCGCCGTACGGCGAGATCGCCCACTACCTGGCCGTGCACCGGGAGGCCGAGGAGGCGGTGTGGCGGACGCTGTCCTACATGGACGCGGTAAGCCTCGCGCGTCGTGCCACGGCGCCGGCGCACTTCGGGATCGGGCTGCGCGACACCGTCTGCCCGCCGAGGACCGGCTTCGCCGCCTACAACCAGTACGGCGCCGCATCCGGCCGACCGGTCCCGCCGGAGCGGGAGATGCACGTCTACCCGTTCAACGGCCACGAGGGTGGCGAGGCAGTCCACGTCCGTCGTCAGCTGCGCTGGCTCGGCGCGCGGCTCCGTCCGACGGACTGAGCGAGCGCCACCCCACCCCGGGCGCGGGCGAAGCGGCGGCGACGGATCCGCCGCCGCCGCTTTCAGGCCGCCGTACCCCGGTAGAGCCGGCTCACCGTCTCGGCGACGCAGACGGGCTTGCCACCGCTGTCGCTCTCCACGGTGACCGTCGCGAGCAGCTGCATCCCGCCGCTCACCGGGGACACCTCGGTGAAGGTGACGGTGGCCCGGACGGCGGTGCCGACGCGGACCGGGGCGGGAAAACGCACCCGGTTCAGGCCGTAGTTGACCCCCATCGCCACCCCCTCGACCCGGTAGAGCCCTCCGGCCAGCACCGGCAGCATCGACAGGGTGAGGTAGCCGTGCGCGATCGTCCCGCCGAACGGTCCCGCCGCCGCCCGGACCGGGTCCAGGTGGATCCACTGGTGGTCGTCCGTGGCGTCGGCGAAGAGGTCGACGCGGCTCTGCTCGATCCGCTGCCAGGGACCCGGGCCGAGGGTCTCGCCGACCGCCGCGGCCAGCTCGTCGAGGGAGGTGAAGACTCGCATGCCGAAACTCCGTCGAGCTAGAAGGCGTTGACGCCGGTGAGCGCGCGTCCGATGAGGAGGTGCTGGATCTGACTGGTGCCCTCGTAGAGGGTCGCGACCCGGGCGTCGCGCAGGTACTTGCCGACCGGGTACTCGTCGATGTAGCCGTACCCCCCGAAGACCTGGACCGCGTTGTTGGCCGCGCGGACGGCGGCCTCGCTGGCGAAGAGCTTGGCCATCGACGCCTCGGTGGCGAACGGTTGGTCACGGTCGATCAGGTCGGCGACCTGCCACACCAGCAGGCGGGCGGCCGCGGTGTCCACCGCGATGGCGGAGAGCATCTGCTGCACGAGCTGGTGACCGGCGATCGGCTTGCCGAACTGGGTCCGCTGCCCGGCGTACCTGACGGAGGCGTCCAGGCAGCCCTGGGCGATGCCGACGCAGCCGGCGGCGACCGACATCCGGCCCTTGGCCAGGGTGGCCAGTGCCAGGCGGAACCCCGCGCCCTCCGCGCCGAGGCGCGCCGTGTCGGGCACGCGCACCTCGTCGAAGCGCAGCTCGCCGGTGGCCTGCCCGCGCAGGCCGAGCTTGCCGTGGATCTCCCGGCGGGTCAGGCCCGCGCTGTCGGTGGGCACCAGGAAGGCGGTGATGCCCCGGTGCCCGGGGCCGCCGCTGCGGGCGAAGACGAGCGCCACGTCGGCCGTGGTGCCGTTGGTGATGAACGTCTTGGTGCCGGTGAGCAGCCAGTCGTCGCCGTCGCGGACCGCGCGGGTCCGCAGCGCGGCGGCGTCCGAGCCGCTGTCCGGCTCGGTCAACGCGAAGCAGCCGAGCGCGGTGCCGGCGCAGAGCCGGGGCAACCACTCGGCGCGCTGGTCGGCGGAGCCGTGGGCGGCGATCGACTTGGCGACGAGGCCGAGCGAGACCGAGACGATCCCGCGTACGGCCGAGTCGCCGCGCCCGAGTTCCTCCAGGACGAGGCAGTACGCGAGGTGGTCGCCGCCGGAGCCGCCGTCGGCCTCGGCGATGGTCAGGCCCAGGAAGCCCAGGTCGCCGAGCATGCCCACGACGGCGGGGTCGACCGACTCGCGCCGGTCCCAGGCGGCCGCGTGCGGCACCAGCTCGCGGTCGACGAACTCGGCGGCGAGTTGCCGGACCGCCACCTGGTCGGTGGAGAGGGCGAGGTCCATGGCCCATAAACTAGCGGTGATAGTTTACGGCGTCCAGAGCGGACGCTCAGCGTTCCGAGGCGAGCCCCGAACCGGGCGCGGCCACGAACGCGCGCGCCAACTCGGTACGGGAGCGGATGCCGAGCCGGTGGAACACGTTGCGCAGGTGGTGGTCGATCGTGCGGGTGGACAGGAACATCCGGGCGGCGATCTCGCGGTTGGTGGCGCCCTCGGCGACGAGCTGGGCGATCCGCAGTTGCTGGCCGGTGAGCAGCCGCGCCGCCGGCAGGGCCGGCGATCCGACCGACTCCCCCGACGCGCGCAGCTCGGTCGTGGCCTGCTCGGCCCAGCACCCCACCCCGAGCAGGGTGAACGTTTCGCGGGCACGGTGCAGGTGCCCTCGGGCGTCGCGGGGCCGTCGGCTGCGGCGCAGCTCCCGGCCGAAGAGCAGCTCGGTCCGCGCCCGTTCGAACGCGCCGGCCTCCGTCGGGTGCAGTCGCAGGGCGGTCCGGAACTCCCGGTCGGCCTCGGCGCTGCCCCGGGGTGCGAGCAATGCGTGGCACCTGGCGGACAGCGCCCGACGCAGCGGACTCGCGGTGCTGCTGGCCCAGCGGTCGAACACGGCGAGAGCGGCAGTCGCCGCCGGACGGTGGGCCAGGTGGGCGGCGGCCTCGACGAGGTACGGGGTGGCCATCACCTGCACCATGACCTGCCCCCGCCCGGTGCCCAGCCGCGCCAACGACGCCAGGCGGGTCGCCGCCTCGTCGTGCCGGCCGTCGACCAGGTCGAGGACGGCGAGCGCCCACCCCGCGAGCGCGTGCGGACGACTGCCCGGCGGCGGCGCCTCACCGATCTCCCTGATCCACCGCAGGCTGGTGTCCCGGTCGGCGCGGACGGCGGCCAGGACGGCGAGCATGCCCAGGTGCACGTTCGCGCAGTTGGTCTGACCGGTGGCGCGGGCCACCCGCAGTCCCTCGCGGGAGGTCTCCGCCGCCGTCTCGTGCCGTCCCAGCCAGTATTCGGCGACCGCCCGCAGCTCCAGGGCCCGGGGCAGCATGGACAGCTCGCCCCGGTCCCGGGCCAGGGTGACGGCGCGTTCGGCGAGCCGGTGCGCGGCACCGTCGACGGCGACCACCAGACCGGCGGCCGCCGCGCACGCGAGCGCGGTGGGGGTCGACGCCGGGCCGGTCAACCGGCCGCCCAGCACGACCGCCCGACGCAGCGTCGGGCCGGCCCGCTCGTGATCGCCGCGCAGCGTCGCCGCCACCCCGGCGGCCAGACAGCTCATCAACTCCAGCTCCGGCGGGTCGTTCGGGCGCCGCAACGCCGCCGCCCGGTGCCCGACCTCCGCGTACCGGTACTGGTCTCCGGTGAAGCAGACGGCCTCGCCGGCGCGGACGAGCCCGGTCAACGCCTGGGCCCGGTCGGCGTCGGCGACCGTGTCGGCCGCCGCGAGCAGGGTGGCCGACGCGTCGGCGGCCGGGTCGCAGCGCAGCTCCAGCTCACCGCGCAGCAGGTCGACGCGGCCGTCGACGCTCCCGGCGGGGGCGGCACGGAGGCGGTCGAGCAGCAGTCGAGCCTGACCGGGCTGACCGGCGTCCCAGGCGTAGCGGGCGGCGGCCAGCAGGCGGTCAGCCGCCTGACCCCGGTCGACACTGAGCGCGGCGGCCTGGCACAACGCGGCGGAGGCGGTGGACCAGTCGCGCTCGCCGTCCGCCGCGGCCAGCTCCAGCTCGGCGGCGAGGGCGGGGTCGGCACCCTCGGCCGCGGCGGCGAGGTGCATCGCCCGGCGGAGGCGCTGCCCGCGCGGGTCGAGCGCGTCGGCGAGCAGCCGGTGCGCCGCCCGGCGTTCCGCGAGCGGCGCGGTGGCCGCGACCATCGCGCGGGCCAACGGTTGGTGGAACGTGACACCGCCGGGCTCGACACGGACCAGGCCGGCGGCCTCCGCCGGAGCGAGCGCCTCGGCGGCTGCCCGTGTCGCGGTGCCCTGTCCGCTCCCCTCGTCCAGCGCGGCGAGCAGCAGCAGCCGGCGGGTGGACGGCGGGAGTCGGTCCAGCCGGGCCCGGTAGGCGAGGCCCAGCGCGCCGTCCGTCGGTGGCGCGGTGGGCAGCGGCTCCTCGCCACGCCACTGCCCCGGGGTGAGCGCGTCGGCGAGATCGCCGAGGGCCTGCGGGTTGCCGCCGCCGACCGCGCCGAGCGCGGCGACGACCGTCGGGGCGGGCCGCTCCGGCAGCCGGTCGGCGCCGACGGCATCGCCCTGCCGCAGGCTCCTCAGCCGGAGCCGGTCGGTCAGGACGGCGACGCTCTCCCGTTCGGTCAACGGCCGGAGCCGGTGCGCGGCGATCCCGTCGATCGTGGTGGTGACGTCGGCGGTGAACAGGACGACGACCGGCAGCCGGCGCAGTCGCCGGGCGACGAACGCCAGCACCCGCCCGGTCTGCGGGTCGCCCAGGTCGACGTCGTCCATGGTGACCAGCAGCGGACGGTCCCGGGCGGCGGCGGCGAGCAACCCGAGCACGCCCATCGACAGCGCGAGCTGGCGGGCGTCGGGGCAGTCCTCCCCGCCCAACGCCCGCCGCACCAGGTGCCGTTGCTCCCGGGGCAGGACGGCCGTCCGGTCGAGCAACGGATCGAGCAGGCGTTGCAGCCCGGCGTACGGCAGGGCGGCCTCCTCGGCGAGCCCGGCGCCGGCGAGCACGGTGGTGGTGCGACCCTCGACGTGCCGGTGGGCGTGACCGACCAGGGCGGTGCGGCCCGACCCGGGCTCACCGTGCACCAGCAGGGAACCGCCGCCGTCGGTGATGCCGTCGAGCAGGCCCTGGACGGCCCGGCACTCGTCGTCCCGGCCACGCAGCACGGTTAATTGCACTCTTGATGCAGTAACCATGCGTTCCAGTGTCACCCATCGGTAACCGGATGGAAAGAGGGCGCGATGGCCGGACCGGCCGGGATCAGTCGGCCGCCACCTCGGCCAGCAGCGCGCCCACGGTACGGGCCATCACCGCGCGGGCCGCGTCCACGCCCAACCCGAGACCGTCGCGCAGCATCGACCAGGCGGACCACATGCTGGCCGCCACGAGCGCGTTGAGCAACTGGTCCCGACCTCGCCCGGCCCGCGCCAACTCGGCGGCGAAGAGGTGCTCGACCTCCTGGCGGACCCGGTCGACGTGCTTGAGGCGGTTGCGGTGCAACTGCTCCGAGACCGGCTCGCGCATCTGCGCGGCCCGCGCCGACGGCGCGATGAGCTGGAGCAGCCGGGCCCGCTGCCGGCAGTACGCGTCGACCCGCTTGGCCAGCGGCAACCCGGGCGAGATCGGCCGGTAGGCGGAGTCCTGCTGGCGCAGCACCTCGGCGCCGCTCGCCTCGAACAGGGTCTCCATGTCCTTGAAGTTGGTCCAGAGCGTCCGCAGCGAGATGCCGGCCCGTTCGGCGATGCGCTCCCCGGTCGGGCGCAGGTCGCCCTCGGAGATGAGCGCGAGGTGCGCCTCGACGATGGCCGCGCGGGTGCGCTCGGCCCGGGCGGTCCGCCCGTCGACCCGGCCGGCCGCCTCGACCGTCTCCATCCGCCTTCGCCCCCTCACCGCCACGGCGTCCCCCGACGCACCGCCGAGTCTAGCCCCGCGATGATCAGCCGGTGGCGGCCGGTGACGGTGGCGGGCGAACGTGAATTTGCAGTCATGGTGCGGATAGTAGGAGGGCTGATCTGTCTCGGTCAACGCCCTCGCGCCGCTTCGCGCCGGGACGCGCGCAGCCGGACGACCGGGTGTGGTCACGAGCGGCCACACCCGGTCGACGGCCGGCGGTCCGGGTGGTCAGGAGACGGTCGGCACCCCGTTCGCGGGCGGGGCGGCGGGCGGCGCGGTGTACTCGTTGACCGGGCCGTCCGCCTCGTCGGTCTCGTACGCCGGCCCGAAGTAGCTCTGCACTCCCCCGCTCACCCGGCTCAACCGTTGGCCGCCGTAGCCGGAGTGGTCGGTCGCGGAGAAGCGCAGCGGCACCAGACCCGGGCCCTGGAAGCCGCCCTTCTGCACCGCCTGGAGCACCTTCTCCCGGGTCAGGTCCTTGCCGGCGGCGAGCAGCGTCTGCACGAACAGGTAGCCGACCGACATCCCGTAGACGGTGTTGCCGTCGAACGGGGCGTCCCCGTTGTGCTCCTTGTTGACCTTCATGAAGAGCTGGATCCACGGGTTCGCGGTGTCGTTCTGCATCGGCAGGTAGTTGGTGCCGACCAGACCCTCCAGCAGCGGAGCCGCGGCGCCGAGCTGCTTGGCCAGGGTCGGGTGGTCGGCGCCCACGTTGGAGACCAGCCACTGCGGCTTGAAGCCCAGCCGCGCGGCGGTGCCGATGGAGAGCGCGGTGAAGCCCGGCACGGTGGCGAGGACCACGACCTGACAACCGGCCGCCTTGAACGCGCCGATCTGCGGGGCCACGTTGGTGTTGCTGGTGACGTACGTCTGCTTGACCGCCACCGCACCGGCACCGAGGACCTTCTCCACGCCGACCAGGCTGTCCCGGCCGAAGTCGTCGTCCTGGCCGAGGAAGCAGACCTTCTGCCCGGCCAGGTTCGCCTTGGCGTAGTTCGCCAGGATCTTGCCCTCCACCGTGTAGTCCGGGTTGAACCCGAACGTGCCCGGATACTTGTCCGGTTGGTCCCAGCTGCGGCTGCCGGAGGCGACGAACAGGTCGGGCACCCGGTTGCTCTTGAGGAAGTCGAGCACTCCGGTGTGCGTCGGCGTGCCGAGGCCGTTGAGGACGGCGAAGACCTTGTCCTGAAGGACGAGCTGGCGGACCACCTGCTGGGTGTTCGCCGGGTTGTAACCGTCGTCCATGATCTTGTAGGTGATCTTGCGGCCGTGCACGCCGCCGGCCGCGTTGACGTAGTCGAAGTACGCCTTCGTCGCCGGAGCGATCTTCGAGTATCCGGCCGAGGCCGGCCCGGTCAGCGGCATGTGGGTGCCGACGACGATCTCGGTGTCGGTGACGCCCGGCACCGCCGCCCCTCCGGGGCCGGAACCGTCGTCACCGCTGCAACCGGCGGCGGCGATGAGCAGGGCGATGGTGCTGGCGATCGCGAGACCGCGTTGTGCCGTGCGGTGCATGAGGAACACCGACCTTTCTCGGTCCGGTTCTGTCGGGAACGGTGTGGTGGTGGGGCCCGGCCGAGGCCGGGCCGGAGACAGCTCAGGAACGCCGGGCCGGCCAGCGGGCCAGCAATGCCCGGCCCAGACGAGACAGCAGACCCTGCACACCGCCGGGGGCGGCGATCATGACGACGATCAGGGTGAGTCCGAAGATCGCCAGCGGGAGGTTGCCCTCCAGCCGTTGGGCCACCGCGGGCGAGAGCGTGAGCAGCTCCGTCGCGGAGTGGGTGAGATCGGGCAGGGCCACGAGGAGCACGGCCCCCCACAGCGCGCCGGTCAGCCGACCGAGACCACCGATCACGACGGCCATCAGCAGGAACAGCGACAGCGTCAACGAGAACGCGCCCGGTGAGACGCTCTGCGCGAGCACCGCCAGCAGCGCACCGCCGAGACCGGCCGTGGCGGCGCTGACCACGAACGCGAGGACCTGGGTACGGGCCACGTGGATGCCGGCGAGACGTGCGGCCACCTCGTCGTCACGCACCGCCCGGAAGGTACGCCCGTACCGGCTGCGGATCAGGTTCGCCAGCAGCAGCAACGCGAGCAGGGTGGCCGCGCCGGTGAGCCAGAGCTGCCACCGCTCGTACGGGAAGTACGGGCCGAGCGCCAACGGCGGCGGCTCCACCGGCACCGACAGCCCCTGCTCGCCGTTGAAGACACCGTCGAAGGTGACGGCCAGCGCCGGCACGACGACGGCCACGGCGAGGGTGACCCCGGCCAGGTAGGGACCCCGCAGCCGGGCCGCGGCCACGCCGACCACCGCGCCGACCGCGACCGTGGCGACGATCGCCGCGCCGAGCGAGAGCGGCAGCAGCCAGCCGCCGGTCATCCCCCGGTCGGCGAACGCGTTCTGGCACAGAGCGACGGTGTACGCCCCGACGGCCATCAACGCCCCGTGCCCGAGCGAGAGCTGACCGTTGAGCCCGGTGAGGACGGTCAGGCCGGCGGTCGCGCAGAGGTAGGCGGCCACCGTCGCGAGCTGGAAGTTGCGGAACGGCTCGACGGAGTAGCTGACCGCCACCAGCAGCGCCCCGACGGCGAGCACGACGGCGAGGTGGCGCAGCAGCGTGGAGCCACGGCGGCGCTCGGCCGGCCGGTCACCCGGCTCGGCCGGGCGGTGCTTCGGGGGCAGCACCGCCCCGGTGGCGCTCACACCCGCCTCGCCGCGACCGGGGCGAACAACCCACCCGGCCGGACCAGCAGCACCGCCAGCAGCAGGACCAGCACCGCCAGGGGCGTGAGGTCACTGCCGGCGTAACCACTGACGTAGGAGAGCAGCAGACCCACCACCAGACCGCCGACCACCGCCCCGGGTGGACTGTCCAGCCCACCGACCACCGCCGCCGTGAACGCCGACACGAAGACCAGGTCCATCGCGTGGGGATGCAGCCCCAACTCGGTCGGGATGACGAGCATGGCGGCCAGTGCCCCCACCCCGGACGCCAGCGCCCAACCGAGCGTCAACATCCCACCCACGTTGACACCGAGCAGACGGGAGACCTCGGGCGCGAAGGCCGCCGCGCGCATCCGCAGACCCACGGGGGTACGGGCGAACATCCAGGCCAGCCCACTGACCACCACCCCGATCGTGGCGAAGACGAACAGGTCGTACGGCGACAGCACCGCGACGCCGCCCACCTGCAGGGCCGAGCGGGAGAACGGTGTCTCGGCGGGGCGGAACTCGTTGCCGTACACCATGCCCAGCACTGCCTGGATCAGCAGCACCAGCCCGAGCGCGACGATCACCGGGTTGAGCGGTGACGCGTGGTCGACGTGCCGCATCACGACGCGGTCCACCACCGCGCCCAGCACCAGGCCGGCGACGATCGCCACCCCGAAGCCCAGCCAGTACCAGCCGGTCGCGGCGGACACCGAGTAGGCGACGTACGCGGCGGCGACGGCCATCGCCCCCTGGGCGAAGTTGACGACCCGCGCCGCCCGCCAGATGAGCACCAGGGCCAGCGCGAACGCGGCGTACACCGCGCCCCGGGACAGGCCGTCGACGGTGAGGAAGACGAAGCGGTCCAACAGTCCTCCTTCCGGGGACAAGGTGGTGGTCAGAAACCGAGGTACGCGTGGCGCAGGTCGACGTCGTCGCGCAACCTGGCCGCCGGGGCGGCGACGACGACCTGACCGAGGGACATCACGACGCCCTGGTCGGCGACGGCGAGCGCGCTGCGCACGTTCTGCTCGACCAGGAGCACGGTCAGGCCGGTCCGGTCGCGCAACTGGCGCAGCAGGGCCATCGTCCGGGCGACCACCCGGGGCGCCAGGCCGAGCGACGGCTCGTCGAGCAGCAGCAGTCGGGGCCGACCGACCAGGGCCCGACCCAGCGCGAGCATCTGCCGTTCACCACCGGACAGCTGGTGCCCGAGATGTCGGCGGCGGCGCGCCAGCGGCTCGAACAACTCGTAGACCTCGTCGAGGGCACGGCCCGCGTCGGCCCGGTCACGCCGCCACAGCCCGCCGAGGCGCAGGTTCTCGTCGACGGTCAGCTCGCTGATCACGCCCCGCCCCTCCGGCACGTGCGCCATGCCACGCCGGACGAGCTGCTCCACCGGCGTACCCCGCAGGTCCTCACCGGCCAGGACGACCTGGCCGGCGGTCGGGCGGATCATGCCGGAGAGCGCGCGCAGCAGGGTGGTCTTGCCGGCGCCGTTCGCGCCGACGACGGCGGCGATCGTGCCCGCCGCGACGGTGAGGTCGACGGCCCGCAGCACCGGCGCGGCTCCGTAGCCCGCCACCAGCCCACGCACCACGAGCAGATCCGGCGCGCTCACGGCATCCCCCTCCGCCCGCGACTGCGGGGCTCGCAAACCCGGCTCACTCCTCGCGCTCACCCAGGCACCTTTCGTTCGCGACTGCGGGGCTCGCAAACCCGGCTCACTCCTCGCACTCACCCAGGCACCTTTCGTTCGCGACTGCGGGGCTCGCAAACCCGGCTCACTCCTCGCACTCACCCAGGCACCTTTCGTTCGCGACTGCGGGGCT